>NZ_CP074405.1:679470-1358941 GCF_018388445.1 Cellulomonas wangleii
TGCCGCGGGCGACCGTCACGTGGCACGTCCACGACGGCACCGTGGTCGACGCGGGCACGGTCCTGGCGACCGTCGAGGGCCCGACGCACGTGCTGCTCGTCGCGGAGCGCACGCTGCTCAACCTCGTGTCGCGGGCCTCGGGCGTCGCGACCCACACGTACCGCTGGACGCAGGCGCTGACGGGGACGGGTGCGCAGGTGCTCGACACCCGCAAGACCACGCCCGGTCTGCGGGCGCTGGAGAAGTACGCCGTGCGCTGCGGCGGCGGCACCAACAAGCGCATGGGGCTGTACGACGTGGCGATGGTCAAGGACAACCACGTGGTGGCCGCCGGGTCCGTGGCCCGGGCCGTGCGCGCGGTGCGCGAGCGGTTCCCCGACGTGGCGGTGCAGGTCGAGGTGGACCGGCCCGAGCAGGCCGACGAGGCCCTGGACGCCGGCGCCGACTTCCTGCTGCTCGACAACATGGACACCGCGACGCTGACGGCCACGGTCGCGGCGGTCCGGGCGCGCACGGCCGGCGTCGGGCACGTCGACCTCGAGGCCACGGGCAACCTCACGCTCGACCGGGCGCGGGAGGTCGCGCTCACCGGCGTGGACTACCTGTCCGTGGGCGCGCTCACCCACTCGTCGCCCGTCCTCGACGTCGCGCTCGACCTGGACCCCCGGTCCGTGACCGTGGCCACGCAGGGCCTGCCGGCCGCCGGTGCGCCCGTGTCCCGCCCCTAGAATCATCGGGTGAGCGCACGCACCGAACCCACCCCCGCGACGCCTGTCGTCGAGACCCCCGTGGACGACGTCCCCGAGCAGATGCGGGTGCGGCGGGCCAAGCGCGAGCGGCTGATCGAGCAGGGTGTCGCCCCCTACCCGGTCTCGGTGCCGCGCACGCACACCATCGCCGAGGTCCGCGAGGGCCACCCGGACCTCGAGCCGGGCACCGAGACGGACGACGTCGTCGGCGTCGCCGGGCGGGTCGTGTTCCTGCGCAACACGGGCAGGCTCGCGTTCGCCACGCTGCAGGACGGTGCGGGCACGCGCCTGCAGGCGATGCTCAGCGAGAAGGAGGTCGGTGCCGAGGCGCTCGCGGCGTTCAAGGCCGACGTCGACCTGGGTGACCACGTCTTCGTCCACGGCCGCGTGATCGCCTCGCGCCGCGGTGAGCTGAGCGTGATGGCGGACGAGTGGCGCATGGCAGCCAAGTCCATCCGCCCGCTGCCGAACCTGTACGAGGGCACGGAGATGTCCGAGGAGGCGCGGGTCCGTCAGCGTTATGTCGACCTGATCGTCCGTCCCGGCGCGCGCGAGATGGTGCGGCTGCGTTCGGCCGTCGTGCGGTCGCTGCGCGAGAACTTCTATCGCCGCGGATTCCTCGAGCTCGAGACGCCGATGCTCCAGGTGCGCCCGGAAGGTGCGGCGGCGCGGCAGTTCGAGACGCATATGAATGCTTTCGACATGGATCTCTACCTGCGCATCGCACCCGAGCTGTTCCTCAAGAGGGCGGCCGTCGGCGGCGTCGAGAAGGTCTTCGAGATCAATCGGAACTTCCGTAACGAAGGCGTTGACTCGACGCACTCCCCGGAGTTCGCGATGCTCGAGGCGTACGAGGCCTACGGCGACTACGACACCATGGCGGCGCTCACGCAGGACCTGGTGCAGACCGCCGCGCGGGACGCGCTCGGCACGACCGTCGTGACGCTGGCCGACGGCACCGAGTACGACCTGGGCGGGCAGTGGACCTCCCTGACGATGTACGGCTCGCTCTCCGAGGCCCTGGGCGAGGAGATCACGCACGACACGTCCGACGAGCGCCTGCTGGCCCTGCTGGACGCCGCCGACGTCGAGCTGGCGCCCGCCCAGCGCAACCACGGCAAGATGGTCGAGGAGCTCTGGGAGCACCACGTCGGCTCGACCCTCTGGGCGCCCACGTTCGTGCGGGACTTCCCGGTGGAGACGTCCCCGCTGACGCGCGACCACCGCACCGAGCGCGGCCTGGTGGAGAAGTGGGACCTGTACGTGCGCGGCATGGAGCTGGCCACCGCCTACTCCGAGCTGGTCGACCCGGTCGTGCAGCGCGAGCGCTTCGAGGCGCAGGCCCTGCTGGCCGCCAAGGGCGACGACGACGCGATGCGGATCGACGAGGACTTCCTCGCCGCGATGGAGCACGCCATGCCCCCGTCGGGCGGCATGGGGATGGGCATCGACCGCCTCCTGATCGCCATGACCGGGCAGGGCATCCGCGACACCATCGTCTTCCCGCTCGTGAAGCCGCAGGCCTGAGCCTGCGTGAAGGAGAACCTGTGAACGGCTGGGGTGCAGTTCTGGCGGCGTTGCTGCCGTCGGTGGGTGTGGGTCTGATCTTCTGGTTCGCGATGCGTGCGATCGTCAACGCGGACCGTTCCGAGCGGCAGGCGGTTGCCCGCATGGAGGCGGAGAACGAAGGGCCGGGTACGGGATCCTGAGAATGTGCTCCGGGGTTTGACGCGAACAATCCCGGGTGGGACAGTGATCCCGTCAGCAATTTCCCCATGCCCGGGAGCATTCCATGGCACAGAAGGTGCAGGTCCTGCTGGTCGACGACGTCGACGGCGGGACGGCGGACGAGACGGTCACGTTCGGTCTCGACGGCGTGACGTACGAGATCGACCTCACGTCCGACAACGCCGCCAAGCTGCGCGACGCGCTCGCGCAGTGGGTCGGGAACGCGCGCAAGGTGAGCGGTCGCTCGGCCGGCCGTTCGACGGCTCGGTCCTCGGCCACCTCCTCGTCGCGCACCGCGCGGTCGAACGAGGCCCAGGAGATCCGCGAGTGGGCCAAGGCCAACGGCTACCAGGTCTCGGAGCGGGGTCGCATCTCCGC
Organism: Cellulomonas wangleii; assembly: GCF_018388445.1. Lineage (NCBI taxonomy): Bacteria > Bacillati > Actinomycetota > Actinomycetes > Micrococcales > Cellulomonadaceae > Cellulomonas > Cellulomonas wangleii. Next base: position 682,326 of record NZ_CP074405.1, read on the forward strand.
CGAGGTCAAGAAGGCCTACGACGACGCCCACTGAGCGTCGTCGGGCGCGTCACGTCGGGGGGCGTGACGCATGACGAAGGGGCCGGCACCGCGAGGTGCCGGCCCCTTCGTCGTCGCGGTCAGGCCGGGCGGTCGACCGTCAGGTCGCGGGCGGCCGCGTACTGCTCGCGCACGACCGGCGTGGGCTCACCCGTCATGACCTCGGCGCCGGACGACGCGGACCACGCCGGGGGAGCGTCCTGCCCGGACAGCACCCAGGCCGCCTGGCGGGCGGCGCCGTCGGCCACGTACTCGCCGGGCGTCGGCACCTGCACGTCCACGCCCATGATCGACGGGATGATCCGTCGCACGGCCTCGGACTGCGCACCGCCGCCGATGAGGAAGACGCGCTCCACCGGGACGCCCACGGCGCGCATCGCGTCGATGCCGTCGGCGAGCGAGCAGAGCATGCCCTCGACAGCCGCGCGCGCGACGTGCGCGGGCGTCGTGTTGGCCAGGCGCATGCCGTGCAGGGCGCCGGTGGACAGCGGCTTGTTCGGGGTGCGCTCGCCCTCGAGGTAGGGGATGTGCACGAGGCCGTCGGCGCCCGCGGGGGCGGACAGTGCGAGCTCCGACAGGCCCGGGTGGTCGACGCCGAGCATCCGGCAGGCCGCGTCGAGCACGCGCGACGCGTTGAGCGTCACCGCGAGCGGCAGGTAGGAGCCGGTCGCGTCCGCGAACCCGGTGACCAGGCCGGTGCCGTCGGCGATGGGCGCGGCGGAGATGGCCGAGACCACGCCCGACGTCCCGAGGGACACCGCGACGTCACCCGGCAGCAGGCCGAGCGCGAGGGCGGCCGCGGCGTTGTCGCCGGCGCCCGGGCCCAGGACGGGCTTCTTCTCGAACATGGGGGCGACGGGTCCGGCCTCGTTGGCCGCGAGCACGCGCGGCAGGCGCGGCACGCTGCCCAGGGCCATCTCGAGCAGGTCGGGGCGGTAGTCCTCCGTGATCGGCGACCAGTAGCCGGTGCCCGACGCGTCGGACCGGTCCGTGACCAGCCCGTCGAACCCGACCTCCGCCATGCCGCCCGCGAGCTTCCAGGTCAGCCAGTCGTGGGGGAGCGCCACGGCCGCGACGCGTGCGGCGTTCTCCGGCTCGTTGTCGCGCAGCCAGCGCAGCTTGGTGATCGTCAGCGACGCGACGGGCACCGAGCCGACGGCGTCGGCCCACGCCTGCGCCCCGGCGGCGGGGTCACCGTCGCCGAGCTCGGCGATGAGGTCGACCGCCGCCTGCGCCGAGCGCGTGTCGTTCCACAGCAGCGCCTCGCGGATCACCTCGCCGTCGGCGTCGAGCACGACCATGCCGTGCTGCTGCCCGCCGACCGAGATCGCCTCGACGTCGTCGAGGCCGCCCGCGTCCGCGATGGCCGCCTGCAGGGCGTCCCACCAGTGGTGCGGGTGCACCTCGGTGCCTTCCGGGTGCCTGGCGCGGCCCTGCCGGACCAGCTCACCGGTCTGCGCGTCGCGCACGACCACCTTGCACGACTGTGTGGACGAGTCCACACCTGCCACGAGCGTCATCGCGTGTGCTCCCTTGCCGAGGGTGCCCGGCCTGCCGGGCGCTGGGTGTCCGAGGGGTGACGTCCCGCGGCCCGATCGGACGTCGGGGCCGGGGACGGGCGACGCCCGGGGAGCGCGAGGCTCCCCGGGCGTCAGGTGAGGCTGGGTCAGCCGCGCGCGCCCATGGCGTGCTCGACCGCGAGCTGGTTGAGGCGCACGAAGCCGTAGCCGTGCTTGGCCACGCCCTCGACGTCGAAGTCCTCGAACGCGGAACGGTCCGCGAGGAAGTCGGCGAGCGACTCGCCCTCGTTCAGCGTGGGCTTCGCGAGCTCGAAGACACCGGCGGCCTCCATGGCCTCCTGGACCTCGGGGTCGGCGCGGAACGCCTGCGCCCGCTCCTTGAGCAGGATGTACGTCGACATGTTGGCGGCGGCCGAGGCCCACACGCCGTCGAAGTCCTCGGTGCGCGAGGGCTTGTAGTCGAAGTGGATCGGGCCGTCGTACTTGGGGCCGCCGCTGGGGAAGCCGTTCTCGACGAGGTCGACCGTCGCGAACGCGGAGAACAGGTCGCCGTGGCCGAAGACCAGGTCCTGGTCGTACTTGATGCCGCGCTGGCCGTTGAGGTCGATGTGGAAGAGCTTGTCCGCCCACAGCGCCTGCGCGAGGCCCGTCGTGTAGTTCAGGCCGGCCATCTGCTCGTGGCCCGTCTCCGGGTTGAGGCCGACGATGTCGCCGTGCTCGAGCTTGGCGATGAGGCCGAGCGCGTGCCCGATCGTCGGGAGCAGGATGTCGCCGCGGGGCTCGTTGGGCTTGGGCTCGATCGCGATGCGCAGGCCGTAGCCCTTCTCCTTGATGTACGCGGCGACGGTGTCGATGCCGTCGGCGTACGCCTGGTGCGCGGCGTACAGGTCCTTGGCGGAGTCGTACTCGGCGCCCTCGCGGCCGCCCCACATCACGAACGTGTCGGCGTCGAGCGACGCGGCGAGGTCGACGTTGCGCAGGATCTTGCGCAGCGCGTAGCGACGCACACGGCGGTCGTTCGAGGTGAACGCGCCGTCCTTGAAGATCGGGTGCGTGAACGTGTTGGTCGTGACCATCTCGACCGTGATGCCGGTCTCGGCCAGCGCGCCGCGGAAGCGGTCGAGGATCTTCTCGCGCTCGGCGTCCGAGGAGCCGAAGGGCACCACGTCGTCGTCGTGGAAGGTCACGTGCGCGGCGCCGAGCTCGGCGAGCTTGTGCACGGACTCGACCGGGTCGAGCCACGGACGGGTCGCCGCGCCGAACGGGTCCTGCGCGTTCCATCCGACCGTCCAGAGGCCGAACGAAAACTTGTCTTCGGGGGTGGGCTTGCGAACCATGGAGGCCTCCGCGTCGAGGGGGCCGGGCGCTCGGCTGTCGAGCGACCGGGTTTTGTTCTCGGGATGAATTTATCCCCGGAGGTCGGTAGGGTCAAGCCATGCCGACGGTGGATGAGGTGCCGGGTGCCGCAGTGCACGCCGCCGCCCCGGTGACCCCGCACGACGCCCTCGGCACGGTCCCCGTCGTCGTCGGTGGACGTCCCCGGACCCGCCAGGGGCGGGCCGCGGAGCAGGTGCCCGACCCGTCGCGGGCCGCCCGCCAGGCGCAGATGCGGGCCCACAACCTGTCCGTCGCGCTGGGGCAGGTCGTCGACGCGACGTCGGCGCCGTCCCGCGCGCAGATCGCCGCCGCCACCGGGTTGTCCCGCGGCGCCGTCACCAGCCTCGTGGACGTGCTCATCGAGGCGGGGCTGGTGCGCGAGCTGGCACCCGTCGCCGCCGCGCGCGCCGGACGCCCCGCCGTGCCGCTGGCCCCGACGTCCGGCCGTGTCGCGGGCGTCGGCATGGAGGTGAACGTCGACTACCTGGGGCTGCGCGCCGTCGACCTCGCCGGGGGCGTCCTGGTCGAGACCGTCGAGCGCGTGGACCTGCGCGGCAGCGACCCGGACGAGGCGCTCGACAGGCTGGCGGCGCTCGCCGCGCCGGTCCTGGTCGCGCTCGCGGCCGACGGCGTCCGCGTGGCCGGCACCGCGCTGGCGCTGCCCGGCCTCGTCGACCGCATCACCGGGCCGCTGCGCTACGCCCCCAACCTCGGCTGGCGGGACGTCGACGTCGTCGCGCGCCTCGCCGCCCACCCCGTGCTCGCCGAGCTGCCGCCGCGCGTCGCCAACGAGGCCAACCTCGCCGCCCGGGCCGAGGCGCACGCCCGGCGCGGCGCGGTCGCCCCGTCATTCCTCTACGTGTCCGGCGAGGTCGGCGTCGGTGGTGCGCTCGTGCTCGACGGCGAGATCTTCCTCGGCCGGCACGGGTGGAGCGGGGAGATCGGGCACGTCGTCGTCGACGGCGGCCCCGGCGGGGCGCACCCCGTCTCGCTCGAGCAGCACGTCGGCCAGGACGCCATCGCGCGCGCCGCGGGCCTCGCGGCGGGTGCACCGTTCGCCGAGGTCGTCGCCGCCCTGGCCGCGGGTGACGCCCGCGCCCGCGACGCCGTCCGCGACGCCGCGCGCTGGCTGGGGCTCGCGGTGGCGACGGTCGCCAACGTCGTCGACGTCAGCGAGATCGTCCTGGGCGGGACGTTCGGGCGCGTGTTCGACCACGTGCACGACGTCGTCAGCGAGACGCTGGCCGACCGCGTGATCTTCTCCGACTGGTCGTCGCCGTCGGTGACGCGCGCGGCCGCGGGCGACTACCCGGCGATGACGGGGGGTGCGCTGGCGGTGCTGCGCACGGTCGTGGCGGACCCGACCGTCTGGTTCGCCCCCGCGACGAGCTGACGCCACGGCCCGTCCCGAGCGCTGAGTCGCGCGCCCGACGTCCCGGTGGGTGGGACGAGGGGCAGGTGGCTGACGTCGGCGGTGGGTGGCCGGACGTGGGCGACGGGTCGACGTGGGGCGGCGTTCCCCTGCCCCGCCCGCGCCCCGCTGCGTAAGGTCGCGGCGTGAGCGCGACGACACCCCTGTGGATCGGCACCTTCCCGCACGCCGGCATCGGCACGCAGGCCGGGCTCGGCGAGGGCGTGTGGCGGGTCGACCTCGACGCCACGACCGGCGGGCTGGGTGCGCCCCGGCTCGTCGTCGAGACGCCTGCACCGACGTTCGTCGCGACGCACCCCGGTGGGCGGTGGCTGTACGCCGTGGGGGAGAGCGACCCCGGGTCGGTGACGGCCTTCGAGATCGACGCCGACGGCGGCCTGACCCCGCGCGCCACGGTCGCGTCGGGCGGCGTCGCGCCCTGCCACCTGCTCGTCGTCGACGACGAGCTGTACGTCGCGAACTACGTCGACGGCGTGCTGGGCGTGGTGCCGCTGACGCCCGACGGCGGCTTCGCCCCCGACGTGGTCGCGTCCGGCCGGCCCGCGCAGACGTTCGACCACGCGGGCACCGGCCCGGACCCCGACCGCCAGGAGGGTCCGCACGCCCACTTCGTCGCGCTGACGCCCGACCGCCGGCACGTCCTGGTCGCCGACCTCGGCACCGACGAGCTGCGCCGGTACGCCCGCGCCGCGGACGGTCGTCTCACCCCGGACGGCGTCGCGGCCGCCCTGCCGCCGGGCACGGGACCGCGGCACGTCGCCTTCTCGGCCGACGGCGGCCGGCTCCACGTCGTGGGCGAGCTCGACGCGTCCGTGCACGTGCTGGACTGGCACGCGGGGTCGGCGACCGGGACCGGGCTGCAGCGTGTCCCGGCGGTGCCCGAGGCCGAGGCGGCCGACGGCGTGCGCCGCTCGCCGTCGCACGTGCTGCTCGACGGCGACCGGCTGCTGCTGGGCGTGCGCGCCCTCGGCCTGCGGGGCCCGGACGCGGTGAGCACGTTCGACGTCCGCCCCGGCGGCACCCTCGGCGCGCCGGTCACGCACCCGCTGAGCGGCCCGACGCCCCGCCACCTGGCCGTGGTGCACGGGTGGACCGTCGTGGCGCTGCAGGACGCGCACGCACTCGTCGTGCACGACGCGCACGGTGCGCAGGTGGCGCGGGTCGACCTGCCGTCGCCGGCCTGCGTCGTGCCGGTGGTGGTGCGCTGACGCCGGGCCGGCGGACCGTCGCCCGCGGGGTAGCGTCGCGCCCGGTGGCCGCACCGGCCACGTGCGACGAAGGAGCCCGCATGTCCCGTCCCGAGGTCGTCCCCACCGCAGCCGCCGGAGCGCTCGCGTGACCGCCCCCGCCGGTGGTCCGCGGCTGACCTCGCAGCGGGTGTGGGCGACGCTGGCCCGCCAGGCGTTCGTCGTCGTCGGCATGGTGAACCGCCGCGGCGAGGGCCGCAGCGTCGGGGTCAGCCCCGCGGTCGACGGGGACCACGTGTGGTTCGCGGCGCACGGGACCGACTGGAAGGTCGACCACCTGCGCCACCAGCCGGAGGTGTCGCTCACGGTGCCCGTCCGCCGCGGTGGCGTGCTGGCGCTCGTCGCGCCGATCCCGCCCGCGACGATCACCTGCCGGGCCACCGCGCAGGTGCTGCCCGTCGACCGGGCTCCCGCGGCCGTGCGCCGGCGCCTGCTGATGGGCCAGGACGCCGAGAAGGCGGCCGCGGCCGGGACGGTGATGGTCCGCCTGACGCCGCACGGCGACTTCGTGACGTACGGCCTCGGGGTGTCGCTGCGCACCATGCTCGACACCGAGCGCGCCCGCGGTCGCGTCCCCGTCGCCCGCGGCTGAGCGCGCCGCACCGGCCGTATCGCGGCGCGCCCGAGGACCCGCAGGACGCCGCAGCGGCCCGCGGGTCACAATGGGGCCGTGACCCCCGAGAGAGCGCCCCGCGTCGCCATGCTCTCGGTGCACACGTCGCCGCTCGACCAGCCCGGCACGGGCGACGCCGGCGGCATGAACGTGTACGTCCTGGAGCTGGCGCACGCGCTCGCGGCCCGGGGCGCGCGCGTCGAGGTCTTCACCCGCGCCACCCGGTCCGACGTCCCCGAGACGGTCGTGCTCGACGGCGTCGACGCGGACGGGCGCCCGCTGTCCCCGGAGGCGTCGCGCGACGTCCTGCTCGCCGACGTCGTGCCCGCCGGTGTCACCCCGCCCGTGCTGGTGCACCACGTGCCCGCCGGACCATTCGAGGCGCTCGACAAGAACGACCTGCCCGGTGTCCTGTGCGGCATGGCCGCCGGCGTGCTGCGCTCCGAGGCCGCGCGCCGGCCCGGCTGGTACGACGTCGTGCACTCGCACTACTGGCTCTCCGGCCAGGTCGGCGCGATCGCGGCGCAGCGGTGGGAGGTGCCGCTGGTCCACACCGCGCACACGCTCGCCAAGGTGAAGAACCTCAGCCTGGGGCCGGGTGACGTCCCGGAGCCGAGCGTCCGGGTGGTCGGCGAGGAGCAGGTCGTCGCCGACGCCGACGCCCTCATCGCGTCCACCCCGGTGGAGGCGCGCGAGCTCGTCGAGCTGTACGACGCGGACCCCGCGCGGGTGCACGTCGTGGAGCCCGGCGTCGACCTCGACCGGTTCCGCCCCGGTGCGCCCGGTGCGCGGGACGCCGCCCGGCGTCACCTCGGCCTGCCGACCGACCGCCCGGTCGTGCTCTTCGCCGGCCGCGTGCAGCCGCTCAAGGCGCCCGACGTGCTGGTGCGCGCGGTCGGGGAGCTGCGCGCGAGCGGCCGGCCGGTGCCGCTGCTCGTGGTGCTCGGCGGGCCGTCGGGGCGCCCCACCGCGGTGCGCGAGCTGCGAGCGCTCGCCGTCACCCTCGGCGTCGAGGACGACGTCGTGGTCCGTCCGCCCGCCCCGCGCGACGAGCTCGCCGCCTGGTACCACGCGGCCGACCTCGTGGCGATGCCGTCGCGCTCCGAGTCCTTCGGGCTGGTCGCCGTCGAGGCGCAGGCATGCGGGACGCCGGTCCTCGCGGCCGACGTCGGCGGCCTGCGCACGGTCGTCGACGACGACGTGTCCGGGCGCCTCGTGCCCGGTCACGACCCGCTGGTCTGGGCGGACGCGATCGCCGGCGCGCTCGCGGACGACGCGCGGCGCGCCCGCTGGTCCGCCGGCGCGCGCCAGGTGGCCGAGCGGTACGCGTGGTCCACGGCGGCCGACCAGGTGCTCAAGGTCTACGCGGTCGCGGCCGAGCCGACGCGCTGACCCGCCGCCCGCAGGGACGGACGTCCCTGCGGGTCCCGGCGGCCTGCGGCAGGATGGGAGGCATGACCTACACCCTCGTGCTGCTCCGCCACGGCGAGAGCGAGTGGAACGCCAAGAACCTGTTCACCGGTTGGGTGGACGTGCCCCTGTCGGAGAAGGGCGTCGAGGAGGCCAAGCGCGGCGGCACCCTGCTGACCGACGCGGGCGTGCTCCCGGACGTCGTGCACACGTCGCTGCTGCGCCGCGCGATCACCACCGCGAACTACGCGCTCGACGTCGCCGACCGCCACTGGATCCCCGTCAAGCGCTCGTGGCGCCTCAACGAGCGCCACTACGGCGCGCTGCAGGGCAAGAACAAGAAGGAGACGCTCGAGCAGTACGGCGAGGAGCAGTTCATGCTCTGGCGTCGTTCGTACGACGTCCCGCCGCCGGAGATCGAGCTGGGCTCCGAGTACTCGCAGGACGCGGACCCGCGCTACGCGGGCGAGCCGATCCCGCGCACGGAGGCCCTCGCGCAGGTCCTCGACCGCGCGCTGCCGTACTGGGACGCGGAGATCGTGCCCGACCTCAAGGCCGGCAAGACGGTCCTCGTCGCCGCGCACGGCAACTCGATCCGCTCGATCGTGAAGTACCTCGACGACATCGACGAGCAGACCATCGCCGGCATCAACATCCCCACGGGCATCCCGCTGCTGTACGAGCTGGACGAGGAGACCCTCAAGCCCGTCACGAAGGGCGGCACGTACCTCGACCCCGAGGCCGCCAAGGCCGCCATCGCCGCGGTCGCCAACCAGGGTCGCTGACCCCGCCGGCACGCACGAGAGGCGCCCGCCCCCTCCCCGGGACGGGCGCCTCGTGCGTGCGGGAACAGGTCCCGCGCTCGTGGGTGCGGTCAGGCGCCGCGCACCGCGGCCGGGTCCAGCGCGTCCGCCACGTCACCGGTGACGAGGTAGACCATGCGCCGCGCCACGGACACGCCGTGGTCGCCGAACCGCTCGTAGTACCGCCCGAGCAGCGTGACGTCCACGGTCTCCTGTGCCGAGCGGCTCCACGGGCCGGACAGCATGGCCGTGAACGTTCCGGCGTGCAGCTCGTCGAGCAGGTCGTCGTCCTGCTGGATGGACTCCGCCAGCGCCATGTCCCGGGTGCCCAGCAGCGTGGTGACGCGCTGCGCGACGCGCACGGCGGCGTCCTGCATCTGCGTGAACGTCTCCACGAGGTCCGACGGCACGGCGACGACCGGGTAGCGGGCGCGCGCCACCTGGGCGACGTGACGGGCCAGGTCGCCCATGCGCTCCAGCGACGCGCTCATCCGCAGGGCCGAGACGACGACGCGCAGGTCCGTGGCCACGGGCTGCTGCTGCGCGAGCAGCCGGACGCACCGCTCGTCGAGGTCGCGCTCCAGCGCGTCGATCGCGAGGTCGTCCGCGATCACGGACTCGGCGAGCCGGAGGTCGGCGGTGAGCAGCGCGACGCCCGCGTTGCTGATGGCCTGCTCGACCCGTCCGCTCATGGTGACCAGGTCCTGACCGAGCTGGGTGAGCTCGGCCTCGAAGATGTCCCGCATGTGCTCCCTCTTCTCGGGCGGTGTGGCGGCCCACACGTTCGCACGCGCCGGTGAACGACCGACACCCGCCAGGTGAACGCGCGGCGGCGTTTCGGCGTCCGGGTGCGACGGCGGAGTCGCGGGCGCCTCGACCCGGCCTAGTGTGGCGGTCGTGGACTGGATCGTGGAAGGCGGCCCGCTGGTCGTCGGCGTCGTCGGCGTGCTCGTGGGGGCGGTGGCCGTCGCGGCGTTCCGGTGGAGCGAGCGCGAGCAGCGCACGGTGCCGCCGCAGCCCCGGCCCGAGCTCGAGGACGGGCTGGTGCGGACCCTGGCGGTGCTGCGGTCGGCGGCGGTCGTCCTCGACGCGGAGGACCGCGTGGTGCGGGCCAGCCCGCCGGCGCACGCGCTGGGCCTGGTGCGCGAGGGTCACCTGGTGCACGCGGCCATGCGGGACATGGTGGGCGCGGTGCGCCGCGACGGCGTCATCCGCGACGAGGAGCTCGAGGTGCCGCGCGGGCCCGTCGGCCCGGCGCGGCTGCTGCTGCAGGTGCGCGTCGCGCAGGTGACCCCCGAGCACGTGCTGCTGCTCGCGGAGGACCTCACCCAGGCGCGCCGGCTCGAGGCGATCCGCCGGGACTTCGTCGTCAACGTGTCGCACGAGCTCAAGACGCCCGTCGGTGCGCTGTCGCTGCTGGCCGAGACGGTGCACGACGCCGCCGACGACCCCGAGGCGGTCCGCCGCTTCAGCAGCCGGATGCAGACCGAGGCGGCGCGGCTGTCGGCGCTGGTGCACGAGATCATCGAGCTGTCGCGGCTGCAGGTGGCCGGCGCGCTGGAGGACGTCACCACGGTCGCGGTCGACGACGTCGTGGCCGAGGCGGTCGACCGCACGCGCACGGTGGCCGACGCCAAGCGTGTGCGGGTCGTGGCCGGCGGGGACCGGGACGTGACCGTCTACGGCGACCGCAACCTCCTGGTGACTGCCGTGCGCAACCTGCTGGACAACGCCGTCACGTACTCGCCCTCGGGCGCCCGGGTCAGTGTCGGCGTCCGCCGCGACGGTGACCTGGTCGAGATCGCGGTGGTCGACGAGGGCATCGGCATCGCCGCCGCGGACCAGGACCGGGTGTTCGAGCGGTTCTACCGGGTGGACCCCGCGCGCTCGCGCGACACCGGCGGCACCGGGCTGGGACTGTCGATCGTCAAGCACGTGGCCGCGGACCACGGCGGTGACGTGTCGGTGTGGTCGCAGCCCGGTCGCGGCTCGACGTTCACGCTGCGCCTGCCCGTCGCCGACGCCCGCGGCCTGCCCCGGCCCTCCACCACCCCCGACGCCCCGAGGAGCACCCCGTGACCCGCATCCTGCTCGTGGAGGACGAGGAGTCCTACCGCGACCCGCTGTCCTACCAGCTGGGCCGGGAGGGCTACGACGTCGTCACCGCGGCGACGGGCCCCGAGGCGCTCGAACGGTTCGCGGAGCACGGCGCGGACCTCGTCCTGCTCGACCTCATGCTCCCGGGCCTGCCCGGGACGGAGGTCTGCCGGCGGCTGCGTCTGGAGTCCGACGTGCCGGTCATCATGCTCACCGCGAAGGACGACGAGATCGACAAGGTCGTCGGCCTGGAGCTCGGCGCCGACGACTACGTCACCAAGCCGTACTCGTCGCGTGAGCTGCTGGCGCGGATCCGGGCGGTGCTGCGCCGCCGGGAGCCGGTGGCCCGTGCGACCGGCGACGGGGACGACGACGGCGTGCTGGAGGTCGGCACGGTCCGCATGGACGTCGACCGGCACACGGTGCACGTCGATGGCGAGCTCGTCCCGTTCCCGCTCAAGGAGTTCGAGCTGCTGGAGATGCTGCTGCGCAACGCGGGCCGGGTGCTGACCCGCGGGCAGCTCATCGACCGGGTGTGGGGCTCCGACTACGTCGGGGACACCAAGACGCTCGACGTCCACGTCAAGCGCATCCGCGCGAAGATCGAGGCCGACCCGTCGAACCCCACGCTCCTGACGACCGTGCGCGGGCTCGGCTACAAGCTGTCGGACGGCTCCGTGGAGTGACGCGGGCCACGCCGCGGCCCACCGCCGCCGCGTCTGGTCGACGAGCGTTCACCCGGGGTTCACCCGGAGCCGCCGGTGCGGTCACCTGCGGTCCCTACCGTCGGCGTCGGCCGCGCACCGACCGGTGCGCGCGGACCGACAGGACGGGACACAGTGAAGCTCACTCCCCACAGCCGTAGCGGTGCGTTGATCCTCGCGGGGACGGCGCTCGCGCTGACGCTCGCCGCGTGCAGCTCCGGGTCCTCCGCGGAGGGCGGCGACGGGCTCAGCGGCCCGCTGGCCGCCGCGGGCGCCTCCTCGCAGGAGAAGGCGGTCGCCGGCTGGATCGCCGGGTTCAACGACACGTACCCCGACGTGGCCGTCAGCTACGACGCCGTCGGGTCGGGCGGCGGGCGCGAGCAGTTCCTGGCCGGGGCCGTCCAGCTCGCGGGTTCCGACGCCGCCCTGAAGGACGACGAGCTCGCGGCGGCGTCCGAGCGCTGCGAGGGCGGCGAGGCCCTGGAGCTGCCGCTCTACATCAGCCCCATCGCGGTCGTGTACAACCTGCCCGACCTCGACACCGAGCACCTGCAGCTGTCGGCGGCGACGCTCGCGAAGATCTTCGACCGCAAGATCACGACGTGGGACGACCCGGCGATCGCGGCGGAGAACCCCGGTGTCACGCTGCCGTCGACCGCGATCATCCCGGTCAACCGCTCGGACGAGTCCGGCACCACCGAGAACTTCACCGAGTACCTCGAGGCGGCGTCGGGCGGCGCCTGGCCCCACGAGGCCTCGGGCGACTGGCCGCTGTCCGGCGGGCAGTCGGGCCAGGGCACGCAGGGCGTCATCGACACCGTCTCCGGCGCGAAGGGGGCCATCGGCTACGCCGACGCCTCGCGCGCCGGTGACCTGGGCACCGTCGCGCTGAAGGTCGGCGACGCGTACGTGCCGGTCTCGGCCGAGGCCGCCGCGAAGGTCGTCGACGCGTCGCCGCGCGCCGAGGACGCGACGGACAAGCGCCTGGTCGTCGAGCTGGACCGCACGACCACCGAGGCGGGCGCCTACCCGCTCGTCCTGGTCTCGTACGCCATCGCGTGCTCCACGTACGCCGACGAGGCGGACGCCGCCAAGGTCAAGGCGTACCTGACGTACGTCGCCAGCACCGAGGGCCAGGAGCGGGCGGCCGACCCGACCGTCGCCGGGTCCGCGCCGATCTCGGACGGGCTGCGCACCGAGGTCCAGGCGGCCATCGACTCGATCACCGGCCCCTGACGTCCGACCCGCACCGCCGCACGACCAGCACCACCCGCACCACCCGCACCTCCCGGGCACTGCGACGACGCCGTCCCGGACCGGGCACCACGCCCGCTCCGGGACGCCGCCCCGCGGTGCTCCCACCCTCCCCGACCGATGGAGCAGCCGTGGCTGTGACCACCACCCCACCCCCGCGCGACGCGGCACCGCAGGCGCGCACCGACGCGGCCGAGGCCGTGCGCGCGGCGTCCACCGGACGTCTCGCCGGCCGCGTCTTCGCCGGCCTGTCCACCGGCGCGGGCATCCTCATCCTCGTGACGCTGGCGGCCGTCGCGGTCTTCCTGGTCGCCCGGGCGTGGCCGGCGCTGACCGCGTCCCGCGAGGAGCTCGACGCGATCTCCTGGTTCTCCGGCGGCTCCGTCCTGGAGTACGTCGGGCCGCTCGTCTTCGGCACGCTGCTCGCGTCGCTGCTGGCGCTGGTGATGGCCGTGCCGGTGTCCGTGGGCATCGCGCTGTTCATCTCGCACTACGCGCCGCGCCGCCTGGCCCAGGGCCTGGGCTACCTCATCGACCTGCTCGCCGCGATCCCGTCGGTCGTCTACGGCCTGTGGGGTGCGCTCTGGCTGATCGGCCGGCTCGACCCCGTGTTCGCCTGGGTGTCGACGAACCTCGGCTTCATCCCCTTCTTCGCGGACTACCAGGCGCCCGCCAAGAACATCATGTCGGCCTCCGTGGTGCTGGCCGTGATGATCCTGCCGATCATCACGGCGGTGTCGCGCGAGGTGTTCCTGCAGACCCCGCGCCTGCACGAGGAGGCGTCGCTCGCGCTGGGCGCGACCCGCTGGGAGATGGTGCGCCAGGCGGTGCTGCCGTTCGGGCGCTCCGGCGTCATCAGCGCCTCGATGCTCGGCCTGGGTCGCGCGCTGGGCGAGACGATGGCCGTGCTCATGGTCATCTCGCCCGGGTTCCTGTTCTCGTTCTTCCTGCTCAAGCCGGGCCAGCAGCAGACCATCGCCGCGAACATCGCCTCGAAGTTCCCGGAGGCCAGCGGGCTGAGCGTCAGCGTGCTGGTCGCCACGGGCCTGGCGCTGTTCGTCATCACCTTCGTCGTCAACTTCGTCGCGCGCTGGATCATCGCGCGGCGTGCCGAGTTCTCGGGAGCCAACTGATGACCGTCGACGCGCCCGCCGCCCCGGCGGGCCTGCTCACGGGGGACGCGCACCGGCGGCTGCCGCGGTGGAGCACGTGGGCGTTCGCCGGCGGCTCGCTGGCCGTGTCCCTCGTCGTGCTGCTCGCGACGGGCTCGGCGTCCACGCCGGGCGTCGTCGTCCTGGGGGCCGTGCTGTTCGTCCTCGTCTCGAGCATCACCTCCCGCGTCGTCGAGGGGCCCCGCCGTGCCGCCGACCGCCTGGCCACCACGCTGGTGACCGGCGCCTTCCTGCTGGCGCTCGTCCCGCTGGTCTCGCTGGTGCTGCTGGTCGTGACGCGCGGGTCGGACGCGTTCGGCTGGGAGTTCCTCACCACCGACATGGTCGGCGTCTTCGGGGAGATGACGTCCGGCGGCATCCGCCACGCGCTCATCGGGACGCTGCTGGTGACCGCCGCGGCGGCCGCCATCTCGGTGCCGATCGGCCTGCTCACCGCCATCTACCTGGTGGAGTACGGGCGCGGGCCGCTCGCGCGCGGCATCACGTTCCTCGTCGACGTCATGACCGGCATCCCGTCGATCGTCGCGGGCCTGTTCGCGTTCGCGCTGTTCACGCTGGTCATGGGCCCGGCGTACCGCTCGGGGGTCATGGGTGCCGTCGCGCTGGCGCTGCTCATGACGCCCGTCGTCATCCGCTCCGTCGAGGAGATGCTGCGCCTGGTGCCGCACGAGCTGCGCGAGGCGTCGTACGCGCTGGGCGTGCCCAAGTGGCTGACGATCGTCAAGGTCGTGCTGCGCACCGCCGCCGCCGGCATCGTCACCGGCGTGATGCTGGCCGTCGCCCGCGTCATCGGGGAGACCGCCCCGCTGCTCCTCACGGTGGGCCTGATCACCCAGGTCAACACCGACCTGTTCGAGGGGCGCATGGCGACGCTGCCCGTGTTCGCCTACCGGCAGTACGAGCAGGGCGGCACCGGCATCGACCGGGCGTGGGCCGCCGCGCTCACCCTCATCCTCGTCGTCATGCTCCTCAACCTCGTGGCCCGGCTCGTCAGCCGCTGGTTCGCCCCGAAGGGCGCCCGCTGACAGCGGGCCCGCACCGACCTCCCAGGAAGGATCCCCATGTCCAAGCGGATCGACGTCTCGGACCTCGACGTGTTCTACGGCGACTTCCTCGCCGTCGCCGGCGTCAACATGACCATCGAGGCCCGGCAGGCCACGGCCCTCATCGGCCCGTCCGGCTGCGGCAAGTCGACGTTCCTGCGCACCCTCAACCGCATGCACGAGGTCATCCCCGGTGCGCGCGTGCAGGGCAAGGCGCTCATGGACGGCCAGGACCTGTACGCCCCCGACGTCGACCCGGTGACCGTGCGCCGGCTCGTCGGCATGGTGTTCCAGCGGCCCAACCCGTTCCCGACGATGTCCATCGCCGACAACGTGCTGGCCGGCGTGCGCCTCAACAACCGCCGCATGTCCAAGGGCGACCAGCAGGACCTGGTGGAGAGCTCGCTGCGTGGCGCCAACCTGTGGAACGAGGTGAAGGACCGCCTGGCGCGCCCCGGCTCGAGCCTGTCCGGCGGTCAGCAGCAGCGCCTGTGCATCGCGCGGGCGATCGCCGTGCGTCCGCAGGTGCTGCTCATGGACGAGCCGTGCTCGGCGCTCGACCCGATCTCGACCCTCGCCATCGAGGACCTGATCGCCGAGCTGAAGTCCGAGTACACGATCGTGATCGTCACGCACAACATGCAGCAGGCCGCGCGGGTGTCCGACCGCACGGCGTTCTTCAACATCGCCGGGACGGGCAAGCCCGGCCGGCTGATCGAGATGGACGACACCGCGACGATGTTCTCCTCGCCGCGCGAGCAGGCGACCGAGGACTACATCTCGGGCCGCTTCGGCTGACCGGCGCGCTGGTCGGTGCGGCGGTCGCGGAGGGGGCGGCCGTGCAGCGACGCACGCCCCGGGACGCACGAGGGGCCGGCCACCTCGCGGTGGTCGGCCCCTCGTGGTGCGTCGTGCTCAGCCCTGGTTCTCCTCGACGATCTCCTCGGGCTGCGGCTCCGAGGCGTCCTGCGTCGACGCCGGGCTGGGCGTCGCGCCCGGCAGCAGCGCCGCGTACTCGGGCAGCGCGCCGTCGAGCACGGGGACCATCAGCTCGACCGTGCCGCCGGTGGTGGTCGTGATGCTAAGGGGGACCAGCCCGCCGGGGCGCGCCGCGACCGCGGCCACGGGCACGTCCACCGCGCTGTAGCGCGCGGGCGCGTCCGCCGCGCCGATCAGCACGGTGCCGCCCGCGGGCACGTCCAGGCTCGTCGGCTCCTCGTCGCCCACCTGCAGGGTGACCTCCTGGGCGTCGCCCGAGTCGTTGGCGACCGCTCCGGTGAGGACCCCGGGGCCGTCCAGCTCGGCCGCGACGACCAGCATGTTGAGCACGCGCACGTCGTCCAGCGTGGTGCCGGCGCCGTCGGACGCCTCGTACTCCCCGATGGTGGTGATCGGGTTGGTCGCGGAGCAGCCGGTCAGGACGAGCGCTGCGGCGGCCACCAGGCCGGCGGCGGCGGTCCGGGCGGTGCGGGGGCGGAGGCGGGTCACGAGGGCTCCTGCTCGGGTCTCGCGCGCGGAGGCGGCGGGTGCGGGTGGGGCGGGCCGGGCCACGTGCCGGCGCCGGGGCGCCGGTCGCACGCTGGACGAGCCGCAGGTCAGCCTACCGTCGGCGGGCGCCGCGAGCCGCGGGGGGAGGTGCGCGGCGGGGTGCCGGCTGCGCGCACGGCGGGCCGCGGCGTGGACGCCGCCACGCGCCCACGGGTCCGCGCGGGTGGTGCGCGGGTCGCACCGCCGCGTGGTGCGCGTCCTTGTGCCCGGGGTCGTGGTGCGGCGTCCGGCACCCGTCCCGGCGCCGGTGGGCGCCGCTGACCAGCGGCGTGACCGGTGGTCGCCCGGCACGCTGACCAGCGCGGACGTCGCCGGACCACCGGAATGCGCAGGAGTGGGACGTGATACCATACACGTCTGCGAAAGGGGACACCGACAGATGACTTTCACTGTTGGGGAGACCGTCGTCTACCCGCACCACGGTGCAGCCAAGATCGAAGAGATCAAGAGCCGGACCATCCGTGGCGAGGAGAAGATCTACCTCAAGCTGAAGGTCGCTCACGGCGACCTGACGATCGAGGTTCCGGCGGAGAACGTCGATCTCGTGGGTGTCCGCGACGTCGTCGGCCAGGAAGGGCTCGACCGGGTGTTCGAGGTGCTGCGCGCCCCGTACACCGAGGAGCCGACCAACTGGTCGCGGCGCTACAAGGCCAACCTCGAGAAGCTGCAGTCGGGTGACGTCATCAAGGTGGCGGAGGTCGTGCGCGACCTGTCGCGCCGGGACGCCGACCGCGGCCTGTCCGCCGGCGAGAAGCGCATGCTCGCCAAGGCCCGTCAGATCCTTGTCTCGGAGCTCGCCCTGGCCGAGAAGACCGAGGAGGACAAGGCCGAGGCCATCCTCGACGAGGTCCTCGCCTCCTGAACGGCCCGCACGACGGCCCGGGTGTCCTGCACCCGGGCCGTCTGCTGTGTCGGGTTGTGCCGGGGCAGCACCGGCGAGGCACGATGCCCCCATGACCATCGCCGCCGTCCTGACCGCCGCGGGCAGCGGCTCGCGCCTGGGTCACGCGCTGCCCAAGGCCGTGGTCCCCGTGGCCGGGGTGCCGCTCGTGGTGCACGCCGCGCGCGCGCTGCTGGCCGCCCGCACCGCCGACGGCGCGTCGGTGACCCAGCTGGTCGTCACCGCGCCCGCCGCCCACCTCGACACCGTCGCCGCACTCGTGGGCGAGGTGGTCGACGAGGCCGCCGCCGACGTCCGGCTCGACGTGGTCGGCGGCGGGCGTACGCGGCAGGAGTCGGTCGCGGCGGGGCTCGCGGAGCTGACGGACGACGTGGACGTGGTGCTGGTGCACGACGCGGCACGGCCGTTCGCCCCGCCCGCCCTCGTCGCGCGGGTCGTGGAGGCGGTGCGCTCCGGTCACGCGGCCGTGGTGCCCGGCCTGCCCGTGGTCGACACGATCAAGCGGGTCGGGGCCGGCGACGGGACCGGCCGGCCCGTGCTCGAGACCGTGCCGCGCGGTGACCTCGTCGCGGTGCAGACGCCGCAGGGCTTCGCCCGGGACGTCCTGGAGCGGGCGCACGCCGTCGGGTCCGGCCGCGGCGCGGACGAGACGACAGCGGCGTCCGACGACGCGGGGCTGGTGGAGGCCACCGGCGTGCGGGTGTGGGTGGTGCCCGGTGACGAGCGTGCCGCCAAGGTGACGACGGCCCGCGACCTGATGGTCGCGCAGGCCCTGACGACGGGAGCTCCGGCGTGAACCTGCGCACCGGCATCGGCATCGACGTGCACGCCTACGACCCCGACCCCGCGCCCGACGCGGTGCTGCACCTGGCCGGCCTGGAGTGGCCGGGGGAGCGGCCGCTCGCCGGCCACTCCGACGCGGACGTCGCCGCCCACGCGGCGGCCGACGCGCTGCTGTCCGCCGCGGGCCTCGGCGACCTCGGGCAGCAGTTCGGCACCGCGGACCCGCGCTGGGCCGGGGCGTCGGGTGCGGCGCTGCTCGCCGAGGCGGCGCGCCGCGTGCGGGCCGCCGGCTTCACCATCGGCAACGTCGCCGTGCAGGTGGTCGGCAACCGGCCCAAGCTCGGCCCGCGCCGCATCGAGGCGCAGGCCGTGCTGTCGATGGCCTGCGGGGCGACGGTCACGGTGGCGGCGACCACCACGGACGGGCTCGGGCTGACGGGACGCGGGGAGGGCGTCGCGGCGATCGCCACCGCTCTCGTCACGAGCGACGCCGGCTGAGAGGCCCGCGGGCGTGGGCGACCCGCTCACGATGTGGGAACGCCACCACCCGCGCGGGTGAACTCGTCCGGGTGACCTCGCCGGTGGCGCCCGTCGGGCCGGACGTCCGTCGCCAAGCGGACGAATCGCCGGTACCGTCCCTCCACGTGACAGTCCCACCGACAGACAGTGAGCGCGCTCCCGCGCTCGGCGCGCCCCCGGCGGCGGGCCCGGTCGGCCTGCCCCGACGGCCCCGCACGCTGCCCGTCCGGCAGCGCAACCGCGTGTCGCTCGACACGCTGGAGGCCACGTTCGCGGGCCTGCAGCAGATCGACGACACCGCCCGCCCCGCGGCGCCCCGCACGCCCCCGCCCGACCTGTGGCCGCCCGTGACGGGCGCGCAGTCGCGCGTCACCGGGTGAGCAGGACCAGCTTCCCCCCGGCGTGACCCTCGCGGCTGCGCCGGTGCGCGGCCTCCGCCTCCTCGAGCGGGTACGTGCCGGTGATCTGCACGTCGAGGGTCCCGTCCGCGGCCAGGGCGGCGAGCTGTGCGCGCGCCGCCTGCCGGACCGCCGTGCCCGGGTCGGCGCCGGGCCCGTACCCCAGGCCCCGTACCCCGAGCCGCACGGCCCGGTCCAGCGCCACGATCGTCGCGACGCGGGAGCGGTCGGCGACGAGCTCGACGGACGTGTCGAGCGCCTCGGTCGTGCCGACCGTGTCGATCGCGACGGTGACCGGGCCGTTGCCCGCGACGAGGTCGCGGACCCGGTCGGTCAGCCCCGGCCCGTAGGCGACGGGCTCCGCGCCGAGCCGTCGCAGGCAGTCGTGCCACCTCGGTGACGCCGTGGCGAGCACGCGGGCGCCGCGCAGCACCGCGAGCTGCACCGCCATGCGCCCGACGCCGCCGGACGCCCCGTGCACCAGCACCACGTCGCCGGCGTCCACCGCGGTGGCCTCCACGGCGTGCACGGCCGTCACGCCGGCGGCGAGCAGGGCCGCCGCGCGGACCGTGTCCAGCCCGTCCGGCCGCCGCACCAGGACGTCCTGCGGTGCGGTGACCACGTCCGCGTAACCGCCCGTGACGGGCGAGGCGACGACCTCGTCGCCAGGGGAGTACCAGCGCACGCCCGGGCCGACGGCCTCCACGACGCCGGCGACCTCGAGCCCCAGGCGCACGGGCGGCCGGCCGCCCGACCCCGGTGCGTACGACTTCCAGTCCCACGGGTTCACGCCGGCGGCGTGCACGCGCACGCGCACCTCGCCCGGCCCGGGCGGGGGGAGGTCCACCTCGACGACCCGCAGCACCTCGGGCCCGCCCAGCGCGCTCGCCACGACCGCCCGTCCTTGGTCCGCCACCCGCTCAGCCTTACGGGCGACGGCGCGTCTGACCAGACCCGGCGAGTCGCCCGTTCGCCTGAAACGTCCGGACGTGACCCCTGGTGTGCCGCGGCGCCGGGTGCATCAGGGCAACGGGCCCAGGACGCGGTCGACGTAGTCGTTGCGGAACGTGCCGGTGGGGTCGACCCGGGCCCGGACGCGGTTGGCGTCGGCCAGCCGGGGGTAGAGCGCGGCGAGCCGGACGTGGTCCAGGCTGTGCAGCTTGCCCCAGTGGGGTCGGCCGTCGACCTCGGCCATGATCCGCTCGACGGCGTCGAAGTACCGGCGGTGCGGCATGCGGTGGTACTGGTGCACGGCGACGTACCCGGTCGCGCGACCGTGCGCGGTGGACAGCCACAGGTCGTCGGGGGCGGCGAAGCGCACCTCGAGAGGGAAGGGCACCGGCTCGCGCGTGGTCCGCAGCCAGCGGTCCACCGCGCGGAGCACGTCGGGGACGTGCTCGCGCGGCACGGCGTACTCCATCTCGCGGAACCGGACGCGGCGACGCGCGACGAAGACGTCGGCCGAGCCTGCGGTGTACGTGCGTCCGGCCAGCGCACGGCCGGCCACGGCGTTGAGCAGCGGGACGGCCCGCGGGTACGCCGCGGCGAGCCGGTTCGTCACCGCGAAGACGCCGTTGGACAGCACCTCGTCGTCGACGAGGTGGCGCAGCAGCGGCAGCGGCTGGTCCGCCTCGTCGTCGGCCACGCGGTTGTTGCACTTGGCGAGCGCGCGGTCGGTGTGCGGGAACCAGAAGAGCTCGAAGTGGTCGTTGGCGTCGGCCAGCTCGTCCATGCGGGTGAGCAGCTCCGCCAGCGGCATCGGCGCCTCGCGGGCACGCAGGCGGAAGGCGGGCACCACCTCGAGCGTCACCGCGGCGAGCACACCCGCGGTGCCCAGGCCCAGCCGGGCCAGCTCGAAGAGCTCCGGGTCGTGCCCGGGGGACACCTCGACCACGTCGCCGGCCGCGGTGACCACGCGGCAGCCGACGACCTGGGTGGCGAGCCCGCCGAGGCGTGCGCCGGTGCCGTGCGTGCCGGTGCTGATCGCCCCGGCCACGGTCTGCCGGTCGATGTCGCCCAGGTTGCGCATCGCCAGGCCGCGCGCCGCGAGGGCCGCGTTGAGGTCGGCGAGGCGCGTACCTGCTCCCACGGTGACGTGGGCGTTCCCGTCCGGGCGGGGAGCGACCCGTTCGACGCCGGTCAGCGCGTCGAGGTGGAGCTGCACGCCGTCGGTCACGGCCGCTCCGGTGAACGAGTGACCCGACCCCACCGCGCGCAGCCGCCGCCCGGCGGCCGTCGCGGTGGTCACCTCCTGGACGAGCGCCTCCAGGTCGCGAGGTCGTGCCACCCTCAGGGGGGTCGCGGACTGCGTCCGCGCCCAGTTGCGCCACGTCGGGCCACCGGCCCCCCCGGGCCCACGTGCTCCCATCTCAGCAGAATCCGCTGGGCGTCCGTCCAAGTCAAGTGCGGGAAATCCTTGACTATCGTCACGACTACCGATGAGATGAACCTCGAGAGGCGTCGACGGCTGCCGGGGGGGTGTGCTCGTCCGACGTCCACGAGGAGGATGCAATGAGCCGTCTGCCGGTCGCCGAGCGTCGTGAGCAGCTCATCGAGGCCGCACTGAACGTGGCGAGCAGGGAGGGCATCGACGGTGCGACGGTTCGCGCCGTCGCCGCCGAGGCGGGTGTCTCCCTGGGTGTCGTCCACTACTGCTTCCGTGACAAGGACGAGCTGCTGCGCGCGATGGCGCACACGATCACGGAACGCAACCTCGCCCGCGGCATGGCCGAGATGCCGGCCTCCGCGCCCGCGCGCGACCTCATCATGGGCGTGCTCGAGGGGCTGTGGGCGAACATCCGCGCGACCCGCGGGCCGCAGCTGCTGACGTACGAGCTGACGACGACGTCGCTGCGTCACCCCGAGCTCCAGCAGGTCGGGGTCGACCAGTACATCGGCAGCTGGGCCGCGGCCGAGCAGTTCCTCGAGGAGATCGAGCGGGCCGGCGGCGTCACGTGGCGCGCGCCGCGGCACCTCATCGCGCGCTCCATCATCGCGACCATCGACGGGTTCTCGCTCGCGTGGCTCGTCGACGGCGACGCGGAGGCCGGCTACCAGGGGCTGCGGCTGTTCGCCGAGCACCTGGCGACGCTGGCGGTGCCGCTGGACGAGTCCGCCCTGCTCGGTGACATGGCCCCGACGGAGCAGGCCCAGGACCAGGACCCGCAGGAACGGACGGCGGAGGTGCGCTCGATCGCGCCGCCGGTCGCTCCGGCCGGGGTGACCGCCCTGGCATGACCGCACCGACCGCGGCGCGCGGCGCCGGCACCACCGCCGGCGCGGCGTCGGCGACGGGTCCGGTGACACGCACGCTGGGGGAGCGGCTCGACGCGGCGACCGCCGGCCTGTCCGCACCGCTCGTCGTGGTGGACCTCGACGCCCTCGAGGCCAACGCGACGGACGTGGTGCGGCGGGCCGGCGGCACGCCCGTGCGCGTCGCCAGCAAGTCCGTCCGGGTGCGGCACGTGCTCGAGCAGGTGCTGGCACGGCCCGGGTTCGCCGGCGTCATGGCGTACGCGGCCACGGAGGCCCGCTGGCTCGCCGGTCACGGCGTGCGTGACGTCCTGCTCGGGTACCCGACCGTCGACGCCGCCGCGGTGGACGCCGTGGCTGCGGACCCGCAGGCGGCCGCCGCCGTGACGTTCATGGTCGACGACACCGTCCAGGCCGACCTGCTGGCCGCTGCCGCCCGCCGCCACGACCGTCGGCTGCGGGTCTGCCTCGACGTGGACGCGTCCCTGCGGCTGGGACGCGGCCCGCTCACCCTGCACGTGGGGGTGCGGCGCTCGCCGGTGCGCACGCCCGCCGACGCGGCGGCGCTCGCCCGCGCGGTCGAGCGGCGCGGGTGCCTCGACGTCCGCGGCGTCATGCTCTACGAGGCGCAGATCGCCGGGCTGCCGGACGCGACCGCGGGTGTGCGGCTGCTCAAGGCAGCGTCGGCGCGCGAGCTGGCCCGACGCCGGGCCGAGGTCGTGGCCGCCGTGACAGCCGCGACGGGGCATCCGATCGACCTCGTCAACTCCGGGGGGACGGGCTCGCTCGAGGTCAGCGCGGCCGCACCGGGTGTCACGGAGGTGACCGCGGGGTCGGGACTGTTCGCGCCCACGCTGTTCGACGGGTACCGCGCCTTCAGGCCGCGGCCCGCCGCGTACATCGGGCTCGACGTGGTGCGCATCCCGGGCGACGGGTGGGCCACGGTCTTCGGGGGCGGCTACGTCGCGTCCGGGCCGCCGGGGCCCGGACGCCTGCCCCGGCCCGTGCAGCCGGCAGGGCTGCGGCTGGGCGGACGCGAGGGCGCCGGTGAGGTGCAGACGCCCTTGCGTGTCCCCGCCCGCGCCGACCTGCGCATCGGTGACCGCGTGTGGTTCCGCCACGCCAAGGCCGGTGAGGTCATGGAGCGCTTCTCCGAGGTGCACCTGGTGCGCGGCGACCGCGTCGAGGCCACCGTGCCCACGTACCGCGGCGAGGGCATCTGCGCCGGCTGAGCGCGGCCACCCGCGGTGCCGGTCGGGCGCGGGCAGCCCGCCCCGGTAACCTGGGGCGGTGAACCTGCGGCTGTACGACAGCGGCACCCAGGCGGTGCGCGACTTCGTCCCCCTCGTCGAGGGTCGGGTCGGCATCTACCTGTGCGGTGCCACCGTGCAGGCGCCGCCGCACATCGGCCACGTCCGCTCCGCGGTGGCGTTCGACGTGCTGGTCCGCTGGCTGCGCCGCAAGGGCGTGCGCGTCACGCTGGTCCGCAACGTCACCGACATCGACGACAAGATCCTGGCCAAGGCCGCGGCCGCCGGCAGCGAGTGGTGGGCCTGGGCGCTGACCAACGAGCGGGCGTTCGCGGCCGCGTACGACGCGCTGGGTGTGCTGCCCCCGGACTACGAGCCCCGGGCGACCGGTCACGTGCCGGCGATGCTCGACCTCATGGACCGGCTCGTCGAGCGCGGCCACGCCTACGTCGCGGGCCCGGGCGACGTGTACTTCGACGTGCGCTCGTGGGCCGAGTACGGCTCGCTGACCAACCAGCGCGTCGACGACATGACCGACGTCCCCGAGGACGCGGGCACCGGCAAGCGCGACCCGCACGACTTCGCGCTGTGGAAGGCCCCGAAGGACGGGGAGCCCGCGACCGCGTCGTGGGACACCCCGTACGGGCGGGGCCGACCCGGCTGGCACCTGGAGTGCTCGGCCATGGCGCACCGGTACCTGGGCGAGGCGTTCGACATCCACGGCGGCGGCCTCGACCTGCGCTTCCCGCACCACGAGAACGAGCAGGCGCAGTCGCGCGCCGCGGGCTACGGGTTCGCGCGGTACTGGCTGCACAACGGCTGGGTCACGCAGGGTGGCGCCAAGATGAGCAAGTCGCTCGGCAACGGGCTGCTGGTGACCACGGTGCTGGAGAAGGCCCCGGCCGCCGTCGTCCGCTACGCGCTCACCGCGGTGCAGTACCGCTCGATGCTCGAGTGGACCGATGACACGCTGGCCGAGGCCGAGGCGACGTGGGACCGGCTCGCCGGGTTCGTGCAGCGGGCCGCGGAGCGCGTCGGTGCCGCCTCGGACCACGAGGTGGCGCACGTCGAGCTGCCCGCGGCCTTCGCCGCCGCACTGGACGACGACCTCAACGTGCCCGCCGCGCTCGCGGCCGTGCACGAGACGCTGCGCGCGGGCAACAGCGCGCTCGCAGCGGGCGACGACGACACCGCCCGCACCGCGATGGTGGCGCTGCGCGGCATGCTCGACGTGCTCGGCCTCGACCCCGGCTCCCCGCAGTGGAGCACGGCGGCCGGTGACGGGCGCACCGCGCGGGCCCTGGACGCGCTGGTGCGCGCCGAGCTCGACGCACGCGCGGCGGCACGTGCCGCCCGCGACTGGACCACCGCCGACGCGATCCGCGACCGGCTGACCACTGCGGGAGTCGTCGTCGAGGACTCCCCGACGGGTGCGCGCTGGACGCTCGCCGCGCCCGCGACCCACACCACGGAGGACTGATGGCCGGCAACTCCCAGCGCCGAGGCGCGACCCGCAAGCCGGGGAGCAAGAAGGGCGCCCGCGTCGGCACCGGCGGGCACAGCCGCCGTGCGCTCGAGGGCAAGGGCCCCACGCCCAAGGCCGAGGACCGGCCGTACCACGTCGCGCACAAGCGCAAGGTCGCGGCGGAGAAGGCCACCGGCACGTCGGGCGCGTCCGGTCGCCCGTCGGCACGTGCCGCGCGCGGGGCATCCGGCTCCCGCGGGGGCCGCACCTCGTCGACCCACGAGATCGTGTCCGGCCGCAACTCCGTGGTCGAGGCGCTGCGTGCCGGGATCCCGGTCTCGACCGTCTACCTGGCGTCGCGCCTCGAGGCCGACGACCGCACGCGCGAGATCATCTCGACCGCCGCGGACGCGGGCTACCCGCTGCTCGAGGTGGGCCGTGCCGAGCTCGACCGGCTGACCGACGGCAGCGTCCACCAGGGCGTCGCGATCCAGGTGCCGCCGTACGAGTACCTCGAGCCCGACGACCTGCTGGACACCGCCGAGGCGTCGGGCACGGCACCGCTCGTCGTCGCGCTCGACGGCATCACGGACCCTCGCAACCTCGGTGCCGTGCTGCGGTCCGCGGGGGCGTTCGGGGCGCACGGCGTGCTGGTCCCCGAGCGGCGTGCCGCCGGCGTGACGGCTTCCGCCTGGAAGGTCTCGGCCGGTGCGGCCGCCCGCGTGCCCGTGGCCCGCGCGACCAACCTCACCCGCGCGCTGCAGGACTACCGCCGCGCCGGGGTGTTCGTCGTCGGCCTCGACGCCGGCGGCGACGTGCCGCTCGGTGAGCTGCCGTTCGCCGCGGACCCGCTCGTGCTGGTCGTCGGCTCCGAGGGCAAGGGGCTGTCCCGGCTGGTGCGCGAGCAGTGCGACGCGATCGTCTCGATCCCGATCGCGTCCGCCGTCGAGTCGCTCAACGCCGGCGTGGCCGCGGGTATCGCGCTGTACGAGGTCGCGCGCCAGCGCGCCGTCTGAGGGCGGCGAGGGCGCCCGCCGGGGACCCCTGCGGGCGCCGCGCGCGTGATGGTGCACCGTCAGGCGGGTGCACCGTCAGGCGGGTGCGCCTGCCGGCCGGTCAGCCGATGAGCCGGTCGAGGTCGACGTCGTCGTCGCCGCCGTCGCGCAGGTCCTCCGCGCGGGTGCCGAGCACGGCCTGCTCGTCGGGGCGGGTCGGGAGGATGTCCCGCACGTAGCCGGCGGCGACCTCAGGCATGGGCACGTCACGGTGCTGCTGCTGCGACAGGAACCAGCGGTGGTCGAGCAGCTCGTGGTAGATCTGCGCGGGCTCGAGCTTGCCGCGCAGCTCGCGCGGGACGCTGCGCACCGCGGGCTCGAAGACGTCGGTGAGCCAGTCGTGCGCCACGAACGCCTCGTCGTCGGCCTGCCGGTCGGTGGCGGCGCGGAACTCGTCCAGGTCGTTCAGCAGGCGACGTGCCTGGTTCTCCTGGACGTCCAGGCCGGTGAGCCGCATGAGACGACGCGAGTGGTGCCCGGCGTCGACGACCTTGGGCTGGATCCGCACGGACGTGCCGTCGAGGTCGGTGGTGATGTCGAGCTCGCCGACGTCGAAGCCCAGGTCGTTGAGGCGGTCGATGCGTGCCTGGACCCGCCACCGCTCACCGAACCCGAAGGACTCGGTCTCGGTCAGCGCCCGCCACAGCTCCTCGTACCGCACGACCAGCGCCTCGCCGATGGCGACCGCGTCCTCGGCCTCGTCGAGGAACTCCCCGGCCTGCAGGTCCATGAGCTCGCCGATGATGTTCACGCGCGCGACCTCGAGGTCGTAGCCGCGCTGACCAGGGGTCAGGCGGTCGTGCAGGTCGCCGGTCTCGGCGTCGACGAGGTACGCGGCGAACGTCTCCGCGTCGCGCCGGAACAGCGTGTTCGACAGCGAGACGTCGCCCCAGTAGAAGCCCGCGAGGTGCAGACGGACCAGCAGGACGGCCAGGGCGTCGATGAGGCGGGTCGCGGTGTCGGGCCGCAGCGCCTGGCTGAACAGCGCGCGGTACGGCAGCGAGAACTGCAGGTGCTGCGTGATGAGCACCGCCTCGAGCGGCTCGCCGTCGGGGGCGCGCCGTCCGGTGATGACACCGACGGGCTCCACGCCGGGCACGTCGAGCTTGCGCAGCTGGCGCAGCAGCTCGTACTCGCGGTACGCGACCGTCTCGCCGATCTCCTTGATCGCGACGACCCGCCCGGACATGCGGGCGAACCGCACGACGTGCCGGGAGATGCCGCGGGGCAGGGCCGCGAGGGTCTCCGCCGGCCACTCCTCCAGCGGCACGTGCCACGGCAGGTCCAGCAGCGCCGGATCGGGATTGGCTGCCGTGATCTGCAGACGCTGTGCCGTACCGCTCATGGCCGGATCCTCTCAGGTGCAGCCGACATCCGACGAACCCCGGACGCACGCGAGGCGGGCCCGGACGTGCCGGACCCGCCTCGTCGCGCTGTGCAGGACGTCAGGCGATGCGCTCGCCGGAGCCCGCGTGGAACAGGTGCTGCTCGTTGGGGCGGATGCGCACGTAGATGGTGCCACCCTTCGGCGGGACCTGGCGGGGGTCGACGCGCACGATGATCTGCGCGTCGCCGGCGCCGGAGTGCACCTGGCTGGCCTGGCCGAACTCGTTGGTCAGCGAGCCGTAGACGAACGCGTCCGAGCCGAGCTCCTCGACGATGTTGACCTCGACCGGGAACGAGTCCGGCGTGCCCTGCGGCACGACGTCGAGCGACTCGGGGCGGAAGCCGACCGTGACGTGGCCCTTGTCGTCGTCGGTGAGGCTGCTGATCGCCTCACGCGGCAGCGCCAGGCGCGACTGGCCGACCGACGCGGTGCCGTCGAGCACCGGGAACGTGCCGATGTTCATGGCGGGCGAGCCGATGAAGCCGGCGACGAAGACGTTGGCCGGGGTGTCGTACATGTCACGCGGCGTGCCGACCTGCTGGAGGATGCCGTCCTTGAGGACCGCGATGCGGTCACCCATGGTCAGGGCCTCGGTCTGGTCGTGCGTGACGTAGACCGTGGTGACGCCGAGGCGGCGCTGCAGCGACGCGATCTGCGTACGCGTCTGGACGCGGAGCTTGGCGTCGAGGTTCGACAGCGGCTCGTCCATGAGGAACACCTGGGGCTGACGCACGATGGCGCGGCCCATGGCGACGCGCTGACGCTGGCCACCGGACAGCGCCTTCGGCTTGCGGTCGAGGTACTGGGACAGGTCGAGGATCTTGGCAGCCTCCTCGACGCGCTGACGGATCTCCGCCTTCGGCGTGCCGGCGATCTTGAGCGCGAAGCCCATGTTGTCGGCGACCGTCATGTGCGGGTACAGCGCGTAGTTCTGGAAGACCATCGCGATGTCGCGGTCCTTGGGCTGCACGTCGGTGACGTCGCGGTCACCGATGAGGATGCGGCCGGCGTTGACGTCCTCGAGACCCGCGAGCATGCGCAGGGAGGTCGACTTGCCGCAGCCCGAGGGGCCGACGAGGACGAGGAACTCGCCGTCCTCGATGTGGAGGTTGAGCGCGTCCACCGCGGGGCGCTCGGTCCCCGGGTAGATCCGGGTCGCGTGGTCGAACGTGACCGTAGCCATGGTTCAGTCCCTTCACCGGCAGGTACGTGCCGGACGATCCGTCGTGAAGAGTGTCAACGCAGCACCGCGGGGACGCGGGGCTGCTGAGCCCTTGTGTCTCCGCTGACACGGAACGAGGGGGGTCCGATCGGGCCTCCCTCGGTCGCGGCCCAGTATGGCACAGGGACCTGTCGCGTCCGGACCCCTTCGTCGCTCGTCCGGCTCAGGCCCCGTCGGCCTC
Source organism: Cellulomonas wangleii (assembly GCF_018388445.1). Taxonomy (NCBI): domain Bacteria; kingdom Bacillati; phylum Actinomycetota; class Actinomycetes; order Micrococcales; family Cellulomonadaceae; genus Cellulomonas; species Cellulomonas wangleii. Next base: position 710,998 of record NZ_CP074405.1, read on the forward strand.
GTCCAGCGCCTGGTGCAGCGCCTGCAGCGCCGCCACGGCGGACTGCGGGTCCGCCACGCGGTACCGGGCCACGGTCGGTCCCGCGCCGACCTTGACGGTGACGTCCGTCGGGTCGAGCGCCTCGAAGGCGTGCTCGTCGGTGACGTCGTCCCCGGCGTACAGCACGACCGGTGCCCCGAGCTCGTGGCGCAGGGCCTGCAGCGCCGTGCCCTTGTCGGCCGCGAGCACGGTCAGCTCGACGACGTCCTTGCCGTGCAGGGTCCCGACGCCGAGCTCGGCGCCCAGGGCGATCGCCTCCGCCTCGGCCGGCTCCGCGTCGGTCGGCTCGGCGAGCCGTGTGTGCACCACGACGGCGGTCGGCTTGGTCTCCACCCAGACGCCGTCGCGCCCGCGGGCGACCGCCGCGGCGCGCGCCCCGAGCGCGGAGAGCAGGTCGGCCTGCTCGTGGCTGAGCTCCACGACGTCGCGGTCCAGCCCGAACTGCGTGGTCCGGGCACGCTCGACGCCGTGGCTGCCCACCAGGAACGTGCCGGCGGGGACCTCCGCCAGCAGGTGCAGGTCGGCCATCGCCCGGCCGGAGACCAGCGCGAGCGCGACGTCGTCGCGGGCCGCCAGGGCGGCGAGCACCGCGACGCCCTCGGGGAGGATCCGCGACGCCCTCGGGTCGTCCTGCAGGGGCGCGAGGGTGCCGTCGAAGTCCAGCGCGACGAGCAGCGGGCGTGCGGCGGCGTCGTGCGCCACCCCCGTGAGCCGGTCGTGCAGGTCCGCCGGGACGCCGCCGCTCATGCGTCGTCCCGCACGGGGACGGCCGTCAGCGTCGCCAGGAACTGCTCGGACCACGCGGCGACGTCGTGCGTCAGCACCCGGCGTCGCAGGCGGCGCATGCGCTTGCGGGACTCGCGCGGGTCCATGTGCACGGCATAGGTGATCGCGTCCTTCATGCCGTCGATGTCGTGGGGGTTGACCAGCACCGCCCCGACCAGCTCGTCCGCGGCGCCCGTGAACTCGCTGAGCACCAGGGCCCCGCGCTCGTCGGACCGCGCGGCGACGTACTCCTTGGCGACCAGGTTCATGCCGTCGCGCAGCGCCGTGACGAGCATGACGTCCGCGGCCAGGTAGAGGGCGGCCATCTCCTCCATGGGGAAGGACTGGTGCAGGTACTGCACGGGGGCGTGGCCGACCTGCCCGTGGTCGCCGTTGATGCGGCCCACCAGCAGCTCGACGTCGTCCCGCAGCTGCTGGTACGCCCCGACGTTCTCCCGGCTCGGGCTCGCCACCTGCACCAGGGTCGTGGAGGTCGCCGACAGCCGGCCGTCCTCCAGCAGCTCGCCGTACGCCTTGATGCGGTGCCGGATGCCCTTGGTGTAGTCGAGGCGGTCGACACCCAGCAGCAGGTGCTCGGGGTCGCCCAGCTCGCTGCGGATCTCCTTCGCCCGCCGCTGCACGGCCTCGGTGCGCGCGAGCTGGTCGAACGCGTGGGAGTCGATGGAGATCGGGAAGGCGGCGGCGCGGACGTGGCGCTGGTCGGGCGTGCCCTCGTCGACCGTGATCATCTGCCCGCGCGTCGTCAGGTCCGTCAGCCGCCGCACGATCCGCACGAAGTTGGCGGCGTCGCCACCACGCTGGAAGCCGATGAGGTCCGCACCGAGCAGCCCCTCGACCACCTGCTTGCGCCACGGCAGCTGCGCGAAGATCTCCAGCGGCGGGAAGGGGATGTGGTGGAAGTACCCGATGCGCAGGTCGGGGCGCAGCGCACGCAGGTACGCGGGCACCAGCTGCAGCTGGTAGTCGTGCACCCACACCGTCGCGCCGTGCGCGGCGTTGGCCGCCGCGGCCTGCGCGAACCGCTCGTTCACGCGCCGGTAGGCGTCCCACCACTGCCGGTGGAACTGCGGGGGCGCGATGACGTCGTGGTACAGCGGCCACAGCGTGTCGTTGGCGAAGCCCTCGTAGTACCGCTCGACGTCGGTCTCGGTGAGCATCACGGGCACGAGCTCGGTGCCGTCCACCTCGAAGGGCTCGAGCTCGAGCCCCGGGGACCCGCCCCACCCGACCCAGGCTCCGCTGGTCCGGGACATGACGGGGGCGAGCGCGGTGACGAGTCCACCGGGCGACCGGGTCCAGCTCGGTGCGCCCTCCTCGTCCAGGCTCACGTCGACGGGCAGGCGGTTCGCGACGACGACCAGCTCCTGGCCGTCGCGCGGTGCGTCGATGGGCACCAGATCAACTCCTTGCAGGGTCTCGCAGCCCGACCCTAGTCGTCCCACGGGTGACACGCTCGGGGTGGGGCCCACCGTCGCGCCTGATGACCGGCTAGGTTCGGCGTCATGGAGCGGATCGGTCTGACGCCGGGGTCGGAGGTCGGCGGGTACACGATCGTCGCGCCGCTGGGCTCCGGCGGCATGGGGACGGTGTACCGGGCGGTCGACGGCGGCGGCACCCGCGTCGCGCTGAAGATGCTGCACCCGCACGTGGGGTCCGACGCGGTCGTGCGGGCGCGGCTCATGCGGGAGGTCGCCGCGCTGCAGCGGTTGCGGCACCCCGCCGTCGCGGCCGTGCTGGACGCCGAGGCGGACTCGACCGAGGCCTTCCTCGTCACCGAGCTGGTGGCGGGCGACACGCTGACCGAGCACGTGCGCGAGCACGGGCCGCTGGGGCCGCAGGACCTGCTGACCCTGGCCGAGGGGCTGCGCTCGGCGCTCGCGGCGGTGCACGCGGCGGGCGTGGTGCACCGCGACCTCAAGCCGTCCAACGTGCTGGTGACCGACGGCGGTCCCGTGCTCATCGACTTCGGCCTGGCGCAGGGAGTGGACGACGACGCCGACCTCACCTCCGCGGGATTCGTGCTGGGGACGCCGGGGTACCTGGCCCCCGAGCTGCTCGACGGTGGCGAGGCCGGTCCGGCGACGGACCTGTGGGGCTGGGCCGCGCTGCTCGCGTTCGCCGCGACCGGTCGTGACCCGTTCGGCTCACGGCCCGTCGAGGCGGTGCTGGCTCGCGCGCGGTCCGGCGAGGTCGACCTCGAGGGCGTCGGGCCGCTGACGGCGGCCGCCGTCGCGGGCGCGCTGCGCCCGGACCCGGCCGACCGCACGGCTCCCGAGGACGTGGTGGCCGCGCTCCGGACCGTCGTCGCCGAGGGCGACCTGCCGGCCGGCGCGGCCGCCGCGGTGGTGCCCGCCGGCGGGCGCGGGGCGTTCGGCGGTGCCGCGGTGGTGGCCGCGGTCGCCGGCGCGACGGCCGCCGGCGCGACGGCCGCCGGCGCGACGGCCGCGGGCGTGACGGCCGCGGGTGCGGGGTCGGGTATGGACGTGGACGGCGCGGACGCCGCCGACGAGGACCTCGACGAGCCCGACGGCACCGACGAGGACGGCACCGACGAGGGCGGCGCTGACGCGGGCGGCGCTGACGCGGGCGGCGCTGACGCGGACGTCGTCGACGCGCAGGGCGCCGACCCTCACGACGATCTCGACGCCGCGGACCTCGACGACGCGGATCTCGACGCCGAGGGCCTCGAGGTCGACGATCCCGACGTCGACGACCCCGCTGCCGCCTACCCCGACGCCGGCGACGTCGATCCCGACGAGGGCGCTCTCGATCCCGAGGAGGACGCCGCCGACGAGCCGGACGCCGACGAGCTGGACGACGACGAGCTGGACGACGACGAGCTGGACGACGACGAGCCGGACGACGACGAGCCGGACGACGACGTCGCCGGCGCCGAGGACCGGTGGGAGGAGGACGACCTCGCCACGGAGCTCGTCGCGCAGCGGCTGTCGCCGCAGGACACGCTGCGCACGGTGGCCGTCGCCACCGCGGGCGGGGCCGCCGCCGCGACCGCCTCGGCGGCACCGGCCACGACGCCGTCGGTCGCGCCCGCCGAGGCGCCGGTACGCGACGGCCACACCGTGGCCGTGCCGGTGCGGCGTCCCGCCCCGGTGCCGCCCCCGACGGTGGACGACGAGCCCGACGGTCCCACCGACGACGGTCACGACGACGTCGACGACGACGACGAGGACCCGGAGGGTGTCGGGTGGCTCGAGGACGACCTCGAGCGCTCGGAGGGGCCGGAGGGTGAGGGGTCCGGGTACGTGCGCCCGCCCGCGCGCCGCCGCTGGGGGTCGCTGCTGGCACTCGCCCTGGTGGTCGCGCTCGCGGGTGCCCGCGCCCCGCTGCTCACCCTGGCCGTCGTGCTCGTCCTGGTGGTGGTGGTCCGGACGGTGGGGACGGCCGTCGAGGCGATGCACACCCGGCGCGAGCGGCGCGGCGTGCGGCGGTCCGACGTGCCGGTCACCCTCGTGGGGACGCCCTGGTACCTGCTGCGGGCGGTGCTGGGCGTGCTGCCCGCGGTCCTCGTCGGCGGGTCCGTCGTCGTCATCGTCGGTGGCGTCGGATGGTGGCTGCTGGGGTCGGGGCGCTGGGCGATCGGCGGCTCACCGCCCGGCGAGGTGCCGCAGGGGCACACGGCGATGCTGGTCGTCGGTGCGCTGGTGGTGCTCGCGGTCGTCCTGCTGTGGTGGGGGCCGCTGTCGCGCATGACGCGCACCGGGGCGCGGCGGACCCTGGCCGCGGTGGCGCCCGGCCCCGTCGGTGCGCTGGTCGTCGTCGTGCTGGCGCTGGTCGCGGCGCTGCTGCTGGCCGACGGTGTGCTCGACGTCCGGCCGATCAGCTGGTGGCCCGTCGACCCCCCGCGTCTGCCGGCCGCCTGAGCCCGGGACCTTTCGCGGGGGTCCGCGCCCGGCGGCTGCCTCTACCCTGGGTCGCGTGCACGTGACCTCGGACCTGCGGACGGCCGCCGGCCTGCACGCGCGCGCCCCCGTGACGGGTGCGCTCGGTGCGGCGGTGGCGGTCGCGTCGATCGTGCTCGGGGCCCAGGGTCGCGTGCTGCTGCACCAGTGCGTCACGGCCGACGGGCCCCTGGCGTCGCTCGGCGTCAGGCTCGCCGTGCTGCGCTCGGCGGCGGAGTGCCCCGACGGCACCCTCGGGCTCGGTCCCGCGTCGCACGGCGCGGTCCTGCTGCTCAGCGTCGCGGCGCCCGTCGTGGCGGCGCACCTGCTGCTGACGGCCGCCGGGCTCGGCCTCGGCGTCGTCGCGCGGCGCGGCCTGCGCGCCGCAGCCCGGGTGGCCGCCCGCCTGCTGCCGGTGCCCGCGACGACCGGCCTCCCCGCGGTCCCCACGCGCGCCTCGGCGGTGCCCACGGGCCCGCCCGCGCGGGTCCGGCGCGACCGCCGCCACGACCCCGCGCGTCCCCGGCGCGGGCCGCCGGCGCACTGACGCGCCCTCGCCCGCACCCCTCCGCCGGGACCTCCCGGCCCCCGAACCCAGGAGCACCCATGCCCAGCAACGACCCCCGTCCCACCAAGTCGCAGCGCCGCGAGGACGCCCGCGCCAAGGCGCTCGCCATGCGCCAGGAGCAGGAGCGCAAGGCCAAGCGCACCCGGATGATCGCGATCACGGGCCTGATCGCCGCCGTGGTCGTCCTCGGCGCCGTCATCTTCATGATCGTCCGCCAGGGCCAGGCGAACGCCGAGGCCTACGCGGACGTCGTGTACGCCGCCGGCACCAAGGACACCGTGGTCCCGGCTCCGGAGGACGTCGAGGCCCCGGAGGCCGCCGACGCGGCCGGAGGCATCCCGATCAGCGCCGCCGGCGTCGGGGAGGCGGGCGAGGACGACGTCGTCGTCGAGGTGTACTTCGACTTCATGTGCCCGTGGTGCGGGAAGTTCGACCGCGCCAACTCGGCCGAGCTCGACGCGCTGGCCGCCGGTGAGGGCGTCACGGTCGTCTACAAGAACATCGCGTTCCTCGACGGGCAGTCCCAGGGCACGTTCTTCTCGACGCGCGCCGCCAACGCCGCCGCCGTCGTCGCCGCGGAGGACCCGGAGCACTACAGCGACTTCGTGACCGCCGTGTTCGAGGAGGAGCCCCAGGAGGGCACCGTCGGCATCAAGGACAGCCGCCTCGCGGAGATCGCGGTCGAGGTGGGTGTGCCGCAGGAGGTCGCCGACATGTTCACCGAGACCGTCGACGGCACCTACGAGGTCGCGACGTCCGACGACGCGACCGAGGAGCGCGAGGGCACGTGGCGCCGGTACGCGCCGTTCGTCGCCTCGGCCACGCAGCAGGCCGCCACGGACCTCGACGGGCTCAGCACCCCGACCGTCCTCATCGACGGCCAGAAGTGGGAGGGCGACCTGTACACGCCCGGCCCGCTCACGCAGGCCGTGCTCGAGGCCGTCGCCGCCAAGGGCTGACCGCACGCCACCGGCGCTCGTCCTGCGGGGCGGGCGCCGGTCGCGTCCCGGCCGGTACCCTGGCCGCCTCGCCTCCTTAGCTCAGCTGGCCAGAGCAGCTGTCTTGTAAACAGCAGGTCGTCGGTTCGAATCCGACAGGGGGCTCCACCAGTGCCCGGGGCTCACGCCCCGAGCGCCTCGCGCAGGCGTGCGACGTCGTCGGCCTGCGTCTGCGCAGGCGTCTCCACGACGGCGTCGCAGCCGGCCTCCCGCACGACGTGCGCGATGAGGTCGGGCGGGATCGTGCCGTCGGCGAAGCCCGCGTGCCGGTCCCGGCTCGACCCCTGCGGGTCCCGCGACGAGTTGGCGTGGACGAGGTCGATGCGGCCCGTGATCGCCGTGAGGCGCTCGACGATCGTCTCGAGGTCCTCGCCCGCCGCCCAGGCGTGGCAGGTGTCCAGGCACACGCCGACGTCGTAGCCGCCGATCGCGTCCCACAGCATCGACCAGCGGTCCAGGGTGCGGGCGCACGCGTTCTCCCCGCCCGCGGTGTTCTCCACCAGCACGCGCACCGGGAACGTGGCGCGCTCGAACGTCTTGCGCCAGTTGTCGATGCCCGTGGCGACGTCGTCGCCGTCGCCGACGTGCCCGCCGTGCACCACCAGGCCCCGCGCGCCCAGGTCCGCGGCGGCCGCGGCGTGCTGGGCGACCATGGTGCGGCTCGGGATGCGGATCCGGTTGTTGGTGGACGCGACGTTCACGAGGTACGGCGCGTGGGCGTAGATCCCCAGCCCGGAGGCGATCAGGTCGTCGGCGTCCGGCCGGCGGACCGGCTTCTTCCAGCCCTGGGGGTCGGCGAGGAAGAGCTGGACCGCCTGCGCGCCGACGCGCTCGGCCTCGACCAGCGGCTCCGTACCGCGCACGTGCGCCCCGATCAGCACCACGAGAGCCTCCTTCGTGCCGCGCACCGGTCGTGCACGGCGGTCACAGGGACGGACCGGTCTCCTCCAGCAGCCGCAGCGCCGCGCTCACCCGCGGGTTCAGCGCGGGCGCGGCGTCGATGCCGAGCGTCGAGTACACCGCGTACACGTGGTTCTGCACCGACTTCTCGGTGATCTTCAGCCGGTCCGCGATGCCCGCGTTCGACAGCCCCTGCGCCAGCAGGCGCAGCACCTCGTACTGCCGGTGCGTCAGCCGTGCGACCGTCGACCCGGCGCGGGGGGACACGCGTTCCAGCAGCGCGGGGTCGAGCACCGTCTCCCCGGCCGCGGCCGCCCGGACGGCGTGCAGCAGCGCGGACTCGCTGGTGGTGCTCGTCTTCGACAGGTAGCACCAGCCGTGCGCCACGTCCCGCGGCAGGTCCAGCAGCAGCTCCATCGCGTCGTGCGCGGAGAGCAGGAGCACTCCCAGGTCGGGCTGCGCGCGGCGCAGCACGACGCCCAGGGCGATGCCGTTGCCGTCCGGCAGGTCGATGTCGAGCACCACGACGTCGGCGGCGCCGGGCGTCAGCACGCGGCGGGCCTCGGTCACGGTGCCGACGGCGGCCACCACCTCGAGGTCGCCGGCGTCCGTGAGCGTGCGCTCGAGCATCGTGCGGAACAGCGGCTGGTCCTCGACGAGGGCGACGCGCAGGCGGCGTTGGGAGGTCGGCATCATCGTGACCAGTATGGTCACGGCGGGGGTCGTCGTGGCGGCGACGCGCGCCGCGGTCCGTCCGCGGCGCCCGGAGGGGGCGGGTGGCGGTGGTCCGGGACGTGGCTGCGGGTGTGCGCGAGCAGGACGAGGCCGCCGACCGGAGCGCCCTCCTGCGCGGCGCCGGCGTCATCGCCCTCGGCTACGCCGTCGGGGCGTCCGTCCAGAGCGCCTGGATCTACTCGGAGCTCGTGCCGGACTGGGCGGACGTGCAGCTGTGGCGCCGTCTGGCCGCCAACGGCGTCGCCGTGGTCGGGCTCGTCGGGGCGCTCGCCGTCCTGGGGGTGCACCGGGTCCGGGGGCTGCCGACGATCGCGGCACGCCTGGTGATCGCGGCGGCCACCATGGCGTGGCTGCGCACGGTGCTGCAGGTGCTGCTCGGCGTGCACCCGTCCGACGGCGTGCGGTCCCTGAGCGCCGAGCTGGTCACGGGTGCCGTCATCGCGGTGATCGCCGGGTCCGCCGGCGTGTGGGTGATGGTGGCGGGCCGCCGGGCCCGGGCATCGGCGCGGGCCGCCGAGCGGGAGGCGATGAGCGTGGAGCTCGCGGTGCGTGCGCTGGAGACCGAGGAGATCCGGGTCCGTCGCCAGGTCGCCGAAGGGCTGCACGGCACGGTGCAGCAGCGGCTGCTGCTCGTCGACGCCCGGTTGGCGGCCGCCCAGGACGCCGCCGCGCAGAGCGCGCCGTCGGTCGCGGACGAGATCGCGTGGGCGCGGGCCGAGCTGGCCGAGTCCCGGGAGCGCGACGTGCGGCGCGTCAGCCGTCTGCTGTACCCGGAGCGGCTGGAGATGGGGGTCGCGCCGGCGGTGCGCGCGCTGCTCAGCCGCCTGCCGGCGACCATCGCGACCCGCCTGGAGGTCGGGGTCGGGCTGCGGGAGGTCGACGACCCCTCGCTCGTCGGGCTCACGGTCGCGGAGCGGCTGCTCGCGGTGCGGGTGGTGGAGGAGGCCGTGACCAACGCGCTGAAGAACGGTCCGCCGTCCGCGGTGGAGGTGCAGCTCGACGTCGTGGACCACGAGCTGCTCGTGCGGGTGGAGAACGACGGCGCCCCGTTCGAGCCGCCCGCGGTGTGCGACCCGGTCTCCGGGACGTCGCGCCTGGACCAGCGGCTGCGGCTGGCGGGCGGGCGGCTGGCGGTGTCGCGCCGCGAACCGACGGGGGCGGTGGTCGAGGCCACCCTGCCGCTGGGCCTCCTGCCCCCCGACGGCGGCTGAGGCCGGCCGCACCGGAGCCCCTCGGGACTCACTCCACGGGGGCCAGGTCGGGCCTCTTGGGCACCCGCAGGTTGCCCGACGACGTGCGGCGCAACCGTCGCGTCGCCCACGGGTACGCGTACTCGCGCAGCCAGCGGGCGTCGGCACGGGCCTGCACCATGCGCGGGACGGGGGGCAGCGGCGCGAGCGGGTCGTCCCAGTCCTCACGGTCGGGCGGCAGCCCGAGCGCGACCAGAGCCGCCTGCGACACGCGGGCGTGCCCGTCGGTGGTGAGGTGGATCCGGTCCTCGGACCACAGGCGCCAGTCCAGCAGGCTGCGCATCCCCCAGGGGTCGACGACGTACGCGCCCTGGCGCCGCGCGATGGACCAGACGTGCGCGTTGAACACGCCGGCCCGCATCCGGGTGGCGCGGACCAGAGGGCTCTCGCGGGCGTCGAACCCCGTGCTCAGCAGCACGTCGACGCCCCGGGCGCGCACGGCCGCGACGGTGCGCTCCAGGTCCGCGGCCACCCCGTCCACGTCCACGGCCGGGCGCAGGATGTCGTTGCCGCCCCCGACGATGCTCACCAGGTCCGGCTCCATCGCGAGGGCCGCGGGCACCTGCTCGGTGAGGATCGGGCGCATGAGGCGGCCGCGGACGGCCAGGTTCGCGTACTCGAGCGGCGCGAGCCCGGCGGCGGTGCGGCGCCGCGACAGGTGCGAGGCCAGCAGGTCGGCCCAGCCGCGCAGCGGTGCGTCGGGGCCCGCGGGGGCGTCCCACAGACCCTCGGTGAAGGAGTCGCCGCAGGCGACGTAGCGCGTCCAGCGCGGTGCGCCTGCGGGCGGGGCCGCGGGGTCGGGCGTCGGGGTGGGACGGGACGCGTCGGGCGAGGACGTCATCCCCCCATCATGCGACGTACCGGGCGTCGCGGTGGGCGGATCCGGCACGGGCGGTGCGGCGGGCCCGGGTCGGCCGCCGACGGCAGCGGTCGGGGCGCCGCTCACGGCAGTCGCCAGTCCACGGGGTCCGCCCCCTGCTCGCGCAGCAGCGCGTCGACCGCGGAGAACGGGCGTGACCCGAAGAACCCGCGGGACGCCGACAGCGGGCTCGGGTGGGGGCCGGCGACGACCGGGACGTCACCGAGCGCCGGCCGCAGCTGCTGCGCGTCACGGCCCCACAGCACCGCCACCAGCGGGCCGCCCCGCTCGACCAGCGCCGCCACCGCGCGGTCGGTGACCTGCTCCCAGCCCTTGCCGCGGTGCGACGCGGGGGCACCCGGCCGCACGGTGAGGACGCGGTTGAGGAGCATGACGCCGCGGTCCGCCCAGGGGGACAGGTCGCCGCTGGTGGGCTGCGGCACGCCGACGTCCGCCACGAGCTCGCGGAAGACGTTCTGCAACGAGCGCGGCAGCGGGCGGACGTCCGGCTGCACCGAGAACGACAGGCCCATCGGGTGCCCGGGGGTGGGGTAGGGGTCCTGCCCGACGACCAGCACGCGCACGTCGGCCAGCGGGCGGCGGAACGCGCGCAGCACGTCGTCCCCCGCGGGCAGGTAGCCGCGCCCGGCGGCGACCTCCGCGCGCAGGAACCGTCCGGCGGCGCGCAGCGCGGGCTCGACCGGGGCCAGGGCGCGCGCCCAGTCGGGCGCGACGAGGTCGTCCAGAGGTGCCTCCACGGGGTGGCACGCTACCCGCGCGGTCGAATGACACCCGTGTGGTTCGCCGCGTACGATGCCGGGCGGAGCACCGACGGCACTGCGCGACGAGGAGGAGCCATGGACGGCACGGCCACCCACGCGGTCGCGGACGACCTGCGCGCCGACGAGCGCGGCACGGACGGGCTCAGCGAGCGGGACCGGCAGGTCCTGGCGTTCGAGCGGCAGTGGTGGAAGTACGCCGGCGCCAAGGAGCAGGCGGTCCGCGAGCTCTTCGACATGTCGGCCACCCGGTACTACCAGCTGCTCAACGCGCTGATCGACGACCCCGCCGCCCTCGCGCACGACCCGATGCTCGTCAAGCGGCTGCGTCGCATGCGCTCGTCCCGCCAGCGGGCACGCACCGCCCGCCGCCTGGGCACCGAGGCCTGAGTCGCCCGGCGTGCCCGGAACGTCCCGGTACCGCGCGGCCTCCGGCGCCCTCGGCGGCGGGGCGCGTCCGGTGGCCCCTGACGAGCCGTTAGCCTTGCGGCCGTGAGCAAGGCGGACTACCCCTACCCCGAGGACGAGTTCGACGCGATCTCGCCCGACGCGCCGACCGGCGTCCACCGTGCGCCCCGGTCCGCGTGGAGCCGGTGGTGGCCCTTCCTCGTGGTGCTGCTGGTCGTGCCGGTGCTGGCGTACGGCGCGGTCGAGTACCTCTCCCGCACCGGTGACCTGCCGCAGTCCGGCGGCGGCACCTCGCAGGAGCAGCCGGAGGTCCCCGCCGAGGAGGACGCGACCGGGGGTGAGGGCGACGGTACCGAGGCGCCCGAGGGTGAGGCCGAGGCCCCCGTGCCGGAGGCGACCACGCCCGCTCCCGAGCCCGTGCTGACGACGCCCGTGGCGGTGCTCAACGGTGCGCGTGTGTCCGGCCTGGCGGGCCGGGTGGCGGACGAGCTCACCGCGGCAGGCTTCACCGACGTGACGCCCGACAACGCGACCACCGCCCTGCCTGCCGAGTCCACCGTCTACGTCGCGTCGGAGGACCTGCGCCCGACGGCCGATCTCGTCGCGGCCACCACCGGCGTCCCGACCGTCGAGGTCGCGCCCGACCGGGCCGACGGTGGCATCGTCGTCCTGCTCGTCACCGACCCGGACGCCTGAGCCACCGGGTCCTCGCCGACCCGTCCGAGCCGTTCGGGGGTCGGTCGGCCCGCTGCGTGTCCCACCTGCACAGACCCTTTCGAGCGCCCGCCCGCGCGGCTAGGCTCCCTCGCAACCGGGCGCCAGCGGAGCGTCCCGGTCACCAGGACGTCGAGGAGCGCGGCATGGCCCAGGGCACGGTCAAGTGGTTCAACGCGGAGAAGGGGTTCGGGTTCATCACCCCGGAGGGCGGTGGCCAGGACCTCTTCGTCCACTACAGCGCGATCCAGGTCGACGGGTACCGGACGCTCGAGGAGGGTCAGGCCGTCGACTTCGAGGTCGGTCAGGGCACCAAGGGCCCGCAGGCCGAGCAGGTGCGCCCGGCCTGACCCGCGGCGGGTGCCGCCGACCCGTGCGGTCGGCGCCGCCGGCGTGACCTGACGTCGTCACGTGACGACGTCAGGTCACGCGACGACGTCGGGTCACGCGACGACGTCGGGTCGCTCGCCGACGTCAGGTCAGGCCGCGCGACCCGCGTTCGGGGGTCGCGCGCTCCAGCGCGTCGATCGCCAGCAGGACGCACGCGGCGCTCCACCCCAGCGGCGCGACCGCGGCCGGGCTGCCGTCGGCGAGCACCTTCTCCGGGATGGCGCCCGACGAGGTGCGGTGGCGGTCCACGACGTCGAGCCACCGCAGGGCCCCCGCGACGTCGCCCTGCTCGGCCGCCACCCACGCGTACAGCGTGGTCTGCGGCGTCCAGGACACCCCGTCGCGCCGCCAGCCCCCGCCCGGTGCGAGGCCGCGCGCGGGGCGCAGCATCGACGTGACCGAGGCACGCCAGGCCGCCGCGGCGTCGTGCGGGGCGGTCGACCAGAAGGGCGTGAGGACGAAAGCGCTCGCGGCGTCGGGCACGCCCCGCGTGGCGTAGCGGCCGTACCCGGTCGCCCCGAACGCGTCGACCACCGCCCGCCGCGCGCCCTCGGCCGCCGCGGCGGCCTCGGCGGCCGGACCCGGGCGGCCGGCGGCCTCGAGGACCACCGCCGCCTGCTCGAGGCCCGCGACCAGGGGTGCGGCGGTCCCGAGCGTGACCTCGACCTCGGGGACCTCCCAGTAGTCCGGTGACGCCGGCGGCAGCCCGTCGGCCACGAGGGCGAGCGCGCGCCCGGCCGAGCGCTCCACCAGCGGGGCGAGCCGCTCGGCCGTGGCGGTGCGCCGGTCGGCCGGCGCCTCGGCCAGCACGAGCCCGGCCGCCCACATCGCCCAGCCGGTGCCGTCGGTCTGCAGGCCGCGGTCGTCGGGCGGGCCCGACCCGTCGGGCAGGTAGCGCGCCTCGAACGACCCGTCCGCCTCCTGCACGCGCGCCAGGAAGTCGAGGACGGCCAGTGCGTCCTCGAGGTGCCCGGTGCGGGCCAGGGCCACCGCCACGAACGACGAGTCGCGCGGCCACACGTACCGCCACTTCTCCGACCAGCCGGCCACGACGACGCCCTCGGCCACGGTCAGCGAGTGCAGGTCCAGCAGCGCCGCGCGGGCCAGCTCCTCGTACGGGCCCCCCGCACCGGGGACCTCGCCCGCCGCCACCCAGGTGCGCTGGGCGCCCGCCGCCTGCGTGGCCGCGCGCGGGCCCAGGGCTGCGGCGGTGGTGGGCGTCGCGCCGAGGGCACCCGCCAGGACGGCGGCCGCCGGGTCCGGCACGCGGGTGCCGGGCAGGAAGACGGCGAGGGCGTCGGCGGGGACCTCCGCCCGGGCGCCGTCCGGCAGCACCGAGACGGCCTGCTGGTAGAGCGCGATCCGGGCGTGGTCCGTGGCGGTCACGTCGACCGCGGTGCCGCCCACCCCGGCGCCGACCCCACCCACGGCACCCGATCCGGTGGTGTCCAGGCCGGTCGCGTCCACCGGCGGTCGCGCGGCTGACGGCGCGCCGGTACCCGCGGCGGCGAGCAGCGCGCCGACCAGCACGAGCACCGCGCAGGCGCGCAGGCGCCGGGCGCGGCTCACGACGGCGGCGTCGGGCACGACTGAACACTAGGGCTTCGCCCCGGGCGGATGTCCAGGTCCCACCAGCTGCTTGCACTCGGAGGGGGCGAGTGCTAACCATGGAGTTAGCACTCTCCAGGTGAGAGTGACAGAATCACACCCGGCCGTCAGGTGAGGGTCGTCGTGGGCGTGACGTGAGCGCCCGTGACGGTCCGTCCGTCGCGGGCACCGACCGGCCACCCACGAACCGGAAGAAGGATCACAGCCCCATGGCCAAGATCATCGCCTTCGACGAGGAGGCCCGGCGGAGCATGGAGCGCGGGCTCAACGTGCTCGCCGACACCGTCAAGGTCACCCTGGGCCCGAAGGGCCGCAACGTCGTGCTCGACAAGAAGTGGGGCGCGCCGACGATCACCAACGACGGCGTCTCCATCGCCAAGGAGATCGAGCTCGAGGAGCCGTTCGAGAAGATCGGCGCCGAGCTCGTCAAGGAGGTCGCGAAGAAGACGGACGACGTCGCCGGTGACGGCACGACGACCGCGACCGTCCTGGCCCAGGCGCTGGTGCGCGAGGGTCTGCGCAACGTCGCCGCCGGTGCCAACCCGATCGCCCTGAAGAAGGGCATCGAGAAGGCCGTCGAGGCCGTCACGGCGCAGCTGCTGCTGCAGGCCAAGGAGATCGAGACCAAGGAGGAGATCGCCGCCACGGCCGCCATCTCCGCCGGTGACCCCGCGATCGGCGAGCTCATCGCCGAGGCCCTCGACAAGGTGGGCAAGGAGGGCGTCATCACCGTCGAGGAGTCGAACGCCCTCGGCCTGGAGCTCGAGCTCACGGAGGGCATGCGCTTCGACAAGGGCTTCCTGTCGGCGTACTTCGTGACCGACCCGGAGCGCCAGGAGGCGGTCCTCGAGGACGCGTACGTCCTGCTCGTCGAGTCCAAGGTCTCGAACGTCAAGGACCTGCTGCCGCTGCTGGAGAAGGTCATCCAGGCCGGCAAGCCGCTGCTCATCGTGGCCGAGGACGTCGAGTCCGAGGCGCTGGCGACGCTCGTCGTCAACCGCATCCGCGGGATCTTCAAGTCCATCGCCGTCAAGGCGCCGGGCTTCGGCGACCGCCGCAAGGCGATGCTGCAGGACATGGCCGTCCTCACCGGTGGCCAGGTCGTCTCCGAGACCGTCGGCCTCAAGCTGGACCAGGTCGGCCTCGAGGTGCTCGGCACCGCGCGCAAGGTCGTCGTGACCAAGGACGAGACCACGATCGTCGAGGGTGGCGGCGACGCGACCCAGATCGCCGGTCGGGTCAACCAGATCCGCGCCGAGATCGAGAACTCGGACTCGGACTACGACCGCGAGAAGCTGCAGGAGCGCCTCGCCAAGCTCGCCGGCGGCGTGGCCGTCATCAAGGCGGGCGCGGCCACCGAGGTCGAGCTCAAGGAGCGCAAGCACCGCATCGAGGACGCCGTGCGCAACGCCAAGGCGGCCGTCGAGGAGGGCATCGTCGCCGGTGGTGGCGTGGCGCTCATCCAGGCCGGCAAGCTCGCGTTCGAGAAGCTCGAGCTCGAGGGTGACGAGGCGACCGGTGCCAACATCGTGCGCGTCGCGATCGAGGCCCCGCTCAAGCAGATCGCCATCAACGCCGGCCTCGAGGGCGGCGTCGTGGCGGAGCGTGTCCGCAACCTCCCGGCCGGCCAGGGCCTCAACGCCGCGACCGGCGTGTACGAGGACCTGCTCGCCGCGGGCGTCAACGACCCGGTGAAGGTCACGCGCTCCGCGCTGCAGAACGCGGCGTCGATCGCGGCCCTGTTCCTCACCACCGAGGCCGTCGTGGCCGACAAGCCGGAGAAGTCGGCTCCTGCCGGCCCCGGCGGTGGCGAGGACTTCGGCGGCGGTTTCTGATCCGCTGAGCACCACCTGAACGGTCCGACGGCCGGTCACCCCGATGGGGTGGCCGGCCGTCGGCGTTCGTGCCGGGCGCGCTCAGCGCTCGCCGGGTGCGGGCGGCGCGGCCGGGGGATCCCACGGCGACGCGCCGGGGGCCGGCGGGACCGGGCCGGCGGGGAAGGAGTCGTACGGCGAGGCCGGGGCGCCGTAGCCGGGGGCGGCGGGGGTGGTGTCGCCGTAGCCCGGGGCGGTGCCGCCGTAGGCCGGTGCGGGGGCGCCGTAGCCGGTGCCGTAGCCGTACGGGGCTGCGCCGGGGTAGCCGGCCGCGCCGCCGCCGGGCATCTCGCCGGTCGCCAGCGCGAGCCGTGCCTCGGCCTCGCGCAGCCGGCGCTCCACCGGCCACTCCGTGAAGGCGAACATGATGAGGAAGACGACGTTCGCGACCGGCACCAGCATCAGCAGCCCGTGCCAGATCGTCCACCCGGCCTTGCGGGCGACCCGCATGTACAGGTAGATGCCGAACAGCAGGAACGCGACGTACAGGGCGCCCACGAGGACGATCCCGACGACCTCCCCGGCGCCGGGGCCTGTGTCGTAGGTCGAGTAGTCGTACGTGCTGGCGTGCATGGATGCTCCTTCTCGGGCCTGGTGGGCGCGGGAAGGTTACCGTCCGGGCGGGTCGGGCTGCTGCCGCCGTCCGGGGTGCCGGGCGCCGCCGGACGGGACGGGGTCAGGCGGCCTGCGCGAGGCGGGTCGCGAGCGACAGGGCCTGGGGGAGCGCCTCGAGGTACGTACGGCCGACCTCGTAGGCGTCCAGCCCGGTGGCGGCGAGGGACTCGGTGTCGTTCTCCTCCTGCGCGAGCACGGCCGCGAGGACCTGGCCGTACCGGCCACCGTGGTTCTCCAGGGCGTCGGCCACGGCCGCGGAGACCCCTGTCCGCGCGACCACCTGCCCCACGGGCAGCCGGAGGTGGGCGGCGACGGCCGACAGCAGGCCGACCGTGTACGCGGTGTCGTCCCCGCCCAGCGCGCCGCACGCGTGCGCGCGGGTCAGCAGGAACCAGAGCGTCTCCATCGACGTGGGCGTCGTGCCCACCAGGGCGGCGGTCGCCAGGGCGGTGAGCCGGCGCGGTCCGACCATCATCACGGCGAGCTGCACCGAGTCCACCTTGTGGCGCACGCCGGAGGCGGACGAGTTCACCAGGTGCAGCACGCGGATCGACAGCTCGGGGTCGCTCTCGACCGTGCGGCTGTACGCCACCGGGTCCGGCTGGGGCTCCGACAGCTGCCGCAGCAGCTCGAAGCACTGGATCTCGCCGGCCCCGAAGGTCCGCCGCTCCTCCGGGGGCTGACGCTGCAGCACCAGCGGGCCCTGCAGCAGCTCGGCGCCCGCCTCCAGCGCCGCGGTCACGCGGGGGCGCGTCGTCGCCTTGTCGGCGACCACCACGGCGCCCGCCGCCGACGCGCGCTGCACCAGCTCGGTGAGCAGGTGGGGCGGCAGGGAGCTGTCGACCTTGACGAGGTGCGCGTACGGCAGCAGCGCGTCCTGCACCGGGTCGCCCGCGTAGTCGGCCAGCGAGACCCGCACGGCGGCGTCGGTGAGGGCGGCCAGACGCCCTGCGGCACCGGACGCGAGCTGGTGGTGGGCCGGCACCTCGAGGATCATCCCGTGGGGCAGGTCCAGCACGCCGGGCGCCGCGAGCAGCTCGTGGGTGGCGCGCACCACCAGCGGACGGGTGCCCGCGATGCGGGCCAGGTCCACCGTGCGCAGGACCGCGTCGACCAGGTGCTCGACCGACTCCTCGGCGACCTCCTGCCCGTCGGGACCGGCCACGACCCCGCGCACGGCGTACGCGAACACGCTGCGGTCCGGGTGCACGACGGCCTGGCGCTGGATCATCGCGCCTGCGCGCGTCACGGGTGCGCTGCTCACTCGTCATCCTCCTGGGGGGTGGACCACGTGGGCCCGGGGGCCGCCGCGCCTCGGTTCGTGCGGGCGGTACGGGGACCGCGTCAGCCGAGCGGGGCCCGGAGCGGGTGGTCGGAGTCGAGCACCACCTGGGCGACGCGGCCGTCGCGCGGGTGCACGACGAGCGGCGCGAGCAGGTTCGCGGTGGGGCGGTCGCGGTCGTCGTCGGCCGGGTGCACGACCGCCAGCAGGACCGGTGCCCCGTCCTGCTCGACGTCCAGACCGAGGGCGGCGAGCCCTCCGGCCGGCAGCTCGGGTGCGTAGTCGGGGAAGAAGGCGTGCGGCTCGACGGCGAACAGCCGGACGGCGGGGCCGTCGGACGGCTCCGAGCGCAGCGCGAACAGCACCCCCGTGCCGTCGAGCGGGTCCAGCGCGTACGCGTCGTGCCCCGGCAGGCCGGGCAGGCCGCCCGGGACGCGCAGCGTCGCCGGCACCTCCCGCGGCCCGGCGGGCGTGGTGACGGTGACCAGGGCCTCCTGCACGGCGGTCACCGCAGGAAGTCCATGAGCGACGGCTGCAGGACCTTGGCGGCCGCGCCGAGGGCGCCGCGGTAGGCGACCTCCTGGCTCTGGACCTGCAGGATCACCTCGGCCAGGTCGACGTCCTCGACGCCGGAGACCTGCTGGGTCAGGGTGAGCGACCGCGTCGCCAGCACGTCCTTGGCCTCGAGGACCTGGTTGTGCCGCGCGCCGACGGAGGCGACCTGCTCGAGCATCGCGGACACGTGGCCGTCGATGGCCGTGATCCCGGCGGTCATGTCGCTGTCGCCGGACCGGATCGCTGCCGCCAGCGCGTCCAGCGCAGCGAACGCCGACGTGGGACCGGTGCCGAAGACGGCGGAGCCGTCGGCGTCCACCCGCACGGTCGACTCCGAGCCGACCTGGCGGGTGACCGCGGCGCCGGTGCCGTGCCACGCGTAGCCGGGCGGCGTGGTGGTGGTGTCGGTGGTGAAGGCGGGCCCCGCGGTGGTGCCGGCGAAGACCTGGCGTCCGGAGTACGTGGTGTTGGCCTGCTGCAGCAGGGAGTCGCGCCGTGCCTCGACCTCGGCGGCCAGCGCCTCGCGGGCGTCGGGGCCGAGGGCGCCGGAGCCGGCGCGGACCGCGAGGTCACGCGCGCCGCGCATGATCGACAGCGACTGGGTCAGGGCCGTGTCCACCGTGGTGAGCCACGCGTCGCCGTCGGCGACGTTGCGCTGGTGCTGGGCGGTGGTGCGCTGCTCGGCGCGCAGCCGCAGCAGGTCGTGCGCGCCGGACGGGTCGTCCGACGGCACGGAGATCTTGGTGCCGCTGGACATCTGCGCCTGCAGCCGGGCGGCCGCGTGCAGGTTGGCCTGCAGGTTCGCCAGGGTCGAGCGCTGGACGGTCGCGTGCGTGATGCGGGTCATGACGTCACCTCCCCACGATGCCGGTGCGGTTGATCAGGGTGTCGAGCATCTCGTCGATCGCGGTGAGCACCCGGGCGGCGCCCTCGTAGGCCCGCTGGAACGCGAGCATGCTCACCGTCTCCTCGTCGAGGTCGACGCTGGCGCCGGCCAGCTGCTGCTGCTCGGCCGCGGCGAGCGCGGTGCCCGCGACGGTCGCGCGCGACACGGCGCCGGAGGTGCGCACACCCAGGTCGGCGACGGCGGAGCGCCACCGCGCGTCGGGGCCGTCGGCCGAGGCCCCCAGCGCGGCGATGCGGGTGGCGACCGAGCCGTCGTACGCACCCGCCCCGGCGGTGCCGGCGCCGATCTGCGCGCCGCTCGTCAGGGCGACGGTGAGGCCGAGCGCGGGCGGCTGCCCCGCGGTGACGGTGAAGAAGTCCCCGCCCGGTGCGCCGCCGGGGGTGACGGCGCCGCGGTGCAGCGCGTTCACCTGGTCGGCGATGGTGGTGGCGAGCGCGTCGTACCCGGCCGCGGCCTCGGTGAGCAGGCCGCCGCGGTCCGGCGGGGCCAGCACCGACAGCAGGCCGGCCACGCGCCCGCCCTCGAGCCCGGCGGGCTGGTCCGGCCGGTCGGCCCACACCACGGAGACGGCCTGACCGCCCGTGGCCTGCGCGAACGACCCGGCGCCGGCGACCGCCAGGCGACTGGCGTCCTTCCCGGTCACCAGGGCGTTGCCGCCGACCAGGACGTCGACCTGCCCGTTCTGCCGCACGCGGGTGGTGGCGCCGACGAGCCCCGCGAGCTCGGTGACGAGCAGGTCGCGCTGGTCGGCCAGCTCGTGCGCGGTGCCGCCGGAGTTCTCGATCGCGAGGATCTGCTCGTTGAGCCCCGCGAGGGACTCCGCGGCGGTGTTGACCCGGTCGACCAGGGCGGACGTCGTCGAGCGCGCCTGCTGCCACTGCGTGCGGGCGTCGGAGTACAGGGTGGCCAGGCGGGTGGCCACGGCGGTGCCGCGCTCGAGCAGCACGGCCCGGGCGGCCCCCTGGTCGGAGCCGTTGGCGACGTCGGCCCAGCCGCTCCAGAAGTCGGAGAGCTGGCCGGCGAGCCCCGTGCCTGCGGGTTCCCCGATGCTCTTCTCGAGCGTCGTGTGGGCGTCGGCGCGGGCGGCCAGGTACGCGGCGCTGCTGCCGGCCGAGCGGACCTTGGCGTCGAGGAACACGTCGCCCAGCCGGTCGACGGACGCGGTGCGGGTGCCCTGGCCGACGCCGGGGGACGTGGCGAACATGGCCGGGACGCTCTGGCCGGCCACGGGCACGAGGGTGGCGCGCTGGCGCGTGTAGCCCACGGTGTTGGCGTTGGCGACGTTCTGGGCGGCGACGTCGAGCGACTGCCGCTGGGCGATCAGCGAGCTCAGCGCGGTGCTCACTCCGGAGAAGGTGCTCACGGGTGCTCCTAGATCGACTGGTCGACGAGCCGGGCGGGCGAGCCCGCGGCACCGGTGTGCCGGCCCTGGCCGTCGTAGGTGCGGACGGTGTCCTGCAGGGAGGCGAGCGTCTCCTGCGCGGCGCGGTGGGAGACGGCGAGCAGCTCGCGGTTCCCGTCGGCGAGCGCGGCGATCTCCGCCGTCAGCGAGGCGAACGCGTCGCGGTGCGCGCGCAGCAGCTCGTCCCAGGGGGCGGGGGCGTGCGCGGCGATCTCCGCGAGGCCCGCGCCGGGCTGCACGCCGACGTCCCGGGCGGCCTGGTCGGCCTCGAGCGCGCGGCCGAGCTCGGCGGTGCGGATCTCGTCGAGCACGGTCTCGACCTCGCGGGTGGCGTGGCCGAGCCACCGGGTACGCCCGGAGGAGAGGACGAGCTGCTCGGTCTCGAGCTTGAACAGCAGGAGCTCCAGGAGGTGCCGCTCGCGCCACAGGACCTCGGACAGCTGCTCGAGCGCGGGCCTGGGGCCCATCCGTCCCACCTCCTCCGACCGGCGCGGGGTGCGCCTGCCTGTCCTCCCCCCATCGGCCGCAGGGCCCGGAACCTGACGACTTCCGCGGCCACGTTCCGCGCCGGGGGGCACCCCATCGTCGGGCATGCGCTCTCCCGCAGGGCCTCCGAGGCCCTGACCTGGTCATGTGTCCATCACCCGAGACGATGTGATCTGCATCACACCGCGGTGCACGACGCGGTCGAGCGGTGAACCAGTTCGATCACTTTTAGCCCTCTCCCACCGTGCGAAACCGGGCAGGCCGTGGCAAGCGCTTGCAGGAGCCTCTGGAACAGCACCCGCTCGGGTCGTCAACTCCTGCGCGGGGCGCGCCGAGCACAACTGTGTGAACGTGAACACCGCGGCCGACGTCGCCGAGCTCGTCGAGGCCCACCTGCCCCTCGTCGGCTACAACGTGTCCGAGGTGCTGCACCGCGTGCCGCCGACGGTCAGCCGCGACGAGCTGGCCTCGGCCGGCGCCCTGGCCCTGGTGCTGGCCGCCCGGGCCTACGACGCGTCGACCAACGTGCCGTTCGCCCGCTACGCCAGCCTGCGCATCAAGGGCGCCCTGCTCGACGAGCTGCGGTCGATGGACTGGGCGAGCCGCGGCGCCCGGCGCCGCAGCCGCGAGGTCGAGGCGGCCGCCGACCGGCTGCGCGGGGCGCTGGGCCGCACGCCCAGCCGCGGGGAGATCGCCGAGACCCTGGGCGTCGCGGTCGCCGCGGTCGACGACGCGCGCGCCGACGCCGAGCGCCGCGTCATGTCCCTCGACGTGCCCGGCACCGCGGTGGCGGACAGCGTGCGCGACACCGACCGCACCCCCGAGGAGCAGGTGCTGGCCACCGAGCGGGTGCACTGGCTGCGCGCCGGCGTGCAGGAGCTGCCGGACCGGCTGCGGACCGTCATCGCTGGCCTGTACCTCGAGGACCGCTCGATCGCCGAGATCGCCGACGACCTGGGCGTGACGCAGTCCCGCGTCAGCCAGCTGCGCACCGAGGGCCTCGCGCTGCTGCGCGACGGCCTGAACTCCGCGTTCGACCCCGACCTGGTGGCCGCGCCCGAGCGCCCCGACGGCGTGGCGGAGCGCCGCCGGCAGGCGTACTACGCGGCCATGGCCGCGCGCGCCGCGCTGGGCGCCGCCCACCTCGACGCCGTGCCCCGCCAGCGCGACGGCCTCGGGCGCACCGCCGACCTGGTCGGCTGAGGACTCCCGGCCGGATCTCACCCGCGGCGACTCCTACGTCCCGCGGTGCACCGGCCGATGAGCAGGACGTGCCCACGGATGGGCCGACCGTGACCCGACTTCAGGAGGAATAAGAACCATGGGTCTCTCGATCAACACGAACCTCGCGGCGCTCAACGCGTACCGCAACCTCGGCACCACGCAGGGCGACCTGTCGAAGTCGCTCGAGAAGCTGTCCTCCGGTCTGCGGATCAACCGCGCCGCCGACGACGCCGCCGGCCTGGCGATCTCCGAGGGTCTGCGCGCGCAGATCTCCGGCACCAAGCAGGCCGTGCGCAACGCGCAGGACGGCATCTCCGTCGTGCAGACCGCGGAGGGCGCGCTCACCGAGACGCACTCCATCCTGCAGCGCATGCGCACGCTGTCGGTGCAGGCGGCCAACGACGGTGGTCTGTCGGAGAACGCGAAGCTGAACATCCAGGATGAGATGGACCAGCTCACGGACGAGATCGACCGGATCGCCGCGACGACCCAGTTCAACGGGACGCCGCTGTTGGACGGTGAATACAACAAGGGCTTCCAGGTTGGGGCGAACACCGCGGACTCCGACCGCATTGAGGTGTCGATCACGAAGATGGACGCCGAGACGCTCACTGTCGGCAACCTTGCGGTCGCCAACAGGGAGGCAAGCGACGGCGAGGACGCGCTCGTGGCAAACGCCAAGGGTGCTATCGACGCGATCGATATCGCCATCGGCATGGTCTCCGACGAGCGTTCCAAGCTCGGTGCCATCCAGAACCGCTTCGACCACACCATCAACAACCTCAACGTCGCGGTGGAGAACCTGTCCGCGTCGGAGAGCCGCATCCGTGACACGGACATGGCGCAGGAGATGGTGTCGTTCACGCGGGCGCAGATCCTGTCGCAGGCCGGCACCGCGATGCTCGCGCAGGCCAAGAACCTGCCGCAGTCGGTGCTGCAGCTCCTGCAGTGAGGCACCCGGTCGCCGTGAGGTGACCACCGGCACGACCCCGCGACCGGCGGTGGGTGGACGCACGTCCCCCGCCGCCGGTCGCACACCCGGGCGGTGACGCCCACGGCAGACGGGAACCGAGCATGGCGACGATCGACGGCATCGTGAGCGGTCTGGGCACCGGGGCGCTCATCGACAGCCTCATCGCCCTGCAGGCGGGCCAGCAGACCCTGCTGTCCCAGAAGAAGGCGACCGCGTCGTCCATGGTCACGGCGCTGCAGGCGCTCAACACCAAGGTCGCCTCGCTGGCCGAGCACGCCGCCACCGCCGCCAAGCCGGCGACGTGGCAGGCGGTCACCGCGGCCGTCACGCAGCCGGGCACCGCCACCGCCGCCCCGGGCACCACGCCCGGCGCCCCGGGCGCCGGAGCCGCGGGCGCCACGGCCACCGTGCGCACCGGTGCGCAGATCGGCACGCTGTCGTTCCGCGTGACCGCGGTCGCGCAGTCCCAGGCCTCCCTCGTGGAGCTGCCCGCGACGTTCGCGTCCACGACCCCCTCGTTCACGATCACCCGCGGCGGGCAGGACGTCACCGTCACCGCCGCGTCGTCCTCGGTGCCCGACCTGGTCGACGCCTTCAACGCCCCGGGCACCGGGGTGCGGGCCACCGCGGTCAAGGTCGCCGTGCTGGACGGCGAGGGCCGCGCGACGGGCGAGACCACGTACCGCCTGCAGCTCACCGGCACCGAGACCGGTGCGGCCCACGCCTTCACGGTCGCCCACGACGGGGCGGACCTGACCCTGGGGTCGGTGCGCACCGCGTCCGACTCGGCCATCACCCTGTTCCCCGGGTCGCCGTCCGAGCAGACCCTCACGTCGGCGTCCACGACGTTCGAGGGCGTCATGACCGGTGTCGACTTGGTGGTCACCGCCGTCACCGCCCCGGGTGCCGAGCCCCTCACGCTCGACGTCACCCGCGACCAGGCGGCCGCGCGCACGCTCGCCGCGGGCCTGGTCACCAACCTCACCACGGTGCTCTCCGAGATCGGATCGCGGACGCGCGCGACCACGGGGACCGCCGCGGACGGCGGCACCCTGGTCACCGGCGGGATCTTCGCCGGCAACACCGCCGTCCGCCTGCTGCAGCAGAACATCCTGGCCCAGGGCTCGATGCCCGTCGGCGGCACGTCACCGTCCGACGTCGGCATCGTCCTCGGCAAGGACGGCACGTTCACGTTCGACCAGGCGGTGTTCGACGCAGCGATGGCGGCCGACCCCGAGAAGGTCGCCACCGTGCTCCAGGGCGTCGCCGCCCGCCTGGCCGAGACCGCCAAGGCGGCGTCGGACCCGATCAGCGGCACCCTCACCCTGTCCGTCACCGCCCAGCAGGGCACCGTGCGCGACCTGGGCGACCGCATCGCCGAGTGGGACGACCGCCTGGCCGCCCGCCGCGCGTCGCTCGAGCGCACCTACGCCAGCCTGGAGACCACGCTGTCCGGCCTGCAGTCGCAGGCCGGGTACCTGTCGAGCTACCTGGCGAGCAGCACCCCGAGCACGTCCAGCTGACCCCCGGAGGAGCCATGTACGACGCCCGGAGCCGGTACGTCGCGGCCGCGGTGCAGACCGCGAGCCCCGCGCGGCTGCTCACGATGCTCGCCGACCGCCTGGTCCTCGACGTCGAGCGCGCTGCCCAGGCCCTCGCCGAGGAGCGCCGCGTGGACGCCACGCAGCACCTCGCGCACGCGCAGGACATCGTCGCCGAGCTGGCCGCCAGCCTCGACGTGCAGGAGTGGGACGGCGGCCCGCAGCTGCTGTCCATCTACACGTGGCTGCTGCGCGAGCTGCTCGCCGTGTCCAGCGGCGGGGACGCGGTGCGGCTGGACGGCTGCCGGCAGATCGTCGCCGAGCTGGCCCGCACCTGGCACGACGCGGCCGACGTGGCCGCCGCGCCGGCACCGGCCGACCCGCCGACGGCCGCGCCGAGCGGCCTGCTCGGCGTCGGCTGACCACCACCGTGACCATGACCCCGGCGTCCCGCGAGGCCACGTTCCGCACCTGCTGGGACCGCGCGCTGGCCGACCTCGAGCTCGAGGTCGAGCACGCCGAGGAGCTGCTGCGCGTCGCGCACCTGCCCGCGCCGCAGGACGTCGCCCAGCGCGCCGCCTGGCACCCGCCGGCCGACCTGGGCCCGCTGCCCGCGTCCCTGGTCGCGCGCGCCCGCGCGCTGCACGCCCGGCAGCTGGACGTCGCCCGCCGGCTGGCCGAGCAGGCCGCCGTCTCGCGCCGGCACCTGGCCGCGGCCACCGCGCTGCGCGAGCGTCCGCCCGCGCAGCCGGTGTACCTCGACCTCGAGGGCTGAGCGGCCCCGGAGCCGGTCCGCGGGCGCCGTCGACAGTGCCGTCGACAGTGCCGCCCGGTTCGCCTGCGCCGGACGGGTGAAGTGCGGACCCGCGGCCCCGGACCCCTCACGTCCGGCCCGCGCGGGCCGATGGGCGGGTGAGCACGGATCGCTCACGCAGCAGGCCACGGATCGGCCGACCAGGACCACGCCGTGGTGAGGTGGGCCCGCATGGGCATGTTCGACTCCGTGAGCGTCCGCGCGCTCGACAGCGCGCTCGACGCCCTGGCGATGCGGCAGCGCGTCAGCGCCGCCAACGTCGCCAACCTGCAGACGCCGGGCTACCGCGCCCAGCGCGTCGCGTTCGAGGCCGAGCTCGCCTCGGCCGTCCGGCAGGGCGACGGTGCCGTCACCGCGAGCGTGGCCCGCAGCCTGGAGCCCACGCGCCAGGACGGCAACAACGTCAACCTCGAGACCGAGACGCTGCTCCAGATCGACACGAACCTGCGCTACCAGCTGGCGACGCAGGCGATGTCCGGCACGTTCTCGTCCGTCCGCACCGCGATGAGGACCAGCTGATGACGATCTTCGGGGCCATCGGCATGGCCGGGACCGGCATGACCGTGACGCGCAAGTGGATGGACGCCATCAGCGACAACCTCGCGAACGCGAGCACCGTCACCTCGACCTCCGAGGAGGCGTTCCGCACCCGCTACGTCGTCGCGCAGGAGATGGCCGACGGCGGTGTGCAGGTGGCGGGCGTCGCGCTCGGCGCGGCCGAGGGCCGTCTGGTGCACGAGCCGGACCACCCGCTCGCCGACGCGGACGGGTACGTGCGGTACCCCGACGTCGACATGGCGTCGCAGATGACGCAGCTGATCATGGCCCAGCGCGGCTACCAGGCGAATGCCGCCGTGGTCTCGCGGGCCACCGAGTCGTACCAGGCCGCCCTGCAGATCGGGCGCAGCTGATGAGCGCGCTGGGTGTCACCCCCGTCGCGGGCGTCACGTCGACGCTGCCCGCCGTCGAGCTCGGCGGTGCCGCGTCCGTCGCCGCACCGTCCGGCGCCTTCGCCGGCGTCCTCGGGCAGGTCGAGCAGCTCCAGCAGCTGCAGTCGACGTCCCAGGAGCTGGCCGTCAAGGCCGTGACCGGCGACCTCGACGACGTGCACGACTACACCGTCGCCTCCGCCCAGTCGTCCCTGGCCCTCGAGCTGACCGCCGCCGTGCGGAACAAGGCCGTCGAGGCGTTCACCGAGATCATGAGGATGCAGGTCTGATGCCCGCACAGGTGCAGGACGCGTGGAGCCGGCTCACCGGCACGGTCGGGCGGCTCACGCTCGCGCAGCGCACGTTCGCGCTCATCGGCATCGCCGCGGTGGTGCTGGGCGCCGTCGCGCTGACGAGCTGGATGTCGCGGCCCACGCTGGTGCCGCTGTTCTCCGGCCTGTCCGGCGCCGACGCCAGCGCGGTCGTCGACGAGCTCACGTCGGCCGGCGTCGCGTACCAGCTGGGCGACGGCGGGGCGACGGTGCTGGTGCCCGCGTCCGCCGTCTACGAGCAGCGGGTGCGCCTGGCCGCCGCCGGCCTGCCCGCCGACACCGACGGCAGCGGCTACTCCCTGCTCGACCAGATGCCCATGACCGCCTCGGAGTTCCAGCAGGAGACGACGTACCGGCGCGCGCTCGAGGGCGAGCTGTCCCGCACCGTCGCCGCCATCGAGGGCGTGCAGGCGGCCACGGTGCGCCTGGCGATCCCCGAGGAGACCGTCTTCGTCGCCGAGAAGTCCGACCCCACGGCCTCCGTGTTCGTCCGCACCCGCCCGGGTGCCGAGCTCACGGCCGACCAGGTGCAGGCCGTGACGCACCTGGTGTCCGCGGGCGTGGACGGCATGGAGCCCACCGACGTGGCCGTGGTCGACGCCGCCGGCCAGGTCCTGTCGGCCGTCGGCGCCGCGAGCGTGGGCGGCGCGCTGGCCGACTCGCGCGCCGCCGACTACGAGGCGCGCGTGGGCGGGGCCGTGCAGACCATGCTGGACCGGCTCGTCGGGCCGGGGGCCGCGGCCGTGACGGTCAACGCGCAGCTCGACCTGTCCGAGTCGCAGCGCACCACCGAGGAGTTCTCGGCCACCCCCGACACCCCGCCGCTCGGCGCCTCGACCACCACCGAGGAGTACGCGGGCACCGGCGGGGGCAACGCCACGGGCGTGCTGGGACCCGACAACGTCGCGGTGCCCGGTGGCGTGGACGGCGGCGCCGGCACCTACAGCTCCACCAGCGAGGACGTGACCAACGCGGTCAACAAGAGCACCGAGGTGACCCGGTCGGCCCCGGGCACGCTGCAGAAGCAGTCCGTGTCCGTGCTGGTCGACGACCGGGCCGCCGGGGCGCTGGACATGGCCGACCTGACGGCGGCCGTCTCCGCCGCCGCGGGCATCGACACCGAGCGCGGCGACACCCTGTCGGTGCAGCGCATGTCGTTCGACACCGCGTCGGCGCTGGCCGCGCAGGAGGCGCTGGCGGCCGCCGACGCGCAGACCGCCGCGGCCGAGCGCAACGGGCTGGTCCGGGACGTCGCGACGGCCGCCGGGATCGTGCTGCTCGTCGTGGTCGTGCTCACCGTGCTGGGGCGGCGCTCGCGCCGTGCCCGCCGCGAGGCCCTCGACCTCGGCGAGCTCGCCGCGGCGCGCCAGGCGCCCGTGACGCTGGCGCTGCCGGAGGACGACCTGCCCGTGCTGCCGCCCGCGCCGCCCGCGCCGGACCCGACCGCGGTGCGCCGCGCCGAGATCGCCGCGCTGGCCGACGAGCAGCCCGAGCAGGTGGCCGAGCTGCTGCGCGGCTGGATGACGACGGGGGCGCCGCGATGACCGTCACCGGCCGGCAGAAGGCCGCCCTGCTGCTGCTGCAGCTCGGCAAGGAGCGCGCCGCGCGGGTCATGGCGCAGCTCGACGTGGCCGAGATCGAGGACCTGACCTCCGAGATCATGCGCATGGACCGGGTCGACCAGAGGCTCGCGGACGAGATCGTCGACGAGTTCTACGGCGTCGCCGAGATCGGCCCCGGCGTCGGCGGCGGGCCCGGGTTCGCGCAGCAGCTGCTGGAGGCGTCGCTCGGCAAGGAGAAGGCCGCCGGGATGATCGAGCGGCTGCAGGCCTCCATGGCCGGGCACTCCTTCGAGTTCCTGCAGAAGGCCGACGCGCGCCAGGTGGTGTCCCTGCTCGACGGGGAGCACCCCCAGACCGTCGCCCTGGTCCTGGCTCACCTGCGACCCGACCACGCCTCGGCGATCCTCGCGGGCCTGCCCGTCGACGTCCGCGCCGACGTGGCCCACCGCATCGCGCTCATGGAGCGGGCGTCCCCGGACGTCGTGGCCGTCGTCATCGAGGCGCTGCAGCGCAAGGCGTCCGCCGTGCTGCAGCCGCGCGAGCTGGCGGCCGTCGGAGGCGTGCAGCCGCTCGTCGAGATCATCAACCGCGCCGACCCGACCACCGAGAAGTCGATCCTCGAGGGCCTGTTCGAGCGCGACGAGGCCCTGGCCGACCAGGTCCGCAGCCTGATGTTCGTCTTCGGTGACGTCGTGCTGCTCGAGGACCGCGCGGTGCAGCTCGTGCTGCGGCAGGTCGAGACCGGCACGCTCGCGCAGGCTCTCAAGGGCTCACCCACGGAGGTGCGCGACAAGATCCTCACCAACCTGTCCGACCGGGCGCGCGAGAACCTGGTCGAGGAGATCGACCTGCTCGGGCCGGTGCGCCTGTCGCAGGTCGAGGAGGCGCGCGCCGCGATCGTCCAGGTCATCCGTGGCCTGGAGGAGAGCGGCCAGATCGTCGTCCGCCGCGACGCCGAGGACGAGCTCGTTGCCTGACCTCGACTTCGTGCCGCTGCAGCGCACGCCCGCCCCGCCCGCCCCGCCGGCCGCCGCGCCCCGGGCGATGGCGCTGTCGCGCCTCGACGCGCCCACGGCGCCGGACCCCGCCGCGCACGCGGCGGGCTGGGCCGCGGGGTACGCCGCGGGCGCCCGCCGTGCCGCGCAGGACGCGGCGGCGCGGCTGGACGCGGCGCACGCGGAGCAGCAGCGCGCCGAGGCGGCACGGGCGGACGCGCACGCGGCGTCCCTGGTGGCCCTGGACGCCGCCGCGCAGGCCCTGCGGGCACGGGAGACGCCCGTGCTGGCCGGCGCGCTGCAGGCCGTGCACTCCGCGGCGCTCGAGATCGCGGTCGCCCTGCTCGGCGTCGAGCTCACCGACGCGTCCGCCGCGGCGCGCGCCGCGCTGGCGCGCGTGCTCACCGCCCCGGACCTGCCCGACGACCTCGTCGTGCACCTGCACCCGCGGGACCTGGCGGCCGTCCCGACCGACGTCCCCGCCGGCGTCGTGCTCGTCGCGGACCCCGCCCTGGCACCCGGCGACGCCGTCGCCGAGCACGCCGACGGCCACCTGGACGCGCGCCTGTCCGCCGCGGTCGCCCGCGCCCGCGGCGCCCTGGACCTCGCATGACCCCCGCCACGACGCCGTCGGCGACCGGCGCGGACCGGTGGGACCGCGCCCTGCGCGCCGCCCGGCCCGTGCCGGTCGGCCGGGTGCGCGCCGTCGTCGGCCTGTCGGTCGAGACGGTGGGCACGGGTGCCGCCGTCGGCGAGCTCGTCACCCTCGGCGAGGGGGCCGACGCGGTGACCGCCGAGGTCGTGGCCACCGCGGGCGGCGCCACCCGGTGCATGCCGCTGGGCCCCACGCACGGCATGCGCGCCGGCCTGCCCGTGCGCGCCCACGGCACCGGTCTGCTGGTGCCCGTCGGCGCGGGTCTGCTCGGCCGCGTGCTGGACGGGCTCGGCCGGCCCATCGACGGCCGCGGGCCGCTCGACGCCGAGGCGATGGTCCCGCTGGACGCCCCCGCACCGCACCCCCTGGAGCGCGCCCGCGTCGACGCCCCCGTGCCGCTGGGCGTGCGCGTGCTGGACACCCTGGTCACCACCGGGCGCGGGCAGCGCCTGGGTCTGTTCGCCGGGTCCGGCGTCGGCAAGTCCAGCCTGCTGTCGATGATCGCGCGCGGCACCGACGCCGAGGTGTCGGTGATCGCGCTGGTCGGGGAGCGCGGCCGCGAGGTGCGGGAGTTCCTCGAGGACGACCTGGGCCCCGAGGGTCTCGCGCGGTCGGTCGTCGTCGTCGCGACGTCCGACCAGCCGCCGCTGGTGCGTCTGCGCTCCGCGTTCGTGGCCACGCGCATCGCCGAGCACCTGCGCGACCAGGGCCGCCACGCGGTGCTGATGATGGACTCCCTGACGCGCGTGGCCATGGCCCAGCGCGAGATCGGGCTGTCCGTCGGGGAGCCGCCGGCGACCCGCGGCTACCCGCCCAGCACGTTCGCGCTGCTCGCCCGGCTGCTCGAGCGCGCCGGGACGGGCCCCACGGGCTCGGTCACCGGCCTGTACACCGTGCTGGTGGACGGCGACGACCACAACGAGCCCATCGCCGACGCGGCCCGCTCGATCCTCGACGGGCACGTCGTGCTCGACCGCCGTCTGGCGGTCGCCGGGCACTTCCCGTCCGTCGACGCGCTGGGGTCGGTCTCGCGCGTCGCGGGCCGCGTGAGCACGCCGCAGCAGCGGGCCGACGCGGCGCGGCTGCGCGCCGTGATGGCGGCCCGCCGGCAGGCGCAGGACCTCATCGACGTCGGCGCGTACGTGGCCGGCTCCAACCCGCTGGTGGACACCGCCGTCACCCACGCCGCCGCGATCGACGCGTTCCTGCGCCAGGGGATGGACGAGCGCGCACCCGCGGGTGAGTCCTGGGGCCGGCTGCGGGCGCTGGTGGCGCAGATGGGGGAGTCATGAGCCGTCCCTTCCCGCTCGCGGGCCTGCTGCGGGTGCGCGCGCTCGCGGAGGACACCGCCGCCGCGGAGCTCGCCGGTGCGCGTCGTGAGGAGCGTGCCGCGCACGAGCGTGCCGCGCGCACGGCCGAGGTCCTCGGTGCCGCACGGCCGCCCGGTGAGGCGGACGTCGCGGCCTGGCAGGCGGCGGTCGCCGCCCGGTTGTCGCTGTCCGCGCTGCTGACCGAGGACGTCGAGCGCGTCCGCGGCGCGCAGGACGCGGTGGAGCGGCGCCAGGAGGACTGGACCGCCGCCCGCATCCGCACGCGCGCGGTCGAACGGCTGCGGGACAAGCACGACGTCGCCGAGCGGCAGCAGGAGGAGCGCGCCGAGCAGGCCGTGCTCGACGAGGTCGCGGCCCGCAGCACGGACCCGACAGCACCCGGGGAGGACGCATGACCACGACCGTGGCGGGCCCGACGGCCCCCGCGCGCGCACCGCTGCCCGGCGGCGCGCCCCGCACCGGACCCCGGGCGGACGCGTTCGCCGACGTGCTGCGCGCGCAGGTCGGGACCGCGGACGGCAGGCGCGACGCCCGCCCGCCGCGCGGCGCCGCGGCGGACGGCCGGTCCGACGTGCGCGCCGGCCTCGACCGGACGCCGCGGCCCGAGCAGCCCGTGCGTGCGGTGGGCGGTCGCGGCAGCGACGGTGCGCCGTCCGACGTCGACGCGCGCACCGGCGACGCCGCGGTGCCGACCGACGCGACGCCCGGCACGGATGCGCTCGCGGCGGCCGTGGCCGTCACCGGCCAGACCGCCGCCCCGCCGGCCACGGCCCTCGCCGCACCCGCCGGCCTCACCGCCCTGCCGGCCGCCGACGGGTCCGCCGCGTCGGGCGCGACAGCCGGTGCCGCCCCCGGCGCAGCCACCGCCCTCACCGCACCCGCCGCCCTCACCGCCGCACCCGCCGGCGCGCTGACCGGCGGCGCTGCCGCGACCGACGCGCCACTGGCCGCGGTGGCGACCGGTGCCGCTGCCGGCGCCCCGCCGGCCGAGGTGGCGTCCGGTGGCCACCCCGGTACCCCGCCGGGGACCCTGCCCGTCGCCGGTGCGGCCGCCGGACCCGCGGCACCTGCGCCCGGTGCACCGGCCCCGACCGCCGTGGCGGGCGCTGCTCTTCCCGCCGGCGCGGTCGCGCCGGCGGCCCCCGCCGTCACCGACCCCGCCCTGGCCGCTCCCGACGCCCCGTCGGACACCGGCGCCCGCCCGCCCGCCTGGGCGCCCGTCGCGGCACCCGCGGCCGCCCCCGGCCCCGCCCCGGCCGCCGCACCCGTGCCCCCCGCCGCCGCGTCCGCGGCCACGCCCGCCGCGTTCACCGAGCAGCTCGGCGCGCGCCTGCGGTCCCTGACCGGGCTGGGCGCCGGCCGGCACGTCCTCACCGTCCCCCTGGACCCCGAGCACCTCGGCCCGGTCCGGGTGGTCGCCCACATCGGCCCCGAGGGCGTGCGGCTTGACCTGGCCGGCGCCACCGACGCGTCCCGCGAGATGCTGCGCGCCACCCTGGCCGACCTGCGTCGGGACCTGCAGACCGCCGGTCTGCACGCCGAGCTCGACCTCGGTGGCCGCGGCGAGCAGCCCGGCCGCGACCCGGGCCGGCCCGGCGGCGCCGCGGGACGTCCTGACGCGACCACCGGAGGGCCCCGCCCCGCCGGACCGGCGGACGCCCCCGCCGACGCCGCCCCCGCCCCCACGCGCCCCGGCGCGATCGACCTCGTCGTCTGACCCCGGAGCAGCCATGACCATCGACACGTCGTACGCCGCAAGCGGCACCACGCGCACGCCCGACGCGGCCGCCACCACGGCCACGTCCAACGACTCCCTGGACAAGCAGGCGTTCCTCCAGCTCCTGGTCGCGCAGCTGCGCTACCAGGACCCGACGAGCCCCATGGACACCTCCCAGCTCATGGCGCAGACCACGCAGCTGACGACCATGGAGCGTCTCGTCGAGCTGTCCGACACCCAGCGCGAGGCCTTCGCGCTGCAGATGCGCTCGTCCGCCGCCGCGCTCGTCGGCACCCAGGTCGAGTGGACCGACGCCGACGGCGTCACGTCGCGCGGCCTGGTGTCCGCGGTGTCCTACGCGACGTCCGTGCCGACCGTGCGCGTCGGCGACGTCGACGTGCCGCTCGACGCGGTCGCCGCCGTCACGGGCCGCGCCTCCACCACGCCCGGCACCACCGAGCCCGGCACCACCGCACCCGACGCACCCGGCACCGACCCCGACCTCACCCCCGGCGCCCCCGGCGCCACCCCCACCGCCGCCTGACGCGGACCACCGAAAGGGAACCGACCATGCTCCGCTCGCTCTTCTCCGGCATCAGCGGTCTGCGCAGTCACCAGACCATGCTCGACGTCACCGGCAACAACATCGCCAACGTCAACACCACGGGCTTCAAGTCCTCGCAGGTGCAGTTCCAGGACACCCTGTCCCAGGTGCTGTCCAACGCCGGCGGCGCCCAGGAGGGCGTCGGCGGCACCAACCCCGCCCAGGTGGGGCTCGGCGTGCGCGTCGCCGGCGTCACGACCAGCTTCACGCAGGGCGCCTCGCAGACCACCGGTCGCAGCACCGACATGATGATCCAGGGCGACGGGTTCTTCGTCGTGCGCAAGGGCGCGGAGACCTACTACACGCGCGCCGGGTCGTTCGACTTCGACGCGACCGGGCAGATGGTGCTGCCGGGCGAGGGCGCCCTGGTGCAGGGCTGGGCGGCCACCAACGGCGTGGTCGACACCAACGCGGCGCTCACCGACCTGCGCGTCCCGGCCGGCACGACCATGGGTGCCGTCGCGTCGCGGGGCGCCGTGTTCGACGGCAACCTCGACGCGGCCGCCGCGGACGGCACGTCCAAGACGCTGACCACCACGCTGTACGACTCGGTCGGCACCGCCCGCACGCTGGCCCTGACGTTCACCAAGGACGCGACGGGCTGGAACGTCGCGGCCACCGACGGCACCACGGCCGTGGCCCAGCAGGCCGTGACCTTCGACGCGAACGGCGCCATCACGGCGCCGCGGTCGCTCGCGGTCGGGGGCGTCACCGTGGACCTCGGCGCTCTGACGGGCTACGCGGGCCTCGACACGGCGCAGGCCGTGTCCCAGGACGGGCAGGCCGCCGGCACGCTGCTGTCGTTCGTGCTGGGCGCGGACGGCACCATCACCGGCGCCTTCAGCAACGGGCTCAAGCAGGTGATCGGGCGCATCGCGCTCGGTGCGTTCACCAACCCGGCGGGCCTGGAGAAGGCCGGCGGCTCGCTGTACCGCACGAGCGTCAACTCCGGCGACGCCCAGGTCGGCACCGCCGGGACGGGCGGGCGCGGGTCCCTGGCGGGCGGCGCGCTCGAGATGTCGAACGTCGACCTGTCCAGCGAGTTCACCAGCCTCATCGTGGCGCAGCGGGGGTTCCAGGCGAACTCCCGCATCATCACCACGTCCGACGAGGTGCTCAACGAGCTGGTCAACCTCAAGCGCTGATGGTCGACGGCATCGCGGCGATCGCCGCACGCATGGCGCACATCCGTGGGCTCGTCGCCCCGGCGGCGGTCGTGGCGTCCCCCGCCACGACCACCGCCACGGGCACGGCCTTCGCCGACGCCTTGTCCCGGGCCACCGCGACGTACGAGCCCGCGGCGCCGCCCGCGCCGACGACGACCGTCGACACGTCGGCGTCGTCGGTGCGGCGGATCAACGGCGACATGCTGCCGCAGGGCCTGGCGGGCCACGCCAACGGCCGGGTCCCGGACGCCGCCCTCACCCCGGTCGGCGACACCGGCCACCGGCTGTGGCAGCCGGCCGCGCAGCAGCTGACGCGGATGATCGCCGACGCGCGGGCGCAGGGCGTCACCATCGGCATCACGGACTCGTACCGCACGTACGACACGCAGGTCGACCTCGTACGTCGCAAGGGCCTGTACTCGCAGGGCGGCCTCGCGGCCGCCCCCGGCACGTCCGACCACGGCTGGGGCCTGGCCGCCGACCTGCGGCTGGACGCGACGGCGCAGGCGTGGATGCGGGCCAACGCCGATCGCTACGGCTTCGCCGAGGACACGCCGCGCGAGCCGTGGCACTGGGCGTACCAGACCTGACGTCCCCGCACGTGGGACCCCCCGACCCCTCAGGGCCGGTGCCCTCCTGCCGATGGGCCGGGTGCACCCCACGGACGGGGTGCGCGCGGTGGGAGCGGCTCGGTGCCGCCCGCCGCGCGGACGCAGGACCAGGGACGGGGCGTGCCGTGATCGTCGTGACGCGACTGAGCGGGGGCAGGTTCGGGGTGAACCCCGACCTGATCCAACGTGTGGACAGCGCACCCGACACGATCCTCACGCTGGTCGACGGCACCAAGCTGATCGTGCGGGAGTCCCTCGACGAGGTGATCGCCCTGATCCACGACCAGCGCGCCGGGCTGCTGGCCCGCGCCCGGGACATCGAGCGGCTGCGCCCCGTGCGCGCCGTGCCGGACCTCGTCGACGACGCGGAGGGCGACGACCCGCCGCCGCCCGTGCTGCTGCGGCAGAGGGACCGCTGATGGACCCGGCCGGGATCATCGGCATCGTCCTCGCGTTCGGCGCGATCTTCGCCGCGCTGACGCTCGAGGGCGCCGACCCGATGTCGATCCTGCTGCCCGCGCCGCTGATCCTGGTGTGGGGCGGCACCCTGGGCGTGGGCCTGGCCGGGCACACGCTCAAGGACGCCAAGGCCGCGTTCGCGGCGGTCCCGCGCGCCCTGCGCGCCCGCGCCCCCAAGCCCGGCGCGAACGTCGAGACCGTGATCTCCCTCGCGGAGCGCGCCCGGCGCGAGGGGCTGCTGGCCCTGGAGGACGACGCGCGGCAGGTCGAGGACCCGTTCCTGCGCGAGGGGCTGCAGGCCGCGATCGACGGCACGGACCCCGAGGACCTGCGGATGATCCTCGAGGACCGGATCGCCACCAAGCGCACCGCGGACCGCGTGCACTCCAAGTACTTCGTCGACATGGGCGGCTATGCCCCGACCATCGGCATCATCGGCACGGTCATCTCGCTGGTGCACGTGCTGGAGAACCTCGCCGACCCGGCCTCCCTGGGGCACTCCATCGCGGCGGCGTTCGTCGCGACGCTCTGGGGC
Source organism: Cellulomonas wangleii (assembly GCF_018388445.1). NCBI lineage: Bacteria > Bacillati > Actinomycetota > Actinomycetes > Micrococcales > Cellulomonadaceae > Cellulomonas > Cellulomonas wangleii. The sequence goes on from NZ_CP074405.1 coordinate 747,500, forward strand.
ATCCTGTCCGCCAACGTCGTCTGGCTGCCGCTGGGCACGCGGATCCGGCGCATCTCGGACCTCGAGTGCCAGCAGATGGAGATCACGCTCGAGGGCCTGCTGGCCGTGCAGTCGGGTGCCAACCCCCGGCTGGTCGGCGAGCGGCTGCGCAGCCTGCTGCCCGAGGCGGAGGGCCGCGCGGACTCGCGCAAGGAGGCCGCGTGAGCGGCCGGCCCGGGCGTCGCCGGTCGCGCGCCCCCGAGGAGGAGCACGTCAACCACGAGCGCTGGCTCGTGAGCTACTCCGACATGATCACCGTGCTCATGGCGCTGTTCATCGTGCTCTTCGCGATCAGCCAGGTCGACCAGGAGAAGTACATCGCCCTCAGCCAGTCCCTGGCCGCCGGGTTCGGGGACGGCACCCCCGAGGTCCCGCCCTCGCAGCTCGACGGCGGGCCGGGCGTCCTCGACGGGCTGGTCCCGCAGGACCGGGACGCCGTCGCCGCGAGCACCGCCGGCCTCGTGGACGCCGACAGCGGGCTGGGGGAGCAGGGGAGCACGCCGGCCCCGCGCCCGTCGGTGGACCCGGTGCTGCTGGCCGCCGCGCAGCAGGAGGCCGCGCACCTGGCCGCGATCCGCGAGACCATCCGCGCGAGCCTGGCCGGTCAGGGCCTCGAGTCGGTGGTCGCCTTCCGCATCGACGAACGCGGCCTGGTGCTCGGTCTCGTGGCCGACGACGTGTTCTTCGCCCCCGCGAGCGCGCAGCTCACGGACACCGCGCGGCGGGTGCTGGACGCGGCCGGGCCGACCCTGGTGGCCCTGCCGGAGCAGATCGCGGTCGAGGGGCACGCCAACGTGCTGCCGGTCGCCGGCCGCTACGCCACCAACTGGGAGCTGTCCGCCGACCGTGCCACGCAGGTGCTGCGGCACCTGGTCGAGCGCGACGGGCTGGCGCCCGGCCGGGTGTCGGCGGTCGGGTACGGCGACGCGCGGCCGGTCGCGGCCGGGATGGACGACACCTCGCTGGCCGTGAACCGGCGGGTGGACCTGGTCGTGCTGAGCGACGCGCCCGAGCGGGTGCGTGAGCTGGTCCCCGCGGTGGTCACGCCGTGACCGCCGTCCGCCGCCCCGAGACGGAGGTGTGAGATGCCCATCGAGCAACGGGTCGTGTCCCGGCAGAAGATCGGCGCGCGGGGGTCCGCGGCGCCCGAGGCGGTGCCGACCGCCCCGCCCGCACCGGCCGGTCGGCCCCGCCGCCGGCTCCTGCTGGTGGTGGTCCTGGTCCTGGTGCTGGCCGTGGCCGGTGCCGCGGCGTGGTTCCTGCTGGGCCGCGACGCCGAGGTCCCCGAGGCCCCGGTCGCCGAGCCGGCTCCCGTCGCCGGGGAGGTGGTGCAGGTCGACCCGATCAGCATCAACCTGGCCGACGGGCGGTACCTGCGGCTCGGTCTGGGTCTGCAGCTCACCGCGGACGCGCACGGTGCACCCGACCCGTCCCGCGCGCTCGACCTGGCGATCTCCCTGTACTCCGGCCGGACGGTCGGCGAGGTGTCCGACCCCACGACCCGCGACGCGCTCAAGACGCAGCTCGCGGAGCAGCTCGCGCACGCCTACGAGGGCGAGGTGATGGACGTCTACCTGACGAACTACGTCACGCAGTGACGTGATCCACCGGCGCCACGGACGGCGCCGTCGTCGCTCCCCGCCGCGCGCGACCGTGCCGCGCGACAGACCGCCCACGACGGGCGGCGGGAGATCCACCGCACGGTCGGCCCACCGGTGACGGGCCTCGTCGTCCCGTCGTCCGGGTCCGGTGCACCGTTCTCCTCATGACCGCGCGCGCTCCGCCGATGGGGTGGTCGTGACGCCGTCCCCACCCGTGACCGACGCGCCCGCGCCCGCGGCGTCGGCCCGCCGACGCGCCGGCACCGCCGCGCCGGTGCCGTACGACTTCCGCCGCCCGCTGACGCTGTCCCGCGAGCACGCCCGCCACCTGTCGATGGCCCTGCAGCGGTTCGCCCGCCAGTGGGGCACGCAGCTCACGGCGCGCCTGCGCGCGCTCGTCCAGGTGACCTTCGAGGAGGTCTCGCTCGTCACGTACGACGAGCACGTGGCGAACCTGCCCACCCCCACCGCGCTGTTCGTGTGCACGGTCGACAAGCCGCGCGGCACCGCGCTGCTGCAGATGCCGGTCGGCACCACGCTCGTCTGGGTCGACTACCTCTTCGGGGGCACGGGCCTGGGTGACGACCGGGAGGGTCGCGAGCTCACCGAGATCGAGACCACCGTGGTGCGCGACCTCGTCGGGCACGCGCTGGCCGACCTGTCGTACACCTTCGCGTCGATCATGCCGCTGGAGCTCACGGTGCGGTCGGTCCAGTACAACCCGCAGTTCGTGCAGGCCGTCGCGGCCACCGACGCCGTCCTCTCGGCGCGGTTCACCCTGCGCGTCGGCGAGGACCGGGTCGAGTCCGCCACCCTCATGCTGCCGGCCGAGCCCGTGCTCGCCGCGCTGCGCGCCGACCAGCGTCCCGACGACCCGGTCCAGGGCCACGACGCGCAGGACCGGGCCCGGGCGGACCTCGAGCGCGCCGCCCTCGACGTCCCGGTCGAGGTGGCGGTGCGCTGCACCCCGCGCACGCTGCACCCCCGTGACGTGGTCGACCTCGCCGTCGGTGACGTCCTGCCCTTGTCCCACCCCGCGAGCCGACCGCTGGAGGTGGTGGTCGACGACGTCGTGCTCGCGCACGCCGCGGCGGGCACGCACGGGTCCCGGCTCGCCTGCCAGGTCGTCAGCGTCGAGGAGATCCCCGCATGAGCACCACGTCCACCGTCGTCGACGCCCTGGCGGCCGCCGCCGCCGCGGCCCCCCTCGTGCCGGCGGCCGTCCCGCTCGGTGCCGTCCCCGCGACCGGCGCCCCACCGGCCGACGCGCTCGCGGTCGTCGCCGGCGTCGTCGGCCCGGTCTCCGCCGAGCTGGCCGTCGTGCTCGGCCCGCAGGTCGCGCACGCCCTCGCGGAGGGTGCCGGCGGGGCGGCGCTGGACCCGGCGGTCGCGCTGCGCCCGGCGCTGCAGGCCGCCGCCGCCACCCTCGGCGACGGTGTGCTGGAGCCGGCGCGCGTGACCACGGCCGGGCTCGTCACGGGCCCCGGCAGCCAGGTCGTCGCGCTCGAGGGCGTCGACGGCACGTACGCGTGGGTCGTGGTGCGCGAGCGTCCGGGCGTCCCGCCGCAGGCGGCCACGCCGAGCCTGCCCTCGCAGCGCGGGGCGTCGTTGCGCGCGCTGTACGACGTCGAGCTCACCCTCACGGCGGAGATCGGCCGCGCCCGCCTGCCGCTGCGGCAGGTGCTGGACCTCACGCCGGGCACGGTGCTGGAGCTGGACCGCGCGGCCGGCGGTCCCGCGGACGTCGTCGTCAACGGTCGTCTGATCGCGCGCGGCGAGGTCGTGGTCGTGGACGAGGACTTCGCGGTGCGCATCACCGAGATCGTCAGCGCGCCGGACGCCGTCTGATGGACGAGCTCCTGCTGGTCGGTCGCGTGCTGCTGTCGCTGGCGTGCGTCGTCGGGCTGATCTGGTACCTGGCGCGCCGGTTCGGTGCGTCGCGTCCGGCGGCCGACGACCGCGAGCCGCGCGTGCGCGTCGTCGACCGGCAGGCGCTCGGGCGGACGTCCGGCGTCGCCGTCGTGGCCGTGGGCAGCCGCCGGCTGCTCGTGGGCTTCGGTGAGCAGCAGGTCGCGCTGCTCACCGAGCTGGGCCCGGTCGTCGAGCGCCCGCCGACGGTGGGCGCCGACGCGGTCGTCCCCGCGCCGCGGACGCCGGACACCGCGGCGGCCGCGGGCCCGCTCGCCGGCTCGGTGCTGTCGCCGCAGACGTGGCGCGCGACCGTGCGGGCGCTGCAGGACCGCACGGTGCGGCGATGACGCCCGTGCAGGGGGCACGGACGTCGCCCGTCCGCCGGTACCTGCTGCTGGTCGGTGCGGTGCTGCTGGCGCTGCTCGTGCTGCAGGTCGCGCAGGGGGCCGAGGCGTCCGCCACCGTGGGCCCGACACCCCCGGCCGCCCCCGCCGAACCGACGGACCCGACCGGCAACGGTGAGGTGTCCGTGCAGGTCAACGGCATCAACGGGACGCCGAGCGGCTCGATCGTGGTGCTGCTGGGCATCACGCTGCTGTCGGTCGCACCCTCCCTGATCCTGCTCACCACGAGCTTCACCAAGATCCTCGTGGTGCTCTCGCTGACCCGCAACGCCCTCGGGCTGCAGGGCGTGCCGCCCAACCAGGTGCTCGCGGGCATCGCGCTGTTCCTGTCGCTGTTCGTCATGGCGCCCGTCCTCAGCGGCGTCAACGAGCTCGGCGTGCAGCCCTACCTCGACGGCAGCCTGACGTTCACGCAGGCGGTGGAGTCCGGGCAGCAGCCGCTGCGCGAGTTCATGCTCGCCCACACGCGCGAGGAGGACGTCGCGCTGCTCACGCGAGCAGCCGAGCAGCCCAACCCGCAGACGCCCGCCGACGTGCCTTTCACCGTGCTGGCGCCGGCCTTCCTGCTCTCCGAGCTGCGCGCCGCGTTCATCATGGGCTTCGTCATCTTCGTGCCGTTCCTCGTCATCGACCTGGTCGTGTCCGCGGCGCTGATGGCGATGGGCATGATGATGCTGCCGCCCATCATGGTGTCGCTGCCGTTCAAGCTGCTGCTGTTCGTGCTGGTCGACGGCTGGGGGCTGGTCGTCACCGCCCTCGTCGGCTCGTACGCGGGTGCCGGCTAGTGGACACCAACGCGGTCCTCGACATCGCCCTCGACGCCCTGGTGCTGACGGCCAAGCTCGCCGCTCCCGTGCTCGTCACCGCGCTCGTCGTCGGGTTCACGGTCTCGCTCGTGCAGTCCGTGACGCAGATCCAGGAGGTCACGCTCTCGTTCGTGCCCAAGGCGGTGGCCGCGGGTGCGGCGCTGCTCATCTGCGGGCACTGGATGATCACCGAGCTCGTGACCTTCACCCACGAGCTCTACGGCCGGATCCCGGCGCTCGTGGGCGGGTGAGCACCGGATGGATCCCGTCGCCGTCACCCTGCCGCTCGCCGCGGTCCAGACCACCCTGCTCGCGTCCGTGCGGATGATCGCGTTCCTCGTGGTCGCGCCGCCGTTCGCGCAGCGGGGCGTGCCCGGGTCCGTCAAGGTCGCGCTGGGCACCGGGCTCGCGCTGGCGGTCGCCCCGCGCCTGCCGCAGGTGCCGTCCGCGAGCACGGCCGTGTTCTTCGGCGACCTCGCGCTGCAGGCGGTCGTGGGGGCCGCGACCGGGTTCCTCGTGTACCTGCTGTTCGCCGCGGTCCAGTCCGCCGGTGCCCTGGTCGACCTGTTCGGCGGGTTCCAGATCGCCGCGGCGTTCGACCCGATGAGCATGACGAGCGGCGCGCAGTTCTCGCGGCTGTACCAGCTGCTCGCCGTGGTGCTGCTGTTCGCGTCCGACGGGTACCAGCTCGTCGTCGCCGGGCTCGTCCGCACCTTCGACGCCCTGCCCCTGGGTGTCATGTTCTCCACCGCCGCGTACGGGCAGAGCCTCGCCGACGGGCTGACCGACATGTTCGTCGCGGCGCTGCAGATCGCCGGGCCGCTGCTCGTCGTGCTGTTCCTGGCCGACGTGGGCCTGGGGCTGCTGACCCGCGTCTCGCCCGCGCTCAACGCGTTCGCCCTCGGGTTCCCGCTGAAGATCCTGCTGACGCTCACCCTGTCCGGGTTCGCGCTGCTCGCGCTGCCCGACATCCTCGGCACGCTCGCCGAGGACGCGGCCACGACCGTCCCGGCGGTGCTGCGATGAGCGGGGAGCGCAGCGAGAAGGCCACACCGCAGCGGATGAAGGACGTGCGGCGCAAGGGGCAGCTCGGCCGCTCGCAGGACCTGTCGGCGTGGGTGGGGCTGGGCGCGGCCGCCGTCATGCTGCCCGGCGTGCTCACCCGTGCGCAGGACGCCGGCCTCGAGCAGATGGCGCAGGTGCGCGCCGTCGCGGTCACCGCCGACCCCCTGCAGGCGGTCGAGGTGCTGCGCGCCGCGCTGACGAGCCTGGGCACCACGCTCGCGCCCATGTTCGTGGTCCTCGTGGTCGTGACGATCGTCGTCGCCGCCGCGCAGGGCGGCATCACGTTCCGCAGCATGAAGCCGCGGTTCGACCACCTCAAGCCCGCGGCCGCGGCCAAGCGCTTCGTCGGCCCGCAGGCGCTGTGGCAGGGGGTCAAGACCCTGCTCAAGACGCTCGCCGTCGCGGGCGTGCTCGTCATGGGCGTGCAGGCGATGGTGCCGACGCTCATGGCGTCGGGCACGCTCCCGCTGTCCGCGATCCTCGGCGCGGCCGGTACCGGGGCCGCCGACCTGCTGCGCGGCGGGATCGCCGCCGGCATCGCGCTGGCCGCGGTCGACCTCGCCGTCGTCGTGCGCCGCAACCGCAAGTCGACGCGCATGACCAAGCAGGAGCTCAAGGAGGAGAACAAGCGCACGGAGGGCGACCCGCACGTCAAGGGCGCCATCCGCGCGAAGCAGGCGCGCATGAGCCGCAACCGCATGATGGCGCAGGTCGCGCAGGCCGACGTGGTCCTGGTCAACCCCACCCACGTGGCCGTCGCCCTGCGCTACGAGCCGGGCACGGGTGCACCGCGCGTCGTGGCCAAGGGCGCCGGGAACGTCGCCACCCGGATCCGCGAGCTCGCCACGGAGCACCGCGTCCCGCTCGTGGAGGACGTGCCCCTCGCGCGCGCCCTGCACGGTGCCTGCGAGGTCGACCAGGAGATCCCCGAGCAGCTGTTCACCGCCGTCGCCCGGGTGCTCGCGTTCGTCATGGCGCTGCGGCGCCGCGGCGCCGGCGCCGGGCACCACCGTCTGCCCACCGGCTCCGCGCTGCCGGCCGGCACCCCCGTCCCACCCCGAGGCCGGCGCCGCGCCGGTCCCGCCCCCAGGAGCTGACCGTGCAGAACCGTTCCGTCGCCCGCCTGGCGGTGCCCGTCGGCATCGTCGGCATCGTGCTGATGCTCGTCGTGCCGCTGCCCGCGCCGCTGCTCGACGTGCTCATCGTCGTCAACATCACCGGTTCCCTCGTGGTGCTGCTGACCAGCATGTACGTGCGCAAGCCGCTCGACTTCTCGGTGTTCCCGTCGTTGATCCTCGTGCTGACCCTGTTCCGCCTGGGCATCAACGTGGCCAGCACGCGCCTGGTGCTGCGCGACGGGTTCGCCGGTGAGGTCATCGAGGCGTTCGGCCACTTCGTCGTGGGCGGGTCGCTCGTCATCGGCCTGGTGATCTTCCTCATCCTCGTCGTCATCCAGTTCGTGGTGATCACCAGCGGCGCGGGCCGCGTGGCCGAGGTCGGCGCCCGCTTCACGCTCGACGCGATGCCGGGCAAGCAGATGGCGATCGACGCCGACCTCAACTCGGGGCTGATCGACGAGGACGAGGCGCGCCGGCGCCGGGCGGAGATCTCCGCCGAGGCCGACTTCTACGGCGCCATGGACGGCGGGTCCAAGTTCGTCAAGGGCGACGCCATCGCGGGCATCGTCATCACGATCATCAACCTCGTCGCCGGGTTCGCCGTCGGCATGCTGCAGATGGGCATGTCCGCGGGCGAGTCGATCGAGCGGTTCAGCCTGCTGACCGTCGGCGACGGCCTGGTCACGCAGATCCCCGCCCTGCTGCTGGCCGTGGCCACCGGCATCGTCGTCACGCGGGCCACGGCCGAGGGGGACATGGGCACCGTCGCGGCGGCGCAGCTCATGCAGTCCCGCACCGCGCTGACCGTGGCCGGTGGCGCGGGGGTGGCGCTCGCGCTGCTGCCGGGCATGCCCAAGCTGCCCTTCCTGCTGGTCGGAGGGCTGCTGCTGGTGGCCGCCCAGCGCGTCGGTGCGCGTCAGCAGGCCGAGGCGGCCGCCGAGCAGGCCCCCGAGGCGGCGGCCGACCCGACGGCTCCGCCCGCGGAGGGCCCCGAGCAGCTCATCGAGCAGATGCGCGTGCACACCCTGGAGATCCTGCTCGCGCCGGACCTCGTCGACCTGGTCGGGGCCGGACCGGACCGCGACCTGCTGGCCCGGGTTCGCGCGTTGCGCCGCAAGGTCGCGCTCGACCTGGGCATCGTGGTGCCGCCCGTCCGCACCCGCGACAGCGTCGACCTGCCGCCGTCGACGTACGTGGTGCGGGTCGCCGGCGTCGAGGTGGGCCGCGGGCAGGCGCCCCCCGGACGGGTCCTGGCGCTGGGGGACGACCTGGCGGCGCTGCCCGGTACCGCCGTGTCCGAGCCCGTCTTCGGGCTGCCCGGCAAGTGGGTCCCCGCCGAGCTGCGGCACACCGCGGAGATCAGCGGCGCGACCGTCGTCGACCGGGTGTCGGTGCTGGTCACGCACCTGTCCGCGCTCGTGCAGCAGCACGCCGCACGGCTCCTGGGACGCGAGGACGTGCGGCTGCTCACGGAGGGCGTCAAGCAGGTCAACCCGTCCGTCGTGGAGGAGCTCGTGCCCTCGCTGCTGTCGCTGGGGGAGGTGCAGCGGGTGCTGCAGGGGCTGCTCACGGAGGAGGTCGCGATCCGCGACCTCGGTCGCATCTACGAGGCGCTGACCCTGCGGGCCCGCGTCTCCACCGAGGCCGAGGGCCTGGTCGAGGCGGCACGCGCCGCCCTGGGCCCGGCGCTGGCGGCGCCGTACGTGCAGGAGGGCGTGCTGCGGGTGCTCACCCTGGAGCCGCTGCTGGAGCACCAGCTGGCGGAGAGCCTGCGGCACGGCGAGCAGGGCAGCCAGCTGCTGGTCGACCCGCAGCGCCTCGACACGGTGCTGCAGCAGCTGCGGGCCGCGGTGGGCCGGGCCGAGGCGGAGGGACGGGGCGTCGTGCTGGCGTGCTCACCCGCGATCCGGCCGGCGCTGCGCCGGCTGGTGGCGCTCGCGGACGCCCGCCTCCCGGTGCTGTCCTACACCGAGGTCACGGCCGCGGGTGTCCAGGTCGACACCGTCGGGGTGGTGAACAGTGACCACGCGATTGCTGCTTGAGGGCCCCGACCTCGAGGAGCTGGTCGAGCAGGTCCGGGAGGAGCTCGGCAGCCGCGCGCGCATCGTGCGCGCGGAACGCGTGCGCAGCGGCGGGTTCGCCGGCTTCTTCGCCCGCGAGCGGTTCGAGGTGACGGTGGACGTGCCGGACGAGCCGGCGCCGCCCGGTCGCCCGCGGCGCCACGCGGTCGTGCCGGTGGGGTCCGGGCTGGAGGGCCTGCTGGCGGCGGCCGACGCCGCGGACGGTGACGACGGTGCGGACGGCGCGTCCGGTACCGACGCGGCCCGCGCCACCGAGGAGTTCGCCGCGGTGCTCGACCAGGTCCGCACCCTGGTCGGCCTGCCGGTGCCGGAGGTGGCCGCGCCCGAGCGTGCCGCCGCCCTGGCCGTCCCGCCCGCCCGGGCCCACGCCGCGCCCGCTCCACCGGCCGCGCCCTCGGTGGGCTCGACGGGCTCGGCGCTGCGGGCCGAGCTGGAGCGGCTCGGCGTCCCCGCGCACCTGCTCGGCACCGGGCCGGTGACGCTGGGCGGCGTCCTGGGCCGGCTGCCCCGGCCGCCGGTACCGCCGCGCGGGCCCGGGCAGCTGCTGGTCGTCGTCGGCGAGGGCGACGGCCCCCGGGCGGTGGCGCGCACGCTCGCGGTGCGCTGGGGCCTGCCGGACGGCTGCGTGCACGAGCCGGACGTCGCCGGACCGGTCGTCGTGCCGGCACGTGAGCCCACGTCGCCGCAGGTCGTGGCCGTGCGCGTCGGGCCGGACCACCACGACCGGGCGCTGGCCGCCCGCGCCCTCGCCGCGATCGCGCCCGACCAGGTGTGGGCGGTCACCGACGCGCGGACGAAGCCTGCCGACGTCACGGCCTGGGTCACGGCCGTCGGCGCGGAGCGGCGTGTCGACGCGCTGGCCGTGCACGGCCTGCTCGACACGACGGCACCGGGCACGGTGCTCGAGCCGGGGCTGCCGGTGGCCTGGGTCGACGGCGTGCCGGCCTCCCGCCTCGTGTGGGCGGCGGCGCTCGGTCAGGACCTGGACGCCGCGCTGACCTGAGCCGACGTCTGGGGACCCCGCCGCGAGCCGGGGTAGTGTCGCAGCATGCTCGTGCTCACCCGCCGCGTCGGCGAGAGCCTCGTCATCGGGGACGACGTCGTCGTCACCGTCCTCGAGGTCCGGTCCGACGGCGTCCGTCTGGGGATCGACGCCCCGCGGCACGTGCGGGTGCACCGTGCCGAGGTCCTCGACGCCGTCCGGCAGGAGAACGCGCGCGCCGTCGAGGCCGACGACGCCGCCGCGGCGGCGCTGCGCGGTCTGCTGCCGCGGCCCGCGGCACCGGCCGACGGCACCGCACGCGACTGACGCCCGCCCGCCCGGGCTGCGCGCACCCGGGTGACAGGTCGCGCCGACCGCTCAGGCCCGCCCGCCCCCGGCCGATGGGTCCGCCGTGGGGTGCGGTGCGCGCCCTCCCGGTCAGGAGGGGCGGATGGACGACGACGTCGACGACATCGTCCGCGAGTTCCTCGTCGAGTCGTACGAGAACCTCGACCAGCTCGACCGTGACCTGGTCGAGCTCGAGGAGCACCCGGGGTCACGCCCGCTGCTGAGCAGCGTGTTCCGCACCATCCACACGATCAAGGGCACCAGCGGGTTCCTCGCGCTGGGTCGGCTCGAGCGCGTCACGCACGTCGGCGAGAGCCTGCTCGTGGAGCTGCGCGACGGCCGGCGCGTGATGGACCAGGCCACCACCGACGTCCTGCTCGCCATGGTCGACAAGGTCCGGGAGCTCCTGGCAGCCGTCGAGGTGGACGGCACCGAGGGCGCCGTCGCGGTCGAGGACGTGGTGGCCGCCGTCGAGGCCGTGCGCGCCACGGCGCCGGTGCCGGCGCCCGTCGTCCCGGCCCCGCACCGTGCGCCCGACGCGCTCGTCACCGCCGCCGTGGCACCCCCCGTCGCCCCCGGTGCCGAGACCGTCGCGGCCCCCGCCGCCCTCGTCGCCGCCGCCGTTGCGCACGCCGCACCGCCCGCCGCGCCCGCCGCACCGCCCGCCGCGCCCGTCGCCGACGCCGTCACGCCGCCCGCCGCCGGCGCGGAGGACCACGCGCACCAGCGCGGCGTGGGCGAGTCCGCGATCCGGGTCGACGTCCACCTGCTCGACGCGCTGGTCCGGCAGGTCGGGGAGCTGGTCCTCGCGCGCAACCGCATCAGCCTGCTGGCGGCGGGCACGCACGACACGGCGCTGGTGCGCAGCGCGCAACAGCTCGACCTCATCGCCGGGGAGCTGCAGGAGGGCGTCATGAGGACGCGCATGCAGCCCATCGAGCACGTGTGGTCCAAGATGCCGCGCGTGGTGCGCGACCTCGCCACGGCGTGCGGCCGCGAGGTGCACCTGGAGGTCTCCGGCGGTGACACCGAGCTGGACCGCGGGCTGCTCGAGGCGGTCAAGGACCCGCTCACCCACCTGGTGCGCAACGCGGTGGACCACGGCATCGAGCCGCCCGACGTGCGGGTCGCGGCGGGCAAGCCCGCACGCGGGGTCGTGTCGCTGCGGGCGTACCACACCGGGGGTCAGGTCGTCGTCGAGGTGGCCGACGACGGCCGGGGCATCGACCCGCTCGTCGTGGGGGCCAAGGCCGTCGAGCGTGGCCTGCGTACTCCCGCCCAGGTCGCGCAGGCCTCGGAGGCCGACCTGCTGCGTCTGCTCTTCCTGCCCGGGTTCTCCACGGCGCCGGCGGTCACCGCCGTGTCCGGTCGTGGCGTCGGCATGGACGTGGTGAGGACCAAGATCGAGGCGGTCGGCGGGACCGTCGACGTCGAGTCGACGGTGGGGGCCGGGACCGTCTGGCGGCTGCGGGTCCCGCTGACGCTCGCGATCATGCCCGCGCTCACCGTGGAGTGCGCCGGGGACGTGTTCGCCCTCCCGCAGGTCGACCTGCTCGAGCTGGTCGCGCTCGACGACCGGCGCGGCACCGCGGGTGTGGAGGAGGTCCACGGTGCGCGCGTCCACCGGCTGCGGGGCGACCTGCTGCCGCTGGTGCCGCTCACCGAGGTGCTCGGCGTGACGCCGGCCGCCGGGGCCGCCGAGGGCCGGGTCGTCGCCGTCGTGCAGGCCGAGCAGCGCTTCGGCCTGCTGGTGGACCGGGTGCTCAACACCGAGGAGATCGTCGTCAAGGCGCTGTCGGGCCGGCTCAAGAGCCTCGGCGTGTACGCGGGGGCCACCGTGCTCGGTGACGGGCGCGTGGCGCTGATCCTCGACGTGCAGGGCCTGGCCCGCCGCGCGCGGGTCACCGCCGTCGAGGGCGGCTCGGACGACGCAGCAGCCGTGACCGATGAGGTCGTCACGCGGCAGATGCTCGTCGTGGGTGTCGGGGAGGACCGGCGCGTCGCCATGCCGCTGGAGGAGGTCGCCCGGCTCGAGCAGCTGCGCCCCGACCAGGTGGAGCGCGTCGGTGGCCGGGAGGTCGTGCGCTACCGCGGCGGCGTGCTGCCGCTCGCACGCCTCGACGCCCTGCTCGGGGTGCCCCGGGCTGCGGCCGGCGCCGGTCTCCTCGTCGTCGTGCTCGAGCGGGCCGGGCGCACCGCGGGGCTCGTCGTGACGTCGATCGTCGACATCACCGAGGACCGTGCCGACCAGCACGCGGACGTCGTCGACCACGGGCTGCTCGGCGCGACCGTCCTGGGCGGGCGCGTCACCGAGCTGCTCGACGTGCGGGCCGCCGTGCTCGCCGCCGACCCCGCATTCTACGGGACCGCCCCCGAGCCGGTGGGAGCGGGCCGATGACCGAGTACGTGACGTTCGTGCTCGCCGACCACCTGTACGGGGTGGACGTGCTGCGCGTCCAGGAGGTGCTGCGGGCACCGGTCCGCACCCGCGTGCCCCTGGCGCCGCCCGAGGTGGCGGGGCTGGTCAACCTGCGGGGCCAGGTGGTCCTCACCATCGACCTGCGCACCCGCCTGGGCCTGCCGCCGCCGGTGACGCCACCGGTGATGACCGTGGTCGTCGAGGTCGGCGACGAGCCGGTCAGCCTGCTGGTCGACGAGGTCGGCGACGTCCTCGAGTGCGGCCCCGACTCGTTCGAGCCGCCGCCGCCCACGCTCGACCCCCGCCTCGCGGACGTCATCCGCGGCGCCCACAAGCTCGAGCACCGCCTGCTGCTCGTCCTCGACGTCGACGCTGCCGTCGCGGCGCAGCGACCCCTCCCGTCCCTCACCCAGGAGTCCTGATGAGCACCTTCACCGCGTCCGGGCGGCAGCGCCGTCTCACCCGCTGGTTCGTCAACCGCTCGGTGCAGACCAAGATCCTCGCGGTGATCGGGTTCATGGCCGTGGTCTCGCTGGGCTCGGCCGCCTTCTCCTACCTGCAGCTGGGGGCGACCGCGGCCGACACCGCCCTGGTCGTGACGGTCGAGAAGTCGGCGGCGGCGGCCCGGGACCGCGTCTACGAGGGTCAGCTCACGGCCCGGCTCATCGTCGCGCAGCTGGCGGCGACCAGCGACGAGGACGACGTGGAGCGGCTGCTGGCGCGGCAGGGGGAGAACGACGCGGCAGTCGCCGAGGCGTTCGCCGTGATCGAGGCCACCCCGGACACCGCGGAGTCCGCAAGCTGGCAGCGGTTCCGGTCCGGTTACGACGACTGGCTCGCGGTCCGGGACGCCCGCCTGGTCCCGCTGGCCGTCGCCGACGACCTGCCCGCGTTCGAGATCGCCGAGGCCGGCATCAGCCAGCCCATGGTGGAGTCCTACCTCTCCTACCTGGACACCTTCGGGGCCGAGCTGTCCGCGTTCATGGACGAGACGGCCGCGGGCGCGACCGCCCGGGCCAAGTGGTCCGGTCTGCTGGTGGTCGGGGCCTGCGGCCTGGCGGTGCTGCTGGCGGTCCTGGTGGGTGCGTGGGTCGCCCGGTCCGTCCGCACCTCGGTCCGGGAGGTGCAGCGGTCGGTCGTCGCCATGTCCGGCGGCGACTTCACGCGCCGTCCCCACGTGACGCACCACGACGAGGTGGGCCGGATGGCGATCCAGCTCGCCGCCGCGCAGGACGCCGTGCGGCAGACGCTCGGCGGTGTGGTCGAGTCGGCCGGGGCGGTCGCCGCGGCGGCCGAGGAGCTCGCGGCCGCGTCCGGACAGGTGGCCTCCGGGTCGGAGGAGACGAGCGTGCAGGCCGGGATGGTCGCCTCGGCGGCCGAGCAGGTGTCCCGCAACGTGCAGGCCGTCGCCGCCGGTGCGGAGCAGATGGGGGCCTCCATCCGGGAGATCGCGCAGAACGCGTCCGAGGCGGCCAAGGTCGCCCAGGCGGCCACCGGTGCGGCGGCCACGGCGAACGACACGGTCTCCCGGCTCGGGTCGTCCAGCGCCCAGATCGGCAACGTCGTCAAGCTCATCACGCAGATCGCGGAGCAGACCAACCTGCTGGCCCTCAACGCGACCATCGAGGCCGCCCGCGCCGGTGAGGCCGGCAAGGGCTTCGCGGTGGTCGCGTCCGAGGTCAAGGAGCTGGCCCAGGAGACGGCACGGGCGACCGAGGACATCGCGCGGCGCGTCGAGGCGATCCAGGCGGACACCACCGGCGCCGTCCAGTCCATCGGGCAGATCGGCTCGATCATCGCCAGCATCAACGACTACCAGCTGACCATCGCGTCCGCGGTGGAGGAGCAGACGGCGACGACGAACGAGATGTCGCGCGGCGTCTCGGAGGCGGCCACCGGGTCCGGCGAGATCGCGTCCGGCATCACCGGTGTCGCCACGGCGTCGCAGACCGCCTCGCAGGTGCTCGCGCAGATGGGCGCCTCGGTCAACGAGCTGGCCCGGCTGTCCGAGGACCTGCGCGGCCGCATGGCGGCGTTCACGTACTGACGCGCCCGTGCCCAGCCCTGTGCCCGCCCCGACGACCCGCCCGGAGGACCCGTGACCCGCACCCGCGTGCTGGTGGTGGACGACTCCGTCGTCGTGCGCCGCCTCGTGACGGACGCCCTGTCGCGCGAGCCCGCCATCGAGGTCGTCGGCGTCGCCGCGGACGGGCGCATCGCCCAGGCCAAGGTCGCGCAGCTGGCGCCGGACGTCATCACGATGGACGTCGAGATGCCGCAGATGGACGGCATCGAGGCGGTCCGGGCGCTGCGTGCCGCCGGGCACCGGCAGCCGGTGATCATGTTCTCGACCGCCACCGAGCGCGGTGCGATCGCCACGCTCGACGCCCTCGCGGCGGGCGCCAGCGACTACGTCACCAAGCCGTCCAACCTCGGCAGCCTGCGCGAGTCGCTGGACCAGGTGGTGCGCGAGCTGGTCCCGCGGATCCTGGCGCTCGCCCCGCGCCCGGCCGGGGGTGCGGGCCTCGGGACCGGCGCACCGGTCACCACGCGCGGCGGGGCACCCGCCGTCCTGGCGCCGCCGCGCCCGCCGCACCGCGTCGAGGTGGTGGTCGTCGGGGCGTCCACCGGCGGGCCGGAGGCCCTGTCGCGCGTGCTGGCGGCGCTGCCGGTGCTGCCCGTGCCGGTCGCCGTCGTGCAGCACATGCCTCCCGTGTTCACGCGGCAGCTCGCCGCGCGCCTCGACCGGCTCGGCCCGCACCGGGTCGCGGAGGCCGCGCACGGTGTGACGCTGCTGCCGGGGCACGTCCACGTCGCGCCCGGCGACCACCACCTCGAGGTGCACCGGGCCGGCGGCGGGCTGGTCACGGCCCTGACCCAGGCGCCGCCGGTGAACTTCTGCCGGCCGGCGGTCGACGTGCTGCTGTCCTCCGCGGCGCAGGCCGCGGGGGCCGGTGTGCTCGCGGTCGTCCTGACCGGCATGGGTGCCGACGGCAGGACGGGCGCCGAGCGGGTCGTCACGGCGGGCGGCCGTGTGGTCGTGCAGGACGAGCGGACGAGCGTGGTCTGGGGCATGCCCGGTGCGGTGGCCGCGGCCGGCTGGGCGCACGGCGTCCTGCCCCTGGGGGAGATCGCCCAGCGGATCGCCGCGACGGTGGACGAGGGCCTGCGCGCACCGGCCGGCGAGGTCGCCTCGTGACCGTCACACCGCGCTCATTCGGGTTCGTGGCGGACCTGGTGCGTCGGCGCAGCGGGATCGCGCTCGAGCCGCACAAGCAGTACCTCGTCGAGAGCAGGCTGCTGCCGCTCGCCCGGGCCGCCGGCCACAGCGGCGTCGAGGCGTACGTCACCGCTCTGCGGCACCACCCCGACGAGCGGACGCACGACACCGTGGTCGAGGCGCTGACCACCCACGAGACGTCGTGGTTCCGTGACGTCGTCCCGTTCCGGGCGCTGCGGGAGCACGTCGTGCCGGCGTGGCGTGCCGACGCGCCTGCCGGCGCCCGGCTGCGCGTGTGGTCGGCCGCCTGCTCCACGGGTCAGGAGCCCTACTCGGTGGTCATGGCCGTCGCCGACCTGGAGCCGGGGGTCGACGTGCTGGCGACGGACCTGTCCGAGCCGGTCCTGGAGCGCGCCCGGCGCGGCCACTACACCCAGCTCGAGGTCGACCGCGGCCTGCCGGAGCCGATGCGCGCGCGCCACCTCACCCGCGCCGGCCGGGGCTGGCAGGTGAGCGAGGACCTGCGCCGACGGGTGACGTTCCGCCGGCACAACCTGCTCGACCTCGCCCCCGCGGGTCCGTTCGACGTGGTCCTGCTGCGCAACGTCCTCATCTACCTCGACGCCGAGGCCCGTCGTGGCGTGCTCGCGCGGGTGCACGGCGTCCTGCGGCGCGGTGGCTGGCTCGTCCTGGGCGCCGCCGAGACCACCGCCGGTGTGCACGGTGGGTTCGAGCCGGTCGTGCTCGGCGGTGCGCACCTGTACCGGGCGGCGGCCGTCGCCCCGGCCGTCACCGGAGGAGCAACCCTGCGATGAGAGCACTCGTGATCGACGACTCCCGGACGATGCGGCGCATCATCGTGCGCATCCTGCACGGCCTGGGCTTCGAGACCGTCGAGGCCGAGGACGGCCGTCAGGCGCTCGACCTGCTCGCCGAGGGACCGGTGCCGGACCTCGCGTGCGTCGACTGGAACATGCCGGTCATGGACGGTCTGACGTTCGTGGTGCACGCCCGGGCGGACCGGTCCCTGCGCGGGATGACGTTGATGATGGTGACCACCGAGAGCGAGCACGCGCAGATCGTGCGGGCGCTCGCGGCGGGCGCGCACGAGTACCTGGTCAAGCCGTTCGGCCCGGACGACCTGCGGGACAAGCTCGAGCTGCTCGGTCTCCTGCCGGTCGAGGCGACCTCGTGAGCGCGGCCGTCACCGGTGACGCCGTCGGGGCGATCGCCCGGGACCTGTTCGCGGTCATGGTCGACGGGGTCCCCGGCACGCTGCGCGCCTGGGACGCCCCGGCACCCGTGTGGGTGGAGCCCGTGGCCGCGTGGGTGGACCTGCACGGCGACTGGTCGGGGCGGGCGGTCGTCACCACCGAGCGGCGCACCGCCGACGGGGTCGCCCGCGCGCTGCTGGACCTGCCCGACGACGCGCCCGTCGGCGACGACGACCTGCGCGACGCGTTCGGCGAGGTCGCGAACGTCGTCGGGGGCAACGTGAAGTCGCTGCTGCCGACCACGGGGTCCATGGGGCTGCCGCAGGTGGGGGCGACGGAGCCCGCACCGGCGGGCTCCGTGGTCGTCGCGCACGTCCTGCTCGACTGGGGCGGTCGTGCGCTGGAGCTCACCGTGCGAGCGGCGTCGTGACGGCCGCGCGGCGGGTCGGGGGACGAGAACGAGGAGGAACGAGATGATCCGGGTCCTGGTGGCCGACGACAGCCGCGTGATGCGCCAGATCGTGATCCGCACGCTGCGGCAGGCGGGGTACGACTGGGAGGTGCGCGAGGCGGCCGACGGCGCCGAGGCGCTGGAGGCCGTCCGCGCCGACGAGCCCGACGTGATCCTCTCGGACTGGAACATGCCCGAGATGACCGGCCTCGACCTGCTGCGGCGCCTGCGGGCGGAGGGGTTCGACACACCGCTCGGCTTCGTCACGTCCGAGGGATCGCCGGAGATGCGGGCGCTCGCGGAGCGGGAGGGCGCCCTGTTCCTCATCGCCAAGCCCTTCACGCCCGAGGGCTTCCGCGCCGTCATCGACCCGGTGCTCGCGTGACGGGCCCGCAGACGCCCCTGCCTCCCGCCAAGGAGGTCCGCGACCTGCTGGCCGACCTGCTCGGGCGGGAGGTCGAGGTGCGCACGGGTGCCGCGATGGTCGACCCCACGCAGGACGGGGGCGCGCTGGTCGGGGTGTACGTGGACCGGCTGCTGTCCCTGCGGGCGCTGTGCCTGATGGACCTGCCCGCGGCGGCGTACGTGGGGGCGGCGATCGGTCTGGTGCCGGCGCGCGTCGCGCAGGAGAGCGTGGAGTGCGAGCTGCTCGGTCCGGGGCTCGAGGAGAACGCCCGCGAGGTGCTCAACGTCCTGGCCTCGCTCCTCAACGCCGAGGGCGCGCCGCACGTGCGGCTGGACGCGGTCCACGCCCCGCGCGAGGCGCTGCCGCACGACGTCGCGCCGTGGGTGCGGGCGTACGTGCGGCGAACGGACCTGGAGATCGACGTCGTCGGGTACGGGCGGGGTGGGTTCTCCCTGCTCGTGCTGTGACCTGGTCCCGGCGCCGCCGCGGCGACGCCGGGGGCGGTCTCAGCGCGGCGTCTGCCGGTAGGACGACAGGAAGTTGCCCATGCGCTCGACCGCCTCGGCCAGCACCCGCGCCTCCGGGAGCGTGACGATGCGCAGGTGGTCGGGGGTGGGCCAGTTGAACCCGGTGCCCTGCACCAGCAGGATCTGCTCGCTGACCAGCAGGTCGTAGACCAGCTGGGCGTCGTCGACGATCCCGAACACCTCGGGGTCGAGGCGCGGGAACAGGTACAGGGCGCCGTCGGGCTTGGTGCACGAGACGCCGGGGATGGCGTTGAGCCCTTCCCACGCGACCTGCCGCTGCTCGTGCAGGCGTCCGCCGGGCGCGATGAGCGCGTCGATGGACTGCACGCCGCCGAGCGCCGCCTGGATCGCGTGCTGCGCGGGCACGTTGGGGCAGAGCCGGGTCGACGCGAGCAGCGTCATGCCCTCGAGGAACCCCCGGGCGTGCGCCTGCGGCCCGGTGACGACGACCCAGCCGGCGCGGTAGCCCGCGACCCGGTACGTCTTCGACAGCCCGTTGAACGTCAGGCACAGCAGGTCCGGGGCGACGCTCGCCATGGGGATGTGCTGCGCACCGTCGTAGAGGATCCGGTCGTAGATCTCGTCGGCGAGGACCAGCAGGCTGTGCTCGCGGGCGATGTCCGCGATCTGCTCCAGCACCTCGCGCCGGTACACGGCACCCGTCGGGTTGTTTGGGTTGATGACGACGATCGCCTTGGTCCGCGGCGTGATCTGCTCGCGGATGTGCTCGACGTCCGGCTCCCAGCCGTTGGACTCGTCGCAGCGGTAGTGCACCGGCTGACCGTCGGACAGGCTCGTCATCGCCGTCCACAGCGGGTAGTCGGGGGACGGGATGAGCACCTCGTCGCCCTCGTCGAGCAGCGCCTGCAGCGTCATGGTGATGAGCTCGGAGACGCCGTTGCCGAGGTACACGTCGTCGACGTCGAACGTCGGGAAGTCCTCGACGGTCTCGTAGCGCGTCACGATCGCGCGACGCGCCGGCAGGATGCCGCGGGACTCGGTGTACCCGTGCGCGTACGGCACGGCCGCGATGACGTCGGCGACGATCTGGTGCGGCGCGTCGAACCCGAACGCCGCGGGGTTGCCGGTGTTGAGCTTGAGGACGCGGCGGCCCTCGGCCTCCATGCGTGCTGCCTCGTCCAGTGCCTTGCCGCGGATCTCGTAGAGGACACCCTTGAGCTTGGCGGACTGGTCGAGGGGGCGCAGCGTCATGCCCTGCAGCGTAACCCCGGCCGCTGGGTGACCGGAGCGGCCACCTGGGGGGAGGTGGCCTGGTCGTGCCGGCCGCCGGCCGTGGGCCGCGCGGGCCGTTCACCCGCGCGGGCCGTTCACCCGCGGCGGTGCGCCACCTCGTGCCGGTCCGGCTCCGACGGCCGGGTGCGTCCCGGCGTCGCGGGTCGCGGGCGGACCTGCCGGGTCCCGGCCCACGACCCATGGCCGGGCACCGACGAGGCGACGCCCACGGCCGCCGTCAGCGCGCCCGCCAGGCGCGCGTCGGACGACGGCGGTCCCACCGCGCGGAGCATCGTGCCCTCACCCTCCAGCTGCAGCGCGCCCGGCAGGTCGAGCCGGGCGCCCAGCAGCAGCAGGGTGTCCAGACGGCGTCCGCCGTCCGCGAGCAGGGGGTCCAGCGCCGGCGCCGGCTCCAGCACGACCGTCTCCGCCAGGAGCGGCTGCTCCGCCAGCCGTGCCCGCACGGTGCTGCGCACCCGGCCCGCCCGCTCCCCGGGCCGGCCGAGCACGAGGGTCTCGCGCAGCACCACCCGGGCGCCGGGCGCCAGGTCCACGTGCGTGAGCCGCAGGACGTCGGCACCGTCGGCGACGAGGAACGGCAGGCTCGGCCACAGCAGGACCGCGTCGGCGCCGAGGCGCACGTCGACCAGCCACGTGGCCCGGCCGCCGGCCATGTCGTGCGCCGCCGCGCCCGTGAGCTCGACGAGCTCGAGGGACCTGCCGGGCGCGACGTCGACCTCGATGCGGACGTCGTCCCGGGCGTCGAGCGGCCCGGTGGGGCCGAGGAGCGCCACGCGCACCCGGCCGTGCTCGTCGGCGAGCCGGCGCGCGCGGGCGACGTCGCCACCCACCTCGACGTCGCCGTCGGCCGTGACGACGACCCGGGTGCGCGTCACCGCGGGCTCCGCGGGCGGGCGTGCGCGCGTGTCAGGGCCTGCAGGACGTCCACCCCCGGGTGCCGGTGCCGACGCCTCCGCGGGCGTCGGGCTCGCGCCATCGTCACCGAGGTCCGCGGTGGCCCGCCATCGCAGGGAGGGCGCCGGTGCGCAGGCCGCACGCCCGGCGGGCGTGGGTCACCACGTCGGCGAGGTCACCCGCGTGGGCGTCGGTGCCGACGGAACGCACCAGGGTGCCCGGGCGGCCGAGCTGCAGGACGTCGCGGCCGGGGTCGTCGGCTACGGGCAGGTCGTCGCCGTCCAGCCGGGCGCCCAGCACCGTCACCGTGTCGAGGCACCGGTTGCCGCCCATCACCGCCGGGTCGGCCCACGCGGCCGGGTCCACCACCAGCGTCTCGACCAGCAGCGGCCGGTCCGCCAGGTGCGCCCGCGTCATGGTCGTCAGGTGCCCGCCGGCCTCGTGGGTGCGGCCCAGCACGAACGTCTCGCGGAGCACCGCGCACGCCCCCTCGGCCAGGTCGAGCGTCGCCGTCCGGTGCACCCGGGCGCCCGTCGCGACGACGAACGGCAGGGCGTCCCACACCAGCCGGCCCCCGGCGCCGACCCGCACGTCCACCGCCCACGCCGCCGACCCGCCCTGCATGTCGTAGGCGACGGTGCCGGTGACCTCGACGACCTCGAGGGCCACGTCCGCCCCCACGTCGACCGTGATCCGCACGTCGTCACCGGCCAGCAGCAGCGCCTCGGTCGCGACCAGGGCGACGCGGACCGTGCCGTCCTCGTCGGGCAGCCGCCGGCAGGCGAGCAGCCCGCCCGCGGTGTCGACGCGCACCCGACCGTCGACCGTGCGCGCGGCGGCGACCCGGGTGCCGCCCGTGCGGCCGCCGGCGCCCCGCGCACCCGTGCCCACGCCGGTCAGCGGACCGGCTGCTCGTCGCCGAGCGGGTGCGCGTGGCCGTGGTCGTGCTCGTGCTCGTGGCTGTGGACGGTGACGTGGCCGTCCTCGTCCGCGTGGCTGTGCGGGGCCATCGGGCCGGGGTCGACGGGGGTGTGCCGGCCCTCGCGGACGGCCGCCGTCATGTGGCGCACCCAGTCGGTGAGCGCCCCCACGGAGGTCGCGTCGTGGCGGGACAGCCCGATCACGGGCCCGCCGTCGCGCGCCGCCGACGCGTCGCGCAGCATCCGCTCGACGTCGACCTCGACGTACGGGGCGAGGTCCGTCTTGTTGACCACCAGCAGGTCGGCGCGTGCGATGCCGGGGCCGCCCTTGCGGGCGACGTCGCCGCCGCCGGCCACGTCGAGCACGAAGATCTGCGCGTCGACCAGCGCGGGGGAGAACGTCGCGGTGAGGTTGTCGCCGCCGGACTCGACCAGGACGAGGTCGAGCGGGCCGTGGTCGTGCTCGAGGTCCTCGACCGCGATGAGGTTGGGGGTGACGTCGTCGCGGATCGCGGTGTGCGGGCAGGCCCCGGTCTCGACGGCGCGGATCCGGTCGATCTCCAGCACGCCCGCCGCGCGCAGGATCTGCGCGTCCTCGTCGGTGTAGATGTCGTTGGTCACCACGCCCATCTCGATCTCGTCGGCGAGCTCGCGGCACAGCAGCGCGATGAGCGACGTCTTGCCGGTGCCGACGGGCCCCGCGACGCCCAGCCGGAACGCGCGGGCCGGGGTGGTGGGGGTGACGGGCTCAGCCATGGAACAGCCTCCGGGTGGTGCGGGCGTGGGCCTGCGCCCACGCGTCGGTCATCGGTGCCCCGGCCGACGGGATGTCGTCCGGGTCGGTCAGGTGGGCGACGCCCTGGGCCATGGCCGCGACGTCGGGGTGCAGGTCGAGCACCCACCGGGTCGTCGTCGCGGGGTCCAGCGGGGCGAGCTTGAGCGCGGCCGACGCGATGGTCTGCACGTCGTCGTACCCGACGAGCAGCGCCACCTGCAGCGCGTCGAGGCCGGTCACGGCGCCGATCGCGCCGGCGACGAGCGGGCGCGGGGGAGCCGCGCGCGGTGCGAACGCGCCGGCCAGGGCGTCCGGCCACAGCGCGAGCGCGAGCCGCAGGTACCCGCGGCCGAGCCGCCGGGCGGCGTCCCGCACCGCCGGGCTGGGTGTGCGCGCGGCCCACGCGTCCTCGACCGGACCCAGGTCACCACGGTCGAGCCACACGTGCCGCGCGACGACCGCGGCCCCCGCCTCGGTCGCGGTCACGGTCAGCAGGCGGGTCCGCGCCAGCGCCGGGACGCGGGTGAGGTCCTCGGGGCCGGAGCCTCCCCGGGGCGTCGTCAGGAGGCCGGCCTGGACGGCGGGTTCGAGGCCCGCCGAGTGGGCGTGGGCGCCCGTCGGCAGGCGGGCGTCCGCGAGCATCGCGAGCACCAGGAGCGCCGCCGGGCCCGTGGCCGGATCGACGTCCCGCGCGGGGCGTGCGGGTGCGTGCGGGGGTGTGCTCACGTCGGGGTCGCTCAGAACATCGAGTAGAGCTGGGCGAGGGGCAGGACGTCGGCGGGCGCCGGCTCGACGACGTCGCCGTCGATGCGGATGGTGAACGTCTCCGGGTCGACCTCGATGCGGGGCAACGCGTCGTTGTTGACCATCTGCGCCTTGCCGACGTCGCGCGTCGGGCGGATCGCCTCGAGACGGCGGCGCAGGCCCAGACGGCCCGCCAGCCCGTCGTCGAGCGCGGCCGGCGCAACGAACGACACCGACACGTCCGCCCCCGTCGCGTCCGCGAAGGACGGGCGCATGAGCACCGGCTGCGGCGTCGGGATGGACGCGTTGGGGTCGCCCAGGGCGGCCCACGCGATCGACCCGCCCTTGACGACGACGTCGGGCCGGACACCGAAGAACCGCGGGTCCCACAGCACGAGGTCCGCCAGCTTGCCGACCTCGACGGACCCGACCACGTGGTCGATGCCGTGCGCGACGGCCGGGTTGATCGTGTACTTCGCGACGTAGCGGCGGGCGCGCTCGTTGTCCGCGGGCAGCGCGGCGGACAGCGGGCCGCGCCGGTGCTTCATGACGTGCGCGACCTGCCACGTGCGGGTGATGACCTCGCCGATGCGGCCCATCGCCTGCGCGTCCGACGACGTGATCGACAGCGCGCCCATGTCGTGCAGGACGTCCTCGGCGGCGATCGTCGTGGCGCGGATGCGGGACTCGGCGAACGCGAGGTCCTCGGGCACCGACGGGTTGAGGTGGTGGCAGACCATCAGCATGTCGAGGTGCTCGGCCACGGTGTTGACGGTGTGGGGGAGCGTCGGGTTGGTCGACCCGGGGATGACGTGCGGCAGGGACGCGACCGTGAGGATGTCCGGCGCGTGCCCGCCGCCGGCGCCCTCCGCGTGGAACGCGTGGATCGACCGGCCCGCGATCGCGCCGATCGTCGACTCGACGAACCCCGCCTCGTTGAGCGAGTCCGAGTGCAGCGCGACCTGCAGGCCCCAGTCGTCGGCGGCGCGCAGCGCGGCGTCGATCGCGGCGGGCGTCGAGCCCCAGTCCTCGTGCACCTTGTACCCGCCGGCGCCCGCCAGGGCCTGCTCGGCCAGGCCGTCCGCGCTGACGGTGTTGCCCTTGCCCAGCAGCAGCAGGTTGACCGGCACGGTGTCGAGCGCGCGGTGCAGTGCCCGCAGGTGCCACGCGCCGGGGGTGACGGTGGTGGCCTTCGACCCCTCCGACGGCCCGGTGCCGCCACCCGCGAGCGTCGTCAGACCCGTCGCCAGGGCCTCGTGCACCTGCGACGGGGACAGGAAGTGCACGTGCACGTCGATGCCCCCGGCGGTGAGGATGCGTCCCTCACCGCTGATGACGTCGGTGGACGGGCCGATGCGCAGGTCCGGGTGCACACCGTCGGCGACGTCCGGGTTGCCCGCCCGGCCCAGCGCCACGATGCGCCCGTCGCGGATGCCGACGTCGGCCTTGACCACGCCCCACCAGTCCAGGACGAGCGCGTTGGTGATCACCGTGTCCGGCGCGCCCTCGGCGCGGGTCGTCGAGCCCTGCGCCATGGACTCGCGGATCGACTTGCCGCCGCCGAACACGGCCTCCTCGCCGCCGACCGTCAGGTCGTCCTCGACCTCGATCCACAGGTCGGTGTCGCCCAGGCGCACCTGGTCACCGGTCGTCGGGCCGTACAGCGCCGCGTAGCGGGCGCGCGAGATGGCGACCATCTACAGCGCACCCCCGTCGGTCTTGCCGCGCTGCAGGCCGGGCACGCGCCGCGCCCCGCGGATCGCCACGGCGTCGACGCTCCGCGACGCGCCCGGCTCGAACCGTTGCGACGTCCCCGACGGGACGTCAAGCCGGAAACCGTGGGCGGCGGCACGGTCGAACGCGAGCGCCGCGTTGGCGTCCGGCAGGTGCAGGTGCGACCCGATCTGCACGGGACGGTCGCCGGTGTTCTCGACGACGAGCGTGAGCCGCTCGGCGGGGGTGCGGTCGCCGTTGAGCACGACCGTGCCCTCGCGCGTGCGGACGGCGCCGGGGCCGTCGGCGGACGTGCCTGACATGGGTCCTCCGTCGTGTGGTGCGGGCAGGTGAGGGTCAGGCGATGGGGTCGTGCAGCGTGACGAGCTTGCGACCGTCGGGGAAGGTCGCCTCGACCTGGACGTCGCGCAGCATCTCCGGGACCCCGGGCATCACCTGGTCGCGGCTCAGCACCGACCGGCCGTCCGCCATCAGCTGCGGGACGCCGACGCCGTCGCGCGCCCGCTCGATCACCCACGTGCTCAGCAGCGCGACCGCCTCGGGGTGGTTCAGCAGGACGCCACGCGCCAGCCGGTCGCGCGCGACCATGCCGGCGACGGCCAGCAGCAGCTTCTCGGAGTCGGCGGGGGTGAGCCTCATGGCGAGCACCCTAGGGCGGTGCACCGGCCTGTATGCGCCCCGGTATACGCATGAAACGCGATGTTTACAGGACCGGTCGCCGAGGGTGCGTCCTCGGCGCCGGCGGGCTCGGGCGCGGGACCGGCCTCCCCGGTCCTGGCCGCGTCGACCCGACCGACGGGCAGCCTCCTCGACCGGCCGACGAACGGTTGACCGCGCCCTCAGCAGCGCGAAACCAACTGTTTACGCCCCGGGCCCGATCCGAGAAACACGGCCTCTCTAGCGTCCTCGGCCATGGGCACCGGCCTGTATACGCCGCGGGACACAGCGCGGTGGCGCGCGGCGGGTCGGCGCCCGGGCCCGGCATCGTCCGTCAGCTCGTCCTGATCGAAAGGCACCCCGTTGACCACTCACCCCCTCCCCCCGCGGACGGCCCGGAAGCGCGCGCTCGTCGTCTCGGCGGCCGCGCTCGCGGCCGCCCTGACCCTCTCGGCCTGCGGCGGCGCCCGCACCGCCGAGGGTGCGACCGGCACGGCGTCGGCCTCCGGTGGCGCGTCGTGCGTCGACACGTCCGGCGACACCGTGAAGATCGGGTTCCTCAACTCGCTGTCCGGCACCATGGCCATCTCCGAGCAGACGGTCCGCGACTCCCTCGACCTCGCCGCGGAGGAGATCAACGAGGCCGGCGGCGTGCTCGGCAAGCAGCTCGAGATCGTCGCCGAGGACGGCGCGTCCGAGCCCACCGTCTTCGCCGAGAAGGCCGAGAAGCTCATCTCGTCCGACTGCGTCGCCGCGGTCTTCGGCGGCTGGACGTCGTCGTCGCGCAAGGCGATGCTGCCGGTCTTCGAGTCGAAGAACTCGCTGCTGTTCTACCCGGTCCAGTACGAGGGCCTCGAGGCGTCGCCGAACATCTTCTACACCGGCGCGACGACGAACCAGCAGATCATCCCCGGCATGGACTACCTGGCCGAGCAGGGCAAGAAGAAGGTCTTCCTCGTCGGGTCGGACTACGTCTTCCCCCGCACGGCGAACAAGATCATCAACGCCTACGCCGAGGCCAACGGCATCGAGATCGTCGGCGAGGAGTACGCGCCGCTCGGGCACACCGACTTCGCGACGATCGTCAACAAGCTGAAGGCGTCCGGCGCGGACGCGGTGTTCAACACCCTCAACGGTGACTCCAACGTCGCGTTCTTCAAGGAGTACAAGAACGTCGGCCTGACCGCGGACGCCGTCCCGGTCGTCTCGGTGTCGATCGCCGAGGAGGAGGTCGGCGGCATCGGCGTCGACAACATCGTCGGACAGCTCACGGCCTGGAACTACTACCAGACGGTCGAGTCGCCCACGAACGAGACCTTCGTCGCCGCGTTCAAGGAGAAGTACGGCGAGGACCGTCCGACGTCCGACCCGATGGAGGCCGCGTACACGTCGCTGTACCTGTGGAAGGGCATGGTCGAGAAGGCCGAGTCCTTCGAGGTCGCGGACATCCAGGAGGCGGCCGACGGCGTGACGTTCGACGCCCCCGAGGGCACCGTCACCGTGAACGGCGACAACCACCACATCGCCAAGACGGCGTACATCGGCAAGATCGACGCCGACGGCCTGATCTACCCCGTGTGGGAGTCCGACGGCCCGATCGAGCCGGACCCGTTCCTCGAGGGCTACGACTGGGCCGAGGGCCTGTCCTGACCCTCGTCCTGCACGCCAGGACGCATCCCTGACGCGGGTGGCCCGGTCCGGGCCCACGGCCGACCGGGCCACCCGCGGGGGACGTCGAACCACCCCACGGAAGGCGGCGCCGCATGGACGCCCTGTTCTCCCAGCTCTTCGCGGGCCTGAGCCTCGGCTCGGTGCTGCTGCTCGCGGCGCTCGGCCTGGCCCTGACGTTCGGTCAGATGGGCGTCATCAACATGGCGCACGGCGAGTTCATGATGGCCGGCGCGTACACGGCGTTCGTCCTGCAGGCGTTCATCCCCGACGCGGGGGTGTCGCTGCTGGTGGCCCTGCCCGTCGGCTTCGTCGTCGGCGGCCTGCTCGGCCTGCTGCTGGAGGTCACGCTGATCTCCCGGATGTACCGCCGACCACTGGACACGCTCCTGGTCACGTTCGGTGTCGCGCTGGTGCTGCAGCAGCTCGCGCGTGATGTCTTCGGCGCCCCGAACGTCGACGTGCGTGCCCCGGCGTGGCTGTCCGGCGCGGTGCCGTTCCTCGGCATGAACCTGCCGAAGACCCGGCTGTTCATCCTCGCGCTGGCGATCGCCTGCGTCATCGCCCTCTCGCTGGTGCTCAAGATGACGTCGCTCGGCCGGCGGATCCGCGCGACGGTCCAGAACCGCGACCTGGCCGAGACGTCCGGCGTCTCGACGCGCGCCACCGACCGGCTCACCTTCTTCGTCGGCTCCGGGGTCGCCGGGGTCGCGGGCGTCGCGCTGACCCTGCTCGGGTCGATCGGCCCGACGCTGGGCACCAACTACATCGTCGACGCGTTCCTCGTGGTCGTCGTCGGCGGCATCGGGCAGCTCAAGGGGGCCGTCATCGCGGCGTTCTCGCTGGGCATCCTGCAGGCGACCTTCGAGTACTCCACGACCGCGAGCCTGGCCAAGGTGCTGCTGTTCGTCGTCATCGTCGCGTTCCTGCAGGTCCGGCCGCAGGGCCTGGTCTCGGTCCGGACGAGGAGCCTGGCGTGAGCGCCCCGCGGTCCACGACCTCCCCGGCCGCCCTGTGGCGCCGGCCCGCCCTGCGCGTGTGGATCGGCGTCGCCGTCGCCGCGGTCGTCCTGTTCGGCCTGGCCCCCGCGGTGCTGTCGGACTTCCGCCTCAACCTGCTCGCCAAGTTCCTGTGCCTGGCGATGGTCGCGGTCGGCATCGGCCTGGCGTGGGGGCGCGGCGGCATGCTCGTGCTCGGTCAGGGCGTGTTCTTCGGCATCGGCGGCTACCTCATGGCGATGCACATGAAGCTGTCGGACGCCGGCCCGGGCGGGGTCCCGGACTTCATGCTCCTGTACGGCGACGGGGTCGTGCCCGGCTGGTGGGAGCCGTTCCGCAGCCCGCTGGTCACCGTCCTGGCGATCCTGCTGCTGCCCGCCGCGGTCGCCACGCTGCTCGGTCTGGCGGTCTTCCGCCGGCGGGTGCGCGGCGCGTACTTCGCGATCCTGTCCCAGGCGCTCGCGGCGGCGTTCGCGATCCTGCTGGTCGGCCAGCAGAAGGTCACCGGTGGGACCAACGGGCTCAACGGCTTCCGGTCGTTCTTCGGCTACGACCTGGCCGACCCGATCAACAAGCGGATGCTGTACTTCATCGCCGCGGGCGTGCTCATCGCCATGGTCGTCGTCGTGCGGCTGCTCATGGTGTCCCGCTACGGCGAGCTGCTGGTCGCGGTGCGCGACCAGGAGAACCGGGTCCGGTTCCTCGGCTACGACCCCGCGAACGTCAAGGTCGTCGCCTACGCGATCGCCGCGTGCTTCGCCGGCATCGGCGGGGCGCTGTTCGCGCCGGTCGTGGGCATCATCTCGCCGGCCGACGTGGGCGTGATCCCGTCCATCGGGTTCCTCGTCGGCGTCGCGATCGGCGGCCGGGCGACGCTGCTGGGCCCGGTGCTCGGCGCGGTCGCGGTGTCCTGGGCCGAGACCGGGCTGTCCGAGCAGTTCCCGTCCTTCTGGACCTACTTCCAGGGGGCGCTGTTCATCCTCGTCGTCGCGTTCCTGCCGCAGGGCTTCGCGTCCCTGGGCGGGCTGTGGCGCCGGCGCCGGGCCGTCGGTGACGCGGCGCCCGGCGAGCCGCCGACGCACCCCGGACCGACCGACGCCGCGCCGGACCGCACGACCGGGGACGACGGCGCCGACGCGACACCGGCCGACGCCGCGCCCACCGCAGGGAGGAACGCATGAGCCCGCACCCCGAGAGCGTCGACCCGGTCGTCCCCGAGGACGTCGGCGGACTGGACCCCGAGGCCCTCGAGCAGGTCCTCGCGGCGCCGGGCGAGCGGTTCCGGCACGACTACCTGGAGATCCGCGACCTGCGCGTGGTGTTCGACGGGTTCGTGGCCGTCGACGGCGTGGACCTCACGGTCACCCGCGGCGACCTGCGGTTCCTCATCGGCCCCAACGGCGCCGGCAAGACGACGATCGTCGACGCGATCACCGGGCTCGCACCCGCCACCGGGTCCGTGCAGTTCGGCCGCGTCGACCTGCTGGGCAAGCCGTCGCACCGGATCGTGCGCGCCGGTGTGGGGCGCACCTTCCAGACCGCGAGCGTCTTCGACGAGCTCACGGTGCTGCAGAACCTCGACATCGCCGCGGGCGCGGGCCGCCAGCCCCTGACGATGCTGCGCCGCCGGCGCGGCATCCCGCCGGAGGTCGAGGCCGCGCTGGAGACGGTCGGCCTGACGAAGGTCCGCGACCTGCCCGCCGGGGTGCTCGCGCACGGGCAGAAGCAGTGGCTCGAGATCGGCATGCTCCTGGTCCAGGACGCCCGCCTGCTGCTGCTCGACGAGCCGGTGGCCGGCATGAGCCAGGCCGAGCGCGAGGAGACCGGGCTGCTGCTGCAGCGCATCGGCGAGCAGCGCACGGTCGTCGTCGTCGAGCACGACATGGAGTTCCTGCGGGCCTTCGCCGCCTCGGTCACCGTGCTGCACCAGGGCAAGGTCCTGTCCGAGGGCACGGTCGCGCAGGTGCAGGCCGACCCCCGCGTGGTCGAGGTGTACCTGGGGTCGGGCACGCACGGCCGGGGGCGGGGGACGGCCGCCGCGGCGGCCGCACCCGCCGCGAGCACGGAGGTGGAGTGATGCTGGAGCTGCGCGGGCTGCACGTGGGGTACGGCCGCACGGCGGTCGTCCACGGCGTCGACATCGAGGTCCCGGACGGCGCCGTCGTGGCCGTGATGGGGCACAACGGCGCGGGCAAGACGACGCTCCTGCGGGCGGCGGTCGGGCTGCTGCCCGCCCGCTCCGGCACGGTCCTGCTGGGCGGCGAGGACGTGACGCGGACGCGACCGCACCAGCGGGTGCGCGCCGGCCTGGCGTACGTGCCCCAGGGGCAGCAGTCGTTCGGGCAGCTCACGGCGCGCGAGAACCTGCAGCTGGTCGCCGACGTCGCCGGTGCGCAGGGGACCCGGCGGCTCGACGAGGCGCTCGACCTCTTCCCGGCGCTGCGCGGGCTGCTGACGCGGCGCGCCGGTCTGCTGTCCGGTGGCCAGCGGCAGCAGCTCGCGATCGCCCGGGCGCTCATCACCGGTCCGCGGCTCATCGTGCTCGACGAGCCGACCGAGGGGATCCAGCCGTCGGTCGTCGCCGAGATCGAGGACGCGATCGTGCAGCTCGCCTCGGGCGGTCTGTCGGTGCTGCTCGTCGAGCAGCACGTCGGGTTCGCCCTCGCCGCGTCGTCGCACTACTACGTGCTGGAGTCGGGGCGGGTCACCGCGCACGGTGCCGGCGGCGTGGCGCAGGAGGGCGACGTGCGTGCCGCGATGGCGCTCTGAGCGCGCCGGTCCCGGCCCGGGTCGACCGGGCGGGGCGACGGTCGTGCGGGGCCGCCGCCGACCACGAGCCAGGGGGTGGGAGTCATG
Source organism: Cellulomonas wangleii (assembly GCF_018388445.1). Classification (NCBI taxonomy): domain Bacteria; kingdom Bacillati; phylum Actinomycetota; class Actinomycetes; order Micrococcales; family Cellulomonadaceae; genus Cellulomonas; species Cellulomonas wangleii. The sequence goes on from NZ_CP074405.1 coordinate 778,592, forward strand.
AGCACGTCCACGGGTCCGGTCGCGCCGGGTGCCGCCGCGGTGGTCCCTGCCGGCGGCTCGCTGCGCGAGCACGTCTACCAGCGGCTGCGCGACGAGATCCTCAACGGCAGGGTCTCCCCGCGGGACCGGCTCACCGAGCCCAAGCTGTCCCGGGCGTTCGAGGTGTCCCGGACCCCGGTGCGGGAGGCGCTGTCACGGCTGCTGTCCGACGGGCTCGTCGAGCGCACCGACTTCGGGTACGCGGTGGTCGTGCCCTCGCTCGCGTCGCTGCGCGACCTGTACGAGCTGCGGATCACCCTGGAGCTGCGCGGCATCGCCCGGGCCATCGAGAACCCGCAGGTGCGCCACGACCGGGCGCTGCTGGGCGCCGAGCTCGGACGCTGGCAGGAGCTGCGGGACGTGGTCCCCGACCCGGACCCCAGCTTCGTGGTGCTCGACGAGGGCTTCCACCGGGCGCTGTCGCAGGCGTCCGGCAACGCCCAGCTCACCGATGCGCTCGTGACCGTGAACCAGAAGATCCGCGCGGTGCGCATGCACGACTTCGTCGAGGACGAGCGCATCACCGCCACCATCGACGAGCACCTGGAGATCCTCGAGCTCGTGCTCGCCGAGCGCCTCGGCGAGGCGCTGACGGCACTGCACCAGCACGTGGGGGAGTCGTTGGAGGTCGTCATGGAGCGCGCCTCGCACGCGATGGCGCGGATGGCCATCACGGGCTGAGGCGGGTGCGTCAGGCGAGGACCACCGGACAGTCGTCCTCCCAGATCCGCGCCGCGGTGTCGCGGGCCGGGGGGAGGTCGGGGAACGCCTGCGACCACGTGTCCTGGATGTCGGCGCGGCGCTCGGCGCCGATCAGGTAGAACCCGAAGTTCACCACGTCGTAGCCCTTGACGTTCTCGCAGATCGCGCGCGCGCCGTCCCGCACGACGGTCACGTCGAGCGGCACCTCGTCGGGCCACCTGACGGTCACCGTCATCGTGTTGGCGAACCCGTCGAGGTGCGCGCCGACGTGCGTCTCGTCGGCGTCCGGCAGCACCTCGGCCACGGCTTCCCGGACGACCTGGGTGATCGCGACGCCGTTCTCGTCGACCGGTGGCCCGAAAGCCTGGTCGCGCATGGCGCTGCAACCGCCGAGCACGACGGTCAGCGTGAGGGCTGCGGCGAGTGCGGCCACGGGGTGTCGTGCCATGGGTGTGCGGGTCCTCCGGGTCGGGTGGTGGGATCGCCCAACGTAGACGGGGGCCGCGCGCAGGTGCGCCGGCGACACCCTGCGCGCACGGGTGAAGCGGGCCTCCGGCTCCGCGCCCCGCGTCGGGTCCCGCAGCCCTCGCCCACGTGCGTAACCCCCCGTTCACACCTGTGCGCCTCCGGGGAAACAGGGGCTTCCTACGGTCCGGATACCGGCACGTATACACCGGCACGTCGACACACGGCCCGTGTGCACGCGGCCGCCGACCCGAAGGACGCCGTGTTCGACACCCTGCTCGTGGCCGACCGCGGCGAGATCGCCGTGCGCGTCCTGCGCACGGCGGCCCGGCTGGGCCTGCGCACGGTGGCGGTGCACACCGACGTCGACGCCGCCGCGCCGCACGTGCGCCACGCCGACGTCGCCGTACCCCTCGGCCCCGCCGACGCCTACCGGCACGCCGACGCGATCATCACGGCGGCGAGGGCCGCCGGTGCCGGGGCGGTCCACCCCGGGTACGGGTTCCTGTCCGAGGACGCGGGCTTCGCCGCGGCGGTCGAGGCGGCCGGGCTGGTGCTCGTCGGCCCGGCACCCGAGCACCTGGCGGTCTTCGGCGACAAGCACCGCGCGCGTCGGGCGGCGCGCGCGGCCGGGGTCCCGCTGCTCCCCGGCAGCGGTCTGCTGAGCGACGTCGACGAGGCGCTGGCTGCGGCGGAGCGGCTCGGCTACCCGGTGATGGTCAAGGCCGTCGGCGGGGGCGGCGGCACCGGGATGCGGGCGTGCGCGACGCCGGCGGACGTGCGGACCGCCTGGGACGGTCTCGCCCGCCTGCCGGCGGCGCGCGGCGGCGTGCTCGTCGAGCGGCTGGTGCGCCGGGCACGGCACGTCGAGGTGCAGGTGTTCGGCGACGGCGCCGGCCGCGTCGTGAGCCTGGGGGACCGCGACTGCTCGCTGCAGCGCCGGCACCAGAAGGTGGTCGAGGAGGCCCCGGCGCCGGCGCTCGCCGACGACCTGCGCGAGCGGCTCGCCACGTGGGCGCGCGCCCTGACCGCGTCGGTCGGGTACCGGTCGGCCGGCACCGTCGAGTACGTCGTCGACGTCGAGCGGGGCCGGGCGGCCTTCCTCGAGGTGAACGCGCGGCTCCAGGTGGAGCACACCGTCACCGAGGAGGTCACGGGTGTCGACCTCGTCGGCTGGATGCTGCGCCTGGCCCGGGGCGACGCGGACCTGCGGGCCGAGCTCGCGGCGCTGCCCGACACCGGCCCGCCGCTGCGCGGGCACGCCGTGCAGGCGCGGGTCTACGCCGAGGACCCACGCCGCGGGCACCGGCCCGGCGCCGGGCGGCTCACGGCCGTGACGTTCCCGGCGGGGGTGCGGGTCGACACCTGGGCGGAGGCCGGGCAGGAGGTCACGACGCACTACGACCCGCTGCTCGCCAAGGTCGTCGTGCACGGCGCCGACCGGGTGGCCGCGCTCGACGCCGCCGGTGCCGCGCTCGCGGGCACCGCCGTGCACGGGGTGGCCACGAACCTGCCGCAGCTGCGGGCGGCCCTCCGGCGCGACGACGTCCGCGCCGCCCGGCACACCACCGGGACCCTGGCCGAGGTCGTCGACGACGAGCCGTGGGTCGAGGTCGAACGACCCGGCCTGCTGACGACCGTGCAGGACTGGCCGGGCCGCGTGGGGCACTGGGACGTCGGGGTGCCGCCGTCCGGGCCGGTGGACGACCTGTCGTTCCGGCTGGGCAACGCCGCGGTCGGCAACCCGGAGGGTGCCGTGGGCCTGGAGTGCACGCTGCAGGGGCCGCGGCTGCGGTTCAGCCACGGGGCCGTCGTGTGCGTCACCGGCGCGCCCGCACCCGTGAGCGTGGACGGCGCGGCCGTGCCGCAGTGGGAGCCGGTCGCCGTGCCGGCCGGCGGTGTGCTCGACGTCGGGACGCCGCCCGGCCCGGGCCTGCGGACGTACGTGCTGGTGCGCGGGGGTCTCGACGCCCCGCGGTACCTGGGCTCGGCGGCGACGTTCGTGCCCGGGGGGTTCGGCGGGACGACGGGGCGTGCGCTGGTCACCGGGGACGTGCTGACGCCCGCGGACGGTCCCGCGGGGCCGACGGCCGCCGTGCCGCCGGACCTGCGGCCACGGTTCACGCACGCCTGGGAGCTGGCCGTCCAGGAGGGCCCGCAGCCCGCGCCGACGTACCTGATGCGCGCGGACGTCCGCACGCTGCACGACGCGACCTGGCGCGTGCAGGCGCACGCCGACCGGGCGGGGGTCCGGCTGACCGGCCCGCGGCTGCGCTGGGCACGGCCCGACGGCGGCGGGGCCGGTCTGCACCCCTCGAACCTGCACGACAACCCGTACTCGGTGGGGGCGCTCAACCTCTCCGGCGACACCCCCGTGCTGCTGGGGCCGGACGGGCCCTCGCTCGGCGGGTTCGTGTGCCCGGTCACGGTCGTCTCGGGGCACCGCTGGCGGATCGGGCAGCTGCGCCCCGGGGACACCGTGCGCCTGGTCCCCGTGACGGCCGCGGCACCCGCCGCGCTGCGCGCCCCCGCGGCGCGGGTGGCCGCGTCCGTGCCCGTGGACCTGCGCGCCGGGCAGGACGACGGCGACGACGGTGTGCTCGCGCGCGTGCCGCAGGACCCGACGGACCCCGTCGCGCGTCCCGGTCTGGTGTGCCTGCGCGGCGGGGACGACAACGTGCTCGTCGAGTACGGCCCGCCGGTCCTCGACCTGGGGCTGCGCCTGCGCGTGCACGCGCTGGGCCGGGCGCTGCGGGCGCGGGCGGTGCCCGGCGTCGTCGACGTCACCCCCGGGGTGCGGAGCCTGCACGTGCACGTCGACCCCGAGCGGCTGCCGCCGGCGCGCCTCGTCGACCTGCTCGTCGAGGTGGACGCGACCCTGCCCCCGACCACCGACATGGTGGTGCCCTCCCGGCGGGTGCACCTGCCGCTGTCGTTCGAGGACCCCGCCGTGGCGCAGGCCGTCGACCGCTACACCCTGGGGGTGCGGGCGCACGCGCCGTGGCTGCCGTCCAACATCGAGCTCGTGCGCCGCATGAACGGCCTGGCGGACGCGGACGACGTCCTGGCGACGATGCTCGCCGCCGAGTACCTGGTCCTGGGCCTGGGCGACGTGTACCTGGGCGCACCGCTGGCCGTGCCCCTCGACCCGCGGCACCGCCTGATGACGACCAAGTACAACCCCGCCCGCACGTGGACCGCCCCCGGCACCGTGGGGCTGGGCGGGCAGTACCTGTGCGTGTACGGCATGGACTCGCCCGGCGGGTACCAGCTGGTGGGGCGGACGCTGCCGGTCTGGGCGACGCACGGCCCGGGACGCGGCCCGGAGCCCGGCGTGCCGTGGCTGCTGCGGTTCTTCGACCGGGTCGTCTGGGAGCCCGTCGACGCCGCCGAGCTGGCCGCGCAGCGGGCCGCGTTCGCGGCCGGGCGCCTGGACGTGCGCGTCGAGCAGGGCACCTTCGCGTACCGCGACCACCTGCGGATGCTCGACGAGCACGCCGTGCAGATCGCCGAGGTCGAGGCGCGGCGGGCCACCGCCTTCGCCGCCGAGCGCGCCGGGTGGGCGGCCGCAGGGGAGCTCGACGCGGACCGCGCGCCGGTGCCCGCGACGGTCGCGGACCCGTCCCCTGCCTCGCCGTCCGACCTGCCCGACGGCCACCTGCTCGTCGCGGCGCCCATGGTCGGGTCCGTGTGGCGGGTGGCGGCGGCACCGGGGCAGGACGTGCGGGAGGGTGACCCGCTCGTGGCCCTCGAGGCGATGAAGCTCGAGCTCGTGGTGCCGGCACCGGCCGCCGGCCGGGTGGTGCGGGTGCTCGTGGAGCCAGGTCAGCAGGTGGCGCCGGGCGCCCCGCTCGCCGTGCTGGCGGTGAGCCCGCGCCCCGACGACACCGTCCGGACGTCCTGCCGGGACGGACCGGGCCCGACCGCGGGGGACCTCCAGCCGACCCCTGGTTTCCCCACGAGCCCGTGAGCCCGTCCCACCCGTGGAACCCGTCCCACCCGTGGACCCCGCACCCGAAGGAGCACGACGATGCACGTCCCCGACCAGTTCCTGACCGACCCGACCTCGGCCACCACCGCCGCCGTCGCCGGCACCGCCGTCGTGGCGGCGGCCCTGCGCGCGCGCCGCGACCGCGCGGGCGGCCCCCACCCGGCTCTCGTCGGCGCCACCACCGCCGCCGTGTTCGGCCTGCAGATGCTCAACTACCCGGTGGGCGCCGGCACCAGCGGGCACCTCATGGGCGGTGCGCTGGCCGCCGCGCTGCTGGGCCCCGCGTGGGGCCTGCTGGCGGTGAGCGTCGTGCTGGTCGTGCAGGCCGTGGCCTTCGCCGACGGCGGTCTGACGGCGCTGGGGACCAGCACGCTGCTCATGGCGGTCGTCGGGACGCTGGTGGGCTGGGCGGTCGCGCGCGGTGTCGTGGGCGTGGCCCGCCGGCGCGCCCACGACCCCGACGTGCGCGTGCTGGGACCGGTCGCGGCCGCTGCCGGCGGTGCGGCCGGCGTCGTCGCCGCGGCCGCGGCCTTCGTCGGGCTGTACGCGGTCGGCGGGACGGTCGCGGTGCCGCTGGGCGTGCTCGCGGGGCAGATGCTGGGCGTCCACCTGCTGATCGGGCTGGGGGAGGCCGTGCTGACCGGCGCGGTCGTCGCGGTCGTCGTCGCGGTCCGGCCGCAGGTCGCGGCGCTGACGGCGCGGGGCGGCCGGCCCGCGCGGACCGGTGCGCTGCTGCCCGCCGGGCTGCTGACCGGCGTGGCCGGGCTGGCGGCGGTGGCGCTGTCCGCGGTCGCCTCGGCGGCACCCGACGGGCTCGAGGCCACCGCTGCGCGCACCGGGTTCGCCGGTGCCGCACGCGACCACGCGCTGGCCGGGCTCCCGCTGGCGGACTACGGCGAGGCCGGCGGGCTCGCCGTCGGAGTCGCGGGGGCGATCGGGGTGGTGGTCTGCCTGGTCGTCGCGGTCGCGCTCGCGGGCGCCGTCGCGCGGCCGCGAGTGGTCGCCGTCGGTCGCTGACCCGGCGGTGGACCGGGCGCACGCCGCGCCCGGTCCACCGCCACGGCGTCCGCGGGTGGCGCGTCAGACGCGGCGTCGGACCGGGGCGTCAGCCGCGGCGGTCGCGGGCCGGGACCCGCAGGCCCGACGCCCGCAGCCGGCGCACCAGCTCGCGGGTGCTGACCGGCTGCGCGCCCAGGGTGACCAGGTCGTCCCAGCGCTCGACGGGGACGTCGTAGTGGTCGAGGTCGAAGGCCCGGCGCGGCAGGCCGGCCCGGGCCGCGAACGCGTGCAGCTCGCCGTACGAGGTGTCGCTCACGAGGTGACCCCACACGGTGCCGTGACGGGGCCACAGCGGCGGGTCGACGAGCACGGTCACCGGGCGAGGGTACGGCGTCAACGCACCACAGCCCCACCGCGGGACCCGGCGTCCACAGCCCTGCCGGCGCGCCCGGGCCCGCGGTCGCGGCGCACCTAGCGTCGGGGACGTGCCGTCGTCACGGTGCCGCGGCCCGCGGCAGCGACGGTGCACGGGAGGACGTCCATGAGCAGGTACGAGGTCGACAGCGCACAGCTCGACGGGTCGGCGGCGGGCGTGCTCGCACGGTCCGCGAGCATCCAGTCCGAGGTCGCCGCGATGCAGCGTCAGCTGACCGAGCTGCAGGCCACGTGGCGCGGCGGGGCCGCGGGCGCGTTCGGCGCCGTGGTGGGGGAGTGGAACGTCACGCAGGCGCGCGTCGAGCAGTCGCTGGCGCAGATCGCGACGGCCATGCAGGCCGCGGCCCGGACCTACGCCGAGGCCGAGGCCCATGCCTCGCGGCTCTTCACGCACTGAGAGCCGCCCCGGCAGGCGGGCGCACCGGTTCGGGGCGCCCGCCCGGCGGCCAGGACGCCGCGCGACGTGGCCGGAGTCAGGGCCGTCCGGTCCCCGAGGTGTGCGGCGTCGGGACGGACGGTGCCGCGTCCGGCGCGGCGGCGCCGTCCGCGGCCGGCGCGGCAGCCGCCGCGTCGGCGGCCTCGAGCCGGGCGATCTCCTTCTCCAGCCGCTGGAGCTCGGCCGACACGTTCTGGCGGGCGGGCTCCTCCCAGGGCTGGGCGAGCGGGCTCACGAACAGCGAGGGGCGGGCCAGCAGCTTGTGGAGGATGCGGATACGGGCGCGGACGTAGTCCTCGGTGGGCAGGTGGGCGTACTCGGCCCGCACGTCCTGCAGGTAGGCCTTGTACCGCTGGGGCTCGGTCGCGAGCATCGCGAGGTCCGCGTCGCAGAGCACCGCGCAGTCGGAGTCGGTGGGGTCCGGCGCGTGGCGGACGAGCGCCGAGACCAGCGCGGCGACCTTCCGCACGTTGCCCTCCGGGACCCCGAGGCCCGTGAGCTCCTCGCGGGCGAGGACAGCGCTGGCGGCCTCGTCCTCGCCGCCGCGGTTGGCGTACGCCTTGCCGTCGGCGGAGTCGAACACGGCGCCGTGGTACCAGGCGGCCAGCCGGACGAGCTCGGGGTGGTGCGCCTCCTCGTCCAGCTCGTCGACGCGCGCGAGCACGTCGACCAGGTGCCGCAGGTTGTGGAAGTGGCGCTCCGGCCGGGTCCAGCGGTCGAGCAGACCCTCGGCGGTACGCCGGATGTCAGGTGCGGGTGCGGTGCCGCCGGCTTCGACGACGTTCCTGGTGAACGCCGGGACGAGCCAGGCGGGTGCGTCTTGGACGCCCATGGATCAGCCTCACGACGATGGCGAAGGAAGCGCCATCGTAGCCACTCCCCCGCCCGGGGGAGTGGTGGACCGCGGGTCGGGCAGTCAGCGCGTACCGGGCGGGACGCCGTCACCGGGCTCCGTCGCCCCGTCGGTGGGCGCACCTGCGCCCGTGTCCACGCCGGGAGCGTCCGTCGGTCCGTCGGCCACCCCGCGGGGGCCGGCGACGGGCAGCTCGACGCGGACCGTCGTGCCGCCCCCGGGCGTCTCGTGCACGGTCACGCGGCCGTCGTGCGACGCGACGATCGCGGCGACGATCGCCAGGCCGAGCCCGGAGCCGCCGGAGTCCCGCGTGCGCGAGGGGTCGACGCGGTAGAAGCGCTCGAAGACGCGCTCGACGTGCTCGGGCGGGATGCCCGGGCCGTGGTCGCGCACCTCGAGCACGGCCGTGCGGCCGTCCTGCCCCGCACCGACGACCACCTCGACCGGTGTGCCCGGCGGGGTGTGGCGCGCCGCGTTGCCCACCAGGTTGGCCAGCACCTGCCGCAGCCGCACCTCGTCCCCGCGGACCACGCGCGGACCGCTGACACCGCCCAGCGCCTCGAGGCGCGCCGGGCGCTGCGGGTCCAGCGCCCGCAGGTCGCTGACCGCGTCGGCCGCCAGGACGGTCAGGTCGACCGGGCCCAGCCGGCCGTGACGACCCTCGTCGAGCCGGGCCAGAGCCAACAGGTCCTCCACCAGCGATCCCATGCGCCGCGCCGACTCCTCGATGCGGTGCATGGTGTCGCTGACCTGCTCGGGTGTCGTCAGGGCGCCCATCCGGTACAGCTCGGCGTACCCGCGCACGGCCGCGAGCGGCGTGCGCAGCTCGTGCGACGCGTCCGCGACGAACCGGCGCATCCGCGCCTCGGACGCCGTGCGCGCGGTGAACGCCTCCTCGATCTGCGTGAGCATGCCGTTGAGCGCGATCCCCAGGCGTCCCACCTCGGTGGTCTGCGGTGCGACGGGCACGCGCTGGGAGAGGTCACCCGCCGCGATCTTCGCCGCCGTGCGCTCGATCTCGCCCAGCGGGCGCAGGGACCGGCGCACGGCCAGGCCGCCGACCAGCACCCCCGCGACGACGATGAGCACGCCCGAGGCGACCAGCGTCCGGCTCATCTGCACCAGGGTGCTGTGGATGTCCTTCAGGGGCAGACCGACGACCACGGACCCGGTGGTGCCGTCCGGTGCCGAGAAGGGGTACGCGACCACGCGCCAGCGCGACCCGGCGCGCGTCGACGACACCGTGAACGGCTCCCCCCGGGTCGCCGCGGCCTCGTCCGCGGTGAGGTCGGCCACGCGCGGCGTGCCGTACGACCGCTGCGAGGCGTGGCCGGCCAGCTGCGCCTGCTGCCCCGAGGTCTGCACCCGCACGTAGTAGTCCGTGGGGCCGATCTGCCCGCCGCCGCTGGTGAGGAAGGCCAGGGCGTCCTCCGCGACCACCTGGGCCTCGGCGTCGAGCTTGTCGTCGACCGGCGCAAGCAGGCTGCGCTGCAGCAACGTCGTGGCCGTCACGGCGGCGACGACCAGGCCCGCACCCAGCAGCACCGCAGTGATCGTGACCAGCCGGCGCTGCAGCGACGCGGCCCGCCAGGCGTCCCGCAACGACGCCAGCGGGCCACGGTGCGGCGGGGCCCCGGCCGCGGCGTCCGACGCGGCGGCCGTCGCGCCCGGCCCGGCGGCACCGGTGTCACCAGCAGCGGCGTGCACGTGCTCGTCGGACGCCGCGCCGGTCGTCCCGCTCACGGCTGCTCGCGCAGCAGGTACCCCACACCCCGGCGGGTGTGGATGAGCGGCGGCAGGCGGTTGCCGTCGGCGTCCGTGAGGTGGTCGATCTTGCGGCGCAGGTAGGAGATGTACGACTCCACGATGTTCGCGTCGCCGCCCCAGTCGTACTGCCACACGTGGTCGAGGATCTGCGTCTTGGACAGCACCCGCTGCGGGTTGAGCATGAGGTACCGCAGCAGCTTGAACTCGGTGGGGGACAGCTCCACCTCGTGCCCCGCCCGGCGCACCTCGTGCGTGTCGTCGTCGAGCTCGAGGTCCGCGTAGCGCAGCACGTGGGAACCCAGGCCGTCGTCCGGCTGGGTGCGGCGCAGGATCGCGCGGATCCGGGCCACGACCTCCTCGAGGCTGAACGGCTTGGTGACGTAGTCGTCGCCGCCGACCGTCAGGCCCTGCACCTTGTCCGCCGTGTCGTCGCGCGCCGTGAGGAACAGCACGGGCACGTGCTGGCCCTTCTCCCGCAGGCGCCGCGTCACGGTGAAGCCGTCCATGTCGGGCAGCATCACGTCCAGCACCACCAGGTCGGGGTCCGTGTCCCGCGCCAGCCGCAGCGCGGAAAGGCCGTCCGCCGCGGCGTGCACCTCGAACCCAGCGAACCGCAGCGACGTCGCGAGCAGCTCGCGGATGTTCGGCTCGTCGTCCACGACGAGCAGCCGGGCCTCCGGCGCACTGGGCGTGCTGGTCATCCTCCCAGTCTGGGGTCGGATCCTGGGAGCTGCCTGAGTACGCGCAGGACGCGTGCACGCGGGCAGGGCCCCCGCGACCGGGCACCACAGCCGGAACGGACGTCCCGGGGCACGCCGGCACCACGACGATCGTGATGGACACGTGACCTGGACGGTCGGCCCGTGACGCCCCGGCGACTACCGTGGACGGGTGACCGTTGACTTCAGCGACCGCACGCTCGACACCTCCGCCGCCGGCACCGCACCCCGCGTGACCGTCGTCCAGAGCTCCCCTGACGTGGGCCTCGACCGGTTCACCGAGTGGCTGCCGGGCGTCGACGTCCAGCTCGTCCGCGCCGACCTCGGGGACGCGCTGCCCGGCCCGACGGAGGTCGGCGACGGTCTGCTCGTGCTCGGTGGGCAGATGTCCGCCTACGACGACCACGCCGCCCCGTGGCTGCGCCCGTTGCGTGACCTCCTGGCCGTCGTCAGCGCCACCGACGTCCCGGCCCTGGGCATCTGCCTGGGTGCCCAGCTGCTGGCCGTCGCCCGCGGCGGACGCGTCCAGGTCGCCGCGCCCCCCGGGTGCGAGGCCGGCGTGATCGACGTGCGGTGGCGGCCCGAGGCGGCGACGGACTCGCTCGTCGCGCCGCTGGTCCCGCTCGCCGGGGCGGCGCGCAGCACCCCCCTGCCCAGCATGCACTCCGACGCGGTGGTCGACCTGCCGCGCGGCGCCGTGTGGCTCGCGGCGTCCGCCACCTACCCGTTCCAGGCGTTCCGCATCGGCAGTGCGTGGGGCGTGCAGTTCCACCCCGAGGCGGGCCTGACGACCTTGCGCGGCTGGGCCGAGGGAGACGACCGGGTCGACACCGATGCGGTGGTCGCCCAGATGACCGAGCGGGCCGCCGAGGTCGAGGCGGCCGGGCGCGCCGTCGCCCAGGCGTTCGTCAACGTCGTGCACGACCGCGCGTTCGCGCGCCGCACGCGCCCCTGACCCTCACCGCCTCGTCGATCCCTCGTACGGACGACGGCCCGGTCCCCGCGGGGGCCGGGCCGTCACCGTCGGACGGGGTGCGGGTCAGGCGTCGTCGGTGCGGGTGCCCACGGCGGGGGTGACCGTGGTCGCCTCGATCTGCCGCGGCGAGCTGCCCTGCTTGAGCGCGGCGAGCCGCGCCTCGATCTCGATCTCCGCACCGGCCGACTCGAGCTCGGCGAACTGCGAGTCGAGCGTCGACGCGGCCAGCTCGGCCTGGCCCATCGCGTACGCCTCCTCGCGGCGCACCTTCTCCTCGAAGCGCGCGATCTCGCTCGTCGGGTCCAGGACGTTGATCGAGCCGATCGCCTCCTGCACCTGGCGCTGCGCCTGCGCGGACTTCTGCCGGGCGACGAGCGTGTCGCGCCGCGACTTCAGCTGGCCGAGCTTGTCCTTCATCTGCGCCAGGCCGGACTTGAGCTTCTCGACCGTCTCGCGCTGCGAGGCGATCACGGGCTCCGCGTCGCGGACCTCCTGCTCCGCGGTGAGCTGCTTGCCGATCGCGATCTTGGCGAGGTTGTCGAACTTGTCCGCGTTGGCGGTGTCGCCCGCCGCCCGGAACTGGTCGGCACGCGACGACGCGGCGAGCGCCTTCTGGCCCCAGTCGCGGGCCGCGGCGACGTCCTCGTTGTAGTCCTGCTCGGCGAGCCGCAGGTTGCCGATCGACTGCGCGATCGCCTTCTCGGCGTCCGCGATCGAGCTGGTGTAGTCACGCACCAGCTGGTCGAGCATCTTCTGCGGGTCCTCGGCCTGGTCGATGAGCGCGTTGATGTTCGCGCGCCCCAGCTGCGCGATCCGTCCGAAGATCGACTGCTTCTCGGTCATCGTGTCGTGCCCTCCCTGTGGTGCCGACCCGGACCGTCCGTCCGGTGTCACGAGCCGCGTCCGCCGCTCTCGGCGGCCGCGTGAGCTTGCTGCGGCGTCAGAACCCGCCGCCGCGTCCGCCGCCGCCGAAGCCGCCGCCGCGCCCCCCGCCGCCGAACCCGCCGCCGAAGCCGCCCCCGCGTCCGCCGCCGCCGAACCCTCCGCCGAAGCCTCCGCCTCCGCCGCCCCAGCCGCCGCCGCCGCGTCCGCCGCCGCGCAGGATCGAGTCGATGAGGATGCCGCCGAGGATCATGCCGCCGATGTCGTTGCCGCCCCCGGTGCCGCCGTGGCGGTCGTGGTCGTCGTACCGGGCGTTCTCGACGTCGATCTGCGCCAGGCGCTGCGCCTCCGCGGCCAGCCGCTCACCCTGCTGGGCGGTGGCCAGCGCGGTCTCGGGGTCGGTGGTGCGCTGGTCGAGCGCGCGCAGCCGCAGCCGGTCCGCCTCGGCGAGCCGGGTCCGGGCCTGCGGGCCGACCGCGCCGCGCCGCGTGCTGACGTAGTCGGTGGTGGCGCGGACCGCGGAGTCCAGGCGGCCGAGCGTGTCGTCGAGCAGCGCCCGCGCCCGCCGGCCGCGCTCCTCGGCGTCGCGCCGGGGCGCGAGGGCCGCGTCGATCGCGGCCTCGGCGTCGGTGAGGCGGCGCAGCGCCGCGAGCGGGTCACCGGTCCCCGCCCGTGCGGCGGTGGCCGCCTCGACGGCCGCGCGCGCCTCCTGCGCGTGCGGCACGACCTGCGGGTCGCCGGGCGCCAGCCGCTCGGCGTCGGCCAGGTCGGACGTGATCGAGCGGATGCCGGCGTCGAGGCGCGCGCCGGCCGTCGCGAGGTCCGCGTCGGCCGAGTCGACGGCGTCCAGCAGCGTCCTGGCCTGCGCGAGAGCCTCCTCGGCGGCACGTGCGAAGCCGACGGCCGCGGCCCGGTCGCCGGAGCCCGAACGCTCCCGGCCCTGCCCGATGGTCGTCTCGACGTCGTCCAGCAGCCGGGCCGCCTGGTCCGCGTTGCCCGCGACCGAGCCGAGCGTGTCGGGGGAGTAGCGCGCGGTCAGCGTCACGATCGTGGCGCGCGCCGGCTCCACGCGGCCCCGCAGGCGCTGCGCCTCGCGGTCGTGGGCCGCGAGCGCGTCGTCGACGCGGGCCTCGATGGCGCGCAGCCGGTCGAACGCGTCCTTCTGCTCGTCGAGCTGCTGCTCGACCTGCCCGCACAGCCGCAGGATCTGCGCGGACGTGGCCCGCACCTGCTCCTCGGTGTCGGGCACGTCGTCGTCGAGCGTCTGCCGCAGGCGGAACGCCTCGGTGAGCGTCTGCTTGCCCTGCACCAGCGCGGTCTCGAAGCCGCGCGTCTGGTCCTCACCGAACTGCGCCTGGGCGAACCCGAGCTCCTCCTCCGACGAGCGCAGGGCGTCGTCGAGCGCCACCAGCGCCGAGGCGGAGCGGCGGTCCAGCTCGGCCGTGGGCAGCGCGGTGAACTCGTCGGCGGCACCCGCCACCCGCGTGGCGCCCGCGGTGTCGCGCAGCGTGCCCGTCGGCTGCGGTCGGCGCCGCAGGAACGTGAACAGCAGGACCGCCCCGATGGCGATGAACCCGAGCAGCAGCACCACGGTGAACCCGCCGCCCGACGACCCGCCCGACGCGCCCGACCCCGACCCGACGGGTTCGCCGTTCGCCGCCGCGACGATGCCTTCCGCGGCCGCGATCGCGGCCCCGTCCCAGTCCTCGCTCGCCAGGTCGGACTTGACGTCGTCGGCGACGCGGTCGAGCTGGGAGGACGAGAGGGACCCCAGGCTCCGGGGAGCCAGCCTGTACTCCCGGTCGTCCACGGCGACCGCCAGCACGGCATCGGACGACCCGAGCCCGGAGGCCTCCGCGGTGCGCTGCACCCAGGTGTCGGGCGACAACCCGTCGAACGTGTCGACGTACACGACCGTCAGCCGGTAGGGCGTCTCGGTGCGCACCTCGTCGACCGCGTCCTGCACGGCCGGCACGTCGTCGAGCACCCCCGCGGGGTCGACGACGGTCTCCCCGCGCAGGTCGAACGGCGCCTCCGCGGCGGCACCGCCCGCGCCGGCGACGAGCACCACCGCCCCGACGGCGACGGCGGCGAACGGGTGGAGGGCACGACGAGCAAGATGCACGTCTCGATCCTTTCTCAGGCCTGCACCTGTGGCAACGCGCCCGGCCGCGCTCGGGTTCCGCCGGGCCGGTGTCCGGCCTCAGGTGACGTCGACGTACCGGTGCCAGGACTGCGTCACGTACGACGTGCTGAACCCGCACCGCACGTACAGGTCGGCGGCACCCGTGGGGGAGTCCGCGTCGACCTCGAGGGCCACCCGCGTCCGCCCCCGCTCGGCGGCGTCCGTGACCACCGCGTCCAGCAGGGAGCGCGCCACACCGCGCCCGCGCGCCGTGCGCAGCACCCCCAGGTACTCGACGTAGCTGCCGACGGCGCGGCCCTGCTCGTCGACCGACGCGCTCGCGATCAGCACACCGACCGGTGCGGGCTCGGCACCGTCCACGAGCTCAGCGATCCACCAGTGGTCCCAGCGGTGACCCGGGTCGGCGCGCAGCCGGGCCAGGAACTCGTCGAACGTCTCCTCGTGGTGGTTGAAGTGGTCGGCGAACGCCTGCTCCAGCACGTCGTGCGACGCGACGAGGTCACGCTCGTCCGGCGCCCCGTCCGCGGCTCGTCGCAGTCGCCGCACGACCACACCGGGTCCCGTCGGACGGAGCCCGCGGTCGTCGTCGCCCACGGGCCGGCGCATCTGCCACCACCGGCGGACCCGGGCGTACCCCGCGGCCACGAGGCGACGCTGCTGGCGGGGGTCCGCGTCGAAGGCACCGCTGTCCAGCTGGGTGCGGGTGAGCCCGCGTGCGCGGGCCAGCGCGAGCCCGGCGGCCTCCGCCCAGGCGAAGAGGGCCGCCGCCACCTCGTCACCCGTGGCGTCGTCGAGGTCCGGGTCGACCACGACCGCGACCAGCACGCGCCCGGCCGCACGGTCGGTCACCGTCGCCCACCCGCGGGCGGCACCCGTGGTGTCGCGCACCACCACGTGCACCCGCGTCCCGGCGCCGTCGCCCGTGACCTCGGCCTGCGTCGCGTCCGCCCCGGCCGTCCGCGCACCCCGTGCCACGACCTCGTGCCGGGCCCGCAGCGCGTGCAGGTCGGGGACGTCGTCGGGCCCGGGGACGTGCGCGCGCCAGCCGCTCGGCAGCGCGGTCGGGAGCAGGTCGGGGGTCAGCTGGAGGAGGGTCATCGGTTCCTGTTCGTGCGGACGTGCGGTCATGCGGACAGGGTGCGGCTGCGCGCGCCCCCACGGTTCACCGGGCTACGCCCAGGTCCCGGTGCCTGTGGTCGGCCCTGGGCTGCGCCCGGTGCCCCGCGGGTGCGGCTGCGCGCGCCCCCACGGTTCACCGGGCTACGCCCAGGTCCCGGTGCTTGTGGTCGGCCCCGGGCTGCGCCCGGTGCCCCGCGGGTGCGGCTGCGCGCGCCCCCACGGTTCACCGGGCTACGCCCAGGTCCTCGGCGTCGACGATCGTGTAGGCGTACCCCTGCTCCGCCAGGAACCGCTGCCGGTGGGCGGCGAACTCCTGGTCGACGGTGTCGCGGGCCACGACCGTGTAGAAGTGCGCGGTCTTGCCGTCGGCCTTCGGGCGCATGATGCGGCCCAGGCGCTGGGCCTCCTCCTGGCGGGACCCGAACGACCCGGAGACCTGGATGGCGACGGACGCCTCCGGCAGGTCGATGGAGAAGTTCGCGACCTTCGAGACCACGAGCGTGGTGATCTCCCCGGTGCGGAACGCGTCGAACAGCCGCTGCCGCTCGCGCACGGTCGTCTCGCCGGTGATGAGGTCCGCGCCCAGGTGCTCCGCCAGCTCGTGGAGCTGGTCGAGGTACTGGCCGATCACCAGGGTCTGCTCGCCCGCGTGCTTCGCCACCAGGGAGTCCACGACGCGGTTCTTGCCGGACGCGGTCGCCGCCAGGCGGTACCGGTCCTCCGGCTCCGACGTCGCGTACGCCATGCGCTCGTGGTCGGGCAGCGTCAGACGCACCTCGACGCACTCGGCGGGCGCGATGTACCCCTGCGACTCGATGTCCTTCCACGGTGCGTCGAACCGCTTGGGGCCGATCAGGGAGAACACCTCGTCCTCGCGGCCGTCCTCGCGCACGAGCGTCGCGGTCAGCCCCAGGCGGCGGCGCGCCTGCAGGTTCGCGGTCATGCGGAAGATCGGCGCGGGCAGCAGGTGCACCTCGTCGTAGACGATGAGGCCCCAGTCGCGGGCGTCGAGCAGCTCGAGGTGCGTGTACACGCCCTTCCGCTTCGTCGTCAGCACCTGGTACGTCGCGATGGTGACGGGGCGGACCTCCTTGCGTGTGCCGGAGTACTCGCCGATCTCGTCCTCGGTGAGCGTCGTGCGCTTCACCAGCTCGTCGCGCCACTGCCGCGCGGACACGGTGTTGGTCACCAGGATCAGCGTGGTGGTCGACGACCGTGCCATCGCGCCCGCGCCGACCAGCGTCTTGCCGGCGCCGCAGGGCAGCACCACGACGCCCGACCCGCCGTGGAAGAAGCCGTCGACGGCCTGCTTCTGGTACGGCCGCAGCGACCAGCCGTCCTCCAGGAGGTCGATCTCGTGGGCCTCGCCGTTCACGTACCCGGCGAGGTCCTCCGCGGGCCAGCCGAGCTTGACCAGCACCTGCTTGATGTTGCCCCGTTCGGACGGGTGCACGATCACGTCGGTGCTGTCGATCCGCTCGCCGAGCAGTCCGGCGGTGCGCCGCGACTTCATGACCTCGGCGAGGACGGCCGCGTCGAGCGCGTGCAGCACCAGCCCGTGCACCGGGTCCTGGACCAGCTGCAGCCGCCCGTACCGGGACATGGTCTCGGCGACGTCGACCAGCAGCGCGTGCGGCACCGGGTACCGGCTGTATTCCAGCAGCGTGTCGACGACCTGCTCGGCGTCGTGCCCGGCGGCGCGTGCGTTCCACAGGCCCAGCGGCGTCAGCCGGTAGGTGTGGACGTGCTCGGGCGCGCGCTCGAGCTCGGCGAACGGGGCGATGGCGCGGCGGCACGCGTCGGCCTGGTCGTGGTCGACCTCCAGCAGGAGGGTCTTGTCGGACTGGACGATGAGCGGGCCGTCGGGCACTGGCTTCTCCGGGGGGTCGGGGGCAGGCGTGCGGGTCAGTCGGTCGCGTGGGTGACGTCGGCGATGCGGTGGACGGCGACGGTCAGCTCGGCCTCGCGGCGCGGGTCCAGCGCGCGCAGCCGGCCGCCCTCGACCTTCAGCGGCCGCACGAGCCGCCGGTCGGCGCGCCCGTCGGGGCCGACGATCTCGACCCACACGGCCGTCCGCGCCTGCGCGGCCTCACGGAGCACCACCAACGCGTCACCGGGCTCCGGTGTTCCGCCGGCGGGGCGCCGTGCGGAGGGTGCGGTCGGGTCGGACGACGGACCGCGGCGACCGCTGCTGAGGGCGACGGCCCCGTCAGCGGCACCCACGGGCACCCCCGACGGGTCCGTCGCCCGCCCGGCGGTGACCGGCGCCGGGGGGTCACCGCGGCGCAGGGTCGCGACGACCGACGCGGCGCGCTCCGGCAGCGGTCGCTCGTGCACCGGCGCGGTCCGGCGGGGGCGTGCCCGCACCCGCCGTTCGGGGGCGACGGCGTGGACCACGGCACCGCGGGCGTCCTCGGCGACGGGCGCCAGGCCGCGCGCCCGCAGGGCGTCCAGCAGCTCGGCCGGTGACGCGTCGGCCACCAGCACCGTCGGGGCCAGCAGACGCGGCCGCAAGGACGCCAGGCGCGGGTCGTCGACCAGGCCCGCCAGCAGCGCGGGGTCGTCGGCCCGCACGTACGACGACGCCGCACCGGCCCGCAGCCGCCCGTGGCGGCGGGCCACGTCCCGCACCAGGTACTCCAGGGGCTGCGGCACGCGGCCGCGCGCGGCGGCCCCGAGCCGCGTCAGCAGGTCGTCGGCCGTGGTGCCCGCGTCGAGCGCGCGCAGCACGGAGTCGGCGGTGAACCGCACGGTCACGGCACCACCCCGCGACTCCACCTCGGCGGCGAGCTCCAGCAGGTCCTCCAGGTCGGGCCCCGGCCGCCCGGGCACCACGCCCGTGAGGTCGCCCTGCAGCAGGATCTCGTCGACCGGGGCGGGCAGGTCCGCCGCGAGGGCCGCGCCCGCGTCGTCGTCGGCCAGGAGCGCGCGGCCGGCCGACGCGAGCGCACCGGCGCCCAGCACGCCGAGCCGCCCGGCCTCGACCAGCACTGCCTCGATCGCGGACAGCGGCGGCACCGACCGCGGCGAGCGCCAGCGCAGCGCCTCGTGGACGTCGTCCGCGGTCAGGGCCGCACCGCGCGGCGCCGACGCGAGCACGTCCAGCACGGCGCGCCGCAGCCGCGGCACCCACGGCCGCGTCAGCTCGGGGTCGAGGGCGGCGCGCCGGGTGCCGCGGTCGTCCCGCTCGCCGACCAGCCACGGGGTGCGCGCCGACGTCAGCCACGCCCGCGCGAGCGTCGCCCAGCGGGGCGCGACGTCCTGCGCGGCCCACACGTCGGCCTCCAGGGTCGGGACGAACGACGGGCTCTCCTCGCCGTCGTCGGCCAGCAGGCCCGCGGTCGCCGCGGTCTCGACGAGCCACGCGGCGTGCGCGTCGTCGACGTCGAGCGCCTGGGCCGTGCGGCGCAGGTCGCGGGCCCCCAGGCCGCCGGCGCGCAGCACGCCGGGCGGGGACTGCTCCCACCGGGTCAGCAGCTGACGCACCAGGCGCACGGTCTGCTCCGCGGCGCGCGCGGACTCGGCGGCCACCACGCCGGCGTCGCGGACCGGGGCGTCGACGAACGCGGGGGCCAGGGCCGGTGCGCGGTGGGTCCGCCCGGCGCGCAGCGCGAGCGCGACCCGGCGCGGCAGCAGCACGTGACGCTCGTCGGCGCGGGTCAGCAGCCCGTGCCCGACCAGCCACGACACGGCGTCCGCGGCTGCGGTGCCCGGCGGCGGGACCAGTCCCACGGCCGGGCCCCACGTCAGCGCGTCCAGCACGGACGCCGCACCGGGCGGGGCGTCGACGAGGTCGGGCAGGGAGTCGCCCGTCTCGTCGTCGTCACCGGCGCCCGGCGGTGCGAGGCCCGCGACGGCCGCGCCCAGCGCGTCGGTCACACCGGGCGTGGCGTGCAGGGTGCCGTCGTCGTCGGGCCACAGCAGCGCGAGCGCGACCGCGTCCTGGACCGCACGTGCCACATGGGGTGCGTCGTCCACTCCCGCGCCGACCGCCGCCTGCACCTGCGCGGGCGTGGGCGGCCCGACCGTCGAGGTCAGCACGACGACGGACTCGAGGACCTGCAGGACCAGCGCGTCCACCCAGGTCAGCGCCCGGTCCAGGCTGGACCGGCTGGTGGCCCGCGCGGCCAGCGACGCGAGGGTCGCGGGGTGCGGGGTGGCCAGGTCGGGCCGACGCACGAGCAGCGCGACGAGCTCGTCGTCGCTGCGTGCGCGCAGGTACCCGGTGAACGTGGCCATCCGCACCACGATACGTGGGGCGGCGGGTCGGGTGAGGCGTCGGCCGGCCATGGTGACCCCGGTCCGGCCGTCGGGCGGACGGTGCGCGACCCCGGGAGGGCAGCGGCCTGCCTGTGGCAGGGTGACCGCATGGCGCTGGACGAGACCACGACCCCGGACGAGCACCCCGCCGTCGCCCTTGCGGCCCTGCGCGACGACGCGCGCCGTGAGCTGCCGCGCACCGCCGCGCTGCGGCACGCGCTGCACCGGGTGCCGGAGCGCGGGCTCGACCTGCCGCTCACGCAGGGTCTGGTCCTCGACGCGCTCGCCGACCTGGACCTCGAGGTGTCGACCGGGCGGGCCCTGTCCTCCGTCACCGCGGTGCTGCGCGGGGCGCGGCCGGGCCCGGCGGTGCTGCTGCGGGGCGACATGGACGCGCTGCCGGTCACCGAGGAGTCGGGGGAGCCGTTCACCTCCCAGCACCCGGGCGTGATGCACGCGTGCGGGCACGACCTGCACGTCGCGGGCCTGGTCGGCGCCGCGCGGCTGCTCGCGGCGCGGCGGGAGCAGATCGCCGGGTCGGTCGTCCTGATGTTCCAGCCGGGCGAGGAGGGTGAGCACGGGGCGCGCCTCATGCTCGAGGAGGGCGTGCTGGACGCGGCGGGTACGCCCGTCGTCGCGGCGTACGGCGTGCACGTCATGGCCTCGACGCTGCCGCTGGGCGTGGTCGCGTCGCGGCCCGGGACGTTCATGGCGGCGTCGGACACGGTGCGCGTCACGGTGCAGGGGCGCGGCGGGCACGGCTCCAAGCCGTACCTGGCGGCGGACCCGGTGCCGGTCGCAGCCGAGATGGTGCTGGCCCTGCAGACCATGGTCACGCGGCAGTTCGACGTGTTCGACCCGGTGGTGCTGACGGTCGGCCGGGTCGAGGCGGGCACCAAGGACAACATCATCCCGGACGTGGCCCACCTCGAGGCGACGGTCCGCACGTTCAGCGCGGCGACGCACGCGGCGGTGCCGGAGCGCGTCGCGCGGCTGTGCGAGCACGTCGCGGCGGCGCACGGCATGCGTGCGACCGTCGAGTACGAGCGGGGCTACCCGGTGACCGCCAACGACGCGGACGAGGTGGCGCGCGCCCGCCGGGTCACGCACGACGTGCTCGGTGCGGACGCCTGGCAGGACGCACCCGCGCCGGTGCCCGGCGCCGAGGACTTCTCGTACGTGCTGCAGCAGGTGCCGGGCGCGTTCGTGTTCGTGGGCGCGACGCCCCCGGGCGAGGACTTCCGCACCGCGCCGTACAACCACTCGCCGCGCGCCCGCTTCGACGACGAGGCCCTGGTGGCGGGGTCCGCCGTGCTGGCCGCGCTCGCCCTCGACCGGCTGGCCGAGGGCAGCTGACCCGTCAGGTGTGCGCGACGCAGGTCGTCGCCGTGGGCCGCGCCTCGAGGCGGGCGTCGTCGATGGGCTCCCCGCCCACCGCGCACGTCCCGTACGTGCCGTCGGCCAGCCGGCCCAGGGCTGCGTCGACCTCCGCGAGGCGGCGGTGCGCACCGTCGGCGAGCGCCTCCAGCTGGGCGCGCTCGAACGCGATCGTCGCGCCCTCCGGGTCGTGCTCGTCGTCCACGTTGGCGCCGCGGGCGGCGTCGACGACGTCCTGGTGGGCGTCACCCAGCCCCGACAGTCGTGCGACGGCGTCGCGCCGCAGCTCCAGCAGCAGCGCGCGCGCCCGGTCGTGGTCCACGCCCCCGGTCTACCAGCCGGTCCTGACACGCACGTCAGGCGCCGTCCACGACGTCCGACGCCTCACCGACGCGCACACCGACGGCGGTGGCCGGCGGCAGGGCATCCCCGGGGCCGGCGACGGGTGCGCCGTCCGGGTCGCCGTAGGGCGCCGGACCGGGCGTCGTCGCCGTGCCGCCCGGGGTGGTGGTGAGCCCGGCACGCACCTGTGCGTGCGACTCCTGGGCGCTGTGCCGGTGGCGCGCGATCTCGGCCGCGACGCTCTCGACGCGGGCCAGCAGGCGGTCGGCCTCCCGCCGGACGGCGGCGACGGCGCGCGCGGCACGCTCCGCCTCGTTCCGCCGGCCGACGGCGTGAAGCATGCCGCGCGCACCGACGGTGAT
Source organism: Cellulomonas wangleii (assembly GCF_018388445.1). Lineage (NCBI taxonomy): Bacteria > Bacillati > Actinomycetota > Actinomycetes > Micrococcales > Cellulomonadaceae > Cellulomonas > Cellulomonas wangleii. The sequence goes on from NZ_CP074405.1 coordinate 800,462, forward strand.
CGTGAGCGCGAACGCGCTCACGACCAGCAGCCACTGCGCGTCGCCGCGGGTCACTGCGGTCATGACCCACAGCAGCGCCGTACCGGCCGCCAGGCCGGCCGTCAGCCGGGTGCTGCGGGGCGTGACCGGCTGCGGCGGGGTGGACGCGCGGGCCAGGGCCTGCGCGGTGCCCTCGACCTCGGCCCGGCCCGCGCGGGCGCGCAGCGTCAGGCCGGCGGCCGTCGCCTCGAGCACCTCCGGCGCGGGGACCTCGGCGGTGGCGAGCAGCCGGTCGGCGGCCCGCAGGACCCACGGCGCGCACGCGGCCCGGGCCACGTCGCCCACCGGGTCCCGACGCTCGAGCGCGTCGGCGCGCAGCAGCGCGAGCAGGTCGTCGGCGGCGGCGTCCCACGGCGGGCCGGGGGCCTCCCGCCCGGTCACGACGGCCTCCAGCTCGGCCACCCGGGCCATGAGGTGCGACTCCTGCTCCGCGCCCTCGTCGATCAGCGCGCGCAGCACGTCGACCAGCTCGGTCACGAGGGGGTCGGGTCCCGAGTCGTCCGCGGGGGCGTCCCCGGCGGCGTCCGTGCCGGCGGCGGGCGGCGGGGTCATGAGCTCCTGCAGCCGGCCCAGCCCGTCGGCCCCCCGCCGCACCTCCGCGACCTCGGGGGCGCCGGCGACGCTCGACCCGCGGTAGGGCGCGCCCTTGAGCTGCTCGGTCCACGCCGCGACCGCCTCCTCGGCCGTCGCGTCCGGGACGTCCGCGACGGCAGCCGTCAGCCGCTCGACCAGCGCGGTCCGGGCGGCGGGCCCCAGCCGGCCCTCGGCGGCGGCCAGCCACAGCACGCGCTGGGCCCGGGTCACCGGGCGGGTGGCGTCGAGGGTGCCCAGGGCGTCGGGTGCCCACCGGGCCACCAGGTCGGCGCGCCCGCAGGCGGCGCCGGCCACCGTGAGGAACGTGGCGGTGCGGCGCAGGTCGATCGCGGCGGCGCGCTGAGCGGCGCCCTCGTCGTCGGGGCCGAGGGCGGCCACCGCGTCCGCGAGCCAGTAGCCCGGCGCGGCGGGCGCGCCGCTGACGTCCAGGACGGGTCCGTCGCCGCCGGCCGGGGTGCCGAGCGCGACGAGTCGGGCGCGCGCCGCCTGCCGCACCAGCGCCGGGCCGGCCACCAACGAGAGCTGGTCGCGCAGCGAGCTCAGCTCGACGAACGCGTCGAAGGCCTCGGACAGCCTGGTCAGCCGCGTCTCGATCGACCCGCGCAGCGACGCCAGGTCGCTGCGCAGGGCCGACGCCGTGCGGTTCTGCACCTGCAGCGAGCGGTGGAGACTCTCGAGCTCGCCCGTGAGCTCGCTGATCCGGCGGGACTGGGCGTGGTCGGACTCCTGGGTCCAGAGGCCGAAGGGGCTGTCCGTCATGTCGTGCTCCTCCCGTTCGGCGGTGACCCTAGCGACCGCGGGCGTGCCCGTGCTGCGGGTTCACCCGCACGAGCGCACGTCACGGGGGGTCCGGGGCGGTCCGCGGAGCGTGAACCCGGGCCCGGCCCGGTAGCCTGGTGACGGTCTGCGGGAGTGCTCGCGGATGTGTCCGGCGCTGAAGGAGCGGAAGTGCCCACCGGCAAGGTCAAGTGGTTCGACACCGAGCGTGGATTCGGCTTCATCGCAGGCGACGACGGCGGTGAGGTCTTCCTGCACGCCTCCGCGCTGCCCGTGGGGGTCACGGCCCCCAAGCCGGGCACCAAGGTCGAGTTCGGCGTGGCCGACGGCCGTCGCGGACCGCAGGCCCTGTCCGTGACCGTCCTGGACCCGGTGCCCTCGGTGGTCAAGGCGAAGCGCCCCCCGGCGGACGAGATGGCCGTGGTGGTCGAGGACCTCATCAAGGTGCTCGACAAGGTCGGCAACGACCTGCGCCGCGGCCGCTACCCCGAGGGTCAGCGTGCCGCGCAGTTCGCCACGCTGCTGCGTGGCGTGGCCGACAAGCTCGAGGCCTGAGCGTGGCAGCCGTCAAGGACGCCGTGCTGGAGCGCGCCGTCGACCTCGCGCGCCAGGTCGCGGTCGAGATCGCGGAGGAGCCCCAGGACGTCGGCGAGTACCTCGGTGCCGTGCGGGAGGCGGAGCGGCTGGTGTCCCACCGGTTCGCCTGCACCGCGCGCGGGTACCGCGGCTGGGCCTGGACCGTCACGGTCGCGCGGGTGCCGCGCGGGCGGACGGCCACGGTCTGCGAGGCGGAGCTGCTGCCCGGCGACGACGCGGTCCTGGCGCGCCCGTGGCTGCCGTGGTCCGAGCGGCTGCGCCCGGGTGACATCGGCCCGGGCGACGTGCTGCCCTTCCGTCCCGACGACCCGCGTCTGGAGCCTGGCTTCACGCCCACGGGCGACCCCGAGGTCGACGAGGTCGCGATCGACGAGCTGGCGCTGGCCCGCGTGCGGGTGCTGTCGCCGCTGGGCATCTCCGAGGCCGCCGAGCGCTGGTACCGCGGGTCGCGCGGCCCGGCGACGCCCGGGTCGGTCGCGTCGGCCGGCGCGTGCGGGTCGTGCGGGTTCCTCGTCCCGCTGCAGGGGTCGCTGGGCACGCTGTTCGCGGTGTGCGCCAACGAGTGGTCGCCGGACGACGGCAAGGTCGTCAGCCTGGACCACGGCTGCGGCGCCCACTCGCAGACCGACGTGGACCCCGCGCCCACCGAGTGGCCCGCGGCGGACCCGCTGCTCGACGAGAACGCGGTCGACGTGCTCGAGCTGCCCGCCCGCCGGCGGCCGTCCGCGGCCGTCGACACCGCCGCGGACGCGCCCGAGCCCGTCGCCGAGGCCGAGCCCGTCGCCGAGGCCGAGCCGGTCGCGGAGGCCGAGCCGGTCGCGGAGGCCGAGCCGGTGATCGAGGCCGAGCCGGCAGCGGAGAGCGACCCGGTCGCCGGGAACGACGGTGCTGCCGAGGCCGAGCCTGTCGCCGTCCTCGACGAGGTCGTCGTCACCGAGGTCCTCCCCGACACCGAGGTCGCCCCGGACACCGAGGTCGTCCCCGACACCGAGGTCGTCCCCGACACCGAGGTCGCCCCGGACACGGACGCCGACGCGCGACCCGCCGACGGGTCGTGACCGTCGACGTCTTCGGAACCGACGCCCTGCGCGGCGCGGTGCTGGAGGCGTGGCGGGCGTCCCCGACGCGGTTGCGGGAGGACGCGAACACCGAGGAGGACCACGCCCGCGGGTACTACCGCGACCGGGTGCTGGTCGAGCTCGCGCAGAACGCCGCGGACGCAGCGACGCGGGCGGGCGTCGCGGGGCGGCTGCTGCTGCGCGTGGCGACGACGGACGAGGGCACGGCCGTGCTGGTGGCCGCGAACACCGGCTCACCCCTGGACGCGGCGGGGGTCGCGTCGATGGCGTCGTTGCGGGCGTCGGCCAAGCGGGACGCCGGCGCGGGCACGGTCGGGCGCTTCGGTGTCGGCTTCGCGGCGGTGCGGGCCGTCGCGGACGAGGTGACGGTCTGCTCGACGTCCGGTGCGGTGCGGTTCTCGCTCGCGGACACGCGGGAGGCCGTCGGGCGGACGGCCGCGCAGGAGGCCGCGCAGGGCCGGGCCGCGCTGGCGGACGAGGTGCGTCGCCGTGACGGGTCCCTGCCGGCGCTGCGCCTGCCGTGGCCGACCGAGGGCCGCCCGCCGTCGGGGTACGACACCGCGGTGGTCCTCGAGCTGCGGGACGCGCCCGCCCTGGACGAGGTGCGGTCCCTGCTGTCCGACGTGGACGACCTGCTGCTGCTGGCGCTGCCGGGGCTCGTGGAGGTCCTGGTCGACGTCGAGGGGGAGTGGCCACGCCGCCTGGCCGACGTGCACGACCGCTGGGACGTCCTGACGGCGGGGGGCGAGGTGCCGCTGGGCGTCGTCGCGGACCGTCCGGTCGAGCAGCGCACGGCACGCGCGTGGCGGGTGACGTGGGCGCTGCCCCGCGTCCCCGAGGACGCGCCGGGCGGCACGGTGCCGCGGGTGGTGCACGCGCCCACGCCCACCGACGAGCCGTGCTCCCTGCCGGCGGTGCTGGTGGCGACGCTGCCGCTGGACCCGTCGCGCCGCCACGTGGTGCCCGGGCCGCTGACGGACGAGGTGCTGGCCCGCGCGGGCGAGGCGTACGCCGAGCTGGTGGGCCGGCTGGCGGCCGCCGGGCAGGACGCGGCGGCGCTGGTGCCCACGGGCCTGGCCGCGGGTGCGATCGACGCGGCGCTGCGCGAGCACGCGCTGGCGGCGCTGGTCCGCACGCCGCTGCTGGTGCCCGCGTCGCCGGACGACGACCTGGTGCCGCCGCTGCGGGCGACGGTGGTGCGGGACCTGTCGGACGGCCCTGCCGTCACGGCGCTCGGTGCCGTGGTCGCAGGGCTGGTGCGGGTGCCGCCGTCCGGGACGGCGGCGCTGCGCGCGCTGGGCGTCGAGGAGCGCACGCTGGCCGAGGTGGTCGACGAGCTGCCGACCGGCGGTGACGTCGACTGGATCGCCCTGTACGACGCGCTCGACGCGGCGGCGCAGGACGCGACCGCGCGCGAGGGTCTGGCGGCGCTGCCGGTGCCGCTGGTCGACGGGCGCGTGGTGCGCGGGCCGCGGGGCGTCGTGCTGTTGGACGACGACGTGGCGGGGCTGGCGCCGGCGACGCTCGACGCGCTGCGGTCGTGGGGCCTGCGCGTCGCGGACCCGGCGGTGGTGCGTCCGCTGCTGGCGCGGCTGGGTGCGCAGCGCCTCGACGCGGCCGGGCTGCTGGCGCACCCGGCGCTGAGAGCGGCGGTGCTGGGGCAGGCGGACGACGACGACCTGGAGCACGCGGACGAGGTGACCGCCGCGGTGCTGGACGTGGTGGCGGCGGCCGGGGCGGTGCCGCCGGACGCGGCGGTGTGGCTGGGGCTGCTGACGCTCGACGCGGCGGACGGCGAGCCGGCGCCCGCGCACGGCCTGGTGCTGCCGGGCGGCGCGGCGGCGCGGCTGCTGGACGACCGGGTGCTCGCGCCCGTGGCCGCGGACGCGGTGGAGCGGTGGGGCCGGGACGTCCTGGCGGCCGTGGGCGTGCGGGACGACCTGGTGGTGACGACCGTGCCGGACGTCGTCGCGGGCGTGGCGGACGACGACGGCGACGACCCGGCGGCGCTGGCTGCGGCCTCGCTGGACGGCTGGGAGCAGTACGTGGCCGACCTGGCCGACGTGCTGGGGCCGGGCACGTACTGCGGCGACGTGGCGGCCGTCGCCGACCTGGACGCCGTGGACGACGCGTGCTGGCCGGCGCTGCTGGCCCACGTGGCCGGCACCCCGGCGCTGCGGGCGGCGCTGGTGACGCCGGTGCGCGGCGAGGGTGCGGCGGCCACCGGCCCGTCGTACACGGCGTGGTGGTTGCGCACGCGGGCCGACCTGCCGGTGCCGGAGGTGTTCGCCCTGCCGGGTGCGCGCGGCCTGCCCGCGGCGCTGGTGCCGCCGGCGCCTGACCTGCTGCACGGGCTGGACGCGACGGTGCTGCGGGCCCTGGGCGGGATCGGGTCGCTGGCCGAGGTGCCGCCGGACCGGTGGGCGGTGCTGCTGGAGCGGCTGGGGCCGGTGGGCACGCGGGTGCCGCTGGACGTCGCGGGGCACGTGTGGCGGGCGTGGGCCCGCGGTGCGGGGCCGCAGGAGCCCCCGGCGACGGTCGTCGCGCTGGTGGGGCCGGGCGTCGCGCAGGTGGTGGACGACGCCGCGGTGGCCGACGATCCCCGGTGGTGGCAGCGCGCGACGTCCGACGTCCCCGTGGTGCCCGTGCCGGGAGCCGACGGGAGTGACGCCGGTGCCGCCCGGACGGTCGCGGACCTGCTGGACCTGCCGCTCGCGTCGGACGGCACGGACGCCGACGTCGGCGGCGGCGACCCGGAGGAGGTGCCGGACGCGTTGCTCGCGCTGCTGCCCGACGCCCCCACGGTGTGGTGGCGGCACGACGACCTGCGCATCGGCGGCGAGCCCGTGGACTGGTGGGTGCAGGGTGCGGGCGCCGACGCCCGGATGCACGCCGTGCACGTGGCGGGCCTGGCGGCCGCGCTGGCGTGGGCGACGGGCCGGTGGGCGTCCCGTGGTGCCGTGGCGGCGCTGCTGGGGGACCCGGACGACGGCGACGCGGCCCTCGACCTCGTGATCGGGTGAAACGCCCGAAGCAGGAGCAACTACCGATTCAGGTCACTAGCGGGTAACGTCCGGGTGTGCCCGCCGTCCACCGCCGCGACATCCGCCGCTGGCAGGACCGCCGGGCGCGCCGACGTCGCCGGGTGCGTCTGGTCGGGAGTGCGGGGACCCTCGTCGTCGCGATGGCCGTGCTCCTGTCCGCCGCACCCGGCGCGAACGCCCCCACCCGCGAGGTCGTCACGGCGCCGCCGGGCGACGGGCTCGCCTCCCGGGTGCAGGACGTCGCGTCGCGCGGCGGTGAGCGGACGGCCGACCCCGCCCCCGCCGAGCCGTCGCCCCTGACCAGCTCCGCCGTGCCGCAGACGGCGCCCGCACCCGCGGACGGGGCCGCGGACGTGCCACCGGCGCCGCCCGCACCGCCCGCCTCACCCTCCCCGCAGCCGCAGGCCGCCGCACAGCCACCCGCGGCACCCGCCGACGCCGCGGGTGCCCTCGCGGCGGAGATCGTCACGCTCACCTCGGCCGAGCGGACCGCCGCCGGGCTGCCGGCACTGGCCACCTCGGCGTGCGCCACCGAGCAGGCCGCCGCCCGTGCCGCGCTGCTGGTGGCGCAGGGGCGGTTCGAGCACGACCCGCTGGGCCCGGTGCTCGAGGCGTGCGCGGCGGGCACGGTGGGGGAGAACCTGTCGCTCGGCTACCCGACGGCGCAGGGCGCGGTCGCGGGGTGGATGGCGTCGCCGGGGCACCGCGAGAACATCCTGCGCCCCGCGTACACGCAGATCGGCGTGGGGTGCGCGGCGGGGGCGCGCGGGTGGCTGTGCGCCCAGGTGTTCCTGGGCTGAGGTCACGTCAGGGTGCTGCGTCAGGACAGCTGCGTCAGGAGCGCTGCGTCGGAGTTCCTGCGTCAGCGGTCGGTGGGTGCGCCGTCCGTGGGCGGCGCGGTCGCCTCGTCGCCCGGGCGGATCATCGCGCCGGTGCCGTCGGCGGACAGCCGCCCGTTGCGCCGTGCCCACTGCACCCCGACGATCCCCAGCAGCACTCCGGCGGCGCACACGAACACCCACGAGGTGGGCACCACGTCCAGCAGCGACAGCACACCGGTGATGACCAGGGCGCCGGCCCATACGACCGTGCCCGCCCCCATCACCCGGGCCAGATCGACGTCGATCGGCGGCGGGGGTGTGCGCTGCGGGCGCAGCAGCGTCTTGACGATCGGGGGCACCGTTCGATGGTAGACCGCGGCAGGTCCGTGGCCGGCGACCCGGCGGTCGGCGCGCTGGTCAGCACCCCCGCTGCAGTGCGGCCTTGACGAACCCGCCCGCCTGCCAGGCGTAGCGCATGACCCACCGGTCCAGCCCGATGTCCTCCCGTCGGCCGACCACCTGCACGCCGTCCTCGACGCACCGTCCCACCACCCACCGGGCGCGCAGGACGTTCGGTGCGGCGGTGATGACGGTGGCGGTCCGCCAGCCGCGCGCGGACATCTCGGCGCGCAGCGTCCTGGCCTCGCCGCGCGTCGTGTACGGGTCGGGGCGGTGGCACACGACGGCGACCGGTGCCGTCTGCGAGCAGAGGGGAACGGCCGCCGGGTCGTCGGCGAAGAGCAGGATCGCGCCCGCCCGGCCGTCGGCCACGAGCTCGCGCGCCCAGTCCACCCGCCATGCCTGCGGCGGCCCGAGGACGACCACGACGTCGGCGGTGCCCGGGGGGTCCTGGGGCGGGGCGACGAGCACCGGCACGCCGGCCAGGGCGACACCGAGCGCGGCCGTCACGACCGTCGTCGCGGCCCGGCGGAGCCGTCGCAGAGCGGTCGCCCGCCGGGGTCCGTCGGTGCTCGGCGCGTCGGGCGTCCGCGGTGGTGCCGCGCTGGGGTGGGTGGTCACTCGCCGGCGGACGGGACGCCCGGATCGCCGGTGCCGGGGTCCTGGCCGCCGGTCCCCGGGTCCTGGCCGCCGGTCCCCGGGTCGGTCCCCGGGGTGGGCTCGGACGGAGTCTCGGGGCCCGGGGTCTGCGGGGGCGGCTCGACCGGAGCGCTCGGCTCCGGGCTGTGTGTCGCCGGGGGCTGCGGAGCACCCGGCGTGCCCGCAGCGGGGTCCGAACCGCCCTCGACGGTCGGCGCGCCCTCGGGGCCGGACGCCGGCCGCCCGCCGCCGGTGGCGACGTCGGGTGCCGGGGGCTCCTGCGCCGGTTCGGTGGGTGTCGCGGTCTGGGCGCTACGGACGGTGGCCGTGACGGCGACCAGCGCGAGACGTGCAGTGCGCAACGACCGGGTCATCGAGCCCGCGCGCTCGCGTGGCGTGCCCGCCGCCTCGCCCGTCGCGCGGGTGGCGGCGTCGATCGCGGTCCGCAGGCGCCCGCGCTGCGCCTCGTCCACCAGGCCCTCGGACGACGCCCACACCTGCTCGGCCTCCACGACCGCGGCGGACGTCGCCTCCCGCTCCTGCGCGAGGCTCTCGACGGCGGCCAGGACCGCGGCGGAGGTGCCCGGTGCGTCCGCGGTCGTCGAGGCCGGCGTGGGCGCCGCGGGGGACTGCTGGGTGCGGTTCGCGGACCAGGCGGCGGTGACCCCGGCGATGGCGAGGCTGCAGGCCAGCGCGCCGACCACGGCGGCGGAGCGGCGTCCCGGCAGGCGTCGCACGGAGCGGCCCGGACCCCCGGTGGAGGCACGGCCGGTCTGCGTCTGCGCGGCGTCCGCGTCACGCGTGGACCGTTGGGTGACCCCGGGCCAGGCGAACCGGTAGTCACCGACGGGGACGCCGACCGACGGGGTGGTCCGCGGGGTCCCGTCCGTCGTGCCCGGCGGTCGGGCGCCGGCGTCGGGGGGCGTCTCCATAGCCGCTCACGCTACAAGCGGACCCTCGGGCGGCCACGCGACGAGCGGGTGAACCGGCGGGCCCGGAGGCGGGTGATTCCCGGTCCGTGCGGCCCTGACCGGCCGAGACGTCCCCGGACGACCGACCTATCCTCGGTCACCGTGTCCCCCTCCTCGCACGCGCGTGCTGCCGACCGTCCTCGCAACCGCCGGGCGCTCGTGCTCGTCCTCGTCCTCGTGCTCGCGCTCGGTGGGGGTGCCTTCGCGGCCACCTGGGGGGTGCAGAAGTGGCTCGCCGGGCAGGTCGAGCGCGTGGGCGACCCGTTCGCGGAGCTCCCCGCGCGCCCCGCGCCCGCGGCGGCCGCGCCCGACGAGGGGGAGGCCGAGACGCTCGACGGTGCGATGAACATCCTGGTGCTCGGCTCGGACTCGCGGATCTCGGCCGGGGACCCCGGCCAGTGGCAGGCGGGAGCCCAGCGCACGGACACGATCATGCTCGTCCACCTGCCGGCGTCCCGTGACGCGGCGTACCTGATGTCGTTCCCGCGCGACTCGTGGGTGGACGTCCCCGGCCGTGGGCAGGCGAAGATCAACGCCGCCTTCTCGTACGGCGGGCCCGCTCTCCTCATCCAGACGATCGAGCAGCTGACGAACGTGCGTATCGACCACTTCGTCGTGACGGACTTCGAGTCGTTCGTGCGGATCACCGACGCGCTCGGTGGGGTGCGGATGACGCTCACGAACGACCTGAAGGTCGGCGGCACGGTGGTGCCGGCCGGCAAGCAGCAGCTGCTCACCGGTGAGCAGGCGCTGCGGTTCGTCCGGGAGCGCAAGACCCTGGCCCGCGGCGACTTCGACCGCGTGCAGCGGCAGCAGGCGTGGATGCGGGCCATCGTGGCGAAGATGCGCAACGACGGGACGCTGCACAACCCGGTCACGTCGGCCCGGTTCCTGGACGTGGTCAGCCGGTCCGTGGCGACGGACGACGGCCTGGACGAGCGGGTCATGCGGGACCTGCAGGACCGCGCCAAGAACCTCGGCTCGACCGACATGACGTTCTTCACGGTGCCGTTCGAGGGGACGGGGCGCAGCCCCGACGGTGCGCAGAGCATCGTCGTGCTCGACCGCGAGGCGCTCGACCCGCTGATGGCCGCGGTGGCCTCCGACACCCTCGGCGCCTACCTCGAGGGCAACGCGGGGTCCCTCGACGTGCTGCCGCCGGTCGTCGAGTGAGGCGCCTGCGCGCGCTGGTGGCGGTGGTGGTGTCGCTGGGCCTGGTGGCGTGCACCGGCCCGGCACCGGAGCCGACGACGCCCGCGCCGACGGTGGCGGCGCGCAGCACCCCCGCGCCGACGCCGACGCCGACGCCGACGCCGAGTCCGACGCCAGCGGACCCGCTGCCGGCCGGTCCGCTGAACGTGCTGCTCATCGGGACGGACTCCCGGGACCCGGCGTCCCTGGGCGGCAACGCCGACACGGTGCTGCTCGTGCACCTGCCGGCGGACCGTGCGCAGGTGTACCTCATCTCGTTCACGCGGGACATGTGGGTCCCCATCCCGGGTGTCGGCGAGGGCAAGCTCAACGCCGCCTTCGCGCGGGGCGGCACCCCGACGCTCGTGGAGACGGTGTCGGGTCTGCTGGGCGGGGCGCCGATCGACGCCACGGTCCAGACCAACTTCGCGGGCTTCATCGCGCTGACGCGTGCGCTGGGCGGGTTCGAGGTCGACAACCGCCACCACTCCACCGTGACCGTGCAGAGCACGGGTCGCGTCGTCGACTTCCCCGAGGGGCGGATCACCCTGAGCGGCACCGACGGGCTGATCTACGTGCGCGAGCGCAAGCGGCTGCCGCTGGGCGACCTCGACCGCACCGAACGCCAGCGGGCGGCGCTGGTGGGCATGCTCGCCAGGGTCGGCGAGCTGGCCGACGACCCGGTCGCCCTGGCCACCCTCCTGCCGCACGTCGTGGGCAACGTGAAGGTCACCGGGGTGCTGGAGGCGCAGGACGTGGCAGGGCTGGTCCCGTTGGCGCGCACGTTCGGCCGCGACGACGTGGTCGGGCTCATGGCCCCCATCACGGGGTTCGGCAACCGGGGTGGGGCGTCGGTCAACGTGGTCGACGACGCGCGGATGGCCGAGCTCGGGGCGGCGGTGCGCGCCGACGACGTGGGTGGCTACGTTGCGCGGCACGGGACGGACTACGCGCCCTGAGCAAAATCCCCCGGGCGGTATCGCCGGATGTGCCCGGATACGCCCGGACGGCGCCGCTGCCAGCAGTCGTGACCTCCGCGGATCTGTGATTACAGTCGGCCGGTCTGGCGGAGTGAAACGACTCACACGCGAGGACCTCAGCAGGGAGACCAGGTGGACGTCGACGCGTGGCGCCGTGCCGTGTGGCACCTGCGGCACGGCGGACCCACCGCCCTGCGCACGCACCGCCGACGTGTCCGCGCCGGGGGAGCCCGGCCCGGTGTGCGGGCGGTCGCGCGGCCCGACGGCCGCCTGACGTTCCCCGCGTGGCACCTGCCGCCGGCGCCCGTGCGCCGCGACGCCCTGCGGGTGGCGGTCGTCCTCGACGACTTCTCGCGGCTGGCCCTGCGCTACGAGTGGCAGCAGGTCGAGGTGACGCCGGACGACTGGCGTCGGCGCCTGCAGGCCGAGCCGGTCGACCTGCTGTTCGTCGAGTCGGCGTGGGCGGGCAACGGCGGGGCGTGGCGCTACCACCTCACCGGCCCCCACGGCCCGCGGCGGGCGTTCGTCGAGCTGGTGGCCTGGTGCCGTGAGCAGGGCATCGCGACGGTCTTCTGGAACAAGGAGGACCCGGTCCACCACGAGGACTTCCTCGAGGCCGCGCGGCTGTTCGACCACGTCTGGACGACCGACGTCGCGACCGTCGACCGGTACCGCGCGGCGCTGGGCCACGACCGCGTCGGCGTGCTGCCGTTCGCCGCGCAGAGCGCGATCCACAACCCGGTGCGGCCGGGGCCCGGCCGCCACGAGCGGGACGTCGCGTTCGCCGGCATGTGGTTCGCCCACCGGCACGCCGAGCGTCGCGAGCAGCTGCAGATGCTGCTGGGTGCCGCGCTGCGCGCGTCCGACCGCATGGACACCGGGCTGGAGATCTTCTCCCGCCAGCTGGGCGGCGACGAGCGCTACCAGTTCCCCGCGCCGTTCGACGCCCGCGTCGTCGGCTCCCTGGACTACCCGGCGATGCTCAGCGCGTACCGGGCGTACAAGGTCTTCCTCAACGTCAACACCGTCGTCACGTCGCCGAGCATGTGCGCGCGCCGGATCTTCGAGATCACGGCCTCGGGCACCCCGGTGGTGTCGACGCCGAGCCCGGCCATCGACGCGCTCTTCCCGCGCGACGAGGTGGTGCAGGTCGCCGACGGGGACGAGGCCGAGGTGATGCTGCGCGCGCTGGTGCGCAACGCCGAGGTGCGCGACCGCATGGTGCACCGCGGGCAGCGGCGCATCTGGGCCGGGCACACGTACGCGCACCGCGTCGACGACGTGCTGCGCGCCGCGGGGCTGGGGGAGCACACGGTGACGGGCGCGCGGCCGACGGTGACGGCGCTCGTCTCGTCCAACCGCCCCGGGCAGCTCGCGCACGTCCTGGCGACGCTCGGTGCGCAGGTGGACGTCGACGTGCAGCTCGCGTTCCTGGCGCACGGGTGGGACGTGGACGCCGACGGGCTGGCCCGCGCGGCGGCGGAGGCAGGGATCGCCTCGAGCGTGGTGCTGCGGGCGGACGACGACGTGCCGCTGGGGGAGTGCCTCAACCGGCTCGTCGCCGTGGCGGACGCCCCCGTGGTCGCCAAGGTCGACGACGACGACGTCTACGGTCCGCACTACCTGGCCGACCAGGTGCACGCGCTGGAGTACAGCGGTGCCGGCGTCGTCGGCAAGCAGGCGCACTACGTGCAGCTGCGCGGCGCCGGGCTGCTCGCCCTGCGGTTCCCCGAGCGCGAGCACACGTTCACCGACTTCGTCATGGGGCCGACGATCGTCGCCCGCCGTGACGTGGCACGCGCCGTGCCCTTCCCCGCCGTGCCGCGGGGCGAGGACACCGGGTTCCTGGCCGGCGTCGTCGACGCCGGCACGTCCGTGTACGCCACGGACCGCTTCAACTTCGTCCAGGTGCGCAGCGGCGACCCCGCCGCGCACACGTGGGCGGTCAGCGACGCCGAGCTCCTGGCCGGCGCCGACGTTCAGGTGGTCGGGCAGGCGCTCGACCACGCGATGGTGTGAGGGGTGGGGGCATGTCTCCGATCGGGAGCAGCACGAGTCCGGTGGTCGCGGTCATCGGCCTGGGGTACATCGGGCTGCCGACGGCGGCGATCCTGGCGACGCACGGTGCCGAGGTCATCGGTGTCGACGTGAACCAGGCGACCGTCGACGCGGTGAACCGCGGTGAGGTGCCGTTCGTCGAGCCCGACCTGGAGATCTCCGTCGCCGGTGCCGTCTCCCAGGGCCGGCTCCGCGCGGACGTGAAGACGCCGCCGGCCGACGTCTTCGTCGTCGCCGTGCCCACGCCGTTCGCGGACGACCACGCCGCCGACCTGTCCTACATCGAGGCCGCCGCCGACGCGCTGGCCCCGCAGCTGCAGGGCGGCGAGCTCGTGATCCTCGAGTCCACGTCGCCCCCGGGCGCCACGCAGCACATGGCGGACCGCATCCTCGCCGCCCGCCCCGACCTCAGCCTGCACGGCCGCGCCGGCCGGCCGGTCGTGCACTTCGCACACTGCCCCGAGCGCGTGCTTCCCGGCCGGGTCATGGTCGAGCTGGTGACCAATGACCGCATCGTCGGCGGCCTGACGCGCGTCGCGGCGGAGAAGGCGCGAGACCTCTACGCGACCTTCTGCAAGGGCGAGATCATGCTGACCGACGCCAAGACGGCGGAGATGGCCAAGCTGGTCGAGAACTCGTTCCGCGACGTCAACATCGCCTTCGCCAACGAGCTGTCGATGATCTCCGACAAGCTCGCGATCGACGTGTGGGAGCTCATCGAGCTGGCCAACCACCACCCTCGCGTCAACATCCTGCAGCCCGGCCCCGGCGTCGGCGGCCACTGCATCGCCGTCGACCCGTGGTTCATCGTGTCCTCCGCGCCCGACGAGGCCCGCCTCATCCGGACCGCACGGGAGGTCAACGACGACAAGCCGGAGCGCGTGATCAGCAAGGTCGTCGAGAAGGCCAGGCGGTTCCGCGCCCCGCGCATCGCTGCACTCGGTCTGGCGTTCAAGCCCGACATCGATGACCTGCGTGAGTCGCCTGCGCGCCGGATCGTGGCCGAACTGGCCAAGCGGCTGCCGGAGGCGCAGATCGACGTGGTCGAGCCGCACATCGAGGCGCTTCCGCGCGAGCTGTCGGCCCGGGACCGCGTGGACCTTGTGTCGCTGCGCGACGCGGTCGACGCGGCGGACATCGTGCTGCTACTGGTGGATCACACGCAGTTCAAGGAGGCGGACGAGCGGGTGCTCGGGCTGGCCGAGAAGGTGGTGATCGACACGCGTGGTGTCTGGCGTGGCTAGCCCGTCGCCGACGGCCGGCACGCTGCTACCGCCGCGCCCCCTGACGTGGCCGGTGGCGAGGGCCCGTCTGCTGAAGACCGAGGACCGCCGGACCCGCGTTGTAGGGCCGGAGACCTTCGCCGAGCACCCTGAGACCTCCGCCTCCGCGGTCATGAGGGAGGGATGGAAGCACGCGGAATTTCCCCCGGTCGACCTGGCGCTTCCGATCAACTGGGCCACGGCCGCGATGCAGGACCGCAGTTGGGGCTTCTACCTGCACACGTGGTCGTTCCTCGACCCGGTGGTCCGCGGGTGGACGACCTCGCGGGACGATGGACTAATCGGGTGGTGCCTCGACCGCGCGGCGTCTTGGGTTGCCGCGCACGTCGACGGGCACGTTCCCCGCGCGGGCTGCGCGCCCATGGCGTGGTATGACATGGCCCTCTCACTGCGGGCGCCGCGACTGGCGTGGCTGCTGCGGGAGGCACTGCGTCGGGATCCCGTCGACGAGCGCCTGGAGCTCCTCTACCGCGGCGTGCTCGCGCACCAGCAAGCGCTCGGCGAGGCGAAGGCGTTCAATGCCCGCAACAATCACGGCTTCTATACCGCGGTCGGGCAACTCTCACTGGCCCGCGAGTTGCGGCCGCTCCCCGGCATGGCCGCGCTGGAGCGCCAGGGACGTCACCGGCTTGCGGAGGTCGCGGCTACGCAGTTCCTTGACGACGGTGGGCACTCGGAGCACTCCCCGGAGTACCACCGAATGTTGGTCCGCGACTTCCGGCGCGCGGAGCGGTCCGGGCTGGTCGCGGACCCGACGCTGCGTGCCCGCCTCGCGCGCTCAGACGCACTGCTCACGTGGATGGTGCAGCCCGACGGTCATCTCGTCCAGTTTGGCGACACCTCCCTGATCGAGGTCGACGCGGCCGAGCTCGGCGCGGGTTTGGCGGACGCGAGCGCGCCCGACCGTGGGGCCTCTTCCGAGCAGCTCGTGGCGGCGGCGTTCCCAGCGAGCGGCTACGCGTTCGCGCGCACGGGTGCGCCCGGCCACGGCGGCGCGTACGTCGCGCTCATGGCGGCGTTCCACTCGCGGGCGCACAAGCACGCGGACGACGCGGTCGTGGTGTGGCATGACCGTGGCCATGAGTGGCTCGTCGACGCCGGCCGCTACGGTTACGCGGACTTACTGGCGGGGGACTCACCGCTGCGACTTCAGGGCTTCTACTACGGCACGCCCGAACGCCAGTACGTCGAGTCCACCCGTGCGCACACGACGGTCGACTGTGACGGTCGCGACCACGTACGTCGCGGCCGAACGCCGTACGGCGCGGGCGACGTCGGCGCCCAGGTGCTCGACGGCCATGCTCGGCTCGAGGCCACGGTGGACCATGGGGGGTGGGCGCACCGTCGCGTCGTGGTCACCCGTCCCGGCCACTGGCTGCTCCTCGTCGACGACGTCGAGGCCATGGACGGCGCCGAGCACGTGTTTCGGTCATGGCTCACGCTGCCGGGGGAGCTCGTCGTGCGCACTGCCCCGAACACCGGGACGGTGCGTGCCGTGCACCCGGCCACCGGAGAACGGTTGTGGATCCGCTCCTTCGCCGACGATGGTGGGATCGTGCCCGTGACGGCCCAGACGGAGCCGGAGCTCCAGGGATGGCGTTCGCGCCATGACCGTGAACTGACGCCCGCGTGGTCGCTGGGCCGACGGACGGCGCCAACGCGTCGGCACACGTTCGTCGTTCTGCTCCAGCTCGGGCCCGTGCCTCCACAACGGGTGCCCGACCACCCGTTCCGGGAGACGGGCCGATCACCCGGCGCATCACGTCCGGGCGGTCCCACCCCGTGACGTTCCCTGAGCGTGCGCCGGACAGCGAGGAGAGGCGGGCAGCAGTGCTGTCGCACGCGGTCCGGCAGGTCCCGCATTACCGCGAGCGACTCGGACCGATCTCGTCGCACGGGACGCCACGCTGGGACCTCGTGCCACTCCTCACCCGGGAGGAGGCGGACGCGGCGGGCACCCGTCTCGTCGCTGACGGAGTGGACGCGACGTCGCTGCGGGCCGTCCGCACGGGAGGTACGACGGGACGGCCAGCGACGTTCCTTCGGGACCGGGAGGACGGCCGGAGGGAACTCACGCACGTCCGCAACGCATGGCAGCAGTTCGGGGTTGCGGTCGACGATCCCGTGGCCGTGCTCGTGGCCCGACCGGTGGGTGCGGAGGGTGAGGAGCACGTCCCTCATTCGACCGGAGACCTGTGGCTGGGAGGCGTGCAGTTGTCGGACGACGTGCTCCGGCGGCACCACGAGCGGCTCGTTGCCTACAGGCCGGCACTACTGCGTGGGTACCCGTCGGCGTTGGCGCTCCTCGCTGAGCTCATGCTGAGAGAAGGGCGTCCCGCCCCGGCAGGGTTGCGCGCCACAGGGACCTCCTCGGAAGTCCTACTTCCCTACCAGCGTGAGATTCTGCGCAGTGCTTTCGGCGTCCCGCACGCGAACCTCTACGGCCAGACGGAGCACGTGGCTCTCGCGGTCACGTGCCCGGCGGAGGAGGGCCTCCACGTGGACGAGACGTACGGCTACGTCGAGCTCGTCGACGACGACGGTCACGTCATCACCGAGGCCGAAGTTGTTGGTGAGATCGTCGGCACGGGCCTGGGGAACCTGGCGGCCCCACTGCTGCGCTACCGCACCGGTGATCGTGGGCGGTGGGCGCCCGGCGTGTGCGCGTGCGGCCGCGCAGGTCCACGGCTCGACCGCGTCGAGGGACGGGTGCGTGACGTCGTCATCGACGCGGAGGGCACTTCCCGGATCTTCGGACCGTGGTTCTACGAGAAGTTGGCGGGCCTTCCAGGTGTGCGGGCCTTCCAGTTTGTTCAGCGCGGTCCGGGTGAGTTGGACGTCGACGTCGTGCTCGCGCCGGCGGTGGCAGTCCACGTGACCGATGTTGAGAGCGCGGTGTCGCACCTTGAGGGGTTCGCGACCCGTGTCCGCCGCGTCCCCGACGTTGCTCGCACGTCCGTCGGCAAGGGGCCGCTCCTGGTCACCCCACCCGCGGCGGTGTGACCCGCCGGGCTTCGGCGATCGCCTCGGCGGCACGATGGGACTCCCGTGCGAGACGATGCACATACTCGTCGAACGCGTAGCTGAACAGGACCCGATGGGCGGCCGTCTCCACGACCTTGCCCGCGGTCCCTTCGTCGATCGCGCGGTCGACGTCATCGAGGAGGGCGGTCGTGACGTCTGCCGACTCCTCCGTCGCCTCCGCGAGGCGGGCGCGCATGACAGGCCAGTCGGGTTCCTCCCAAGCGCGGCGCCGGGACAGGCGTTGGTGTCCCGTTGGCTTGTAGAAGGGGATTCCGGCCCAGGACGGCACCGCTGCGGCGATGAATCGGCTGTGCAGGCTGCCGTCGGGTATGGGGGCTCCGACGGAGTGCGCCCCGCGCGGGAGGAGGGAGGGCGCGAAGAGCGGACAGATCACTGCTCCGGTAGCGAAAGTGTTCACCCAGTGCGGCATCCGGTCCCGGAGGTACACCAGGTCGAGTACGCCGCCCGCTGTGGTGATGCCAGCGCTCGCCGCTTGCTCGGCTACGCCGCTGAGGAGGTCGACCGTGAGCTCCTGCGCATCCCGAGTGGTACTCGGCGACGCACCCACGAGGCGCTTCAGCCGTTCAGACGCCCGGGCCGCCGGGGCCTCGAGCATGCGCTCCCGCCATCCGCCCGTCCAGAGGGCACCACCCGACAGGACCTCCCCTCCCAGCCCGTTGAACGACGCCCGCGCAGACGGGCGGAAGCCGGTGAACGGCCGCGCGCCATAGGCGGCGCTCGCCAGGTACCGGCCCTCCCAGGCAGCATGCTGCGACACCAGTGTGAGCCACCTGTCGTCTGTCGTCTCCACTGGCCGTTTCTCGGTGACGAGGTGCGTGACAGCGAACGGCGACGCCGACACGAGGCGCCGGGCCGTCTCGACCTCGCCGTGGTCGCTGTTGACGGTCCTGACCGTGCGCACCGCGCCACTGGACACCCCCACGGCCGCGATGAGGCGGGAGTCCTTACCTCCGCTCAGGTCGGCTCGTGGCGGCTCCGGCCAACGGAGGGCGGACGCCATGACGGTGCGCATGTCGGCAACGACGGATTCGTCGGGGGGCACAGGAACGCCACGCACGCCCTGCAGCCACTCGGCGAAGTGCGCGCGCTCGTCCACCCGGATGCCCCCGTCGCCGGCCGTGGCGCGGACGTGTGTGCCGCCTCGTAGGTGTCGGCCGGCACCGATCTGAGTGGAGCCCCCGGGCGCCCAGCCGATTGTTGCCATCCCGGCCCACGCCTGCGGGTTCCGGTGAGGGCGCTCGCCCATGAACACGTGAGCGAGTCCCATCCGGGTCGACCACACGTCACCGTCAGCCATTGAGAAGTGGAAGAGGCGCACGAGGCCGAAGAGGTCGTTCCGCAGCTCGACGGAACGAGGGCGCCAGCGCACAGCGGCGAAGGGCGGCGCCACACGCGCCACGTCGAGCGCGCCGTCGAGCACCGCATCGGCGAGTTCCCCTTCGTCCGCGTCGGTGACGCCTGCCTGCAAGCTGGGAACGTGCACCCAGGCCACCGCGTCGGTTGCGCGCTGGACACCGCTACGCCAGTCGACGGCTGTGCCCGGAGTACGCCAGGTGACGAGGCCGCTGATGGTGTCGCCCGTCGTGAGCGCACGCTCGGACAACCCGATCCGGTCCATGTGCGCGTCCGCGTGCTTTAGGCGCTGCTGCGTGACGTGCGATGACTCGGGACGTCGAAGGACGTAGGCCAACAGGCCTAGGGAGCTCGACATAGGTCGCCTTCCTTCACAGACTTGGTGGCTTCACAGGCTGCTGTCGAGCATGTCAAGGCACTCGCGCCAGAGCCGGGCGTACTCGGCCGGCTTCGGCCCGACGTGTCCCGGCCCGCAGTCGATCTCGACGGAGCGCACGTCGACCGACGGGCTGTGCTCGCGCAGGCCGCGCAGGAACGGGTCACGGTGCCGCTCGACGTGCACGCGGTCCCCGGTGTTCTGGACGTAGAAGAGGCGGAAGGACGCGTCGTTCGCCCGCATCCGTTCGAGGACGGCGGTTCGCTGCCGGGGCGCGGAGCGTGTTCCGAAGACCGCGTCGAGAGCCGGCCGCACGAGGCGGGGGAAGTAGCCGTTCAGGTCGGTCTGCGGGTTCACGGCGAACACCGTGGACCCCTCGAGCAGGCTGGCCACGTGTATCGCCGCGAACCCCCCACCCGAGCCGCCGGCGAGCACGATGTCGCGCGCGCCGCAGCCTTCCGCCACGTTGCGCACCCACGCCGCGAGAGTGATCGGCAGGTCGAGCGACTCTGTCCCGAGGTACCACCCGAGTCGCAGCGTGCGGTCTAGGTCGAGCGTCGGGTCGCCGATCGCGAGCAACGGTCCGCCGGAGGCCGTGTGGGTGCGGACCCGCTCGAACCGGGGGAGTGCCGTCTTCGCGCGGTCGAGCGCACCGTGTAGGAGGACCGTCAGCACCGGGGAATCCCCGGGAGAGTAGAGGGTCGGCAGCGTGAGCGCACCGAGGTCGAGCGTCACGATCGTCGGCTCCTGCGGAGGTACGAACGAGTGTGGGACCCCCTTGTACGAGGACAGCGGCATGTCGCGCACACGGCGAGCCTCGCCGCTGGACCACGCCACCAACGGCGGACGCCCCCAGCTCTCGTCGTCCGGCGGTGCCGTCGTGAGATCGGCGATCACCGCGCGCATGCCCAGGTCACGATCGTGGAGCAGGAGCGAGCCGAAGCGTCGCCGGAGGTCGTCCGCGGCGTGCAGGCGCACGGACTGGTCAGCCGTCGCCGACCACGCCCGTCCCTTCGCCTCCGCCATTGCCGGCCACACCTCGGAGCCCAGCGCAAGGCGTTCGGAGGCGCCAGGTGTCACATCCGGGTCAGCACGCCCGGCGCCCGCACCGGCATCGCGCTCTGGCCGCGACGGCGGTGTCGTCACTACCGCGCGGCCGCCCAGGTCCAGGCGCAGGCCTCCCGGCGCGTCGAGCGTGGCCTCGTCGAGGCCTTCGATCGCGGCCGAGGCGAGAGCCGGCGGCACGAGGACAGCGGCGAACGCGAGACGTCGGCCACGCCGTGACACGGACACTTGCGTCGCCGGCTCGGCTTTGCCCCACCCCGTGGCCTTCCACCCCTCGTGCGGGTCCGTCCGGCCGCGGACGAGCAGGACGTCTCCCCCGGGCAGCAGATGCATGCGGGTGGACTTGTGCGCAGACGTCAGCGCGAGACAGTCGTCGTCCTCCTGCGTCACGTCGACGTCGGGAGCGAGGAGCCAGCGCTGCTGCGCCTCGACCTCGTCGTCGGCTTCGACGTGGTCCACGACGACGAGCGCCTCGGTGCGCCGGTCGAAAGTCACACTACGGCGGAGGAGGACGCCGGTGTACCCGCGGTCCTCGAGCACGAAGTGGTCGGTGTCGGCCGTGGTTGCACGCGCGACGAGCGCCACGACGCTCGACCGGTCGTACCGGCGCCCCGGCACGTGCACGACGTTGTGCGATGCCCGGCTGAGCACGAGGTCACGGATGGCGTGCTCGCCGTAGATGTACTTGCCGGGGTCGACGAGCCACGGGCGCCCACCGGCGAAGTACGTCAGCGACCCGCCGTCCGGGTGTCCATGCACCCGGCGCGCGGACCCGAACGAAAGCGAGTAGAAGGTCTCGTCGACGCACCGGCGGTCCGTCTCGCCCCAGCCGCTGCGGCCGAAGACGTAGCCGCGGTCGAAGACCGCGACGAGGTCGGCGGGCGGCTCGCCGTCAGCGCCGTTGGACGCCACGTACTTCGTCGCCGGGTGGTCGATGCCGCGGGGTCGGCCGCCGTCGCCGTCGCCGATGCTTTCGTACTCCCCGTCAGGCCGGGTGGCGTGCGCGAGTGCGAGCGGGGCAGCGGCCAGGCGCTCGGAATGCGGGAGCGGGGGTTCGCCCTCGAGCTCGAGCCGGCGGAGGGCTCGCGACCACCACCGGTAATTTAGGTCGTGGTAAACGGGACTGCCTTCGGCGTTCACACCCTGCTCGTCGTAGCTCTCCTCGAGCAGTCCCTCCAGCCGCGTGCGTCCGAGCGCGACCCACTGGCCCTGGCCGAGCACGGTGCCGATGACGAACAGGGCCTCGTGTTGGTGCAGCGCGTGGTTGGCGCGGCCGAGGTGCCGTTCGTCTTCGAGCCACTCCCCGTGCTGGTGGAGGGAGTCGAACACCCACCCCGGGTCGTCCACGACGAGGAGTCCCGCGACGAGCACGAACCCCCGCACGGCGTCGACCATGTCGGACCACGCCCAGGCGGAGGGGGAGCCGCCGGGTGGGTTGTGCTCCACCCAGGACCGTGCGTGCTCCACCCAGAGGTCACGGGCCGTCTCGTCACCGGCTAGTGCGGCACGCCGTGCGGGCTCGAGCCACCGCAGCATGTGCAGTTGCGCGGCCCAGTTCCGGCTGGTGAACGGGTCCTCCGTCCACGTCATAACGGTCGGAAGCTGCCACTCCGCGTGCGGGTGGAGTTGGATGCGGCGGTGGGCGAGCAGCTCGACGGCGCGGGCATCCGTCGCCCGGCGCTCGAAGTGCGGGCCGAAGGACTGACGCGCGGCCACGCTACGAGCGTGCGCCAGCGTGGGCATGGGTCGAAGGTCAGGCACGAGTGCTCTCCAGCTGCTTGTACAGGGCCGCGTAGGTCTGCGCGTTAGCCGTCCACGATCGTTCCGCACGGACCCAGTTGGCACCGGCGCGGGCCAGTGCCTCACGCCGGTCCGGGTCCTCGACCAGCTCGCGCAGGGTTTCCGCGAGCGCGTCGGGGTCGCCCGCGCGGAACAGCGCTGCTGCCCCGCTGTCCTCGGCGATCTCCTGCAGCGCTTCGACGTCGGAGAGGACGACGACACGACCGGTGGCGAACGCCTCGAATGGCTTGAGCGGCGTGACGAGCCGGCACACGTCGGCCGGACGCCGGGGGACCGCGAAGACGTCGATGACGCTGTAGTACCGCAGGACGTCGGCGTGCGGCACGCGTCCGGTGAAGGTGACGTTGGTCAGGGCCAGGCTCTCGGCGCGCTTCTGCAGATGCCCGAGGACGGGTCCGTCGCCCACGACGAGGAGCCAGGTTGGATGCCCGCACTGCTCCAGGCGTGCGAAAGCCTCGAGGAGCACCTCGATCCCCTCGTACTCGACCACGGAGGTGACGCAACCGACGACGACCGCCCCCGCTGGGATGCCGAGTTGCGCCGCCAGCGCCTCGTCACGGGACGGGACGGCGAAGAGCTCGCCGTCCACGGCGTTCGGCACGATGGTGAGGCGGTCCGCCGGTAGGCCGGCAGCGAGGATGCGGCGGGACATCACGCGCGCGAGCGTCACCACATGGTCTGCTGCGGCACGCGCGTCGGCCTCGCGCTCACGACGCCATTCGTACGCCTCAGGCGTGCCATAGCGCGCGAAGACCGCGGCGGTGTCCGTCCAGCCGTACTTGTCCGCTGTTCGCGAGAGCCAGGATTCCTCCCAGAAGCCTCGCGCCTCGTA
Source organism: Cellulomonas wangleii (assembly GCF_018388445.1). Taxonomy (NCBI): domain Bacteria; kingdom Bacillati; phylum Actinomycetota; class Actinomycetes; order Micrococcales; family Cellulomonadaceae; genus Cellulomonas; species Cellulomonas wangleii. The sequence continues at coordinate 823,405 of NZ_CP074405.1, forward strand.
CACCACCGGAATGCCGGTCGCGTCTCCGACGGCGCGGGCGATCAGTGCGTTGAAGAAATCGGAGTGCGCGTGCAGCACCGAGGGGCGTACCCGTCGGGCGACCTCGAGCAGCGCCTCGGCATTGGCCTGCAACCACGCGGCGTGACCTACATCGAAGATCGAGTCGCCGACAGATCGGTGGTACGTCACGCCGTCGACCTCGTCGACTTCGCCTCCGCGTGACGTCGTCGCGGTGATGCCGAGTTGCACAAAGACGTGGGGGTCAAGCCCTTCCGCCGCCTGCGCGCGTCCCGTGCTCTGGGTGCGGAGCGTGTACCCGGACTGCGTGGTCGGCACCGCGCGGCCGACGACGTGGAGGACCCTGCCAGCTACACGCTCGACTTTGACGGGGACGGTGAGCGACGGGACAAACGACCCCTCCATCACGGCCCTTTCGCTGTCACGCAGCGCGAGCGTGCGTTGGTCACGGGGGTCGCCGTGCGCCGCCGCCGCGGCAAAGTAGTCGTGCGCACGTCGAAGATAGCCACGGTCCCGCAGCCCTCGGGCGAGGGTGCGCAGCTCCTGCAGACGGAGGTCCGTGAGGGCTGCTACTTGCACAGAAACGAGCCGGTCCGCCTCGAGCAGGTCGCCGTCCGTAAGCAGCTGCTGGACCACGCGCAGCGTGTCCGGACCCGCGAGCACGGCCGGTCGCAGGCGGGCGCCGGGCAGGTCCTGGGTGCGCAGCTCCGAGTCAAGCACGGCGACCGCCGTGGACAGCCGCCGGAGCGTGGACCGGTCAAGGTCGCCGTCCGACTGCTGCATGAGCTGGTCGGTGCGGTCGCGCAGCGCATGCATGTCCTGCGCGAGCGCCGCCAGGCGACTGTCCGCCTCCCTCCAGCGGCGCTCACCGACGGCGACGCGCGCGCGGAGGCTGCGCAGCGCAAGGGCCGTGCACGCGAGTGCGGCGAGGAGGGCCAGGGTCGTGACGGCGGCGACGGCGTCCAGCGTTCCCGTGACGAGGCCGACCCCGGCGCCGCCGAGACCGACTGTCAGCGCGCCGACGCACGCCAGCTGGAGACTGCTCGAGCTCATGGGGGTCCTTAATTCTCGGTGCTGCCGGACGCGCGCGGCGCGACCTCTTCGAGCAGCGACGCGATGGTTTCGTAGGTGCAGCGGGAGTAGTGGAAGGGCGCAGGTCCCCAGCGGTGCTGGGAGTCCGCGACGACGTCCTTGATAGGCGGCGCCACGACGCGGATGCCGGCGTCCCGGGCCGCCGAGTAGTACCGCTCGAAGGCGGCGTTTGCCTCGGCCGGCGCGACGCCGAAGCTCCGGGGCACCGCGCTGCCGTCGTCCGAGGTCTCCGCCCAGGGGACGGCGAGCAGGACGGTTTTAGGGAGCAAGCTCAGGCCGCGCACGGTGTCGTGGAACCATGCGAGGGCGCGGCACCAGAGCGCGAAGTGCTCATTCGTCCCGAAGGTGACAAGTCGTCGACCTCGGAGGTGCTCCTCGATGCCGGACGCTACGAGTTCGACCGAGCGCGTCGCGACCTGACCTTCCGGCCAGGTCCACACACCCAGGCGCTCGTCTGTGAGGTCCCAGACGAGCAGGTCCGTCTCCGCTGCGTGCGCGACGAGCAAGGAGGGGAGGTCGCCCTGGGCGTCTCCCTCGACCATGCGGCGCTGGAAGGGCGACTCCAGAACTTCGGTGCCGGGGACGGTCGCGGCGCCGGCATAGGCACTGATGAGCGACTGGCGCGCCACGTACCGGACTAACACGAACTGGCCGGAGCCGGAGACATGCTCGAACGTGTCCCGTGCCACGCAGCTGCCGTAGACGAAGACTCGCGTTGTGGTGTCTCCGGCCGGTGCCCCCGCGGGGCTCATCCGGCGAACTCCTCCTGCCGTGCGCCGATGTCGAGGAGGTGCGCGATCGCGGCGACGGTCCGGCCCGATGCATGCCCGTCCCCGTACGGGTTCACGGCGGTCGCCATGGCCTCGTACGCCTGCGGGTCGCGCAGCAGGCGCACGACCTCGTCGACGATCCGCTCTTCGTCGGTGCCGATCAGCTTCACGGTGCCGGCGTCCACGGCCTCGGGTCGCTCGGTGTTGTCGCGCATCACGAGGACCGGCTTGCCGAGGCTCGGCGCCTCCTCCTGCACCCCGCCAGAGTCGGTCAGCACGACCGTCGCGAGCGACAGCATGCGCGTGAACTGCCCGTACGCGAGCGGTTCGATCACGATGACGTTGGCCAGGCCTTCGACGTGGGGGAGAACAGCCTCTCGCACGACGGGGTTGCGGTGGATCGGCAGCACGACCATCAGCTCGGGCTCGTCCTTCGCCACGCGCGCGACGGCCCGGCCGACACCGGCCATGGCTTCTCCCCAGTTCTCGCGCCGGTGCGTCGTGACGAGCAGGATGTCCCGCCCCTCGGACCCCAACTGCTCGAGTGCCGGGTCGTCGAAGGGGACTTGCTTGCCGACCGTCGCCAGCAGCGCGTCGATGACCGTGTTGCCCGTGACGACGATGTCCTCGTCCGCCACGCCCTCCCGCAGCAGGTTCTCCCGGCTCGTTCGGGTCGGCGCCAGGTGCAGCGCGGCGATCTGGGACGTGATCTTTCGGTTCGCCTCCTCCGGGAACGGGGAGTACAGATCACCGGACCGCAACCCTGCCTCCACGTGCACCACGGGGATCTGCCGGTAGAACGCCGCCAGCGCGGCGGCGGTGGACGTCGTGGTGTCGCCCTGGACCACCACGGCGGCCGGCTGCTCCTTCTCGAGGATCGGGTCGAGCCCGTCGAGCACGCGGCTGAAGATCTGCGCGAGCGTCTGCCCGTGGCTCATGATGTCGAGGTCGTGGTCCGGCGTGATCCCGAACAGCTCGTTGACCTGGTCGAGCATCTCCCGGTGCTGGCCGGTGACCACCACGACGCTGTCGAGGTCGTCGCTCGCCTCGATCGCCTTGACGACGGGCGCGCACTTGATCGCCTCGGGGCGGGTGCCGTACACGGTCATGATCCGGGGGCGCATCGTCGGTCTCCTGGGTCGTTCGGTTCTCAACCGCCCCGGACGTGCCGGGGCGGGGCGGACGGGTCGTACAGCTCGGTCACGCGCACGGCGGTGTCGTGCCCCTCGCCGAAGGCGTCATCGAGCAGGCCGGCGGCCTTCTCGGTCTCGCCCTTGGCCAGGTTCCACGCCCACCAGCGGTACTTCTGGGCCACGTCGTAGGCGCTGCCGTCCATGACGAGGCGGCCCTTGTGCAGCCAGATGGCGCGGGTGCACGTCTCCTCGACCGTCTTGGCGGCGTGGGAGACGAGGAACGTGCAGCCTGCGTTGCCGCGCAGCTGGTTCATCCGGTCCTCCGACCGCTCCCGGAACGCGGCGTCGCCGGTGGCCAGCGCCTCGTCGATCAGCAGGATCTGCGGGTTCGCGGCGGCCGCGATCGCGAACTTCAGGCGCGCCCCCATGCCGGACGAGTACGTCTTCATGGGGTGGTGGATCGCCGGCCCCAGCCCGGACAGCTCGACGATGTCCTTGTAGGCGGCGCTCACCTCCTCCGGCGTCATGCCCATGGCGAGGCAGCCGAGGCGCACGTTCTGCTGACCGGTGAGCTCCGGCAGCATCGCGGCGTTCACGCCCAGCAGCACCGGCGTCGTGCGGGCCAGCACCATGCCCCGGGCCGGACGCTCGAGGCCCGCGATGACCCGCAGGAGCGTGCTCTTGCCCGACCCGTTGAGCCCGACGACGCCGACGGCCTCGCCGGAGCGGGCGACGAACGACACCCCGGCGAGTGCACGGTTGAGCACCGTGGGCTGGCGCCCGATGAGGCGGTTGACCGCGCGCATCGCGCGGGGCACCTCGGCCCGCGCGGCCGCGTCCGTGGAAGGCGTGCGGTAGCGCACGTGGACGTCGTCAACCGCCACCTGAACCGAGCGCATTGCGGCGACCCCGGTCACGGTCATGACGGCCTGCGTGGGGCTAGACGGAGCCATAGCTCTCCTCCCCGCGCCAGAAGAAGACGGCGCCCGCGACAAGGAGACCGACCGACCATGCGCTGAGTACGGCCCAGGACTCCCACGCAGGGGTCTGGCCGTACAGCAGGCAGTCCCGAACGATGTCCAGCACGAGGAACATCGGGTTCATCTCCACAACGCGCAACAGCGTGGGGTGGTCGATGAACCGATCGAAGGAGAAGAAGACGGCTGACCCGTACAGCCAGAACCGCATGAGCACGCCGATGACCTGGCCGAGGTCGGGCACGCGCGCCGTGGCACGGGCGGCGATGAGCGTGAGGCCCAGGTTCATGGCGAGCTGCAGCGCAAGGACGAGCGGGACCAGGAGCCAACGCCAGCCGATCAGCTCAGCCGGTGCCGCCCATGTGTCGGCGGCTGCCGGTCGCGTGAACAGGATGAGCACGACCAGCAGCACGAGGGTCGGCACGAACGCGAGGGCCTCGCGTGCCACGGACGCCAGCGGCAGCGCCGCGCGAGGGAATGCGAAGGACCGGACGAGCGACCGGCCCGCGACCAACGAGCGTGCGCCGGTGCTCACCGTCCGCGAGGTCAGCCGGAACAGGAAGACACCGATCAGCAGGTACCCGATGAAGTTGTCGATCCCTCTGCTCGAGCGCAGCAGCAGCCCGAAGATCACGAGGTACACGGCGGCGTCGAGCAGCGGCGACAGCACCAGCCAGACCCGCCCCAGCAGGGTCCCGCTGTTGCTCGTCGACACCTTCGCCCGCGCGTCGGCCACGATGAAGTGCCGCCGCAGCCACAGCAGCCGCAGGTACTCCCCGAAGGCCGGCCGGCTCGCGACGGGCCGCAGCACGGTCCCGTCCACGGGTTCCACGTGCAGGGGCCGACGGCCGTCGCGCAGCAGCAGCGGGCGCGTGAAGACGTTCGGCGTCGCGCCGGTGGCCGGCGCGCTCGTCGCCGTGTCGGTCGCGGCGCCGGTGGACCGCCCGCTCACGCCGCCACCTCCTCGTACAGCCGCCGGTACGCCGCCCCGGCGGCTGCCCACGTGCGCGTGGCGGCGAAGGCCCGTCCGGCCTCCCCGAGCGAGCCGGCGAGCGCGGGGTCGTCGGCCAGCCGCTCGATGGCGTCGGCCAGCGCCTGCGCGTCGTCGGGCGCCGCGAGCAGGCCCGTGCCTGGCTCCCCGACGATCTCCGCCAGGGCGGGCAGGTCGCTGGCCACCACGGGCCGCCCGAGCGCCATCGCCTGCATCGGCTTGAGCGGCACGACGGCCCGGGTCACGGCCGTGTCCCGGCGGGGGACGGCGAAGGCGTCGAGCGCGAGGTGCCAGCCGACCGCCTCGTCGGGGGCCACCCGGCCGGGCAGCACGACGTGGTCCGCGATGCCGAGGGACTGCGCGCGCCGGGCGATGGACGCGCGCGCGGTGCCGTCCCCGACCACGGCGCAACGCACGTCCGCACCGCGCCGGCGCAGCACGGCCACCGCCTCGACCAACGTCTCGATCCCCTCGTAGTCGACCAGGCTGCTCACCGTGCCGACCCAGAAGCCCTCCCCGGACAGGCCCAGCCGTGCACGGGCCGCCGTCGAGGATACGTGCAGGTCAAGCAGCTCGCCCGGCACCGCGTTGGGCACGACGGTGATCCGTGCGGGGTCGACGCCGCGCGTGACGAGGTCGCGCCGCACGGTCTCGCCGAGGGTCACCACGTGGTCCGCTGCCCGGGCCAGCTCGGTCTCCCGCGCCCGCAGCAGGGCGTGCCGCTCGCTCGCGCGCGCCGCGTGCTGCGCCTCGGCGGTGGGGAACGACGCCGCCCACGTGTCCTCCAGGACGCCGCGCACCTCGTACACCCACGGCAGGCCGTGCTCGTCGGCGAGGGCGCGGGTCACCACGGCGTTGCTCCACGCGGTGGTGGTGTGCAGCACGGTGGGGCGCAGGGCACGCACCAGGGGTCGCGCGAGCGCCACGTTCTGCCGCAGGCGCGCGCCGGGGGTGCGCGCGGCGGACCACGGCAGCAGGCGGTGGTACGCGATGCCGTCCACCACGTCGACGTCGCGGCCCGTCACGCGCCCGACGACGACGGGGTAGCCGAGCCGGGTGGCCGCGGCCACCTCGATGCCCGCGGCGGCCTGGGCGCGCAGCACCTCGTGGCTGCGCAGCGTGTACCCGCTGGAGGTGTGCGGCAGGGAGTTGGTCAGCAGGTGCAGCGCGACGGGCGGGCCGGCCGGAGTGGAGCGCGCACGCCGATCGCCGGCCAGCACCGTCCCGGGCGTCATGGCGCGCTGCTCGGACGCGAGGCGACGGCCCAGCGGGGTGCCCTGGGCGAGCGTGACGGCCCCGGAGACGTCGCCCGCCCGCCATGCGGCGCGGGCGCGCGTGACGCGCGGGGCGTCCGGCGGCAGGGGGACGTCGAGCTCGACGGCGACCTCCCCGAGCACCCGGCGCACCGGGGACGCCGGGCGTCCGGCGAGCGCGGCGGCCACGCCGGCCCGCGCGTCGTCCCGGTGCCCGCGCAGCCACGCGGCCAGGCCACGGCGGGCGTCGGCATGCCGCCCTCCCGTGCCGTTGTCGAGCAGCCCGGCCACCGCGAGCGTCGCGCGCCGTGGCGCGCGCCTGCTCGCCTGCACGGCCAGCAGCGCCGGGTCCTCGGCCGCCATGCCGGTGGCCGTGGTGACCCCGAGCGCCACCTGGCGGGCGAAGCCCCTCACGAGCGCACCTGCTCGAGCAGGTCGAGGTACGAGGCGGCCAGCTGGTCGTGGTCGGCGTTCTGCCGGACCCAGGCCCGTCCCGACGTCCGCACGTCGAGGCGCGTGCGGTCGTCCGCGAGGGCGCCCCACAGGTCCGCCAGCGCGGCCGGCGACTGCGGCGGCACCACGGACCCCGCGGCGGACTCCGCGACCACCCGGGCCGCCTCGCCGGCCACGGCGGCCGTCACGTGGCGGCCGACCGACAGGATCTCGTAGAGCTTGGAGGGCACGGTCCACTCGAACGGCCCCCAGTCGCGCAGCGAGACGACGACCGTGTCGGCCCAGGCGTAGTGGGCCATGACCTCGTCCGCGGGCACCCGACCGACGAACTCCACCCGGTCGCCGAGCATCCGCGCCAGGTCCCGCAGGTACGGTTCGTCGGCACCCGACCCGACGAACCGCAGCCGCAGGGCGACGCCGCGCCGGTGGGCGACGTCGGCGGCCCGGACGACGGCGCCCAGGCCCTGGCTGCGCCCCATGGTGCCCAGGTAGAGCACGTGCAGCGCGTCGGACGTCCGGGCCGGGGTCGGCAGCAGCGGAAGGTCCGGCAGGTGCGCGCCGTTGCGGATGACGCTCACGCGGGGGACGCCGCGCGCGGACAGGACGTCGGCGAACGACACGGTGGTCGTCACCACGGAGTCGGCGTGCCGCTGCAGCGACGTCAGCGACCGGTGCGCGACCGTCGTCGCGCGCGCCCGCACACCGCCGCCCTCACCCGGCCCCCACATGCCGCTGGACGCGATCAGGTCGGGCCACGCGTCCCGCATCTCGACGACGGCGGGCCGGCGCAGCAGGCGGCCCAGCAGCATGCCGGCGGGGATGGTGGGCAGCCCGGGGGCGGTCGCCACGACCACGTCGGGCCGCTGCCGGGAGCCGATGAGGGGCAGCGTCCGGCGCAGGGAGTCACCGGCGGCGACGAGCTGGTCGGCCGTGCGGCTCACCAGGGACGGCCCGTGCTCGCGGAAGTGCACGCGCACCACGGTCTCGCCGTGGGCGCCCCGGGCGACGGTGCCGGGCCGCAGGTGCGCACCCTGCGGATCCAGCAGCCCGGACGGGTAGTGCGGAGGCGGGGTCAGGACGGTCACGCGGTGCCCTGCGGCCACGAAGCGCTCCACGAACGCCGACCACCGGCGCTGCGGAGCGCCGGTCTCGGGTGCGTAGTGGTGGGTCAGCAGAGCGACGTGCACAGGTCTTTATCGACCCTTTCGCGCACGTGTGGTGGTATTTGCCGGTTCAACGTTCCATCTCACCGCGCGACCATATCTTGCGACCTCGGGGAAGGGCATTCCCGGCACACGCGCGCGCCCTCCATTTATCGCCCGCACGGCGGGTGAACCCGCGCCCGCGCTCACCGCGCGGACGCCGCCTGCCGGCCATGCGGACGGTGCGCGTCCGGGCCGCGCACTTCTGCCACACTGCCGCCCATGTCGACAACTTCCCCGGAGGAGAAGCTCGACGACGCGTCCGCGCCCCCCCGCAGCGCCGTCGACCGCTTCTTCAAGATCACCGAGCGTGGCTCCACCATCGGGGCCGAGATCCGCGGCGGTCTCGTCACCTTCTTCACGATGAGCTACATCATCGTGCTCAACCCCCTCATCCTGGGCTTCGTGCCGGACGGCACGGGCGAGTTCCTGGGTGGCGGCACCGGTGACGGCAGCAACCTGCCGCTCATCGCCGCGGCGACCGCACTGGTCGCCGGCGTCCTGTCGATCCTCATGGGCCTCGTCGCCAACTTCCCGATGGCGCTGGCCGCGGGCCTCGGCCTCAACGCGGTCGTGGCCTTCACCATCGCGGCGATCCCCGGCGTGTCCTGGGCGGACGCGATGGGCATCGTCGTCCTCGAGGGTCTGATCATCACCGTCCTGGTGCTCACCGGGTTCCGCACGGCCGTGTTCCGGGCCGTCCCGCGTGAGCTCAAGGTCGCGATCGGCGTCGGCATCGGCCTGTTCATCACGCTCATCGGCTTCGTCAACGGCGGGTTCGTCCGCCAGGGCGGCGGCACGCCGCTCGAGCTGGGCATCGGCGGGTCCCTCGTGGGCTGGCCGTCGCTCGTGTTCGTCTTCGGGCTGATCCTGGCGATCGTCCTCATGGTCAAGCGCGTGCGCGGCGGCCTCCTCATCGCCGTCATCGGCACCACCGTGATCGCGGTGATCGTCGAGGCCGTCGCGAAGATCGGCGACCAGGCCGGTGGCGAGAACCCTGCCGGCTGGCACCAGAACGTGCCGGCCGTGCCGGACGCGATCGCGTCCGTGCCGGACCTGTCGCTGCTCGGTCAGTTCTCGCTGTTCGGGGCCGTCGGCCAGGTCGGCGTCCTCGCGGTCGCGCTGCTCGTCTTCTCGATCCTGCTCGCCGACTTCTTCGACACGATGGGCACCATGGTCGCCGTCGGGTCCGAGGCCAAGCTGCTCGACGAGGGTGGCAACCCCCCGCGCAGCAAGCAGATCCTGCTCGTCGACTCCCTCGGGGCCGTCGCCGGTGGTGTCGGGTCCGTCTCGTCCAACACCGCGTACGTCGAGTCGACGTCCGGTGTCGCCGAGGGCGCCCGCACGGGCCTCGCCTCCGTCGTCACCGGTATCGCGTTCCTGCTCGCGACGTTCCTGTCGCCGCTGGTCGCGATGGTCCCGTCCGAGGCGGCCGCGCCCGTCCTCGTCGTCGTCGGCTTCCTCATGGTCACGCAGATCACCGGCCTGGACTGGAAGTCCCCCGAGATCGCGATCCCCGCGTTCCTCACGCTCGTGCTCATGCCGTTCACGTACTCGATCACCACGGGCATCGGCGCGGGGTTCATCGCGTTCGTGCTCATCAAGGTGGCGGTCGGCAAGGCCCGGCAGGTGCACCCGCTCATGTGGTTCGCGGCCGTCGCGTTCGTCGTGTACTTCGCCCTCGGCCCCATCCAGGAGCTCATCGGCCTGTAACGGCCTCAGCCCTCTGACATCACCCGGCCCGGGTCCGCACTCGCGGACCCGGGCCGCGTGCGTCCGGCGCGGGGCGCGACCCACGCGATCACTGCCACACCCACCGCCGCACCCAGCGTGTTCATCACGACGTCCTGCACGGTCGAGAACCGGTCCGGCAGCACCCGCTGCACCGTCTCGATCGTCGCCGACGTCGCCAGCCCCAGCAGCACCACCGCCCACCACCGGCGCAGCCCCAGCAGCAGCCCCACCAGCACCCCGAACGGCACGAACATCACCACGTTCGCCGCGGGCTCCACCACCTCGAACCGCAGCGGGATCCCGCGCTCGTCCAGCCACCGCAGCACCGTGCGGACCACGCCCAGCGACCCCGCGTGGCTGCGTCCCGGCGTCAGCGTGACGGCTGCCACGGCTGCCAGGTAGGCCACCAGGAGCAGGACCAGGACGGGCCGGCGCAGCGTCGCGCCGGTGCCGCCCGGTGCCGCGGCGCCCGGGTGGGGGTCGCTCACGTCGCGTCCGCGGCCCAGTGCATGGCCACGTCGTACCGGTCCCAGCGCGGTGCCAGCGGGTCCTGCCCGTGGGTCGCGTTGACCAGCAGCGCGGTCTGCCGCAGCGTCAGGCCCACCAGCCGGGCGCGCTCCAGCAGCTGCCCGCCGGGGTGCGGGGTGCGCGGCCGGGGGGACGGCACGGGCCGGCGGTTCAGCTGCAGGGCCGTGCGGGTGCCCGTCAGGGCGGGGATCCCGTTGCGCGTCGCGTGCTCGAGGATCGCGGCGTGCACCGTGCGGTCCTCGATCCCCAGCGCGGCGCCGCGCTCCAGGTACGGGTCGATCAGCACGGCGTTGACCGGCAGCTCGTCGAACGCGGCCAGCGGCTCCCGCCCCGAGCCGTAGGACGTCAGGACGATCCGCCGCCCCTGCGCCCGCAGGGTGCGTAGCGCCTCCATCACCTCGTCGACGTCCGCGAGCCACGCCGAGACCCCGATCCACACCCCCGGCGGGCACTGCTCGGTCAGCAGCTGCGCGAGGCTGCCGCGCGCGGGTCCCGTGCCGGACAGCGCGGCGGAGGCGTCCCACAGCACCGGCCCCTCCGTGGGCGACGCCGCCACGATGCGGGGGATCGCGCTGTGCGCGGCCCGGGCGACGTCGACGTACCGGGTGGAGCGCGTCAGGGACAGCAGGCCCTCGGCGCGCTCGGCGTGGACGCCGTCGAGGCCCGCGGCGTGCAGCCGCACCTGCGTGCCGAACCGCTCGCCGGTCACCGCGTCCCACAGGGGGCGTCGCGAGACCTGGCCGGCGACCCAGTGGTCCTGGGCGGGCACGGTCCCGGCCGGCAGCACCAGCCGCTCGATGGCCCGCGCGGCCACGTCGGCGGACGTCGTGGCGGGGCCCTGCGCGGCGGCGACCAGCGGCCGTGGGCCCACCGCACGGCGGGTGCGGGCGCGCAGCTCGTCGAGCCGGGACCGCAGCTCGCGCGACTCGTCGGGGGAGTGCAGGGCGACGTACGCCGCGGCGGCCTCGCCGATGGCCACCACGCTGCCCGGGGCGTCGGCCCACAGGTCGAGGTCCCGGCACAGCGCGCGCTCGGCCACGTCGACGCCCCGGGCGCGGCCCGGCAGGCTGCGCGTGCTGGGGGTGTCGTAGGCCAGCGCGACCACGCTGACGACGGCGTCGTCGGGTGCGGGATGCGTGCACCCGGTGTTCAGCGCGGTGGCGGCGGGACGGTTCGTCACCGGGTCGATCGTCGACGCCAGGACGTGCTCGGCGACGAGCGCATCGTTCGACACGTCCCAGTTGGAACCTTTCATGACAGCATCCCTCCCCGGGTCTGACTGTTCACCACCGCGGTGACCTGCGCAAGAGCATGTCCACATGTCCTTACCCGAGGTCATGATGTAAGGTAACCATCCGTGACCGTCGCCCCCGCCCCGCCCGCCCCCGCGCCGTCCGTGCCGCCCGCGGCGGGCACCGCGGACCTCGCGCTCGCCGCCGAGCTCCGCGTCACGCTCGGCCGCGCCACCCGGCGCCTCAAGGCCGAGCGCGGTGACGCGGGCCTGTCCGACCCCCAGTTCAACGTGCTCGCGATCCTGCTGCGCGAGGGCCCCACCAGCCCTGGCCGGCTCGCCGAGCACGAGCGCATCGCCGCCCCCGCCATGACCCGCACGGTCGGCTGCCTCGCCGACCGCGGGCTCGTGCGCAAGCAGGAGCACCCCACCGACGGCCGCCAGGTCGTCGTCAGCCTCACCCCCGAGGGTGAGGCCGAGGTGGCGGAGACCCGCCGTCGCCGCGACGCCTGGCTGTCCGCCCGGCTCGCGGGCCTCGAGGCGGACGAGCGCGCCGTCCTCGTCCAGGCTGCCGAGATCCTCCGGAGGATCACCTCGTCGTGAGTGCCACCTTCTCCTCGCTCTCGTTCCCCAACTACCGCCTGTGGTTCGCCGGTGCCCTCGTCGCCAACGTCGGCACCTGGATGCAGCGCGTCGCGCAGGACTGGCTCGTCCTCACCGAGCTCTCGGACGAGTCGGGGGTGGCCGTCGGCATCACGACCGCCCTGCAGTTCGCCCCCACCCTGGTGCTCTCCGCCTGGGCCGGGCTGCTCGCCGACCGGTTCGACCGGCGCAAGCTGCTGGTCCTCACGCAGGTCGCCCAGGGCGTCCTCGCCGCCGGGCTCGGTGCCCTCGTACTGTCCGGCCACGCCCAGCTGTGGCAGGTCTACGCGTTCGCCGGCATGCTCGGCGTCGTCACCGCCATCGACGGCCCCGTGCGCCAGACGTTCGTCGCCGAGCTGGTGCCGGCCAAGCGCCTGTCCAACGCGGTGGGCCTCAACAGCGCGTCGTTCAACGCCGCCCGCCTGATCGGCCCCGGCCTGGCCGGCCTGCTCATCGCCGCCGTCGGCAGCGGCTGGGTGTTCGTCATCAACGCCGCCACGTTCGCCGCCACCATCGTGTCGCTGACGCTCATGCGCCGCAGCGAGCTCTACCCCATGCCGCAGGCCCCGCGCGCCAAGGGGCAGATCCGCGAGGGCATCGCCTACGTCCGCAACCGCTCCGACATCCTCGTCATCATGGTGGTCGTCGGCGTCGTGTCGACGTTCGGCCTGAACTTCCAGCTCACCAGCGCCCTGATGGCCCGCACCGAGTTCGGCCGCGGCGCGCAGGAGTACGGCATCCTCGGGTCCGTCCTGGCCATCGGGTCGCTCACCGGTGCGCTGCTGGCCGCCCGCCGGGACCGCCCTCGCGTGCGCCTGGTCATCGGCTCCGCGTTCGCGTTCGGTGTCACGACGGGCGTCATGGCGCTGATGCCCACCTACACGTCCTACGCGATCGCCTGCATCCCCGTCGGGTTCGCGTCGCTGACGATGATGACCGCCGCCAACACCAGCATCCAGATGTCCACCGACCCGCGGATGCGCGGGCGCGTCATGTCCCTCTACATGGTCGTGTTCCTCGGTGCCACGCCCGTGGGGTCGCCCATCGTCGGGTGGATCGGCGAGACGTTCGGGGCCCGGTGGTCCATCGGCGTCGGGTCCGTCTCCGCGATCCTCGTGTCCGTCGGCGCGGCCCTGTGGGCCCGCAACCGGTGGGGCGTGCAGGTGCGGTACCACGTCGCCTCCCGCCCCCACCTCGAGGTGCTGTACCCGGACGACCGGACCGGGCGGGGCCCCGACCCCGACGGCACCGGCCCCACCCCGCCGACGTCCCCGACCACCCCCGGCGGGCGCCGGGCCACGGACGCGCCCGCACGGGTCGCCGTCCAGGACGCCGCGGACGCGCAGCACGCCGCCTGAGGTCCCACGCGGCCGCGAACCCGCACGGGTGGATCCTCGGGTGAAAGGCACCCCGCGGGCGATGCCCGGTACGCCCCCTATGTGACGATCGGCGCGTGAGCACGACCAGGGCGGAGCCGGGTGGCGCGGCGGACGCCGCCGCACCGGGGCCGGGCGCAGGCGCAGCCGACGCTGCCGCGGACCGGACGGCCGACGCGGCGGTGAGCGAGCCCGCGACCGCCGGGCCGGGTGCAGGCCCGCGCCGCCACCGCCGCACCGTCGCGCGGGTCCTCGCCCTGCTCGCCGTCGTCCTGCTGCTGCTTGGGGCGTGGCTCGCGTCCCGCGTGTGGCAGGCGGTCACGGCGCTGCAGGACGCCCGCGACCTGCTCGGCGACGTCGCGCTCGGGACGGCCGTCGACGCCGCGCTGGACCCCGCGCTCACCGACGACCTCGCCGCCGTGCGCGCCGCCACCTCGCGCGCCGCCGCCGCGAGCACCGACCCCGTGTGGCGCACCGCCGAGCACCTGCCGTGGGCGGGGGAGCAGCTCGCGGCCGTCCGCGTGGTCGCCGGCTCCCTCGACGCCGTCGCCGGCCAGGTCCTGCCCGCGGTCGAGGACCTGCGTGCCCTGCTGGGCGGTGGCGTGCGCGGCCCGGACGGGCGCGTCGACGTCGAGGCCCTGGTGCCGCTGGTCGCCCGCGTCGAGGAGGCCGCCGCGACCGCGTCCGCCGCGCGCGCCGACGTCGCCGCGCTGGACCCCGACCGCCTGGTCGGCCCGCTCGCCGAGCCGGTGCGCACCACCCAGGACGCCCTCGCCCGCGTCGACGAGGAGCTGGGCCCGGCCGGACGCACCGCCGGTGTGCTGCCGGCCATGCTCGGGGTCGACGGTCCGCGCACCTACCTGGTGCTCGCGCTCAACACCGCCGAGCTGCGCGCCGCCGGCGGCATCGTCGGCACGCTCGTCGCGGTGCGGGTCGAGGACGGGCGGGTCACCCTGGCCGACCGCCGTGGCGCGCGCGACCTCGCCGGCGCCGGGCGGCTCGTGCTGCCGCTGACCGCCGAGGAGTCCGCCCTGTGGGGCGACGACCTGGGGCGGTGGGCGCAGAACGCCGTGTCCACCCCCGACTTCCCGCGCACCGCCGAGCTGGTGGTGGCGCACTGGGCGCGCGCCGGCGGAGGACCCGTGGACGGCGTGCTCGCCACCGACCCCGTCGCCGTCGCGGGGCTGGTCGGGGCGACCGGGCCCGTGCCCGACCCCGACGGCGGTGACCTCGGGGCCGACCGCCTCGCCGCGGCTCTGCTGCGCGACGCCTACGTGGCCCACCCGGAGCCCGCGGACTCCGACGACTACTTCGGTGCCGTCGTCGCCGGCATCCTCGACGCCGTCGGCGCCGGTGCCGGGGACCCGCGCGACCTGCTGGCAGCGGGCCGCGACGCGGTCGACGAGCGCCGCCTGCGGGTGTGGTCCGCGCACCCCGACGAGCAGGAGCGGCTGGTCGCGACCGTCGCCGGCGGCGCGTTCACCTCCGGCCCGTTCGCCGACCAGCCGGGGATCTTCCTCGACGACGCCACGCAGGCCAAGCTCGGCGCCTACCTCGCCACCGGCGTGACGTTCCGCGACGCGCGGTGCACCGGGCCCGACCCCGCCGTGACCGCCGTGCTGCGCCTGGAGTACCGCCCGCCCGCCGGCATCGAGGGCTTCCCGCGCTACGTCACCGGGTCACCGGGGCCCGACGTGCCCGTCGGGACGCTGCTCACGGCCGTGTCCGTGTGGTCCGCGCAGGGCGGCCCGCCGCTGGTCGTCACGCGCGACGGCGCACCGGCCACCGGCAGCACCGCCACCGCCGACGGGCGTCACGTGCAGCGCCTCGCCTCACGGCTGGCGCCCGGGCAGGTCCAGGAGGTCGCCGTCGACGTCCCGCTGCGCGACGGCGCCGTGACGCTCTGGACGACCCCGACCCTCACCCAGCCCGGCGTCGCCGCCTACCGCTGCCGCTGAGCCGGCCGTCCGCACCCGAGCCCGACGACGGCCACCGCCGTCCCGGCGCGGGGAGGGCGGCTGGCCCGCCGCCGCCCAGCAGATGCAACCACGGGGTTGCTTCGTGGTCGAGCAGGGTGCAGGCTGTCGTGCAACAGGAGAGTTGCACCAAGGAGGCTGCCATGACCGCTCACCAGACCACCGCACTCGTCGACGACACCACGTCGACCGTCTCCCGCACGGTCCGTGTCGAGGCCACGCCCGCCCGCGTGTTCGAGGTCCTCACACGCGAGGACCTCGTCGCCCGCTGGTTCGGGCAGCGCGCCTCGCTGCCGGACCTGCGCGTCGGCGGTACCGGCACCCTCGGGTGGGACGGTGAGGGCGACAGCCCGGTGCGGATCGAGGCCTACGACCCGCCGCGCCGCTTCGCCTTCGCGTGGCCCGGCTGCGGGGGCGATCTCGACCCCGCCACCGAGCTGACCGTGACCTTCACGCTCGCACCCGACGGCGACGGCACGTTGCTCACGGTCGTGGAGACGGGCTTCGACAGGCTCGGCGACGAGCGGCTGCGCCAGCTCGCGGACCACCGGGACGGCTGGACCGAGGAGCTCGACGAGCTCGTGGCGCTCGTCGCCGGCGGGGTGGCGGTGTGACGTCCGCGAGCGGCACGACGGACGTCGTCGCGGTCTGCGCCGCGCTGGGCGACGAGACCCGGTGGCGGGTCCTCACCGAGGTCGGGCGTGGCGAGGCGTCGGCGTCCGCACTGGCCGAGCGGCTCCCGGTGAGCCGCCAGGCCATCGCCAAGCACCTCGCCGTGCTGGCCGAGGTGGGGCTGGTCGAGCCCGTGCGGGCGGGGCGCGAGGTGCGGTACCGGGCGGTCGGCGCCCGCCTCGGGCTGCTCGCGCGCACGCTCGACGCCGTCGGCGCCCGCTGGGACGAGCGTCTGGCCGCGATCGCACGCCTCGCGGAGGCGCCGCCGGGGTGAGCGGGTCAGCGGGCCGACCTCGGCCCACCTCCCTGGACGATCGTCCGGGTGAATAATGCCCGTTCTGTCCGTTTCACCCGAACGAGGATGGGAATCCGCGGCGCGCGGGGCGAGGATGAGACGAAATGTCCGTTTCGACACAGGAGCCACCATGCGCGCGTTCATCCGGGTCTGTGCCGCCGCAGGCCTCGTCCTGGCCCTGACGGCGCTGGCCCCGTCGGCCACTGCCGCGACGCCCGCGCCGCCCGCCGCCGCCCAGGACGACTGCACGCGCGGCACCGACGGCTACGGCGCCGAGCTGCCGTGCGAGGTCGAGGTCGCCGTCCTGTCGCCCGTGTGCGACGGCGGCGTGCCGCGGCTGCAGTACGTCGTGCGGCCCGTGGGCACGGACCAGACCACCGTCACCGTCACCTTCGTCAACCCCACCGGTCCCGACGTCGTCCTGGCCGACCAGCCGCTGTCCGGCAGCGTGCTGTGGCCCGGCGCCGTCGTCGGCGCCGACGGCACCGGCCTCGACTGGCCCGGCTGGCGCCTCGAGAACGGCACGTGGGTCGTCGGCGACGAGTACGACTGGGTCCGCCCGTCGGTCGAGGTCCAGTTCTCGGTCAACCCGACCGCGTCCGCCGTCGTGGCCTACCCGCCGTCCAGCCCCGTCTGCCTCACGCAGCCCGAGCGTGCCGACGTGCTGTCCGCCGGGGTCGAGCCCGCGGCCGTCGGCACGCAGGCCGCGCCCGCCGAGCGGGCCGAGGTGCTGTCCGCGACCGGCTCGTCCGCCGGGCCGATCGCGCTGATCGGCGCCGGGCTCGTGCTGGCCGGGGTCGCCGGGGTGCTCGCCGCACGTCGCCGCCGCGCCTGACGCCGTACCGCAGGCCGCGCGACGTCCGACGGCCCGACGCACGCAGGGCCCGGCACCGCGAGGTGCCGGGCCCTGCTGCGTGCGTGCGGGCGTCGTCAGACCAGCTGCTCGACCACGTGGTCGATGCACGCGGTGAGCGCCAGGACGTCGTCGGGCTCGACCGCCGGGTACATGCCCACCCGCAGCTGGTTGCGGCCCAGCTTGCGGTAGGGCTCGATGTCGACCACCCCGTGGCGGCGCAGCACCGCCGTCACGGTCGACGCCTCGACCTCCGGGGCCAGGTCGACCGTGCCGACCACGGGGGAGCGCAGCGCCGGGTCCGCGACGAACGGCGCGGCCCAGTCGCGGCTCTCCGCCCAGGAGTACAGGTGCCCGGCCGACGTCGCGGTGCGCTGCGCGGCCCACGCCAGGCCGCCCTGCTCGAGCATCCAGTCGATCTGCTCGGCCAGCAGCACCAGGGTCGCCACGGCCGGGGTGTTGAGGGTCTGGTCGGCGCGCGAGTTCGTGACCGCCGTCGTGAACGACAGGGACTCCGGCACCCAGCGGTCGCCGCCCTCGACGCGGGCGGCCCGCTCGACCGCGGCCGGGGACGCCAGCGCGAGCCACAGCCCGCCGTCCGAGGCGAACGACTTCTGCGGGGCGAAGTAGTAGACGTCGGTCTGGGACACGTCGAGGGTCGTGCCACCCGCTGCCGACGTGCCGTCGACGAGCATCAGCGCGTCGCGCGAGCCCGCGACGCGGCGCACCGGCGCGATCACGCCCGTCGAGGTCTCGTTGTGGGGCCACGCGTACGCGTCGACGCCGTCGACGTGCTCCGGCACCGCGACCTGCCCCGCGGGCGCGCTCACCACGTGCGACGGCGCCAGGAACGGCGCACGCGTGGTGGCCGCGGCGAACTTGGCACCGAACTCCCCGAACCGCGCGTGCGCGGCGCGCTCCTGCACCAGGCACAGCGTCGCGACGTCCCAGAAGGTGGTCGACCCGCCGTTGCCCAGCACGACCTCGTAGCCGTCGGGCGCGTCGAACAGGGCGGCCAGGCCGGCGCGCACCCGACCCACCAGGCTGCGCACCGGCGCCTGCCGGTGCGACGTGCCCAGCAGCGTGGTGCCCACGGCGGCCAGTGCGTCGACCTGCTCGCGTCGCACCTTGGACGGGCCGGAGCCGAACCGCCCGTCCCGGGGCAGCAGGTCGGCGGGGATCGTCAGGTGGCTCAGGGCGTCGGCGTCGGGCACCCGTCGAGGATATCGACGCGCGCTGCGCACGGGCAGGCCCGTCCGTGCGCGAGGCGCCGACTACCCTGGACCGCAGCACGCGGCACGGGGTCCCGGGCCGCCGGACGCGACGTGGGAGGCCGAGCGGTGAGCGACCTGATCGACACGACCGAGATGTATCTCAAGACGATCTACGAGCTCACCGAGGAAGGCATCACCCCCCTGCGCGCCCGGATCGCCGAGCGCCTCGGGCACTCGGGTCCCACCGTGTCGCAGACCGTCGCCCGCATGGAGCGCGACGGCCTGGTCGTCGTCACCGGCGACCGGCACCTGGAGCTGACCCCCGACGGGCTGGCCAAGGCCGTGCGGGTCATGCGCAAGCACCGCCTGGCCGAGCGTCTGCTCACCGACGTCATCGGCCTGGACTGGCCGCACGTCCACGAGGAGGCGTGCCGCTGGGAGCACGTCATGAGCGAGCGGGTCGAGAAGCGCCTGGCCGCCCTGCTGGACCACCCGCACTTCGACCCGTACGGCAACCCCATCCCCGGCCTGGACGAGATCGGCGAGGAGCGCACGCCCGTGCGGTTCCTCGACGGCGTGGTGCCGCTGACCGCCCTCGGCGCGGCCGCCGACGGCACCGCGGTGATCGCGCGCATCGCCGAGCCCCTGCAGGTCGACGTCGAGCTGCTGGTCCGGCTGGCCGAGGCCGGCGTCGTGCCGGGGGCCGAGGTGAGCGTCGAGCGGACCACCGGGGTGGTCACCGTCGGCGTGGCGGGCTCCGGGACCGTGCTCGACCTGCCGTACGACGTGGCGCGGCACATCTTCGTCGGGGCCTGAGCGGACCCGCCCGGACCGCCGGGACGGGCGGCGCCCGGGACCGAGGTCCCGGTCGTGGCGCCCGGTCGACGGGCGTCCGTGACCGCGGCCGCGGTTGTCCGAACGTGTCCGGTCTCCGGTCGGCGGCCCGGTTCGTCCGGTCGCCAACGGCGTGTCGACGGCGTGTCGCGATGTCCGCCGGACATCCCCGGACGCCCGTCCAAGATCTCTTCGAGATCTTCGTGACCAGAGCGTGACAATCCCGCAGAGCGTCATGTACGTTCGTCCTGCTTCTCGGAACCCTCCTCCGTGGGAGCCCTCGAGCGGAACGCCGAACCCTGCCGCCGCTCGCAGGTCCGTACGACTCGCCGGCAGGGGCGGGGGAACCACTTCTGGGCACCGGTCACGGTGTCCTTGGGGTGAAGCCGGGACGACGGCACGACAGCAGGGCACCACGGTGCGCAGCAGGTCGTGACGGAAGACCGGCCGGGTGATCTCCCACCCGAACCCGACAGCTCACCTCGTAGGCGCCAGGAGAGGCACGACCTTGTCCGATTGCATCAACCAGGCGCGTCACCGCGCCGCACGGCGCCCCTCGACGCCGCTGACCGAGCTGGCGAACGCCGCGTCCGAGCAGATGGGCACCGTCGGTCGACGGACGGCCGTCGTCGCCGCGTCGTCCGGGCTCATGGTCTCCATGATCGCTGTGCCGTCCTACGCGACGGACCGTGCCGACACCCCGGCGCTGGCCGCGGTCGACACCGCCGCCCTCACGGCGTCGGCGCGCGCCGTCCTCAACACCTCGCCCGTGGTCGCCTCGCCCGCCGAGGCCGTCTTCACGGTCGACGCCCCGGTGATCGTGGCCGAGAAGCCCGCGCCGCCGCCGGAGCCCGAGCCGGAGCCCGTGCGGACCCGCTCCACCGCTCGCACCGCCGAGCGCGCCGCGACGACGGAGACCACGCAGGCGCCCGCCAGCAACCCGGTCCCGCAGTCGGTGTCCGGCAACGCGGTCCTCGAGATCGCCGCCCGCTACGTGGGCGTCCCCTACGTCTCCGGCGGGTCGACGCCCGACGGGTTCGACTGCTCCGGGTTCACGTCGTACGTCTACGCCCAGCTCGGCATCTCGCTGCCGCGCACGTCGTCGGCCCAGCGCAACGCGGGCACCGTCGTGTCCCGTGCGGACGCCCAGCCGGGTGACCTGATCTGGAGCCCCGGGCACATCGGCATCTACGCCGGCGGCAACCAGATGATCGACGCGCCGCGCCCCGGCAAGACGGTCCAGTTCCGCAACATCTGGCAGAGCAACCCCACCTTCATCCGGGTCGGCTGAGCCGCTCCGATGCCGCGAGGCCCCGACGACGTCCACGTCGTCGGGGCCTCGTCGTCTCTGCGTGACACCCCGGTCGCCTGCACGACCGCCCGCACCGCTGCGGGAATTGGACGTGCGCGTACCCTGGTCGCGCATCCACGCTGTTCCCTCTCGTCCCGGGCCGGCAGCCAGCCGGTCCGACCCTCGAGGTCAGGAGTGCACCGTGCTGACGAGCGACCAGGCCACCCACCCCGATGCCGGACGCGCCCCGGTGCCGGCGCGCGCGCTCCTGCTCAACGCCAGCGGTGAACCGCTGTGCATCGTCAGCCTCCACCGCGCGGTCCTGCTGGTCATGAGCGGCAAGGCGACGGTGCTGGAGTCCGACGGCCGTGTGCTGCACTCCAGCCATCTGCAGATGCCGGTGCCCGTGGTGCTGGTCCTCACGCGGTACGTCCACGTCCCCGTCCGCCGGCCCGTGCCGCCGACCCGGCGCACCGTGCTGCAGCGTGACGACCACCGGTGCGCGTACTGCGGCGGCGGCGCCGACACGGTCGACCACGTCCACCCGCGCTCGCGCGGCGGGCGGCACGAGTGGACCAACGTCGTGGCGGCGTGCGTGCGCTGCAACCACCGCAAGGCGGACCGCACGCTCCACGAGCTCGGCTGGGAGCTGCCGTTCCGGCCCCGTGCGCCGCGCTGGTCGGTCACGGTCGGCGGTGCCGCCGGCCGGGCCGACCCGGCGTGGTCCCCGTACCTCGTGGCCTGACGCCCGGGCGCCGACGCGGGAGGGGCGCCGAGGGCGCCCGCGGTGCGCACGGCGTGTCGTCGCGTACCGCCAGGTGGTTGCGGGCCGCCCACCAGGCGGTTCTCTGCGGTCCCCGCGCGCTGCTGTGCCACGATGGCTGACAACCGGACTGCGGCGCGACGGTGCGCGGCACGCGATGCGGAGGTCGGCATGGCACGCGAGCACGAGATCCTCGTGGGGGTGGACGGGTCCAGCGCCAGCCTGCACGCCCTGGACTGGGCCGCGGCGGAGGCCCGGACCCGCGGGGCCGGGCTCCAGGTGGTCGTGGCCTACTCGCTGCCGACGTTCACGGCCGCCTCCCTCGACGGCGGGTACGCCGCGCTCGACGACGAGACGATCCGCGCCGGCGCGCAGGCGGTGCTCGACGAGGCGGTCGGACGGCTGCACGACCCGGGCGTGCTGGTGCAGGGCCGCGTCCTGACGGGGGACGCCGCCGGGGTGCTGGTCGAGGAGTCGCGCGACGTCGAGCTCGCCGTCGTCGGCACGCGCGGCCGCGGCGGGTTCGCCGACCGGCTGCTCGGCACGGTCTCCTCGGCCCTGCCGGCGCACGGCTGGTGCCCCACGGTCGTCGTGCCCCTGCGCGGCGAGGACGGCCACCCGCTGGCGGAGGGCGAGACCGCGCCCCTGCGGCCCGTGCGCCGCATCGTGGTGGGGGTCGACGGATCACCCCCGGCCGAGCGCGCGCTGCGCGCCGCGCTGCGTGAGGCGGTGGTCTGGGACGCGGACGTCTTCGCGGTCTCCGGCGTCCCGATCGCCTCCATGACCGGCGCGCTGGCGTGGCTGCCCTCCGCGGTGGACCACGAGCAGGTCCTCAAGGACGTGGCCGAGGGGCTCGACGTCGTCGTCGACCGTGCGGTGGCCGAGATCCCCGGCGCGCGCGTGCACCGGCGGGTGCTCGACGGCACCGGCGCCGAGCTGCTCACCGAGTTCTCGGCGGCCACGGACCTGGTGGTCGTCGGGTCCCGCGGCCGCGGCGGCTTCGCCGGCCTTCTCCTCGGCTCCACGAGCCAGGCGGTCCTGCACCACGCCCGCTGCCCCGTCATGGTCGTCACCACCCGCGGCGACGACGTCACCCGCCCCTGACCCCTCCGCACCGCGCACGGCGGGCACCTCGCGAGGGGGGCGTGCACGGATGTGCACGAGGCGGGGCATTTGGTGCCACCATTTGCGACGGAAACCCTCAGGTCGGACGCTGCACATGCCGATGGAGTCGTGTTGGAGCGACCACGCCTACGGGGGGGACCGATGAGCGGACGGCAGGAGAACGGCGCGCGCCCGGACGACGCCGGAGCGCGGACGTCCGCGTCCGCGCGTGCCGCGGCGGCGAAGGACACGTCCGCCGCCGCCCGGACGGACGTCGCGGACGCGCCCGCCGGTGGGCTCCCCACCCAGGGCGGGCACGCGGTCTCCGGGCCCGTCCCGGTCGTGCCGGCGCCGGGTGGTCCGACGTCGGCAGGGGGGCGCGGCGAGACGCCCACGCCCGGGCCTGCGGCGGTGCCGACGAGCCCGGACCGCCTCACCGTCGTCCCGACGCAGCCGGGCGTGCCGACGCACTCCGCGAGCGTGCCGGTCGTGCCTACGTCCGTCGACGCCGCGTCCGTCGTCGCCGCGCCGACCGTCCCCGACCACGCCGTCCCCGACCACGCCGCCCCGGAGCCCGTCGCCGCCGAGCCCGCGCCGCAGCCGCGGGCCGCGGCGCGTCCGCACGGGCGTCGGATCGTCGCGCTGCTGACCGCCGCCGGGGTCCTCGTCTCCGCCGGCGGGGTGTGGGCCGTGCAGCAGGACCGCGCGGCGCGCGCGGACGCGCACCGCGCCGCACAGAGCCGCGTCGAGGCCGTCCGTGTCGCGCTCGCGCCGGAGCTCACAGCGCCGCGCCCGGAGGGTCTCGTCGCCGGGACCGCGGTCGCCGGGGCGCTGCGCGCCGACGCGGGCGCCGTCGGCCGTGCCGCGGTCGAGCGCGCGAACGCCACCCTGGCGGTGTCGGCGCAGGCCGGTGACGGCCCGCGGGGCGCCCTGCAGACCGCCGTCGGCGGGGCCGCCGCCGCCCTCGACGCCCCCGCCGTCTCCCTCACGACGCTGCGGACCACCACCGCCGCGCTCGCCGCGCCGCAGCAGGCCGTCGTCGACGCGCAGGCCGCGTGGCAGGCCGCCGAGGACGCCCGCATCGCCGCCGAGCGGGCCGCGGCCGAGGCCGCCGCCGCGCAGGCGGCCGCCGCCCGCGCCGGCAGCCGGACCACCACCGCCAAGGGGAGCAGCGCCGGCAGCACCCGGCGCTCGACCGGCACGGCGCCGAGCGGCGGGACGTCCGGTGGCGCCCCCGCCGCCGCGGCGGAGGCACCCGCCGCGGTCGGCCTGCCCACCGCCGGCTCGGAGGCCTCGGCCGGGGCGGTCGGCGAGGCCCTCAACGCCCACCGCGCCGCCAACGGCCTGGGTGCGCTGTCGATCGTGCGCTCCGGCGCCCGCGTCGAGCACGCGATGCAGATGGCCGCCTCGAACAGCATCTGGCACTCCGGCACCCGCGCGGGCTCGCCCAAGGCGCGCCCGGAGATCGTCGGGCGCGTCAGCCCGGGCAACGCCACGCGCATGATCGCGGCGTACGCCGGGTCCAGCGGGCACAACCAGCAGATGCTGGGCGGCTACTCAACCGCGTACATCGGCGCGGTGTCGTACGACGGCTGGCTCTACACCTCGATCACGTTCGGCTGACCGGCCACGGCACCACCGGCCGTCACGGCGTGGTGAGCGCCGTCTCCAGGTGGTCGAGCGCCGCGTCGAGGTCCGCCGGGTCGACCGTCAGCGGCGGGGCGAGCCGGATGGTGCCGCCGTGCGTGTCCTTGGCCAGCACGCCGCGAGCCAGCAGGCGTTCGCACAGCTCGCGTCCGCTGGCAGGGGCGCCCGGCACGGACGGGGCGATGTCGATGCCCGCCCACAGCCCGATCGTCCGGACTCCGGTGAGCAGCCCGTCGTCCATGAGGCCGGCGAGCCGGTCGCCCACGTGCTCACCGAGGGTGCGGGCGCGCGCCTGCAGCGTGCCGGGCGTCAGCAGGTCCACGACGGCCAGCGCCACCGCGCAGGCCAGCGGGTTGCCGCCGAACGTCGACCCGTGCGTCCCGGCGGTCAGCACCTCGAGCACGTCGGACCGGCCCACGACCGCGGAGACGGGCACGATCCCGCCGCCGAGCGCCTTGCCGAGCGTCACCAGGTCGGGCCGCACGTCGAACCGCTCGCACGCGAGCGTCGCACCCGCCCGCCCCAGCCCGGACTGGATCTCGTCGGCGACGAGCAGGACACCGGCCTCGTCGCACACCCGGCGCACCGCCGGCAGGTAGTCCACCGGCGGCACGACGACGCCCTGCTCGCCCTGCACCGGCTCGAGCAGCACCGCGACCGTCGTCTCGTCGACCGCCGCGGCCAGCGCCCGCGCGTCGCCGTACGGCACGCTGACGAACCCGGGCGTGAACGGCCCGAACCCGCGACGCGCGTCCGGGTCGGAGGAGAACGACACGATCGTGGTCGTCCGCCCGTGGAAGTTGCCGTCGGCGACGACGACCGTCGCGCGGTCCGCGGGCACGCCGCGCACCTCGTACCCCCACTTGCGGGACGCCTTGATCGCGGTCTCGACCGCCTCGGCGCCGGTGTTCATGGGCAGCACCAGGTGCGAGCGGCCGGTCAGCAGCGGCCCGACCAGCCCGACGAGCGCCTGGGCGAACGGCTCGAGCAGCTCGTGGTCGAAAGCCCGTGACGTGAGCGTCAGCCGGTCGAGCTGCGCGTGCGCCGCGGCCACCAGCGCCGGGTGCCGGTGCCCGAAGCTGAGGGCCGAGTACCCCGCCAGCAGGTCGAGGTACCGCCGCCCGCCGGTGTCCGTGACCCACGCCCCCTCGCCCGTCGTCAGCGTGACCGGCAGCGGGTGGTAGTTCGGCGCGAGCGCGGACGTCCCGACGGGCCGCGCGGTCACCGCCGGATCTCCAGGGTGCAGCACTTGGCCCCGCCGCCGCCCTTGAGCAGCTCGGAGGTGTCGACGGGCACGGGCGTGTACCCGCGCTCGCGCAGCGCGTCGGCCAGGTGCGTGGCGCGCGGCGCCACCACCACGTGCAGGCCGTCGGACACCGCGTTGAGGCCCAGCGCGGCGGCGTCCTCGTCCGTGGCGACGACGGCGTCGGGGAACAGCGAGCGCAGCACCTCGCGGGAGCCGGGGGAGAACGCCGGCGGGTAGTACGCGATCTGCGGGTCCGCCGGGTCCGACGACAGCACGGCCAGCGCGGTGTCCAGGTGGTAGTAGCGCGCGTCGACCAGCTCCAGGGAGATCACCGGGCGACCGAACAGCTCCTGCGCCTCGGCGTGCGCGGCGCGCTCGGTGCGGAACCCGGTGCCGGCCAGCACCATGTCACCGGCGACGAGCATGTCGCCCTCGCCCTCGTTGACCTGCGCCGCGGTGTGGGTGAGGTAGCCGCGGTCGGCGAACCACTTCTCGTACGCGGGGCCCTCGGCCTGCCGCTCGGGGTACCGGAACCGCGCGGAGTACACGACGCCGCCGACGACGGTCGCCCCGTTGGCCGCGTACACCATGTCCGGGAGCCCAGGGAGCGGCTCGATGGTGTCGACCGTGTGGCCGAGGTCCAGGTACGTGTCACGCAGCGTGCGCCACTGCCGCACCGCCAGGTCCGTGTCGGTGGCCCGCGTGCGGTCCATCCACGGGTTGATCTCGTACGCCACCGTGTAGTGCGTGGGCTCGCACATCAGGTAGTGGCGGGGGGTGGCGCCGGGCGCGTGCGCGGTCATGGGTCTCCTCGCGGGACGGGGACCGCAGGGGGTGGGCGGCCCGTGACGAAGCGTACGAGTCCCGGGGCCGGTGGGGCCGCTGCGCGCTCCGGCGCGGCACCGCGCCGGAGCCGTCCCGCCCCGGCCGCGGCTCAGGCCGTCGTCAGGTCCGCCGCGGCCCGCCGCAGCACCAGCCGCAGCATCGCCCGCAGCGGGGGAGCGGTCAGCCGTGCCGTCCACGCCGCGGGCAGCGGGCCGGCGAGCGGGACGTGCTCCGACCACGTCACCCGGCACGTCGTGGGCGACGTGGGGAGCACGACGATCGACGCCGTCCCGCGCAGCAGCGGACCGTGCTTGGTGAACACGGCCTCGCCCGCGGCATCCCCCGCCGCGTCGCCCGGCGGGACGTACCGCGTGATGACCATCCGGTCGACCAGGCCGGGCGCGCCGCGTGCCGCTCCGGGTCCGGAGATGCCGACCACGTGCGACCCGAGGCGCGGCGGTCCGTCGGTGAGCACGCGCGTCATCGGGATCCACCGGCCGTGCCGGCGGGCGTCCGTCAGCGCCCGCCACGCGACGTCCGCCGGGACCGGCAGCGCACGGGTCACGACGGCCGTTGCGGCGTGCATGCGGGACGTCATCCGCCGATCCTCCCGCGGGGTAGCGTCTGGCGCATGCAGACGCGAGTGCTCGGACGGACGGGTCGTGAGGTCGGGGTCGTGGGGCTGGGCTGCTGGCAGCTCGGCGGGGACTGGGGCGTCGTCGCCGACGACACGGCCCTGAGCGTCCTGGAGGCGGCCGTGGACGCGGGCGTGACGTTCCTCGACACCGCCGACGTGTACGGCGACGGCCGCTCGGAGCGGGCCATCGGCCAGTTCCTCGCGTCGCGGCCGGACGTGGCCGAGCGCGTCACCGTCGCGACCAAGATGGGCCGGCGCGCCGACCCGCACGAGCCTGCCGCGTACACGTACGAGAACTTCTGCCGCTGGACGGACCGCAGCCGCCAGAACCTGCGCACCGACACCCTCGACCTGGTGCAGCTGCACTGCCCGCCCACGCCGGTGTTCCGCACCGAGGCCGTGTACGACGCGCTCGACCGGATCGTCGAGGACGGCCGCGCCGCCGCCTACGGCGTCTCGGTGGAGACGGTCGACGAGGCGCTCGCGGCCATCGAGCGGCCCCACGTCGCGAGCGTGCAGATCATCCTCAACGTCTTCCGTCGCAAGCCGCTGGAGCAGGTGCTGCCCGCGGCCGTCGAGGCGGGCATCGGCATCATCGCCCGCGTCCCGCTGGCGTCCGGCCTGCTGACGGGCCGGTACGACGAGAGCACGCAGTTCGCGGCCGACGACCACCGCACGTACAACCGCAACGGCGAGGCGTTCGACGTCGGCGAGACGTTCGCGGGCGTCCCCTACGAGGTGGGTGTCGCCGCCGCGCGCGAGGTCGCCGCGATCACGCCGTCCGGCATGACGACGGCCCAGCTGGCGCTCAAGTGGATCACGCAGCAGCCCGGCGTCTCCGTCGTCATCCCCGGCGCGCGCACGCCCGGGCAGGCGCAGGCCAACGCCGCCACCGACGCGTTCCCGGACCTGGACGACAGCACGATGGCAGCCCTGGAGCGGGTCTACGACGACAGCGTCCGCCCCCACGTCCACGACCGCTGGTAGGCGGCAGGGCGTGACCGTCGCGCCCCGTGCGTGACGGTCACGGTCGGACGGGCGGCAGCGACTCCACCAGGTGCGCGGTGTGGCGACGCATCGTCCGACGGTGCCCTCAGCTGGAGCGCGGCAGTCCTCGCCGCCGCCCCCGGCGGGTGGTCGCAGCCGGTGCGTCCGCAGGCCCGGTCGGGTCGACCGGGTGCGCGGCGCTGGTCGGGGCCGGCCACAGCTCCGGCGGGGTGCCCGGCGGCAGTCCCCAGCCCGGTGCGGACACGGCCGCCGCGACGATGACCTGCGGGAACGTCTGGGGCGGCGGCCCGAAGGCCGTGCGGGCGCCCTTGACGACCGTCTGACCCAGGGCGCGGCCGCCGGCCACGCCGATCGCGGCGCCGATGCCGTAGGGGGCCAGCCGGCCCAGGGCGAGGCCGCCGAACCGCGCGGCCTGCGTGCGCACCAGGCGGCGGGTGAGCTGGTTGTTGACCTTCTTGACGGTGCTCATCGGCATGCGGGTCAGCAGCACCCGCCCGACGCGCAGCGTCGCGATCTCCGTGGCGTCGCTGACGGCCTTCGCGCCGGACTCGCCCAGCAGCGTGGCCAGCAGCAGGGCCTTGCGGCGCTCGGTGTCCGCCACCTCGATGCCGTGCACCGACGCGACGGCCAGGGAGAACGCGGCCGACGCCCCGAAGAACGTCGCGACGTCGCTGACGGTCAGCGCGGTGGCAAGGCCGGTGCCGACGATCGGTGCGGCCGCGGCGGCCCCCACGGCGCCGCCGGTGCCGGCGACGACCATCAGGTACTCCTTCTCCAGGAGCCTGACGACCTGGTCCGGCCCGGCGCCGGGGTTACGACGTCGCAGGTTCTCGACGTGCGCGTGGATCGTCGCCGACGGGATCGTCACCGCCTTCTCGAGGGCGGACTGCAGCAGGTGCGGCATGCCTCAGCGCTCCCCGGTGACGGTGAGGGTGGTGGTGGCGCCGTGCTCGAGCGTGCGCCCGACCGTGCAGTGCTGCTCGACCGCGCGGTGCACCACGGTCAGCAACCGGTCACGGGCGGCGTCGTCGAGCCCGGACAGGTCGACCTCGAGCACCTCCGCCAGCGCGGGGTAGCGGTCCTCGGTGGGGTGTGACATGCCGCCGACGCGGATGGTCACCTGCACGTCGTCGCCCAGACGCCGCGCCAGCGCCGCGTCCGAGGACAGGCCCGTGCACGCACCCAGCGCGATCTTCAGCAGCTCGCCGGGCGTGAAGGTGTCGGGGTCGCCCAGCGACCCGATGCGCACCTCCCCGCCGCGGGAGCTGCGCCCCACGTACTGCCGCGTGCCGGTGCGCTCCAGCCACAGCGCCGTGTCGTCCGCGTTGGCGAGCGGGTCCTGCGCGCCGCTCACCGCGGGCACGTCGGACGGGTCGCCCGGTGCCGTGCCGGACCCGGCCGGTGCCGGGTCCCCGGCGAGGTCGCGTGCGTCCTGGTCGGTCGTCATGGGGCCGATCCTCGCACGCAGGTGCGACGTGCGCCGGGCGGACGCGGCACCCCGCACCGGCCGGCTGCGGGCCCCGCACCGGCACGGCGCGGCGACGTCCGGCGGGGCCGAGGACGAGGAACGCGGGGGTGACGCGGGTGGCTCGCGTGAAGGTCCTGTGCACGGGGTTCCGTCGGGAACACCCCGTCGTGTCGGATCGTTCTGATGGCCAGGATGAAGAGATACGAGGAACTCGAGACCGAGGACGGCAAGGTCGTCCGCTACCAGCGACACGAGAACGGCGGCGGCCTCGTCGCCAGGGGCGCGAAGGTCGACCCGACCGCCTACGTGGCCGACTCCGCGTGGATCGACCCCGGTGCCGTGGTCGAGGCCGGTGCGTCCGTGGGCAGGTACGTCTGGGTCGAGCCCGGAGCCGTCGTGCAGGAGCGCGCGCGGCTCGGGTCGCACGTGCACGTCGGCCGTGAGGCGCTCGTCGGGCGCGGCTGTCGGCTCGGGGTGCGCGTCGACGTCGGGGCACGGGCCCGGCTGGACGCCGGCCTCGTCGTCGAGCCCGAGGCGAAGGTCGCCGAGGGGGCGCACGTCGAGCGCAGCGGCTTCCCGCCGCACGTCCTGGCCGCCTGAGACCCACCGCACGGCCCACGACCGCGCAGGTCAGCCCGGTCGCGCGTGGCCCTGCCCGCGTGCCGGCGCGGACCGCCGGACGTCACCCGTTGGGCTGGCGTGCGGCGCCGGTGGCGCGAGGCAGGATGTGCGCCATGCGCAGCGACATCTTCGACCAGTCCAACCTCGAGGTGGAGAACGGGCAGCGGTTCGTCCTGCAGAGCCCCAAGATGCTCAAGGTCACGCTCGGTGAGCCCGTGCTGGCCGCCAAGGGCGTCATGGTGGCCTACCAGGGTGCCGTGCAGTTCCACCACAAGGGCTCGGACTCCCTCGCCAAGTTCGTCAAGCGGGCCATCAGCAGCGACGACCAGTCGCTCATGACCGTGTCCGGGCAGGGTGACGTGTTCTTCGCGCGCTACGCCGAGGACGTCTTCATCATCCAGCTCGAGGGTGACGCCATCAGCGTCGGCGGCACGTCGCTGCTCGCGTTCGACGCGTCCCTGCAGTGGGACCTGCACCGCACCCGCGGCGCCGGGGTGATGACCGGCGGGTTCTTCAACACGGTCGTGCACGGGCACGGCTCCGTCGCGCTGACGTCCGACGGCAAGCCCGTCATCCTCGACTGCTCGCAGCAGCCGACGTACGTCGACCCCAACGCCGCGGTGTGCTGGTCGGCCAACCTCGCGCCCGAGGTCGTGTCCAGCCTGAACATGACCTCGATGCTGCGCGGCGGGTCCGGCGAGGCGTTCCAGTACAAGTTCCACGGTCCGGGGTTCGTGGTCGTGCAGCCGTCCGAGGGCTTCGCGGGCGTCGTCCAGACGAGCTGACGGGCGCCGGGTCCCCGACCTGGCTGTGGAGGCGTTGCTGCCGGAGACCGGCAGCAACGCCTCGCACCAGGGGCCCCCGCGGCTCAGCCGCCGAGGACGCGCTGCCACCAGGAGCGCCGCGGTGCCAGCAGACCGGGCACGGCGCCGTCGGGTGCGCCGGCCACCTGCGCGGCGGACGCCGGCGGGGGGACGGGGACGGCGGGGCGCTCCCGGAGCGTCGTCATGACCCGGTCGAGCAGGTCGTCGACCGCGTCCTGCGCGTAGCCCTCGCGGAACTTCGTGGCCTGGAACCTCGCCTGCAGCACCCCGTCCGCGGTGACGGGGTCGTCGATCGCGGTCCCGCTCTCCACCGCGCGCAGCGTCGCGACGACCTTGGCGAGCAGGTCGTCGACCTCGTCCTTGTCGTACCCCTCGGTGAGCTTGGTGAGGGGCAGGCGGGCCTGCTGGACGTCGTCGGCGGTGAGCATGCGCAGATCGTGCCACCGGGACCGCCAGGCGTCGCCCGGACGTGCCGAGGCGTGTCGGCGACGTCACCCGCCGTGGGACGGCCGGTGCCGCGACCGGGCGGTCGGTCGCGGCACCGTGCCGAGCTCAGGCGAGCACGGGGTCCTTGCGGTCGTCGGAGCCCTCGTCGTCGGAGTCCCGGTCGTCCGTGCCCTGGCCGTCCTCCCCCTCCGGCTGGTACCAGTCGGTCAGCACCGGGTCGTCGGTGTCCAGCCACGCGCCCGCGCCCTCGTCGGGCTCGGTGGCCACGACGCCCACGACGAAGTCGTCGCCGTGCTCCTCGATGCCGGCGCGGACGCCCTGCTCCAGGGCCTCGCGGGCGTACCGGCGCCGCAGGGTCAGCGGGTCGCGCGCCAGGTCCTTGGCCCACGCGACCATCACGAAGATGATGACGACGGCGAACGGCAGCGCCGCGACGATCATGAGGCTCTGCAGGCCCGTCAGCGCGACCTGCCCGCCGCCGACCAGCAGGACGGCGGCGATCGTCGCGAGCGCGACACCCCACAGGACGGTGGTCCAGCGGCGCGGCTCGGGGTTGCCCCGCTCCGAGAGGCTGGCCATGACGATGGAGGCCGAGTCGGCGCTGGTGACGAAGAAGATGACGATCGAGATCACCGCGGCCACCGACGTCAGGGCGCCGAACGGCAGCTCGTCGAGCAGCAGGAACAGCATGTCCTGGCCGGACTCCGCCTGGCTGATGCCGGCCCCCGTCTGCTCGAACCACATGGTGGTGCCGCCGACCACCGTGAACCACACCAGGCACACGGCACTGGGCACCACGATGACGGCGGTGACGAACTCGCGCAGCGTGCGGCCGCGGCTGATCTTGGCGATGAACAGCCCGACGAAGGGCGTCCACGACACCCACCACGCCCAGTAGTAGGTGGTCCACGCGCTCATGAACTCCTGCGCGTCGGGGGCCGTCGCGGCCGACTGGGCCATCAGCGTCGGCAGCTCACCGACGAACGTCATGAGGGCGCCGGGGATCAGGTTGAGGAGCAGGACGGTCGGCCCCGTCACCAGGACGAAGAGGCCGAGCGCACCGGCGAGCGCCATGTTGATGTTGGACAGCGCGCGGATGCCGCGCTTGAGGCCCGACACGGCCGAGAGGATGAACGCCACGGCGAGCACCGCGATGATGCCGACCAGCGCCGCGTTGCCCAGGGCGCCGATGCCACCGACGACCTCCACGCCGCGGCCGATCTGCAGCGCGCCGATGCCCAGGGACACCGCGGTGCCGAACAGCGTGACGACGATCGCGAAGACGTCGACGACCTTGCCGAGCAGGCCGTGGGAGCGGGCACCGAAGATCGGCTCGAGCAGCGCCGACATCAGCGGGACGCGGCCCTTGCGGTACGCCGCGTACGCGACGGCACCGCCGATCAGCGCGTAGTAGGCCCACGCGATGGGGCCCCAGTGGAACGTCGTCTGCGCGAGCGCCACGTGCATGGCGGCGTTGCTGCCCGCCTCGGTCGACGCGGCGAACGCCGGCGGCAGGTCCGTGAAGAACGTCATCGGCTCCAGCGGGCCGTAGAACAGCAGACCGATGCCCATGCCGGCGGAGAACAGCATGGTGATCCACGAGACGGTCGAGAACTCCGGGCCCTCGTCGTCCTGTCCCAGCCGCACCGCGCGGTGCCGCCCGAACCCGACCCACATCATGAAGCCGAACACGACCACGGTCAGCACGCTGAAGAACCAGCCGAAGTCCTGCGTGACGACGTCGAAGCCGGCGCCCGCGAAGGCCGCGAGCCCCGACGGGTTGGCGACGCCCCACACGATGACGCCGGCGACGAGCGCGGCGGCGACCGCGAACACGACCGTGTCGACGCTGAACCGACGGTGCGTCTGCTCGACGCCGATCCCCGGCAGGAGCGCGGGGTGCGGGGTCCCGACGGTGCTCGGTGAGGTCACCTCCTGCAGGATGCGCGTGGCGCGTGCCCGCTGCGCGGCGGTGCGCTGACCGTCCTCGGTAGGCGGGGGTTCCGTGCGATGGTCGTTCACAGCTGCCTCTCGTCGGTGGCCGGGCCACGGAAGAGGGTCACGGCTCAGCGGTGGGAGCGCGAGCGATCGGACCGAAAGTTGCGGACCCTGCACGGGGGACCGCGCGGGTTTGGCCCGTCGCGCCGCGGTGGGTAGAACGCGCGCGTCGGGCGCGGGAGGTGGCGGGCGTAGCCTCGTGCGGTCGTGAAGCCGTCTGGGTGAGGAGTCCCGTGTGACCTGGGTCGAGCATGCCGTCCTGTGGCAGGTGTACCCGCTGGGCATGACCGGCGCCCCGATCCGGGACCGCGTCGCCGACGACGCCGGCCACCGCCTGCGGCGTCTGGAGCCCTGGCTGGACTACGCCGTCGAGCTCGGGGCGTCCGGCCTGTCGCTGGGGCCGGTCTTCGAGTCACAGACCCACGGGTACGACAGCACCGACCAGCTCGCGATCGACCGTCGGCTCGGCGACGACCAGGACTTCGACGCGCTGGTGGCCGCGTGCCGCGAACGCGGCCTGCGGATCGTGCTCGACGGTGTGTTCAACCACGTCGGCGCAGGTCACCCGTACTTCCAGCAGGCGCTGCGGGAGGGGCCCGGCAGTCGCTACGCGTCCTGGTTCCGCATCGACTGGGACGCACCCGGGGGACCCCGGGCCGCGAACTTCGAGGGGCACAGCTCCCTGGTCGCCCTGGACCACACCCAGCCCGAGGTCGCCGAGTACGTCGCGGGTGTCATGCGGCACTGGCTCGCCCGGGGCGCCGACGGCTGGCGGCTCGACGCCGCCTACGCGGTGCCGCCGGAGTTCTGGGCGCGGGTGCTGCCCGCCGTCCGCGCCGACCACCCCGACGCGTGGTTCGTCGGCGAGGTGATCCACGGCGACTACGCGGCGATCGTCGCGGAGTCCGGCATGGACTCGGTCACCCAGTACGAGCTGTGGAAGGCGCTGTGGAGCTCGCTGCTCGACCGTAACCTCTTCGAGCTCGACTGGTGCCTGACCCGGCACGACGGGTTCCTCGAGCACTTCAGCCCGCAGACCAGCGTCGGCAACCACGACGTCACCCGCATCGCCAGCAGGGTCGGCCCCGAGCGGGCCGTCCTCGCCGTCGTCGTCCTCATGACCACCGGCGGTGTGCCGTCGGTGTACTACGGCGACGAGCAGGCGTTCACCGGCGTCAAGGAGGAACGGCTCGGCGGCGACGACGCGGTCCGCCCCGCGCTGCCCGACGACCCGAGCGGCCTGGACCCCGAGGGCTGGTGGATGTACCGCGTGCACCAGCAGCTCATCGGCCTGCGGCGCCGGCACCCGTGGCTCGTGCACGCCCGCACCGAGAAGGTCGAGCTCACCAACACCCGCTACGTGTACACGGCGCGGTCGGCGGACGGCGAGCAGTCCCTCACCGTCGAGCTCGACCTCGACGCGACCCGGGCCGTCGTCCGCGACCCCGCCGGGACGGTGCTCTTCCAGCACGGCTGACCCGAGGCGTTCACAGGTTCACGCACGACACTCGTGCGACCCACCGATGGGGCGTCGACGCCGACGGAACGGAGGAGGTCGTCACCATGCCGACGCTGCTGCAGCCCGTCCGCCGGGTGCTGGGCGGGCTCGTCGAGGCGCACCTGGACGCGTTCGGGAAGACGTACGCCAAAGCACGCAGGCGGGCGGTCCCGCCGCAGCGGGCGTACGCCCTGGCGACCGTGGTCGCGCTGGTCCTCGCCCCGGCCCCGACGCTGCGGGGCCCGCGCCGCGAGTGGGCCTGCGCGTGCGAGGAGGAGATCGCGGTGCGCCGGGCGCACCGGGTGCTGAACCGGCCGTCGGCCGCGTGACCTGCGGGCTCGTCGCTCCGGTTCACCCACCCGGGGTCCCGGGGGCGTCGGTAGTGGCGGCGGATCCGGCCACGAGGGCTGACCCGAGGGGGCCGCGAACCGGGCGGCGACGAGGTCACTGAGACGCGCGAGCGGCCACGGGCCGGCCGGGGTCCGAGCCTGCAGCGCTCACCCGGGTCGGCAGGGCAGTGCTCGGCGACCGCCGTATCAGCGCGGCTGCGAGCAGGCTCCTCCCAGCACACGACCACTGACCCAGGAGCCCGTCATGGACGACCTCGCCCGCTTCATCGTCATGCGCCCTCCGGACCTGCCGACCCGCGGTGAGGTGAAGGTGCTCGAACCCCCGTCGATCGACACCACCGCGGGCCGCCGACCGGCGGCGGAGCAGGCGCGCGACGTGCTGCGCTCCGAGCACGCGGTCCGCCGCGTGGAGGACCTGCGTGCGGGGTCCGTCGCCGTCCGCGTGCAGCACGTGCTGTCCGCCGGCCACGTGCCCCTCGCCGCGCTCGCGGACGCCGTGGAGGCGGTCGGCGGACGGGACGTCGCCACGGTGGTGGCCGACGAGACGTTCGGCACGGAGGAGGGCGCTCTCGCCGACACCCTGGTCGCCACGAAGATCCTGTCCGGGTGGCCGGACGTCGACGCCGCCGGGCTCGCCGCCGCCGCGCAGGGCTACGACGCGCTGCGGCGCGCGTCGCAGGGCGAGGACCCCGTGGGTCTGCGCCCGCTGCAGATGCCCGGGCCCGTGAGCCCGCGGGGGGAGGAGCCGCACGGTGGGGACCCTCGACCGGGCGGGGGCGACGAGCCCCGGCCAGGCGGCGGTGACGGCCCTCGACCGGATGGCGGCACGGACTCCCGTGGCGACGACCGGCCCGGCCGCGAGGACCCGCACCTGCGTGAGGCGCGGGTGCAGGAGGCGCGGCTCGGCACGGCGCTGCGTGCGCTGCGCGGGCTGCGCGCCGACGCCTTCGCCGCAGGGGCGGGCGCGGACGATCACCGGACCGGACAGCCTGCGGCCGTCCCAGCCGGCAGCACGTCGCGGGCGGCGGCGGGTCCCGCGGTGCCGCATGACACCGACCTCTCCGTCCGGTCCCCGTGGCTGCTGCGCCGCGAGGCCGTCGCCGACCTGCCGACGGACGTGCGCGGCACGCTCGCCGACGCCGGGATCGACCCCGCTGCCGTGCCGCTGCCGCAGCTCGTCGAGCAGGTCGAGGCGCTGCGGCTCGCCGAGGCGGCCGTCGTCCGCGACCTGTCGGCCGGGCCGCGCGTGCGCGGGCTCGTCCACGTCGGCGCAGGCTGGCTGACCGAGCCGCACGACGACGACTGGGTCGGCACCCCGACGACGGGGATGCCGACGGGGCACGGCGACGTGAAGTCCGTCGGCATCGGCGAGCTGCTCCTCATCAAGCAGCACGTGCTGCGGTACGAGGGCGGTGAGCTGGCGCACGTCGAGAACGTGCTGCGCTCCGAGCACCTCTCGCGCGAGACCCGGCGGCTGGACCGCACGGAGACGACGATCCTCACCGAGTCCGAGCACACCCAGGAGGACGAGCGGGACACCCAGACCACCGACCGGTTCTCCCTCAAGCGGGAGACGACCGCCACCCTCGCCGAGGAGTCGACGTTCACCGCCGGCGTCCAGGTCACCGCCAAGTACGGGCCGTTCGTCGAGGTCGAGGCCAGTGCCGAGCTGGGGACCGCGAGCTCGAGCGAGGAGACGGCGAAGCAGTCGACCGAGTTCGGCAAGGACGTCGTGACCCGCGCGGCGAGCAAGGTCGTCGACCGGGTGCTGGAGCGGCGCTCGACCACCACGGTCACCGAGTTCGAGGAGAAGTACGGCCACGGGTTCGACAACACGGCGGGGTCCGGCAACATCAGCGGCGTCTACCAGTGGGTCGACAAGGTCGTGCAGGCGCAGGTGTACTCCTACGGCAAGCGCATGCTGTTCGACATCACCGTCCCCGAGCCGGCCACCGCGTTCCTCCTCACGCAGAGCGCCCCGGACGACGGCACCGCGCCGCAGCCGCCGGTGCCGTTCACGATCACGTCCGACCAGGTGACGGAGGCCGAGTACCCGGTCTGGGCGCGCCGGTACGACGTCGGCGGGCTGGAGGCCCCGCCGCCACCCGTCAAGACCCTCAGCAAGGCGTTCGCCGGGGTCTTCGCCGAGGGCGACCACGAGAGCTCGGCGTCCGGCGAGCTGGTCGTCGACGAGGGGTACGAGGCGCGGTACGCGCTCTTCCAGCGTTCCATGTCGTTCTACGACGACCACGTGTGGCGCGTCATGGTCGGCAGCAACTGGATCGACGCCTTCTCCGCCACCGGCTACGTCGACATGGCCTCCGAGGTGGGCTCCGTGGCGTACGCGTACCACGCCCGGCAGGTCCGCTCGATGGCGGCGACGGTCGAGATCTTCTGCGAGCGCACCGCACGCGCCACGAAGGCGTGGCAGCTCAAGACGCACGCGGCCCTCACCCAGGGGTACCTGGCCAAGCTGCAGCAGTACGAGAGCCGGCTCGCCGAGGCGGAGGCCCAGGCCGGCGTGGTCATCGCCGGGCGCAACCCGCTGTGGAACCAGCGCCTGGTCGCCACGGAGCTGCGCAAGCAGGCGCTGACGGTGCTCACCGCGCAGCACTTCGACGCCTTCGGGGCGCTCGAGCTGTCGTCGCAGGGGTACGCGCAGCCGGACCTCGTGCGGACCGCGCAGCAGATGCCGTACGTCCGCTTCCTCGAGCAGGCCTTCGAGTGGGAGCACCTCGTCCACTTCTGCTACCCGTACTTCTGGGGCTGGAAGCCCGCCTGGAAGCAGCGGATGCTGCTCGACGACGTCGACCCGCAGTTCGCCGACTTCCTGCGCGCCGGGGCCGCGCGCGTCGTCGTCCCCGTGCGCCCGGGCTTCGAGGCCGCGGTGTCGCACTACCTGGAGCGCGGGAAGATCTGGAACGGGGGCCCGGCACCGACCGTCAACGACTCCACGTACCTGCCGATCGTCAAGGAGATCCAGGCCGCGCAGGGCGCACCGGGCGACGAACGGCCCGTGGGCGAACCGTGGCTCGTCCGCCTGCCGACGACCCTGGTCAAGCTGCGGCCCGACGACGAGCTGCCCTCGTGGCACAAGGTCGACGAGGACTGGCAGCCGGTCGAGTAGCACCGGCGGGGCGGGCAGGAGCGGGCCATGAAGCAGTACGTCCTCGTCGCCGGGGTCGACTACGAGTTCAAGGGCGTCGACTTCCGTGTCATCGCCGACCGCCGTCGCGCGTGGCTGGAGCGGCGGAACACGAAGAAGGAGGACCTGCGGTTCGTCACGATGGACGTGCGCAGCGGGGAGGTCCAGGTGCGGACGGTGACGTTCGCGGGGGGCAGGCGCACGGAGGCCGTCACCGCGACGAAGGCCTTCACGCCGGTGACGCGCGCGAGCTACGCCACCTCCGGCGGGCACACGCGGTTCAAGCCGAACCAGCCCGGGGTCATGGGGATCACCGACGTGTTCCACCGGGTCGTCACCATCGGCGCGATCTCGCCGGGGACGGTGATGGAGCTGTCGATCTTCAGCCACGGGTGGATGGGCGGCCCGATCCTCGTCAACAGCACCGACGACCGGATGCACGAGGTCGCCGTCCCCATGCCGATCGGACCGCCGGTCGTGACCCTGGTGCCCGTCGCGGGGACCAGCCGCGACCCCGACGACAAGGACGGCCGGTCCGGGCTCGACTTCCGGGCGCCCACGATGGACACGGCCGACCTGGACAGCTTCCGCAAGGCGTTCCACACCGACGGCATCTCCTGGCTGTGGGGGTGCGCGTTCCCCAAGGTCGTCAACCACTCGCTGTGGGCGATGCAGCACGCGCCGACGTACAGGTCGTCCGGGCTCGCGGAGGACACGGTGCTGCGCCTCGACGACGTGACGCCGGACGACGTCGCCTCGCTCGAGGACGTGCTGCACCCGCTGCTCGGCACCTTCCCCTCCCGGCAGACGATCACGCTGAAGTTCGGCTTCCTGCGGTGGGCGTTCTGCGCCAAGAACCAGTCGTCGTACGCCGTTGCGCTCGCGGCGGCGACCCAGCGCCCGGTGCGCGCCGCGCTGCTCGGCACGTACGCCGAGTACGACACGACCGGCGACATGCTCATGAACGTGCCGGCGAAGTTCGGTGCGCACTTCGCGTTCTACAAGAACTACCTGGGGCTGCCGCTGGACCCCGAGGGGCGGCGGTACGGGGTGTACCCGCCGGCGCTGGTGTGCGCGCCGGCGCCGGCGCCGTGAGGGCCGCTTCGTGTGCGGCGGTGGCGCGCGGTGGTGCTGCTGGCGCACCGCGCCCGCTACCCTGGACCGGCGTCGACGTCGTGCTTCCGCGCGCGCCGACGCCGCACGGGGTCTTCCGCGACTCGTGGGCGGGTGCAGGGACGCAGGTTCGTCCGGGTTCTCGGTCACGGGGCGGTCGGATCCCATGCGCCTGTAGCTCAGGGGATAGAGCACCGCTCTCCTAAAGCGGGTGTCGGCAGTTCGAATCTGCCCAGGCGCACAGAGTGTTGTTGCAGGTTAGGGGCGGTTTCGGCGAAGTGGGCGCGGGGGCTGCGGCGGCCGGGCGAGTGCGGTCACGCGAGACCCCATTCTGCAGTCGTTGCTCGATGAGGCGCTGACGATCAGCGGGGACCCGGTCTGGCTGCGTCGTGCGGTGGCAGGTGCGCGGCGATGACCCCGCGCACCGTCAAGGCCGATGAGGTGATGCGTCGAGGACGGCTGGTGAAGGCGGAGCAGTTCGCGGACGCGGCGGTTGCGGTCGAGATGCTCGCCGACCAGGCTTCGGACGTCGCCGACGCCTACGTCACGCTGGGCGTCCACGCAGGCATTGCCGCCGCGGACGTGGTCTGCGCCGCCCGACTCGGCGAGTACTCCCGTGGCGAGCGTTCGCGGCCGACTACCTCGCCAGGTTGTTCCTTTCCGAACACCGCCGGAAGTTCGTGAAGCGCAAACCCGTTCGATCTCGCTGTCATCGTCGCCCTGGCGCTTCTGCGTCCGCTACGCCTGCTGCGGCTCGTCGCACTCGCCAGCGTGCTCAACCGCGTCGGTTCCAGCCGGCCTGCGCGACGTTGAACCGGCGCTCGACCATGCCGACGTCTGGCAGGTCACCGGTACCGCCGTCCCGGCCGGCGGGCTGCTCTGCCGGGCCGCTCGGGCCTGACCAGGGTCTGGGGTGACCGTGGCTACCTGCGGTCGCGGTCGAGCCACTCGGCGTCGTGCCACGGGACCCCCACGCCACCGACGGGTCCGATCCGGAAGCCGGGGTCGTCGACGCGGAGCAGCGAGAGAATGCGGTGCCCGTAGAGAAGTGCTGTTCGGCTTGTCGCCGCCAGGACGTCCGCGAGGGCCAGCGCCTCCTCGGGAAGCCGCTGCCGGTAGACGTCGAACCCGGCGACCACCAGCGC
This sequence comes from Cellulomonas wangleii, assembly GCF_018388445.1. Lineage (NCBI taxonomy): Bacteria > Bacillati > Actinomycetota > Actinomycetes > Micrococcales > Cellulomonadaceae > Cellulomonas > Cellulomonas wangleii. The sequence goes on from NZ_CP074405.1 coordinate 863,779, forward strand.
GAGACCCGTCGACCCGACGCGCCAGCCGTAGTCGCCGTGGGCCACGTCGTCGAGGCAGTCGCGCAACGCATCGAGGTTGCGGCCGAAGTGCTCAGGGAACTGCAGCGCGCTCGCGAGGTCGCCGTACATGGTGGGGGCCGCTCGCCAGTCCGCGGCGTTCAGGTACACGACGTCATAGCCGAGGTCGACGAGGCTCCGCACCGCGTCCTCGAGCACCTGCGGCCGGCGGCACAGCACGACGCCACCGGCGCGGGCGATCCGGAAGTCGACCGCGTGCGTGATGTCCGCATCACGATCGAAGGCCGCCACGACGCGCACGCTAGTGCTTGGCCGACCCGGACGGCGGACACCCGGCCGGGCGTCGTCACAGTTCGCCGCAGCTGCGCACGCACTGCCGTGCGGGTCGGTGGTCGGCCGGGGAGGCCCGACTCACGTCAAGGGGCGGTCGGCGGTGGCCGATGTCAGTACCGTGCCCTCGTCCGCATCGCCCCGACCCTCGACCCCGATCCCGCTGACGACGAAGGTCGGCCTGGCCGGTCTGGTCCTCGTGGCCAGCCTGGGCGCCACCAGCGGGATCAGTGGGGTCGTCGTCCTCGCGGGCCTCTACCTCGCGGCCACCGGCGCGTGGGCGGTGCGGCGGCGTCGCTCCTGGCTCGGGCGCCACAGCCGCGGGGCGGCCAGTGCGGTCCTCGCCGGCGGGCTCGTGCTCGTCGTGGTCGGAGGGGCGATCGCGGCACCTTCGGCCACGGAGGACCCCGGCGCGAGGGCCCTCGTCGCCGCCACGGCCACGCCGGACCCCGTGCGGACGCCCACCCCGGCGCCGACGCCCACGCCGCCGACCCTCGAGCAGCAGGCCGCCGCGCTGCCCGCTCCCGAGCTCGCTGCCGAGGTCGACGTCGTCGCGGCCCAGCAGTCGGCGGCACCGCAGACGGCCCTCGCCGTCGTCGCCCTGCTCGAGGTCAAGGGACGGGCGCCGAAGACCGGGTACGACCGCGACCTGTTCGGCAGCGGGTGGGTCGACACCGACCGCAACGGCTGCGACACCCGCAACGACATGCTCGCCCGGGACCTGGAGAACGAGACCTTCAAGCCCGGCACGCGCGACTGCGTGGTGCTCACCGGCACCCTCGCGGACCCGTACAGCGGCACGTCGATCGCGTTCACCCGCGGCCAGGAGACGAGCAACGCCGTGCAGATCGACCACGTCGTCGCGCTGTCGGACGCGTGGCAGAAGGGTGCCCAGGGGTGGGACGAGCCCACGCGCGTGGCCTTCGCCAACGACCCGCTCAACCTCCTCGCCGTCGACGGGCCGCTCAACATGCAGAAGCGCGACGGGGACACGGCGACCTGGCTGCCGCCGCACAAGCCGTACCGCTGCGCGTACGTGGCCCGGCAGGTCGGCGTGAAGCACACGTACGGGCTGTGGGTCACCGAGGCCGAGCGCAACGCCATGGTGAGCGTCCTGTCCACCTGCGCCGAGGAGCCTCTGCCCGCCGGTGCGAAGGAGGTGCCTGCGCCCGCTCCGGCGCCTGCCCCGGCCGCCGCGCCTGCTCCGGCACCTGCCCCCGCCGCCGTGCCCGCCCCGGCCCCCGCGCCGGCAGAGCCTGCCGCACCGGCCCCGGCGCCCGCCCCCGCGGACCCGCCGGCACCGGCACCGGCTCCGGCCGCGGTCCACTACAAGAACTGTGCGGCGGCCCGTGCAGCAGGCGCCGCACCGGTGCGCGTCGGGGAGCCCGGCTACGGCACCCACCTCGACCGCGACGGCGACGGGATCGGCTGCGAGAGCTGACGTGGTGCGGGCCGGTCGGCCCGCCCGGGTCGCCCGCCCGACGCACCCACGTGCCGTCGCCGCAGCGCGATCCGCACGCCGACGGCGCCCCCGTCACGACCACCCTTGACGTCACCCGAACGGCTCCTTACGTTGTCACCCATCTGCCGCGTCTAACGTTAAAAACGACGGGGCAGGAGGAAGTGGGCTGCCTCGGCCCGCGCGCCGGTCAGCGAGGACCGGTGGGGCGCCGGGTGGCGCACGGTCATGTCGACCGGATCAGGGGCCCGCGGCAACGGAGCGGCGGGGTCCCGGGGGAGGAAGCGACCATGAGGACGACCACACGACGACCTGGCGGGGCGCCCGGGACGAGGACGGGCGCTGCGCGCCGCCTGGCTGCGCGCTGGGTGGGGACGGCCGCCGCGGTGACGCTGGTGGCGGTGGGTGTCGCCGCGCCGGTGCAGGCCGCCGGCACGGACGGCACGTACGACGTCGAGATCCGCGTGGAGGGCCGCGGGGGCACCGTCACGGGCGCCGGCAGCTACGAGGCCGGTGAGACCGTCGACCTGACCGCCACGCCCGGCAGGGGCCACGTGTGGGGCGGCTGGACGTCGCCCGAGCTCGGGTGGATCGGCGCCCGCGTCGGCTCCTTCACCATGCCGGAGCAGGACGTCGTCCTGGAGACGTCGTTCCGCAAGGCGATCAAGCCGCTGAAGGACGTGTACCGCGACTACTTCGACGTCGGGAACATCTGGTCCCACCCCGGCACGTACGAGCAGGGGTCGCCGGCGTCGGAGACGATCGCCAAGCACTACAGCGTCATGACGGCCGAGAACGCCATGAAGCCCGACCAGCTGCTGCCCAACGACAACATCGACCCGGAGACCGGCGCCTTCACGTTCAACTTCGCCCAGGCGGACGCGTTCGTCGACGAGACGCTCGCCCGCGGCATGAAGGTGCACGGGCACGTGCTGGTCTGGCACGGGCAGTCCCCGGCGCGGCTCAACAGCGGCACCACCGGCGGCACCCGCGCGCAGGCCCGCGCCAACATGGAGCGGTACATCACCGAGGTGCTCACGCACTTCGACGGTCGCGCCGTCTCCTGGGACGTCGTCAACGAGGCCTTCGTCGACGGGCTCGCGGAGTTCGACCCGGCCACGCAGGACTGGCGCGACTTCCTGCGCGGCGGGCCCAACGGCGGGTTCTCCCGCTGGTACACCGCGTACGCCAACGGCGCGGACACGGCGGCGGGGGAGCACCCGGCGGACTTCCTGTACGACGCGTTCGTGTTCGCCCGCACCGCCGACCCGGACATGCGGCTGGAGTACAACGACTTCAACGTCTTCCAGTCCGAGGGCAAGGCGCAGGCGATCATCGCGATGGCGACCGACCTCAACGCCCGCTACGCGGCCGAGCACCCCGAGGACCCGCGCCCGCTCGTCGAGGCGATCGGCATGCAGTCGCACAACTACATCAACCAGACCCCGGCGTTCGCGTGCTCGTCGAACACCCGCCTGCCGCAGCTCGTGGACGACGCCGCCGCGGAGTGGCAGCCCGGCGCGTGCTCGGACGAGGCGTCCGTCGAGCGGTCGATCCAGCTCATCACCGAGGCCGGGTTCGAGGTGAGCATCAGCGAGCTCGACCTGCAGGTGTGGGAGGCGTGGAACGGCCAGCCCGAGGGTGACGACCGTGCCGCGTACCGCGACCTGACCGACCCGTCCGTCGCCGACCGCATCTCGCGCGAGGGCTTCACGTACTGGGTCGGCAAGATCGAGAACCGGGCCGAGCTGGAGCGGATCCAGGCGCAGCGGTTCGCCGAGTACTTCGCGGTCTACAAGACCTACGCCACGGACATCGACCGCGTGACGTTCTGGGGGCTGAACGACCAGCTGAGCTGGCGCTCCACCCACAACCCGCTGATCCTCAACAGCGACTTCTCCGAGAAGCTCGCCGCGGTCGCCGTGGCCGACCCGGAGCGGTGGCTCGGGATCCGCGGGCACCTCAGCGACACCTCGAAGCTGCAGGAGGCGGTCGACCAGGCCGAGGCGCTCGACCTGCGCGGCCACACGTACACCGGCAAGAGCGTCGGTGCCGTGCGCAAGGCGCTGGGCAAGGCCACGTCCGTCCTCGCCAAGGGCGCCCCGCAGGCCAAGGTCGACGAGGCGACCGCCGCGCTGCTCGACGCGATCGCGGCGCTCGAGCCGAACGGGCCGAAGGGACCGAAGCCGCCGAAGGCGCCGAAGCCGCCGCACCGCCCGCACCGCTGAGCCGACGAGGCCCCCGCAGGTCACCGGCGGCAGCCGGGACGCCTGCGGGGGCCTCGCCGTGTCCGCCGCCGCCGCGACCGGCTCCCGCCGTGCGTCCCACCCGTCCCGCCGCCCGGTGTCGGACCGCCCCGCCGCCCGGATCGTGACCCAACCGTGCTCTGCGTCACCGGCCGGTGGTCCCGTCCCGGCGGTCGCCGTGCGCGTACCCTGAGGAGGAGGCGCGGCTCCGGTCCCCGTGAGCCGCCGCCCCGACCGGACACCGCCAGGTGCACGGCGAGCCCCTCGGTCACCGCACGGCGACGTCGGCGAGCGATCCTCGGAACGGCGATGACGCGGGGCCCCACCCCGCCCCGGTGCTCCACGCAGGTGTCCGGCGACCCGGCGCCCGAGGTGGGTGCCCCGGCCCGGGCTGCCGCGTGCCGGACCGGTCACCGGCGCACGACCCGTCGCGGCGTGGTCGCCGGTGCTGTGCCGTGGTCGCGGGTGCGGACGTGCGAAGGAGGAGATGTGGCAGGAGCAGGCCGACGTCGGTCCGGAGGCTCGCGCGCGGGCACCGCAGGCTCGCGAGCGGGCACCGGGGTCCAGCGCCGCAAGGCGCCGCGCGCCGTCGAGCGCGGGCTCGTCCCGGTGCTCGCCGAGGTCGCCCGCGAGGTCGACCGCGCCGTGCAGCGCACACCCATCCGCCCGTCCGTCCGGACCAAGTTCCAGGTCGTCGCGCTGCTGGTCCGCGAGGAGCGCGCACGCCTCATGGCGGACGACCAGCTCGGCCAGTCCCGCCGCACCCAGCAGCTCAAGCGGCTCGACGACATCGCGACGATGCTCGCCCGCACCGCCGCCCGCGACACGTCCCTGCTCGCGCTGCTCGCCGACGACGCCCGGCTGTCCGACGCCGCGCACGCCTACAAGGCGACCGTGATGCGCGAGGCCGGCATGGAGCCGCCCGCCGAGGAGCCCACCCCCGCCGCCCCGACGACGCCCGTCGTCGTCCCCGAGAACCGCGTGGTGCCGCAGTCGGTGCGCTCGCGTCAGCTCGCCAACCCGTTCCTCGCACCGGACTTCGAGGCCGCCGCCGAGCGCCGGGCCGCGCAGCCCCGGCGGCTGGCCGGCTGGGAGCTGCTCGAGCCGCTGTTCCGGTCCTTCGAGTACGCCGCCACGGGGGCGCCCGCCTGCATGCCGCTGCCGACGCCCCGGGTGGTGCCCGTGCCCGCCGGGCGCGAGCTCATGCCGCACCAGGCGCAGGTCGTCGCGGCGACGGCCGCCGGCCACCGCACGTTCCTGCTCGCCGACGAGCCCGGCCTGGGCAAGACCGCCCAGGCGCTGCTGGCCGCGCAGGCCGCGGACGCCTACCCGCTGCTCGTCGTGGCGCCCAACGTCGTCAAGACCAACTGGGCGCGCGAGGTCGGGCTGTGGACGCCGTTCCGGCAGGCCACGGTCGTGCACGGCGACGGTGAGCAGGTCGACGCGTTCGCGGACGTCGTGATCGTCAACTACGACATCCTCGACCGGCACGCCGGCTGGCTCGGCGACTTCGGCTTCCGCGGGATGGTCGTCGACGAGGCGCACTTCATCAAGAACAAGACGTCGCAGCGCTCGCAGCACGTGCTCGCGCTCTCCGAGCGCATCCGCACCCGCGCGGGGCGCCCGCTGCTCATGGCGCTGACCGGCACGCCGCTGATCAACGACATCGAGGACTTCCGCGCGATCTGGCAGTTCCTCGGCTGGATCGACGACACCAAGCCGCTCGGCCGGCTCATGACCGCGCTGGAGGAGACGGGCCTGACACCCGCCGACCCCGGCTTCTACACCGCCGCGCGCAACGCCGTCATCGACATGGGCATCGTGCGCCGCCGCAAGGTCGACGTCGCCGCCGACATCCCCGCCCGCCGCGTGGCCGACCTGCCGGTCGAGCTCGACGGCGCCACGGGGCGCTCGATCCGCGCGGCCGAGGCGGCGCTGGCGCAGCGGCTCCTCAGCCGGTACCGGGCCGCGCTGGAGGCTCGCACCGGCGACCCGTCCGTCGACGGGCTGGACCTGGACCTGGCGCGCCGCGTCGCCGCGGCCGAGCTCAAGGACTCCAGCTCGAAGGCCAAGGGCGAGAACGTCTTCACGATGGTGCGGCGCATCGGCCAGGCCAAGGCCGGACCCGCCGCGGACTACGCCGCGCAGCTGGCCCGCAACGTCGGCAAGGTCGTCTTCTTCGCCAAGCACGTCGACGTCATGGACGCCGCCGAGCAGACGTTCGCCGAGCGCGGCATCCGGTTCGCCTCGATCCGGGGCGACCAGACCCCGCGGGTGCGCGAGAAGAACGTCACCGCGTTCGTCGAGGACCCCGACGTGCAGATCGCCGTGTGCTCCCTCATGGCCGCGGGCGTGGGCCTGAACCTGCAGGTCGCGTCGAACCTGGTGCTGGCCGAGCTGTCCTGGACGGACGCCGAGCAGACGCAGGCGATCGACCGGGTCCACCGCATCGGCCAGGGCGACCCGGTGACGGCCTGGCGGATCATCGCCGCCCAGACCATCGACGCCAAGATCGCCGAGCTCATCGACTCCAAGTCCGGTCTGGCCGCCCGGGCGCTGGACGGTGCGGGCGAGGACACGGAGTCGTCGACCGACGTGCAGCTCGACGCGCTGGTCTCGCTGCTCACCGACGCGTGGGCGGCCGACGGCACCGTGTGACGGTGCCGTCGTGCCGTCCCCGCGCTGAAGGGGCGCACCGCCCGGTCGAGGGCGGGCGTTCTTGAGGACGCCGGGGTGTCGGGGATGTGGGTCGGCGCGGATCGGCCGTTCCACATGTCTACCAAGCAGATTGCTCAACAGACTAGATGTTCGACCATCTGTATGAGGGACCGCGAGATCGCCCCGCGGACGCGTACGATCGACGGATGGACGACCCACGGCGCGACGAGGGCCCGGACGCCCTCGCGGCGGTGGCGCCCGGCGCGGACCTCGGGTGGTGCCTCGGCGTGATCCTGCGCCGGTGGACCGAGCTGGTCGAGGAGGCGGTCGCCGGTGTGCCCCACGGCACGCGCGGCTACCAGATCCTCTCGGTGGTCGGGCACCACGAGCCGCCGACCCAGAGCGGGCTGGCCAAGCACCTGCGCATCGACAAGACCGTGATGCCGTACGTCATCGACGCGCTCGAGCAGGCCGGCCTGGTCGAGCGGCGCATGGACCCCACCGACCGCCGGGTCCGGCGCATCGCGCTGACCCCGCACGGCCGGGCCACGCTCGCCGACCTCGAGGGCAAGGTCCGCGCGGCCGAGGACGCGGTGTTCGACGGTGTGCCCGACGACGCGCGACGCGAGTTCACGCAGCGCGCCGGCGAGCTCGCCGCGACCGTCCACGGCGCGCAGCCGGCGCTCGACCCCTGCCTGGCCGTGCGCGACGCCCTGACGGACCCCTCGCTCGCCGCGGGCTCCCGGTAGCCCGCCGGCACTGGAGGTTCGATGACGAGCAGCGACGGCGGGACGTCCGCGGCCCGGCTCGCCGCGCTCGAGCCCGGCACGACCACCGTCGCCGCCCTCGCGCTCTTCGACGCCCTGCCCCCGCTCGACGTCGACGAGACGCTGGGCCGCTGGGCCGGGCGCGGCATCCCCACGGCGCACCCGTTCGACGGGCTGCTGGAGGCGCTCGGCTGGTACGGCAAGCGCATGGACGCGCCCGACGACGTCCACCCGCTGGTGTTCCGCGGCGCGCGCGGCCGACTCGTCGCGATCACGCCCACGCTCCTTCCGCTGGGCCCCGCCCTGCGTCTGGCGCCCGTCGTGCCGCCCGCTGTCGCCGCGCGGGCGTTCGCCGTCCTGCGCCCGCTGCTGACGACCACCCGCCCGCAGGCACGCCTGCGCACCGTCGCCTACCGCGGGGTGCCGTCGGCGGCGATGGTCTACGACCGGCTGCCGATCATCGACGCGTTCCGGCGCGTCGACGACCGCACCGTGCTGGGGGTCATGGACCTGCGCGGATCGGCGCTCCCGTACGTCTTCGTGCTGCGGCGCGACCGGTAGCGCGAACAGGCGCAGGATGGCCCGCGGCATCGCCGCCGACGCCCCTTCGACGTCACCCAAATGTGGTGCCGCTTCCGCAACACGCGCCCGAACTTTTCCGGTTCGACTGGAAACGGGCAGCAGGTTGTGCTGGGCTACCGCACGCGTCCCCTGCGCGTCTTTTGTGTCACGCCCCCCGAAGCCGAGGTGCCCCGTTGACCACCGCCACCCACAGCTCTCCGTCCGACGACCGACCGGCGGAGGTGACGGGGCCCGCGTCACCTCGTGAGCGGCACGTCAGCGACTTCACCGAACTCGCCCGCGTGATCCGGGAGATGGGCCTGATGCGGCGGCGGCACGCGTACTACTGGACCCGGTTCGCCGTTCTCACCCTCGCGCTGGTCGGCATCGGCGTGGCGTTCGTGCTGATCGGCCCGTCGTGGTGGCAGATGGTGACCGCCGCGGTCCTGGCGGTGGTGCTGGGCCAGGTGATGTTCCTGGGGCACGACGCCGCCCACAAGCAGATCTTCGCCTCGAGCCGCTGGAACGACTGGGCCAGCCTCGTCCTGGCGAACCTCTACGCGGGCATGAGCTACGGCTGGTGGAACCACAAGCACGGCCGGCACCACGCCAAGCCCAACACCGTCGGCGCGGACGGCGACATCCAGCCCGGCGTCCTCGTCTTCACCACCGAGAACCTCGAGCAGACCCGCACCGGGTTCAAGGGGTGGTTCGCGCAGCGCCAGGGGTGGTTCTTCTTCCCGCTGCTGCTGCTGGAGGGCATCAACCTGCACGCGTCGGGGATCAAGACGATCTTCGGGCGCGGCCCCGTCAAGCGCCGGGCCGTGGAGATCGCGTTCGTCACGATCCGCCTGGGTGGCTACCTCGCCCTGGTGTTCTGGGTCCTGCCGGTCGGCATGGCGCTGGCCTTCCTCGGCGTGCAGCTCGGCCTGTTCGGCGTCTACATGGGGGCGTCGTTCGCGCCCAACCACAAGGGCATGCCCGTGGTGCCGGCGTCGGCCAAGATGGACTTCCTGCGCCGCCAGGTGCTGCTCAGCCGCAACATCACCGGCGGGCGGCTGGTCGACTGGTTCATGGGCGGCCTGAACCACCAGGTCGAGCACCACCTCTTCCCCAGCATGCCCAGCCCGGCGCTGCGCGAGGCGCGCCCGATCGTGCAGGAGTTCTGCGAGTCGCGCGGCATCACCTACACGCAGACCACCCTGGGCGAGTCCTACCGGATCGTCGTGCGGTACCTCAACGAGGTGGGCCTGGCCGCGCGCGACCCGTTCCAGTGCCCGCTGGTGGCGGAGTACCGCATGGCCCGCTGACGGCGCCCGTCGCGTTTAGCGACACCGCGACCGGCGGGGCCTCAGCGCGCTGCGCGCCGTCGGCCCGCGCGTTCCGCGAACGCGTCCATCGCCGCCAGCACCTCGGTCGCCTGCCACACGCGGCCGCGCCGACCGGGCGACGGCGCCTGCAGGACGCCCGCGGCCTCCAGGAACTCGATCGCGTTGCGGGCTCCGCGGTCGGAGCCGCGCCTGGACGACGACTTCGAGAGCGACGTCACCGCGGCGACCACGCTGCTCGTGCCGGACGAGAGCGACCCGTGGCGCGCCGACTGATCTTCGACACGAGCACCCTCATCGCCTACGAGCGCGGGACGGTCGACCGGGCGTCCCTCGACGACGACGACGACCTCGCGATCGCCGCGGTCACGGTGGCCGCGTTCCGGACCGGCATCGAGCTCACCGACACGGCCGCACGCGCCGCCGATCGCGCCCGCGTCCTGGCCGCTATCACGTCGGCGGTCACGGTCCTCGACTACACCGAGCGCACGGCGGTCCAGCACGCCCGCCTCATCGCGCACGTGCGGCGGACAGGGGAGCCGCGCGGTGCGCACGACCTGATCATCGCCGCGCACGCCGCCGAGGACGGGCGGGCGGTCGCCGCGTACGACCTCCGGGCGCGCTTCGGTGACCTGCCGGGGGTCGGGACGGTCGGCGTCCCGGGCGCCCGACGGCGGTAGCGCGCTCCTTCCGCACGGCCCGTCGGTCGCGGGTCCCGTGGCCCGGCCCGCCCGGCCCGCCCGGCACTGTCGTCAGCCCTCGTGCTCCGCGGACAGGCCCGCCGGGTCGTCGGCGCGCTCGCCGGACCGCTGCGCCTGCAGCTGCCGCAGCGCGTTGTCCGGCACCGGCTCCTGGCTCAGGCCGCGCCGCATCCGCTCGACCTGCGCGGCGGGCGCGCGTGGCGGCAGCAGCGGGGTGTCCCGGTCGACCACGGCCTGCACGACGCACGGCCGGTCCGCCGCCAGCGCCGTGCGCCACGCGTCGGCGACGTCCGCCGGGTCGTCCACCCGGACGGCGGCCAGCCCGAGCAGCTCGGCGTAGTCCGCGTACGGGAACGACGGCACGTCCTGCGAGACGTCGAAGCGCGGGTCGCCCTCCATCTCGCGCTGCTCCCACGTGACCTCCGCCAGGTCCCCGTTGTCCAGCACGAGCACGACGAACCGCGGGTCGGCCCAGTCGCGCCAGCGGGCGGCGACGGTGACCAGCTCGTTGATGCCGTTCATCAGCATGGCGCCGTCCCCGGCCAGCGCGACGACGGGCCGTTCGGGGTGCAGCAGCTTGGCGGCGATCCCGTACGGCAGGGCCGAGCCCATCGAGGCCAGGGTGCTCGACAGGTGCGCCGGCACGCCGGGCGGCAGCCGCAGGTGACGGGCGTACCAGTAGGTGATCGACCCGACGTCGACGGACACCTGGGCGTCGGCGGGGAGGTGCGCGGACAGCTCGTGCAGCAGCAGCTGGGGGTTGAGCGGCTCGGCGGGTGCGGCGACGCGCTCGGCGGCGATGCGCCGCCACGACGCGACGGCCGCGGTGACCTCGTCGCGCCACGGACCCGAGCGCTGCGGCAGCCGGGGGAGGAGCGCGTCGAGCGTCGCGGCGGCATCCCCCGCCAGCGGTGCCTCGACCGGGTACTTGGCGCCGAGGTTGCGCGCGGCCACGTCGACCTGGACCGTCCGCGCCTGCCCGAGCGGCGGGTAGAACTCCGTCCACGGGTCGCTGCTGCCGACGATCAGCAGGGTGTCGCAGCGGGCGAGCAGGTCGGCGGACGCGGTGGTCCCGAGGTGCCCCATGACCCCGGCGTGCATCGGCAGGCCCTCGTCGAACAGGGGCTTGCCGAGCAGCGACGTGACCAGGCCGGCACCCAGGCGCTCGACGACCTCCAGCACCTGGTCGGTCGCGCCGCGGGCGCCACGGCCCGCGAGGACCACGACCCGCTCGCCGGCGCCGAGCACCTGCGCGGCGCGGTCCAGGTCGTCGCCGGGGGGCACACCGACGGTCCGCGAGACCGCGCGCGACGTCTGCACCACCCCGTGCGACTGCTCCGGCTCGGCGGCCACGGCCTGCTGCACGTCGTGCGGGACGATCACGCACGTCGGGCTCGACGTCGCGATCGCGGTGCGCAGGGCGGCGTCCAGCACGGCGGGCAGCTGCTCGGGCGTCGTCACGGTCTGCAGGTACTGCGCGCACACGTCCTTGAGCAGCACCGGCAGGTCGACCTCCTGCAGGTACCCCGTGCCCAGCGCGGTGGTCGCCACCTGCCCCACGACCGCCACCACGGGCGTGCGGTCCAGCTTGGCGTCGTAGAGCCCGGTGAGCAGGTGGATCGCGCCGGGTCCCTGCGTCGCCAGGCACACGCCCACGCCGCCCGAGTACTTGGCGTGGCCGGTCGCCATGAACGCGGCCATCTCCTCGTGCCGCGCCGTGACGAGCTCGATGTCACCACCGGCCCGCGCCAGCGCGGCGAGCAACGGGTCGATGCCGTCGCCGGCGTACCCGAAGATCCGTTCCACGCCCCACTCGCCGAGCCGCCGCACGATCGCGTCCGCCACCGTCGTCATCCGACCGTCCCCCGTCTCGTCGCCCTCCACCGATGCTGGGCGCCCGGGGGAGATGCCGCATCCGGGAGCCCGGTCCGCCGCGCGGTGCGGCGGGGTCGTCCGGACCGCCCGACGTCCCGCACCATGGGGGCATGCGAGCGAGCGGATGGGCACGACCGGTGGCGGTCGCGCTGCTGGGAGCGGCTGTGGCGGCGGGCTGCGCGAGCGAGCCGCCCGCACCCGAGCCCGTGGTCGTCCGCGCGCCCGTCGACGTCGTGAAGGCCGCGGTCCCCCCGCCCCCGGTCGTCCCGGCAGCCGACCTGTCCACGCTGCCCGTCGCCGAGCCCCGCAACCTCGTGCCCGGCCTGCCCGGGACGGACGGCCTCGAGCAGCGGCGGAACGACGACCCCGCGCTCGGCGCCTGGCAGACCGCGACGGTCGTGCGGGACACCGCCGGGTACGACGCGATCAACGGCAGCCCCGTGGCGACGGTGCCCGCGGTGACGCTCGACGTGCCCACGGTGCTGCCCGTGGTCGAGCAGCGCGGCGGGTGGCTGCGCGTCATGCTCGCCACGCGCAGCGCCCTGCCCAGCCAGGACGTCGCGCAGGTCAACGGGCGCACCGCCTGGATCCGCGCGCAGGACACGACGCCGTCCGGCACCGACTGGCGCCTGCACCTCGACCTCGCGGCGCTGACCCTGACGATCGACGACGGCGCGACGACCCGCACCGTGCCCGTGACGGCGGTGGGTGCACCGGCGACGCCGACGCCTGCGATCCCGCAGTTCGTCGTCGGGTCGCAGTGGGAGCAGCCCGGCACCTCCACGCCGCGCGTGCTGCTGCTGTCCAGCCAGAGCGAGACCATCGACGTCTACGACACGGCGACCGGGACCTCGGCGACCGCCATCCACACCACCCCGTTCGACCGCACGGGGGCCATCTCCAACGGCTGCGTCCGGGTGAGCGAGGAGGTCCTCGACATGCTGTGGGACCAGGTCCCGGCGGGCACCGTCCTCACCGTGTCCTGAGCCGGGGCCTCGTCCGGGGCCCGATGCGCCGTCCGCCGACGCTCACCACCCGTGCGTGCCCGCACCGCCCTTGAAAGGACCCACCACCCGGCTCGTCCGCCACCCGCCGTAGAAGTCCCCCTCCTGGGCCTGCACGGTCTCCCCGTCGACGGTGCAGACCAGCCCCGCGGGGTACAGCGCGACGTGGTCGGCCAGCGCCTCGTAGCCGCGCGCCGGGTGCGGGTAGCCCCAGGCGCCGCGCGGCCGGACCAGGCGCCGCCCGTCGGCGTCCGTGCCGACGACGTCGTCGTACCCGGCGCGGCCCTTGAACTCGCAGAACGACTGCGCGCCCGGCACGGGCTCCAGCGCGCCGGCCGTCACGTCGGCCAGCGGCAGGTAGTACGTCGGCGGGTGGGAGGTCTCCAGCACGCGCAGCGCGCGGCGGGTGTCCGCGACGACCGTCGTCCCGAGCCTCACCACGACGTGCTCCGTGCTCGGCACGACCGCGGGCGGGCGCGGGTAGTCCCAGACGGACTCCTGCCCCGGGCCGGGCACCTCGGCGGTGCGACCGCCGGGCGGGGACGTGCGCGGGTGCCAGGTGCGGGCGGTGTCGGGTGCCATGCCCTCACGATCCTCGACGCGCGCGTTCCCGGCGCGCCGGGACGGCCCTCGACGCCCGAGGCTCAGCCGTCGCCCGACCCTGCGCCGGCGCGCGCCAGGAGGTACGCACGCACCGCCGCGTCGTCGGTGAGCTCGGCGGCCCGGCGGAACGCCTCCGCGGCCTGCGCCTCGCGCCCGGCACGGGCCAGCAGGTCCGCGCGCGCCGCCCACCACGGCTGGAACGCCGGCGACGGCTCGGGCGGCAGCGCCGTGAGCCCGGCGTCCGGGCCGTCGACGCGCCCGACGACCGCCGCGAGCGCGACCCGCCCGCCCAGGCTCGGCGCGACCGCGTCCAGGGCCGTGTAGAGGGTGCGCAGCGCGGCCCAGTCGGTGCGGCCCGTGCGACGGCGGTCGGCGTGCACCGCCTGGATCGCCGCCTCCAGGCGGAACCGCCCGGGCACACCGGGCCGCTGCGCCCGCCGCAGCAGCGCCTCGCCCTCGGTGAGCAGGTCCGCGTCCCACGTCGTGGGGTCCTGCTCGTCGAGCGGGACGAAGACGCCCGGCGGCTGCCGCCGGGCGAGCGACAGCGTGACCAGCGCCGCGAGCGCCCACGCCTCGGGCTCGTCGTCGAGCAGCGCGGCCAGGACCACGGCCAGGTGCTGGGCCTCGCCGGCGAGGTCGCGGGCGTCCTGCCGCCAGGTGACCGCAGCGCACGCGTAGACGGCCTCCAGCACCGGCGGCAGGCGCTCGGCCATGGCCGACCGGTCGGGGACGACGAAGGGGATGCGCGCCCGGGTGATGCGGCGCTTGGCGCGCACCAGGCGCTGCTGCATGGCGGCCGGTGTCACGGCGAACGCCCTGGCGACCTGCGCCGAGTCGAGCCCGAGCACGGTCTGCAGCATCAACGGTGTGCGGACGTCGGCGGCGATGGCGGGGTGCGCGCAGACGAACAGCAGCGCGAGGCGGCGGTCGGGGATCGCGGCCGGGTCGACGTCGGCGAGCGGGTCGTCCGCCGGCAGGTCGGCGAGGGCGTCGTCGGGCAGCGGCGCGGTGCGACGGTGCGCCGCGGAGCGCCACACGTCACGGATGCGGTTGCGGGCCACGGTCAGCAGCCAGGCGTCGGGGGTGCGCGGTACGCCGTCGTCCGGCCAGCGCGTGAGCGCCTGCTCGAAGGCGTCGGCCAGGGCGTCCTGCGCCAGGGCGACGTCCCCGGACTGCGCCGCGAGCAGCGCGACCAGCCGGCCGTACGAGTCGCGGGCGGCACGCTCGGCGGCCGCCCGCGCCCGTGCGGCGCTCACGCGTTCGGCGTCCAGACGCCGTCCACCGTGTACAGCGCGCCGGGGCGCACCTCGACCGCGCCCCACGAGACGCCCGGCGCACGCCGGGCCAGCTCGATCGCCGCGTCGAGGTCGGGGACGTCGACGACGAACGTGCCGCCGAGCTGGTCCTTGGTGTCCGCGAACGGTCCGTCCTGCACCTGCAGGACGCCGTCGACGGTGCGCAGCGTGGTCGTGCTCGACGACGGCTGCAGCACCTCCGCGCCGATCAGGGCCCCGGCGGCCTGCAGCGTGGCCGCGTACGCGCTGAACTCGCGCTCACCCTCCGCCCACGCGTCCTCGCCCATCTGCTCGGCCGTCATCTCGGGGTAGTGCAGCAGGATCGTGTAGCGCATGGCGTCCTCCTCGGACGGTCTGGTCGTCATCCTCGTCGTGGGCCGGGGTGGCCGCACACCCTCATGACGATCTCGGGGACGGCCGGCAGACACCCGGGGCGTGTCCGTCGGTGCGCAGTCAGGGCGTCGGCGTGCCGAACCACCGCGCCAGGTGCTCGACGAGCCCCACCTGGTCCTCCCCGAGCCAGGCCACGTAGCCGTCGGGGCGCAGCAGGACGGCGGGCAGGTCGAGCTCGTCCGTCGCGTCGACGACGTGGTCGACCCGGTCCGCCCACCCGCCCACCGACAGCGTCCCGCCGGGGTCCAGGACCAGGCCGCGCCCCGCGTGCAGGAGGGAGTACAGCCGTCCGCGGCCCAGGGCGACGTCCCGCAGCCGACGGCCCAGCAGCGGTGGCCCGTCGCCCAGGTCGTACCGGATGCCGGTCCCGCTGACCCGCCCGGCCAGCAGGCGGCCCACGTCCGGCAGTGCCATGAGCTCGGTGAGCAGGCGGCGCACCGCCTGCGGCCCGGGCTCGGTGCGCAGCAGCTCGCTCTGGGCGCGCGTCAGCGTCAGGACGTCCTGGGCCACCGGGCGCCGCTCGTCGCCGTACGTGTCCAGGAGCCGGTCCGGTGCCCAGCCGGCGACCTGCCCCGCGAGCTTCCAGCCCAGGTTGACCGCGTCCTGGATGCCGAGGTTGAGGCCCTGCCCGCCCAGCGGCGGGTGCACGTGCGCCGCGTCCCCGGCGATCAGGACCCGGCCCACCCGGTACCGGTCGGCCAGGCGGGTCGCGTCACCGAACCGCGTGAGCGACCGGGGGGAGTGCACCCCGAAGTCGGTGCCCGCGTACGCCCGCAGCCGCGTGCGCAGCTCGTCGAGCGTGGGCGGGACGGTGCGGTCCTCGGCGACCGCCGCCGCGGGGACGACCGCGCGGTGCAGCCCGTCACCCGCGGGCCCGACCCCGAACCCCTGGTGGCGCTCGCGGACGGCGGCGACGACGCGGGCGAGCTCGTCGGGCGGCGCGGTCACCTGCACCTCGGCGAGGATCCACTCGGTGGTCGCCGCCTCGCCCGGGAACCCGATGCCGACGGCCCGGCGCACCAGGCTGTGCCCGCCGTCGCACCCGACCAGCCACGCCGCGCGCTCCCGTGTCCCGTCGGCGAGCGCGACCGTCACGCCCTCGTCGTCCTGCTCGACGCCCGTGACCTCGCACCCGCGACGCACCCGGGCGCCGAGCTCGAGGGCCCGCTCCGTCAGCAGCCGGTCGGTCACCGGCTGGGGGATGCCGAGCACGTAGCGGTGCGCGGTGTCGAGGTCCGCCGGCGCCGGCCGGTCGATCCCCGCCAGGTGCCCCACCGCCTGCGGGTACGGCTGCCCGTGCGCCAGGAACCGGTCCAGCAGGCCGCGCTGGTCCAGCACCTCGATGCTCCGTGGGTGCAGGCCCAGCGACCGCACCGCCGGGCTCGGCTCGGCGTCCCGCTCGAGCACCAGCACGTCCGCACCGTGCAGGCGCAGCTCGGCGGCCAGCATCATGCCGGTCGGCCCACCGCCGCTGATGACGACGTCCGTCATACGTCCCCCTCGGATGTCCGCGACCCGCCCGTCCGTGCGGTCGCCGGCTGCCACCGTCCCTCCGCCACTGGTCACATGGGAGGACGTCGCCCCTCTGCCACCGTCCCCGACCGACCAGTGGTCACGTGGGAGCACCTCAACCCTCTGCCACTGCCCCCAACTGACCAGTGGTCACCCGGCTCGGCCCACCGGCTGCTCACGGTCGCACCGGGCTGCGGTCGACCATCCTGGGCGACGACGGGGGTCTTGCGGCAAGCCCATGCCCGCGCCATAGTCTGAGTACGGCAGGGGAGACTCAGGTCCCCTGCCTTTCGTGTGCCTGGGGGAGGCCGGGTGGGGTTGCCCGGGCGGGAGGATCGGGTCGTCAGGCCGGTGGGAACTCCTTCGCCAGCGCCTCGTGCACCGCGACGACCTCGGTCTCGCCCAGCGAACCGGGCGCCGTCAGTCGCTCGGCGAGCTTCTTCGGCCACACCACCGCGACGTCCCTGATGACGAAGCTTCCGCCGACGAGCGGCCAGTCCGCCTCGATGAAGCAGAGGGTCCCGGTCACCGGGACCTCGGTGAGGCCGCGGTCACGGAGAGCTGACACCACGAGGTCGACCTGGCGGAGAACGCCGTCGACGAGGCGGGTGCAGTCGCGGCGACCGACGACCAGCTTCTCGACCCGTGGCCGGAACAGGCCACCCTCCACCTCCCGCGAGGGCCGCCCGGTGTAGCGCTTGGCATCGATCACGTGCACACCGGTCGGCCCCACCGCGACGTGGTCGATGTTGGCGCGCGTCCGGGGGATGCGGCGGTCGTGAAGCACCCTGACCTGCTGAGCAGCCAACGTGTCGAGCCGTGCCCCCAGCAGCTCCTCCCCTCGAGCGCCTCGGGCCCACGCCGTCGTGCTCTGCGGCTCCTCGCTGAGCGCCAGGATGAGCCCGCCGAGACGAGGGTGCGCCTCGCGGATGCGTGCTTCGCGCCCGGCCGCTCGGCGCTCGTACTCGCGACGGGCGGACGAACCCGCTGTGCCCGGGTCCACAGGCGCCATCCCGGCAGCCTGCACGGGTCCGTGTCCGGGTGTCTTCGGGCTGCCCGCTGCCGGAGACGCGCGAACCGCAGCCGCCACCGCAGCCTGTCCCAGGCAGTCGAGGCAGCGCACCGTACGGCTCGCTGCGACGTAGGCGGCCCGTGTTCGACCGGGGAGGTTTACCGCACACGTGTCGCACGTTCCCGCGTAGCGCAGCGACATGACCTTGTGAGCCACCGACTGGGAACCGCTCGAACCGTCCGTCATGTGGATGACATCGGCACCGCGGGACCCGCACGCGAGGCGCACGGCGTACCCGTCGTGAACGGCGCACCCGGCGTGCCGTCCCACGTCACCGGGCTCCGGCCGCGGGAGGATGGCGTCCCCGCCACCGAAGGAGCCCGGCATGAGCACGCCCTCGCGCCCGTCCACCCGGACCGACCACGACGTCCCGGTGCCGATGCGGGACGGGACGGTGCTGCGGGCCGTGGTGGTGCGGCCGCTGGTCGACGAGCCCGTCCCCGTGGTGCTGCTGCGCAGCCCGTACCCGCTGGCGGACGCGCGCTTCGAGACGGACCTCATGGGGCTCGCGGAGCGGGGGCTTGCCCTGGTGATGGTCGCCCTGCGCGGCACCGGTGCGTCCGACGGTGTGTTCTACCCCTGGGTGGACGACGAGCGCGACGGTGTCGACACGATCGCGTGGTGCGCGGACCAGGAGTGGTCGAACGGGCGCGTCGCGACGACGGGCCGCAGCTACGTCGCGCAGACGCAGCTGTACGCCGCGGGCGGGGCGCCGCCGGCGCTGCGCGCGATGGTCACCGGTGTCGTGCCGAGCGACCCGTGGTCGCTGACCTACACCGGCGGTGCGCTCAACCTGGGGTCGGCCCTCGGCTGGGCGGCGGCCATGGCGGGCGTCCCGCTGGCACGGCGTGCGGCGGCGGGCGAGGACGTGACCGCGCTGCAGGAGGCGTGGGGTGCGCTGCTGGGCAGCTTCCCCGCCGGGTTCGCGACGACGCCGCTGACACGGATCCCGGTGCTGGACGAGCTGTTCCCCGCCTGGCGGGACTGGGTCGAGCACGCGCACGTCGACGACTACTGGCAGCAGCACGCGCTGCCGGACCGCCCCGCCCTGCCGACGTTCGTGGTCGCCGGCTGGCACGACGTGTTCCGCGACCTCTCGCTGCGGGAGTTCGCCCGCGAGCCGCGGCACCCCGGGTCGCGGCTGGTGATCGGGCCGTGGAGCCACGGCGCCGCGGGACGCTCGCTGGGCGACGTCGACCACGGGCCGTCGGCGGCCGGTGGTGCGATCGGCCTCGACGCCCGGCTCCTGGACTTCCTCGCCGCGCACCTCGCCTCCGACGACGTCCCCGTCCCCGACGCCCCCGTGCAGGTCTTCGTGACCGGGGCGAACGTGTGGACGCACCACACGACGTGGCCCCCGCCGGCCCGCGACCTCGACCTGCACCTGCACCCGGGTGCGCTGGCCGCCGAGGCCGCTCCCGCCGGGACGCCGCCCAGCCGCTACGTGTTCGACCCGCGCGACCCCGTCCCCACCCTCGGCGGCAACACCCTGCTGCCGCAGGGCGACGCGGCCGGCACGTGCGGGTCGGTGGACCAGCGTCCGCTCGACGGGCGCACCGACGTGCTGCGGTTCGTGGGCGACCCGCTGCCGGCGCCGCTGCGCGTGATCGGGACGGTGCGGCTCACCCTGCACGCGGCGACCAGCGCGGCGGACACCGACTGGACGGCCAAGCTGGTCGACGTCCACCCCGACGGCACGGCGCTCAACCTCGTTGACGGCATCCTGCGCGCCAGCCGGCAGGACCCCACGAACCCCACGCTGCTGACCCCCGACGAGCCGCACGAGCTGGTCGTCGAGCTGGGTGCCGTGGGCCACGAGTTCGCCGCCGGGCACCGGGTCCGCCTGGACGTGTCGAGCTCGAGCTTCCCGCGGTTCGACCGCAACCCCGGCACGGGCGCACCGGCCGCGAGCGTCGCCGAGGCGGACTTCGTGACGGCGCACCAGCGGGTGCTGCACGACGCCGCGCACCCGTCCCGGCTGACGCTCCCGGTGGTCGCCGCCGACGACCAGCCCGCCGACAACTAGCCCGCCGACGGACCGCGCGACGCGGCGGCGATCGCGTCCGCCGCGCGGATCAGCCCGATGTGGCTGAACGCCTGCGGGAAGTTGCCGATGAGCCGCCCCTCGACCGGGTCGTACTCCTCGCTGAGCAGGCCGACGTCGTTCGCGAAGCCGACGAGCCGGTCCATGAGCGCCCGCGCCTCGCCGAGCCGCCCGGAGAGCGCGTACTGCTCGACGAGCCAGAAGTTGCAGATGAGGAACGGGTGCTCGTCCCCGGCGAGCCCGTCCATGCCGTTGTCGGTGCGGTAGCGGTGCACCAGCCCGTGCGCGTCGACCAGCTGGGACTCGATGCGGGCGACGGTGCCGAGCATGCGCGGGTCGTCGTGCGCGACGAACCCGGTGTGCGGCAGCTGCAGCAGTGCCGCGTCCACGCGGGTGCCGCCGTAGACCTGCGTGAAGCTGTCGAGCCCGGCGTCGAACCCGCGCTCCTCGATCTCGACGCGCAGCCGGTCACGCAGCTCGCGCCAGCGCTCCAGGGGGCCGTCCAGACCGTGCGGGTGCTCGACGGCCCGGATGCCCCGGTCGAACGCGGCCCACATCATCACGCGCCCGTGCGTGAAGTGGTGCAGCTCGCCGCGCATCTCCCAGATGCCGTTGTCCTTGCGGTCGAGGTTGCGCTCGCAGAACCGCAGCAGGCCCTTCTGCAGCCCCCAGGACCACTCGTCCTCCTCGACGCCCGCGTCACGCAGCCGCGCCAGCGCGATCATCACCTCGCCCACCACGTCGGCCTGGTACTGGTCCGCGGCGCCGTTGCCGATCCGCACCGGGCGCGACCCCTCGTACCCGGTGAGGTGGCCGAGCACCTTCTCGGTGAGCTCCCGCTCACCCCCCACGCCGTACATGATCTGGATGTGGTCGGCGTCGCCGGCGACGGCGCGCAGCAGCCAGTCGCGCCACGGCACCGCGGCGTGCGCGCGACCGTGCGCGACGGCGACCTCGATGGTGAGCGCCGCGTCCCGCAGCCACACGTACCGGTAGTCCCAGTTGCGGCTGCCGCCCAGGCTCTCGGGCAGCGACGCGGTGGGCGCCGCGACGACGCCACCGGTCCGCGCGTGGGTCAGGGCCCGCAGCACGAGCATCGAGCGCAGCACCTGGGGGTTGTAGCCGGTGTCCACGTGGCGTGCCGCCGACCACTGGGTCCAGTACTCGATGGTCGCGGCGAGCGCGTTGTCGACGGCCACGGGCGGGGGCTCGTCCTCGTACGAGGAGAACATCGTGAGGTCCCAGTCGAGGCTCTGCCTGGCCTCCAGGCGGAACCGGCCCGTCAGCCGCGGGGCGGGTGCGCCGGCACCGCCCTCGGCGTGCGCGTCGAACGCGCCCGTCGCGTGGTCGTCCGCCCAGGTCAGCAGCGGCCCGTTGAGCACCAGACCGTCCGGGCCGGCGAGCGACAGCAGCGCACGTGAGCCCTCGCGGTCGACCACACGCACCCACGGCGTGGCCCGCGCGTAGTCGAACCGCAGACGCAGGTCGTGCTCCACCTCGACGGTCCCTTCCAGGCACTGCACGCGCCGCACCAGGTCGGCGCGCTCGGTGACCAGCGGCAGGAAGTCCGTGACGCGCGCGCGGCCCGTGGGGGTCCGCCACGTCGTCTCCAGGACGAAGGTGTGCGGGATGTAGCGACGCTCGACCACCTCGCCGTCGACCACGGAGAGCTGCCAGCGGCCGTCGTCGGGGCCACCCAGCAGGGCCGAGAAGACGGCCGGGGAGTCGTAGCGCGGCAGGCACAGCCAGTCGATGCTGCCCTGGCGGGACACCAGCGGACCGGTGCACAGGTCGGACAGCAGCGCGTAGTCCTCCAGGGGCGTGCTCATCGCGGCTCCTGCGCACCGGCGACGGCACGTCCGTCGCTCCCGTCGAGCATCCCGACCCGGCGGGCCTCACGCACGTCGGGGCGGGGCCGACCTGCGACGGCGTCGGTCGTCAGCCGTCGGTCGTCAGCCGTCAGTCGTCGGTCACGTCCGCGAGCGCGTCGGCCGCGCGGATCAGCCCGATGTGGCTGAAGGCCTGCGGGAAGTTGCCGACGAGCCGCCCCGCCCCCGGGTCGTACTCCTCGCTGAGCAGGCCCAGGTCGTTCGCGTACCCGACGAGCTGCTTCATCAGCACCCGGGCGTCCTCGACCCGCCCGCTGCGGGCGTACTGCTCCACCAGCCAGAAGCAGCAGATGAGGAACGGGTGCTCGTCGCCCGCGAGCCCGTCCATCCCGGTGTCCGTGCGGTACCGACGCACCAGGCCGTGCCCGTCGACCAGGTCCCGCTCGATCCGGGCGACGGTCCCGAGCATGCGCGGGTCGTCGTACGCGAGGAACCCGGTGTGGGGCAGCTGCAGCAGCGAGGCGTCCACCTCGCTGTTCTCGTACGTCTGCGTGAAGCTGTCGAGCTCCGCGTCGAAGCCCCGGGTCTCGATCTCCTCGCGCAGGTGCTCGCGCAGCTCGCGCCACCGCTCGACCGGCCCGTCGAGGCCGTGCTGCTCCACCGCCCGCACGCCCTGGTCGAACGCGGCCCACATCATCGCCCGGCCGTGGGTGAAGTGGTGCAGCTCGCCGCGCATCTCCCAGATGCCGTGGTCCTTGCGGTCGAGGTGCTCCTCGGCGAACCGCAGGAGGCTCTTCTGCAGGCCCCACGTGTACTCGTCGTCCGCGACGCCGGCGTCGCGCAGCATCCCGAGCGCGATCATCACCTCGCCCACCACGTCCGCCTGGTACTGGTCGGCGGCGCCGTTGCCGATGCGCACGGGGCGCGACCCCTCGTAGCCGTCGAGGTGGTCGAGCACCTTCTCGTCGAGCTCACGCTCCCCGCCGACGCCGTACATGATCCGCACGTCGTGCGCGTCGCCCGCCACCGCGCGCAGGAGCCAGTCGCGCCACAGGCACGCGCCCTCCGTGAGGCCGTGCGCGACGGCGACCTCGATGGTCAGCGCCGCGTCGCGCAGCCACACGTAGCGGTAGTCCCAGTTGCGCTCACCCCCGATCTCCTCCGGCAGCGAGGCGGTGGGCGCGGCGACCATCCCGCCGGTGTCCCCGTGGGTGAGGGCGCGCAGCACGAGCATCGAGCGCAGCACCAGGGGGTCCCGGCTGGTGCGGATCGTCACCTTGGAGGACCAGTCCGTCCAGAACCTCAGCGTCTCGGCGAGGGCCCGGTCCACGTCGATCGGCTCCGGGGGCTCGTGGTACGACGGGAACCAGGCCAGGTCCCAGTCGCGCACGTCGCCCGCGTCGAGGCGGAACCGGCCGGTGAGGCGGGGAGCCCGGAGCCCGCCGGGCTGGTCGCCGGCGGTGAAGGCCCCCGGCTGGTCGACCGCGGCCTCGGGGTCCGCGACCCCGTCCCCGTGGTCGTCGCTCCACCCCAGCAGCGGGCCGGTCACCAGCACGCCGTCGGGTCCCGCCAGGGAGGTCAGCGCCGGCTGCCCGTGGTGGTCCACGACCCGCACCCAGGGGGTGGCCCGCGCGTAGTCGAAGCGCAGCCGCAGGTCGTGCTCGACCTCCACCGTGCCGTCGAGGCACTCGACGCGTCGCACCAGGTCGTCCCGCTGCGTCGACACGGGCAGGAAGTCGGTGACGCGGGCCGTGCCCGTGGGGCTGCGCCACGTCGTCTCGAGCACGAACGTCTGCGGCAGGTAGCGGCGCCCCACGACCTCCCCGTCGACCACCGACATCTTCCAGCGCCCGTCGTCGGGACCGCCGAGGACGGCGGAGAACACCGCGGGGGAGTCGAACCGCGGCAGGCACAGCCAGTCGATGCTGCCGTCACGTGACACGAGGGGACCCGTGCGCAGGTCGGACAGCAGGGCGTAGTCCTCGAGGGGGGTGCTCACCTCGTCCTTTGTACGTGCTGGACGCGCGTCCCGCTCGCCGAGCGGGGTGGACGACGCGCGCGCCGACCCGCCCCCGCCGGGCCGTGCCGGGTCACTCGCCCGCACGCAGGTGCGGGAGTCAGCCCTCGTCCGGTGCGTCCTCCGCCTCGTCGGCACCGGCGGGGCGCGACGGTCCGTCGACGTCCGCCGGGTCCGGGCCGGGACCGGTGTCGGCGGGCGTCCGGCGGTGCTCGTCGCCGTGCGCCGGCGCGCCGGGGGAGGCGGGTCCGGGGTTCTCGCTCATGCGTCGCTCCTTCGCGTCACGTGGCGCGGCACCGGCGCCGCGCCTACCGAGCATCGCCGTCGGGAGCGCGTCGCGCACGTCGGCGAGCGGTGCCGGGCGGGCCGTCACCCGACCGGTCGGCCGGGCCCGGAGCGCGGGCCGCTCTGGTTGCGGGTGGGCGGGCACCGACGCACGCTGGGCGGACGCAGGCCCGACGACGCAGGAGGCTCCCATGAGCGAGACAGACGACGGCCGACCCGTCACGGACGCCGACGAGCTGTCCGACGACGGCGTCGGCGGCACCGCGACCGACGAGCCCAGCACGTTCGAGCCGGAGGAGGACCCCGACGCCACGGAAGGCTGACGCCACCACGGAGCCGCCGGAGCCGCCCGACGCGCTGGGCACCTACCGGTCGATGCGTGACTTCACGCGCACGGCCGAGCCCGCGGGCGCGCCCCCGGCGGGAGTGGAGGGCACCGGGCGCCGCTTCGTCGTGCAACGGCACCGCGCGCGCCGGCTGCACTACGACGTGCGGTTCGAGATCGACGGCGTCCTCGTCAGCTGGGCCGTGCCCAAGGGGCCGACGCTCGACCCGGCGGCGCGTCGCATGGCCGTGCACGTCGAGGACCATCCCCTGGAGTACGAGGACTTCGAGGGCGTGATCCCGCACGGGCAGTACGGCGGCGGCGACGTCATCGTGTGGGACCGCGGCACGTGGGAGCCGTACAAGAGCGACGACCCGGCCGCGGAGGTGGCCGGGGGTCTGCTGCACGCCGAGCTGTACGGCGAGCGGCTGCGCGGCAAGTTCCTGCTGGTCCGGCGCGACGGCGGCGCCCGCGACGGCAAGGAGCAGTGGCTCATGCTCCACAAGAAGGACGAGCACGCCGTCGACGGCTGGGACGCGGAGGACCACCCGACGTCCGTGGTGTCGGGACGCACCAACGACGAGGTCGCCGCCGCCCCGGACCGGCTGTGGCGCTCGGGCGTCCCGGCGTCCGAGGCGGAGGTCGAGACGCATCCCGCGGCGCCGCAGGTCGACGGGCCGTCCGACGACGAGCTCGCCGCGCTGGACGACCTCGGCGCGTCGGGCACGTGGGAGGTCTTCGGGCGGCGGCTGCGCGTCACGAACCTCGACAAGGAGCTGTTCCCCGGCCGGGACGACGAGCCGCCGGTGACCAAGCGCGAGCTGCTGCGCTACGCGGCGCGGATCGCGCCCGTCGCCCTGCCGTACCTGGCGGGCCGCGCGCTCAACATGCACCGCTTCCCGCAGGGCGCCGCCACCGCCGGGTTCTGGCACAAGCAGCTGCCGGACCACGCACCGGACTGGGTGCCGCGCTGGGACCGGCCCGACGTCGACCCGGGGGAGTCCACCACCTACCTCGTGGTGGACGAGGCCGCGGCGCTCGTGTGGCCCGCCAACTTCGGGGCGCTGGAGTGGCACGCGTGGACGTCGCGCACGTCGGCCCCCGACCTGCCGACGTACGCGCTGGTGGACCTGGATCCCGGCCCGTCGACCGCCTGGGACGACCTGGTGCTGCTCGCCCGGCTGCACCGCGACGCGTTCGAGCACGTCGGCGTGCGGGCGTTCCCCAAGCTCACCGGGCGCCGCGGCATCCAGGTGTGGGTGCCGGTCACCGTCGGCCCGTCGTTCGACGAGACGCGTGCCTGGGTCGAGCGGCTCTCGCGCACCGTCGGCAAGGTCGTGCCCGACCTGGTGAGCTGGCGCTGGGAGGTGCGTGAGCGCGGTGGGCAGGCGCGGCTCGACTACACCCAGAACGCGGTGAACAAGACGCTCGTCGCGCCGTACAGCCCGCGGGCTGCGGCGGGTGCGCCGGTGTCCGCGCCGATCACGTGGGACGAGCTCGACGCCGAGTGGCTGCGCCCCGACGCGTTCACCGTCCGCACCGTCCTGGAGCGCGTCGCGGAGCGCGGTGACCCGTTCCGGGGTGCGCTCGCGGGTGACCAGGTGCTGCCCCCGCTGCGCTGACGGCGTGCGCTGCCGGTCCGCGCTGACGGCGTGCGCCGCCGGTCCGCGCTGCCGGTCCGCGCGCCCGGCGGCTCGTCAGGACCCGTGCTCCGTCCGCCGGTCGCCGTCGCGCCCGCGCCTCTCGGTGCCCGCGTCGTCCGCCGGCGAGGTCCCCGTGCGCCGTGCCGCGGCCTCCCGGAGTGCCCGCCCGCGCTCGACGTCCTTCTCGAGGCGCGCCTGACGCTTCTCGCTGGCGCGGGTGTCGCGCGGGGGCAGCTGGAGGGTGCGCTCGGCCGCGATGCCGGCCTGCAACTCGCGGCCGCGCTCGAGCTCGGCGTCCAGCTCGGCACCGAACAGCAGGGCCAGGTTGGTCAGCCAGAGCCACAGCAGCAGCACGATCACGCCGGCGAGCGAGCCGTACGTCTGGTCGTAGCTCGAGAAGTTCGCGACGTACAGGCCCAGGCCGGCGGTCGCGAGCACCCACACGACGATCGCGATGAACGCCCCGACGGTGATCCAGCGGAAGCGCGGCTGCCGCACGTTGGGCGTCCGGTGGTACAGCAGCCCGACGGCCAGGACCACGAGGAGCAGCACGATCGGCCACTTGACGACCTGCCACACCGTGACGACCGTCGAGCTGAGGCCCACGGCCTCGCCGACGGCCTCCGCGACCGGACCGGACAGCACGAGCAGCGCGACCACCAGCACCGCGATGACGACGAGGACGGCGGTGAGCAGCAGCAGGGCCGGGCGCAGCTTCCAGACCGGTCGACCCTCGTCGACCTCGTAGATGCGGTTCATGCCGCGGCTGAACGCGGCGACGTACCCGGACGCGGACCACAGCGCGACGACGAGGCCCAGGAGCAGAGCGAGCCCGGCCGCGGGCACGTCGGTCAGGCGCTCGAGCACCGGGCGCAGCCCTTCGACCTGCTCGCCCGCCCCGGCGTCGGTCGCCAGGTCGACGATGCCCTGGACCGCCTGGTCGGGGTCGTCCACCAGCGACAGCACGGACACGACGGCCAGCAGGGCCGGGGCGATCGCCAGCACGGCGTAGTAGGTCAGCGCCGCGGCCAGGTCCGTGCACTGGTCACCGAGGAACTCCCGCACCGTGGTCCGCAGCACGTACAGCCACGACGGCTTGTGCAGGTCGGTGGGGGAGTCGGGCTTGCGGGGGTCGTCGGGGCTCGGTGCGTCAGCCTTGTGGGCGGCGGCACCGGTGGCGTCGTCGGCCGGCGCGGGGGTCGCGGAGGTCATGGGCACTCCCGGTGCGGGTCATGGCAGGAACATCCGTCAGCATGGGTGACGCGGGTCGTCGGCGCACCTGGGCGAAAATGTTTCGGCAGTCCGCCCGCTCCGTCGGGCGCAGCGATTCCGCAGGCCACGCGATATTGACCTGGTCGGACTGCGCCCGTACAGTCGCAGCCGCGACCAGACCGGTGGCGAAACTGTTTCGATCTCGACGAGGAGCCGGCATGGCCGCGCCGACGCAGTCCGACACCACCCGCCCGCTCACCGTGGACGGCGCCCCGCCCAGCGGCCGCCCGATGCACCACGTGTGGAACCAGTGCGTCGGCGCGGGCCGTGCCAACGAGGCGCTGCGGGCCGACTGGCAGGCGCACTTCCGTGAGGCGGTCGACGTGCTCGGCGCCCGCTACGTGCGCTTCCACGGGCTCTTCCACGACGACATGTTCGTGTACCGCGGCAACGACGGCGGGGGTGGCGGCTTCGGCCCGCCGACGCCGCTCGCGGAGCCGGTCCACACGTTCAGCTACGTCGACAAGGTCTTCGACTTCATCCTGGAGACCGGCGCCAGGCCCTTCGTCGAGCTCGGCTTCATGCCGCGCGACCTGGCCACGCAGACCGAGACCCTGTTCTGGTGGAAGGCGCACTGCAGCCCGCCGACCGACATGGGGCGGTGGGCCGACCTGGTCGCCGCCACGGTGCGGCACTGGATCGAGCGCTACGGCATCGACGAGGTGCTGCAGTGGCGGTTCGAGGTGTGGAACGAGCCCAACCTCGTCCCGAAGTTCTGGACCGGGACCCGCACGCAGTACTTCGAGCTCTACGAGGCGAGCGTGCGCGCCATCAAGGCGATCGACGAGCGGCTGCTCGTCGGCGGGCCGTCCACCAGCGTCTTCGTCCCCGACGACCGGTACGCCGGCGAGTACGAGGACGGCAGCAAGTCGATCGCCACCGGCCTGGCGGAGGACCCCGACGCCCTCGACTGGCGCCCCGTGTGGGTCGAGGAGTTCATCGCCTGGTGCCACGAGCGCGACCTGCCCGTGGACTTCTTCACCGCGCACCTGTACCCGACCGACTACGCGGCCACGCCCAGCGGCGGTGCCAAGGAGATCAGCCGGTACGTCGACGCCACCTACGACGACCTGACGCTGCTGCAGCGCATCGTCGCCGACAGCCCCTACGCGGGTGCCGAGATCCACATCACCGAGTGGTCGACCTCGCCGTCGAGCCGTGACCGCAGCCACGACGCCCTGTTCGCCGCCACGTACATCACGCGCGCCTACCTGCGCTGCGCGGCGCTCGCCGACTCCATCTCGTACTGGACGTTCACGGACGTCTTCGAGGAGGGCGGGGCCGGTCTGGGCCCGTTCCACGGCGGGTTCGGCCTCGTCAACGAGCAGGGTCTGCACAAGCCGACGTTCCACGCGTTCCGGATGCTCGCGCAGCTGGGCGACGAGGTCGTGGCCGAGCTGCCGCACGGCGTCGTGACGCGGGACGGCGCGACCGGGCGCGTCTCCGGCGTCCTGTTCCACTACCCCGACGAGATGGGCGGCCGGTCCGTCCGTGCGCAGAACAGCTACGCGGCTGCGCGCGGCCTGGCGGAGGTGGGCACGAGCCGCCGGGTGACGCACACCGTCGCAGGGCTGCCCGCGGGTGCGACGTTCGACGTCGTCCAGCTCGACTGGGAGCACGGCAACGTCGCCGAGGCGTGGCACGCGATGGGCGAGCCGATCAACCTCACCCTGCCGCAGACCGCGCAGCTGCGGGCGGCGGCCGACGACCTGCTGCGCAGCACGCTCACCGCGTCGGACGACGGCGTCCTGGAGATCGACCTCGAGCTGCCGGCGTGGGCCGTCGTGGGCATCGTCCAGACGGTGCCGCCCGCCACGTCCTGACACGCGGTCGCGCCCGTCGTCCGCGACGGGCGCGACCGTCCGTGCGCCGGTGCCGGCCCGCCCGCTCGCCCGCGGTCAGGCGCGTGACGCCACCACGTCGAGGGTGCCGTCCACGCCGTCGCCCGCGGCGCCCGACGGCTCGCGCTCGTCCGTCGGCCCCGACCAGGGCAGCCAGGCGTGCACGCGGACGGTGCCGTCGGGCCGCACCCCGGCGTCGAGCTCCCCGCCGGCGAGGCGCAGCCGCTCGGCCAGCCCGGTCAGCCCCCAGCCGGAGCCTGGCAGCGTCGTCGGCACCGGCCCGGGCACGGGGTGGGTGACCTCCAGGACGACGCGTCCGCCCGGTGCGCCGTGCACCCGCACGTGCACGGGTGCGCCCGGCGCGTGCGCGCGGGCGTTCGCCAGGGCCTGCTGCGCGACGCGGTAGAGGTGACGGCTGGTCGCCACCGGCAGCTCCGCCAGCGTGTCCGCGTCGAGGCGGTCCAGCGTGGACGTCACGGGGGACCCCGCCGCGCGGACACCCTCGATCAGCTCGTCGACCTGCGCGAACGTCGGTTGGGGCCGGGACTGCTCGTCGGTGGCGGAGGTGTCGCGCAGCAGCCCCAGGACCTCGCGCAGCTCCCCGAGCGCCTCGTGCGCGCTCTGGCGGACGACGGCAGCGGTCTCGCGCACCTGCTCGGGGTCGAGCTCCGCGCGGTACTCCAGCGCGCCGGCGTGCAGCGCCACGAGGGACAGCCGGTGGGCGAGCACGTCGTGCATCTCGTGGGCGATGCGGTTGCGCTCGGCGGCGCGTGCCCCGTCGCCGCGCGCGTCGGCCTCGCGCCGGGCGATCGCGGCCTGCTCGCGCAGCGACGCGAGCAGGGCGCGGCGGCCACCGATGAACATGCCGGTCACGACGGCGAGGGCCGTGTTCAGCACCTGCCCGGCCGCCAGGATGCGCAGGTCGTCGGGCAGGACGCCGGCCGGCAGCACCCACGCGAGGAAGACCCGCTGGCCGACGAGCGACGCGACGAACCACAGCGCGCAGACCGCCGCGGTCTCCAGGCGTCGGCGTCGCGCGGCGAGGGACACCACGGCGAACAGCACCAGGAACGACGAGAACAGCGAGAACGACCCGGCGACCACGATGATGCTCGTGACCAGGCGCGGGGCACGGTGCCGGGCCACGTACGCCACGGCGCACAGCAGCAGGCACGCCAGGTCGACGAGCATCCACATCTCCCCGAGCGGCCCGCCGGGGTACGGCCCGGTCGTCAGGACGAGGCCGTAGACGACCAGCCCGTTGAGGCTGCTCACGGCGATCGCGACGAGCAGCCGCCACGCGTGGGCCCAGACGCGTCGGGCCGTGCTCGGCGAGTCCACGGTCAGACGTCGCCCGCCTCGTGCACACAGATCGCGATGTGCGTGCGGTTGTCCGCCGGCATCTTCTCCAGGATGCGGCTGATGTGGGTCTTCACGGTCGCGACCGTGATGAACAGCTCGGAGGCGATCTCCGCGTTCGACAGCCCTCGCCCGATCGCGCGCGCGACGTCCCGCTCGCGCTCGGTCAGCGCGTCGAGCCGCGCGCGGGCGGCGGTGCGGCGCTCGTCGCGCGGCCGCTGCGTCACCGACGCGATGAGCCGGTCGGTGACCGACGGCGACAGGGTCGTGCGCCCCGCACCCGCGTCGAGCACGTGCCGCACGATCTCGGCCGGCGGGGTGTCCTTCAGCAGGAACCCGGCGGCTCCCAGCCGCAGCGCGCCGAGCACCATCTCGTCCGTGTCGAACGTGGTGAGGATGACGACCCGGGAGTCCGGCTGCTCCGTGAGCAGCCGCTCGGTCGCGCCGAGCCCGTCGAGCCGCGGCATCCGGATGTCCATGAGCACGACGTCGGGCGCCGTGCGTCGCACCACGTCGATCGCCTCGAGGCCGTCACCGGCCTCGCCGACCACGTCGATCGCGGGGTCCGCCCCGAGGATGAGGCGCAGGCCCACCCGCACGAGCGTCTCGTCGTCGACGAGCACGACCCGCACCGTCTGCCGCTCCGACCGGGTCCCCGCCTGCTCCGCCGTCGCCGTCACGTCCGTCCTTCCGTCGAGCCCGTCGCGAGGTGCCGCGGGCGTGCGTCTCGTGGTGCCGCGTGGAGCGGCGCCACCTCGGGTGGTGCCACGTCCGGTGGCGCCGCGGTCACGCGGCCTCCTCCGGTGCCGCGGCCCAGGGCAGCCACGCCCGGACCGTGAACGTGCCGTCGGCGCGTGCCCCCGCGTCGAGCTCGCCCCCGGTGAGTCGCAGCCGCTCGGCCAGCCCCGTCAGCCCCCAGCCGGACGACGGCAGCCGCGTGGCGGGCGCCGTGGGCGGCACGGGGTTGCTCACCTCGAGCGCCACGCGCTCGCCCGGCGCCCCGTGGACGCGGACGTGGACCGGCGCGCCCGGCGCGTGCTTGCGGGCGTTGGTCAGCGTCTCCTGCACGACGCGGTACAGGTGACGGCTGGTGGACGCCGGCAGTCGCGCCAGGTCGTCGTGCGCGACGCGGTCCAGCTCGACGGTCACGGGTGAGCCCGCCGCGCGTGCGTCGTCGACGAGCTCCTGGACCTGCGCGAACGTCGGCTGCGGCCGTGACTGCTCGTCCGCGGGCGACGGCTCGCGCAGCAGGCCGAGCACCTCGCGCAGCTCACCGAGGGCCTCGTGCGCGTTCTCCCGGACGACGGCAGCGGTCTGCCGGACCTGCTCCGGGTCCAGGCCGGTGCGGTACTCCAGGGCGCCCGAGTGCAGCGCGACCAGGGACAGGCGGTGCGCCAGCACGTCGTGCATCTCGCGGGCGATGCGGTTGCGCTCGCTCGCCCGGGCGGAGTCGTCGAGGGCGTCCGCCTCACGGCGCGCGATCGCCGCCTGCTCGCGCAGGGACGTCACCAGCGCGCGCCGCCCCCCGATGAACATGCCCGTCACGACGACGAGCGCGGCGAACGCCGCGGTCATGATGACGGTCCACAGCTCGTCGGTTCCCGCGGTGCCATCGTCGACGACCACCCACGCGCTGAACGCGCGCTCGCCGACGAGCATCGCCCCGAGCCACAGGGCGTACACCGGCAGGATCTCCGACCAGCGCCGCCGCGTGGCGAGCGACACCACCGCCAGGAGCACGAGGCCCGAGGCGAGGACCGAGAACGAGCCGACGATCACGAGCAGGCCGGTGACCAGCAGCGGGGACCGGTACCGGCGCAGG
This sequence comes from Cellulomonas wangleii, assembly GCF_018388445.1. NCBI lineage: Bacteria > Bacillati > Actinomycetota > Actinomycetes > Micrococcales > Cellulomonadaceae > Cellulomonas > Cellulomonas wangleii. The sequence continues at coordinate 896,038 of NZ_CP074405.1, forward strand.
TACAAGGGGACGCAGGCGAGCAGGCAGACCGCGTCCAGCACCATCCAGAAGACGGTGCCCGGCCGGTACTCGACGGGCCCGAACGCACCGTCCAGGGAGGTGATGTAGGCCGCGGCGTAGGTGAGGAGGCCCGCGCCCACGCCCATGCCCACCCCGAGCACGAGGCGCCACGTGCGCGCCCACACCCGGCCCCGCCGCCCCGCGTCGGGCGCGGGGTCGGGTGTGGCGGTCCTGGTCACGCAGCGATGCTAGGCGGACCGGGTCGTCGTCCGGATCGGTCGCGCGGACGACCCGCGCCCCTGACCCCGCGTCTCACGGCAGGTCGCCGGGGTCGAGGGTGTGCCGGTCGCCCACGAAGGGTGCCAGCGACGACGGCGCCGGGAACGGCAGCTCGTAGGTCGTGACGACGCCCTCGCCGACGGCGTTCATGTCGTCGTCCTTGACGACGACGCGGTGCGCCCCGACCTCGACCAGGCGCACGCGCCGGACGCTGCCGTCCGCGCGGGTGAGCTGCCACAGGTCGCCCAGCCAGTGCAGGCCGCGCTCCTCGAGCGCGGCCTCGGCCTCCAGCCAGTCGACCGGTCCCGTGACGTCGCGGCCCAGGCGGTCGACGGCCACGTACCCGTCGCCCTGCGGGCGCACCCAGCCCAGCACCTCACGGTCACCGCTGCGGCGGTGCTCGACCCACGTCTCGTCCAGCATCCCCGGAGCGTAGGCCGCGCGGCCCGGGACGGGGCAGGGCATTTCCGGCACGGCCGTGCCCGCCGTCGGCCGCGGGACGGAGCCGCGCGCCGCCGGCGTCGACCGCGTGGCGGACGCGGACGCGGCCCGCGAGCCGGACGATGGACCGGTGAGCAGCCACACCGTCCACGACGTCCACGAGGTCCCCGGCACCTACCCGTACCACCGGCTGCAGCGGACGAGCCCGGACTCCCGCTGGTGGCGGCCCCTGCTCGTCGGGCTGCTCGGCCTCGGCCTGTACGTCGGGATCCTCGTGGCCGGCGGTGTCCTGACGATGGTGACCGCGGTGACGTCCGGCCCCGGCGGCCTCGAGGCGCTCGAGCAGCTGGACGTGGCCGACCTGGCCCAGCCGCTGCCGTTCACGCTCGCGATGCTCTCCATCATCGCGATGCTCCCCGCGGTGCTCGTGGCCACGCGCCTGCTCGGGGCGCGCCCCGTCGGGCTCCTCGTCTCGGTCGCAGGTCGTGTGCGCTGGGGGTGGGCGGGACGGTGCCTGGCCGCGTCGGCCGTGCTGACGGTGGTCGTGCAGGGCGGTGCCGCGCTCCTGGACGCGGCGCAGGGCGTGACCTGGCAGCCCCGCGTCGACGCGTCGTCCTGGCTGATGACCGGGCTGGTGCTGCTGCTGGTGCCGGCGCAGTGCGTCGCGGAGGAGGTCGTGTTCCGCGGGTACCTCGCGCAGACGATCGGCACGTGGCTGCGGCACCCCGCGTTCGCGGTGGTGCTGCCGGTCCCGCTGTTCGTCCTCGGTCACACGTACGTCGGGCTCGCCATGGTGGACACCGCGGTGTGGGCGCTGACGATGGGCTGGCTGGTCTGGCGGACCGGCGGCCTGGAGGCCGCGGCCGCGGCGCACGTGGTCAACAACGTCGTGGTGTTCACCCTCGGGGCCTTCGGGCTGGCGGACCTGGACGTCGTCGACATCGGACCGCTCGCGCTGGCCGTGTCGACCGCCTCGACCCTGGCCTACGCGGGCGCGGTCGAGGTGCTGCTGCGCCGCACCGGTCCCGCCCGCGTCCGCGTCGTCGCGCCGGGGGTGTCACCGGTGTCGTGACGGGAGTCCACCCGCCCCTTCCGTGCGGCGGGGCAGGTCCCTATCGTGAGGGCGTGCACCCAGTCAGCGAACGCATCCGCGACGCCCGTGAGCGCTCCGGCCTGTCCCAGGCCGACCTCGCCCGCGCGGCCAGGATGCACCCCAGCTACGTCTCGCACCTGGAGCGCGGCGTCCGGGGGCCCGGTGACGGCGCCCTCGAGCGGCTGGCCCGCGCCCTGGGGGTCACCACCACGTACCTCGAGCAGGGTGAGCGCTCACCCGCGTACCGCGCGTCCGAGGCGGCCGTCGTCCGCGCCCGTCAGCTGCTGCGCGCCGGCCGCGCGGCGGAGGCCGTCACCGAGCTGCAGGACGTGGACCTCGACTCCCTCGACGTCGACCAGGGGGCCCGCGTGCTGCTGGCCCGTGCCGAGGCCCTCGACCTGTTCGGTGACCTGGAGGGGGCCTCGCGGGTCCTGGTGGACACCGCGCGGCTGCTCATGGACGGGCACCGCCCCCGCCGTGCCGCGTACGCGACGACGCGGCTGGTGATGACCCTCATCGAGGCGGGTGACGTGCACGGGGCCGTGCGGGCGGGCGAGGAGCGGCTGGCCGTGCTCGCCGGGACGGCGGCCGGCACCGACGAGCTGTTCCGGCTCGAGACGACGCTGGTGTGGGCGTACGTCGCCCGGGGGGACGCGACCTACGCGCGGGTGCGGGGCAACGAGCTGCTCGCGCGCGCCCTGGTGCACGGGTCCGCGCGCGCCGTCTGGTCGGTGCACTGGAACCTCGCGTTCGTCGACGACGCTCTCGGTGACGCGCAGGACGCGCTCGGGCACCTGGGCGCGGCGCTGGCACTGGCCGGCGGTGCCGAGGCCGACCGGGACGTGCCGCGGCTGCGGCTCGACCTGGCGGACCTGCTCCTGGCCGTGACCCCCGCCCGGCCGCACGAGGCGCTGGCGGAGCTGGACGCGGCGGGGACGGCGCTCGAGGTCGCGGAGTCGGCCGTCGAGCTGGCGCGTGCGGCCACCACCCGCTGCCGGGCCCTGCTCCTGCTGGGTCGGTACGGTGCGGCGCTCGAGCAGGCCCAGCGGGCGGTCGACCTGCTCGGTTCCGGGCAGCGGCGCGACGCCGCGCCCGCGCTGGAGGCGTTGGGGGACGCGCTGCTGGCGTCGGGCGACCGCAGCGCGGCCGTCAAGACGTACCGCCAGGTGGAGGACCGGCTGGACCTCGTGCCCGCGGGCCGCTCGTCGGCGGTCGCGTGGCGGCGCCTGGGGGACCGGCTGCGCGCGGCCGGCGACGACCGCGTCCGCGTCGCGGAGGCCTACCGGCGGGCGCTCGACGCCGCCGGTGTGGGGACGCCCCGCCCCTGACGCACGTCCGCCGCAGCGGGCCACGCACGGCTGCGACACGCCCGGGTGACGGGCGACTTGGGCGTGTCTACCACGGTATGCCCGGAGTCATTGCACCGGCGACACCTCCTCGGGACGATGCCTGGGTGCCGGACGGTCCGGCGCACCAGCCCGAAGGAGTTCCACATGAAGAAGCTCACCGTCGCCACCCTGACCGCCGTCGTCGCCCTCGCCGGGCTGGTCGGCGTGCCGGCCGCGGCGACCGCCTCGTCGCAGGTGCAGGCGCCCTGCTGCAAGATCGCGTTCTGACGGGAGCGATCCCACCCGATGCGCTCGCGCCGCCGGCTCCGGGGCCTCCCGTGCCCCGGGCCGGCGGCGCGGGTGCCCCGCTGCGTCACCGACCCGGCTGCCCGCGCAGCAGGAGCACGGACTCGACCGCGTCGATGCGGATGCACGGTGCGGCGCCGGACGGTCCGACGAACACCACGTTCCCCGACAGCAGGCAGGACAGCGGACCGGTGTACTCGCGGCCGGAGAGCGTCCGGACGACGACCTCGCACCCGTCGAGGTGGCTGAGGTAGGCGCGCACGCCGGCGAGCGCGGGATCCACCGGGTCCATCGGCCGAACCTATCCCTCGCGACGGCTCCCGCGCGTCGCCCGTCCCGGTGGTGCGTCACCGTCACGCCCGCAGCGGCGTCGGGGTGAGGAGTGCCGGGCGTGAGGAGCGCTGCGTGTCAGCGGGGGCGGCGCCGGCGCAGCGCCTCGCGCAGCGGCGGGACGACCGTGCCAGCCCGAGCGAGCGCGACGCGGGTGCGGCGCCGGCTGCGCACCACCCCGAGCACGCCCGCGACCCACGGCACGACGAGCACGGCGAACGCCACCCGGTACGCGTCGAGCGTGTACGTGCTCACCCCGGGGGGTGACACGAGCTCGAGGACGACCCCGACGGCCAGGACCCCGATGATCGTGGAGGCGAAGCCGCCGGTGTTGACGAACCCCGTGGCCGTGCCCAGCCGGTCGGGAGGGGTGAACGTGCGGGCGTAGTCGATGCCGACGAGGGACACCGGGCCCCCGGCCCCGAGGACGATCGCGAAGACCACCAGCTGGGCGAGCGGCCGGGGGGTGTCGGGGACGAGCACGGTGACCCAGGCGACGAGCGTGGCCCCCGCCGACATCAGCACCACCCACGACCGCCGCAGCGGGTGCCGCCCGGTGAACAGGCCGACGACCGGGCCCGTCACCATCGCGGACAGCGTCATCGCGGTGAGCAGCAGGCTCGCCTCGGCCGGGGTGCGGCCCTGGGCGGTGACGAAGAACGGCACGCCCCACAGCATCGCCACGACGCTGAACGAGAACGGCGTGAGGAAGTGGGACCAGAAACCCAGCCGGGTACCGGCGGGCTGGGCGGCGAGCCGCACGGCGGGGACGAAGCGCTCCCGGGCGGCGGGTGCCGGCGGCCGCAGGGGCGGCGCGCCGATCCCCACGGCCGCGGCCACGGTGACGGCGGCGCCGGCGACCGCGAGCACGCCGAAGGTCGTCGTCCAGCCGGACGTGTGCAGGACCCACGCCACGGCGAGGGCGGACACGATCTGCCCCGACTGGCCGACCAGGCCGGTGACCTGCACCATCACCGGGACACGGCGGGGCTCGAAGCGTTCGGCGATGAGCCGGCACGCACTGATGAAGATGGCCGCGTCGCCCCCGCCGATCAGGGCACGGGCGAGCAGCGCCGTGGGCACGTCGTCGGCCACCGCCAGCACGCCCTGGCCGACGGCCATGACGGCGGACCCCACCGTGATGAGGGTGCGGGCGCCGAGCCGGTCGACCAGCCGCCCGGCGGGGATCTGCAGGCCGGCGTACACGGCGAGCTGGAGCACCGAGAACAGGGCCAGCCCGGTGGCCCCGAGGTCGAACCGGTCGATGGCCTCGACCCCTGCCACGCCCAGCGCCGTGCGGTGCACAACGGCGACGAGGTAGGCCACCGCGGCGACCGCCCACACGGCCGTGGCCCCGGCAGGCCCCCGCTGCCTCGTCATGCATCCCCCGATCGTGGTCACCGACCGGGGGAGGAGTGATGTCGCCCCTGGTCGGGTGTGCTGCCGGCGTTGACTCGGTCGTGCCGGGCCCGCCCGTGCCGTCCTGCCCCTCGATGATCCCACCCGCGCGGGCACCGGCCTGGACAGTTGACCAAGAGGTCGCCAGGGCGCATCATTGAACCCGACGGTGCGTATCGCCTGCCCCCTGCGCGGTGCGCACCGTCTTCAGCTTCGATGTGACGGGACGGGCCCAGCGGCCCGTCCCGTCGCTCGTTCCGGGCTGTCGCGCGCAGGGCCGGCGCGCGGGGCCCGGCGGGGTCGCGCCACCCGTGCGGGTGCAACCCCGCGCAACCCTGACGGTTCCGGCGTGGCCGCCGGAGGATCGGGCCGCCCCGCGGTTACCGTGCCAGGGTGACCGCTCCCGCCCGTACCCCCGGCACCCCCGCCGGCACCTCGGTGCCCGCCGAGGGTGACGCCGCCACGGCCGAGCGCACCGACGCGGTCGAGGCCCCGCCGGTGGCGCTCGTGGAGCCGCCGTCGCCCGCCGAGGTGCTCGAGGGCGCCGTCGCGACGTGGCGTGCCGCGCTCGTCGAGGCCGCCGGCGCCTCGACGCTGGCCGACGTCGACCAGCTCGGCGACGCCGCCCTCGACCTGTCGTCCGCCCACCCCTCCGGCATGGCCCAGCTCTTCGCCGGACGCCCCACACGCCTGTCCAACCTCGTGCGCGAGCCCGGTGCCCTGTCCAGCGCCCGCCGGCGGGCGCGTGCCGTCAGCGCGCGCGCCGCCGGGTACACGCAGCGCTACGGGATCGCCTCGACGTCCCTGGCCATCGGCGTCGCCACCTGGACCGACCGCTCCAGCGCCGACCTCGGGTCCGACGACGTCGGCGCGCTCGCGCACGTCACCCGCCACCCCCGGCCGGAGGGCGCGCGGGGCGGCGGCGAGACCCGCGACCCGGCCGTCCGTACGGTGCGCGCACCGGTGCTGCTGCGTCCGGTCGGGCTGCGCGCCCGCGGCAGCGGTGAGGGCGACTACGAGCTCGAGCTCGAGCCGTCCATCGAGGTGAACCCCGTCCTGGCCCGCGCGCTGCGCGGCCACGGCGCCCTGCTCGACCCCGCCGCCGTCGCCCGGGGCACGTTCAGCAGCTCCGGGTTCGACCCGCGCGGCGCGCTGCAGCGGCTCGCCTCCCTCGGTGAGGCGGTGCTGGAGGACTTCTCGCTGGTCGAGCGGGTCGTGGTCGGCACCTTCGTCCACCCGGGCCAGGTCATCGTCGACGACCTGGACCAGCTGGCAGGGACCCTCGAGCGGCACGACGTCGTGCGGGCGATGGCGGGGATCGCCGAGGCGCGCGAGGCGCTGGACGTGCCGCTGCCGGCGCCCGTCGTGGGGGACCCGGACCCCGCGCTCGAGCGCGGCGTCGGGGACCTGGACCCCGCGCAGCAGCACGTGCTGGACGTCGTCGCCACCGGCGCGCACGTCTTCGTCGACGCACCCACGGGCTCCGACGTGACCGGCACCCTGGCCGCCGTCGTCGCCGACGCCGCCGCCGAGGGGCGCACCGTCCTGTACGTGCCGGGCCACCGTCGCGCCGCCGTCGCCCTGGTGGACCGGCTGCGTCGCCTCGGGCTGGGGGAGATCGCCCTCGACGTCGAGCCGCACGCCGGGTGGCGCACCGCCGCCGCACGCCGCCTGCTGGGTGCCATGACCCTCGAGCCGCCCGTCGTCGACACCGACGCCGTGCAGGCCGTCCGGGTCCCGCTGGTCGAGCACCGCGAGCGCCTGCGCGGGTACGTCGACGCGCTGCACGCGCCGCGCGACCCGTGGGGGGCGTCCGCGTACGACGCCCTGCAGGAGCTGGCACGGCTCACGGCGACCCGGCCCACGCCCGCCACGACCGTCCGCCTGCACCCCGACGTCGCGCGCGCCCTGGACCCCGAGCGACGCACCCGGCTCGCGCAGGACCTGGTGCGCGCCGGTGAGCTCGGCGCGTTCACGCTGCGCCCGCAGGACACCCCCTGGTTCGGTGCGGACGTGCGCACGGCGGCCGACGCGCAGGTGGTGCGACGCCGCCTCGACAGGCTGCTCGACGTCACGCTCCCGCTGCTGGTCGGGCGCGTCGCGCAGGTGGCCGCCGAGACCGGTCTGACCCGTGCGACCACGCTGGAGCAGTGGGCCGAGCAGCTGCGCATGCTCGACGGCGTGCGGGCCTCGCTCGACGTCTTCCAGCCGATGGTCTTCGAGCGCACCGCCGCCGACCTCGTCGCGGCGACCGCCACCAAGGAGTGGCGCGAGGAGCACGGCGTGCCGATGGGCTTCTGGCTGCGCCGACGCCTGCGCAAGCAGGCCAAGGACATGGTGCGCCCCGGTCGGCCGGTCGCCGACCTGCACGGTGCCCTCATCGAGGTCCAGGAGCGCCGCGAGGTGTGGCAGGCGCACTGCCCGGCCGGCGGCTGGCCGCGCCTGCCGGAGAGCCTGGCGGTCATCGAGGACGAGCACGGTGCGGTGCGGCAGGACGTCGAGGGACTCGCGGAGGTCCTCGCCACGACCCCGCTGGGCGGCGACCTGGCCGGCACACCGTTCGACGCGCTGCGCGAGCGCCTCAACCGGCTGCGGTCCGGTGTCGCCGCGCTGGAGACCCTGCCCGAGCGCACCCACCTGCTGCACGGGCTGCGGGCCGCCGGCCTGGGCGACCTGGTCGACGACCTCGCCGCCCGCCGCGTCGAGCCCACCCAGGCCCCCGCCGAGCTCGACCTGGCGTGGTGGAGCACCGTCTTCGAGCACGTGCTGGCCGCCGACCCCGCCCTGGCCGGGTACGACGGTGCGGCGCTCGGCGCGCTGTCCGCGCGTTACGCGCAGCTGGACCGCCGGCACGTCGTCAGCCGCACGGCGCCCGTGCTGGCCGCCGCGCTCGGCCGCATCGCGTCGGCGGTACGGGTGCACCGCGACCAGGCCGAGGGGCTGTTCGCCGAGCTCGTCGAGGAGCGCATGACGTCGCTGCGCGACACCGTCACGCGGTACCCCGACCTGGCGCGACGCCTGCGGCCGGTGCTGGTCGCCGGGCCGATGCTCGTCTCGCAGGTGCTGCCCGCGTCCCGCACGGTCGACCTCGTCGTCGTGGACGCGGCGGCGCACCTGCCGGTCGAGGCGGCGCTGCCCGCGATCGCGCGGGGCCGTCAGGTCGTCGTCGTGGGTGACGCCCGCTGCGCGTCCGGCAGCGCCGTGCGCGAGCTGGCCGGGGTCCTGCCGACGGTCGCGCTGCACGCCGACGCGTCGCGCCGGGACCCGTACCTCACGCGGTTCCTCGTGGAGCACGGCTACGAGGGGGTCCTGGTGCCCACGCCGCTGCCCGACGCACGTCCGCTGGTCGGGCTGGAGGTCGTCGACGGCACCGGCATGCCGGACCCGGCCACCAGCATGGTGGACTCGACCTCGGCCGAGGTCGAGCGCGTCCTCGAGCTCGTCGTCGAGCACGTCCTGCAGCACCCCGACGAGTCGCTGGCCGTCGTCACGCTCACGCCCCGTCACGCCGACGCCGTGCGGGAGACCGTCATGGGCGAGGTCCGCGACAACCCCGCGCTCGCGGCGTTCTTCGACGCCGGCCGCGCGGACCCGTTCGTCGTCGTCGACGTCGCCAACGTCGGTGGCCTGCGCCGGGACGCGGTGATCCTCTCCCTCGGGCTGGGGCGCACGCCGCACCGCCGCGTGCTGCACACGTTCGGGCCGGTCAGCCGGCCGGGCGGCGAGGGTCTGCTGCTCGACGCCCTGGGGTCCACCCGTCACCGGCTGACCGTGGTGGCGTGCTTCCGCGGCGACGACCTCGACCCGGACCGGCTGCGCGGCGCAGGGCCGCAGCTGCTGGCCGACCTTCTGCGGTTCGCCGCCGAGCGGGGCGCGCAGGGCGCCGCGCACGGTGCGGGGGAGCGGCCCGTCGGTGGTGCCGACCCCGACCGTCTGGTGCTCGACCTCGCCGAGCGGCTGTGGCGCCACGGGCTGCTCGTGGACGTGGACCACGGCGTGCCCGGAGGGTCCCGGATCCCGCTCGTTGTCGGCCACCCCGACCTGCCCGACGAGATGCTCGTCGCGGTGCTGACGGACGACGACGCGTACGTCGGCGAGCCGAGCGTGCGGGTGCGCGACCGCCTGGTCGCGGACCGGCTGGAGCGCCTCGGGTGGTCGGTGGTCCGTGTGTGGTCGGCCGCCGCGTTCCTTGACCCCCAGGGCGAGGTCGACCGGATCCGCCGCGCCGTGCACGCCGCGCTCGTCGCCCGCCGCCCGGAGTCCGCCGCCCCGGCGTCCACGCCGACGGCCCGGGTGCCCGAGCGCGTCGGGGACGACGACGGCGCAGGTGAGGGCGAGGAGAGCCGCCCCGTGCGCCCGTACGTGACCCACCCGGCCACCGGTGCCGTGCCGATGGTGCGGACCCCCACGGGTGCGGTGCCCGTGGTGCGCGAGCCGACCGGTGCGCTGCCGGTGGTGCCGCCGGCGACCGGTGCGGTGCCCGTGGTGCGCACGCCGACCGGTGTGATGCCGGTCGTCGGGTCCGCGCCCGTCGCCGCGGTGCCCGTCCCCGTCCCCGCCGCGCCCGCGCCCGTCGCGCGGGACGGCGGCGCGCCGGCGGGTGGTGAGCAGCTCGCGCTGCCGGTGCGGACCGCACCGCGCCCGGACGTGCGCGCGGGCCTGCCGATCAACGCGTACAGCGACGACCAGCTCGACGACCTGGTGCGCTGGCTGCGGTCGGACGGCGTCGAGCGCACCCGCGAGCAGCTCGCGGACGCCTTGCGCGCCGAGCTCGGCATCACGCGCCGGAGCCATCGCGTGGACTCGGCCGTGCGGTCCGCGGTCACCCGCGCGTTCACCGGCTGAGGGACCCCGCACCCCTCCCGCGAGAGGCCGGCCCGGCGCGCCCGGGCGGGTGGGGTGCCGACCGGCGGTGGGAGGATCGGGGGATGAGCACCGCCCGTCGTCGTCCCCGACGCGCCGTGCGGCCGTCCGGGACCGTCGGCTCCGACGAGTCCGTGCTGCGTTCCACGCTGCCGGCCGCACCGCCCGACCCGCCGCTCCCCGCAGGACGACCCGCCGCGCTTCCGGGGGCGGCGGCGCCCGACGGGCCTGGGGAAGGGGCGGGCGCGCGTCGGACGTCGGCGTCCGCCGGTATCCCGGCGGACGGTGCCGACGACCTGTGGCGCGCGACGCGCTCCGCCGACGACAGCGACCGCGGCTGGGGTCGCGAGGAGCCGTCGTCGAACGACGACCGGCTGCAGCGCGACAAGCCGCCGCACTGGTGACCGGCTGCCGGCGTCGGCGGCCGACCTGCCGGCGCCGGCGACCGACCTGCCTGCGCTGGTGACCCACCTGCCCGCTCGCGGCCGACCTGCCCGCGCTGGTGACTCACCTGCCGATGGTGACCGCCCCGCCGGCGCTGATGCCCGACCGGCCGGACCACGTCAGCCGGCGGCGCGGCTCACGGTGCGGGCGGGACGCCCGGGGGCGCGGCGCCCGGCGGGGGCGGGGTCGTCGACCCGGGGTCGCCCGGTGAGGGCGAGAGGTCGTTGGCGATCGCGGGGGTGAGTCGCTGCGAGAGCAGGTCCCGGATCTCCTGGAGCAGCAGGATGTCCTCCGCCGGGGCGGCAGGCTCGTCCTCCTGACCCTTCTTGCGGCGTGCGGCGAGCGCGTTGAGCGGCAGGACGATGAGGAAGTAGATCGCTGCCGCGGTGATGAGGAACTGGATCAGGGCGTTGAGGATGACGCCGACCTGGACCGCCGCGATCGGGTCCTCGCCGGGGTCCGGGGTGCGCCAGGTGTACGGCCCGATGTTCCAGAGGTTCTCGAGGTTCGGCTTGCCGAAGATCCACCCGATGAGCGGGCTGATGAGGGCGTCCTGCACGGCAGCCACCACGGCGGTGAAGGCCGCGCCGACCACGACGCCGACGGCCAGCTCGACCGCGTTGCCGCGGGCGATGAAGTCCTTGAACCCCTCGAGCACCTTCGCCACGCCCTTGACCTGCGGTCTGTCGCCCACGGCCTTGATGCGGTCACCGGCTCCGCGCACGCGGTCACGCCTGTTGTTCGACATCCGAGCCCCCCGCCCGACGACAGCCGACCTGACGTCCTCGATCGATCATGGCACGACCACCGCCACGAGCCGCGCCGAGAGGGACGTCTCCGCGATGCGGACCGCCTCGTCCGGGGTGACGGCGACCAGGACGGGCGGCCCGGTGTCCGCCGACCCGCCCCCCAGCAGCCCGTCGGGCAGGTCCGCGCCCGGGGGCGCGGGGCGCACCAGTGCGCGCCGCGCGACCGTCTCGCCCGGGCCGCCCTCGTGCCGGGCGGCGACGAGGTCGAGGCGCAGGCCGGGCTCGAGCAGGGCGGCCACGGCGGGGTCGTCCAGCCGCACCGCGACCACGACGGTGCCCGTCGGCCCCGTGAGGGTGGCGTCCACGAGCATCGTGGCCACCAGCGGGGTGCGGGCCGGCAGGTCCACGGCCGTGGACCTGCCCTCCGCCGCGGAGGTGCTGCTCAGGGCGCTCACGGGTGCGGCGGCGGGCGGGAGCGCGCTGACGACGAGGTCACCCGGCGCGAGCACCGTGCCGGCCGGGACGTCGTGCGCGAGCGTGACCACCGGCACCGTCGCCGGGGGCGGTGGACGTAGCGCGTGGACCACCACACCCGCGGCCGCACCGAGCAGGACTGCCGCGCACAGGAGGCGCAGCCGCCAGAGCACCGCACGGACCCGCAGCGGGGCAGGTGCCCGCGCGCTCGGCAGGGGCCGTGGTGTCGCGCCGGTCGTCGTGGGGAGGGTGGTCATGCCGCGACGCTAGGAGCGGGCGCCGTCGCTCTCGGGCTGCCGGCGCCGCGGCGGTGGACGCCGTCGACGGTCGCCGGGCTGGGGTCGGCTGGGCGGTCCGGCTGGGGGCACAGCCCGGTGCTGCGGGCTGGGGAGCGCGCCCCCGGCGGTGCAGCCGGCGCGGCCCGGCGGTGCGACGAGGCGTACCGCCCCGACGCGCCCCGGAACCGGGTCCGTCAGGCCGACGCGGCCGGTGCGGCCGCAGGCTTCGGGGACGAGGACCCCGACGACGAGGCCGAGGTCGACGTGCTCGACGCGTCGCCGGACGCGGCGGGGGTGCTGCCCGCCGTGGACGACGTGTCCGACGTGGTCGTCGACGAGGACGAGGACCGCCCCGAGGAGGACGAGGACGACGACGAGCGGGCGTCGTTGCGGTAGAAGCCCGACCCCTTGAACACCACGCCGACGGCGGAGAAGACCTTGCGCAGGCGCCCCTCGCACGCGGGGCAGACCGTCAGGGCGTCGTCGGTGAACGACTGCTGGACCTCGAACGCGTGGTCGCAGGCCGTGCAGCGGTAGGCATAGGTGGGCAACGTGGCTCCCGATGGTCGTCGGCCGGGCGTCCCCGGCGGTGCTCGGACACGGGTCCTGCGGTGGCCGGGTGGGCACGGGCGCGCCGGTGCACGGGCGGGGACGTCACGGCGCCGGGTGGGCGCGCGGGTCACGACGCGGGTGTCGCCGGATGCCGCCGCGTGCCGCCGGGGCGGCTGGCACTCTCAGGATCCGAGTGCCAACTGTAACCCACCGTCAAGCGCCGCCGCGGGTACCCTGCCAGCGTGCCCCGCCCTCGCCGCCCCCGACGTACCGCGCTGGTCGTCGTCGCCGTCCTCGTCGTGCTCGCGCTGCTCGTCTCGCTGCTCGTGACCGCGCTCGTCCTGCGGCGTCCGCTGCCGGACGCGCAGGGCTCGCAGACGCTGCCCGGGCTGGGTGCGGAGGTCGAGGTGACGCGCGACGCCCGCGGCGTCCCCACGATCGTCGCCGAGACACCGGCCGACCTGTTCATGGCGCAGGGCTACGTGTCCGCGCAGGACCGGTTCTTCGAGATGGACTACCGGCGGCACGTCACGGCCGGGCGCCTGTCGGAGCTGGTGGGTCAGGACGAGGACGCGCTGGCGGCCGACCGGATGGTGCGCACGCTCGGGTGGCGCCGCGTGGCCGAGCAGGAGTGGGGGCTGCTCTCGCAGGAGGCGCGGGACCACCTGCAGGCCTACGCGGACGGCGTCAACGCCTACCTGCAGGACCGGGACCCGGGCTCGATCGCGATGGAGTACACGGTGCTGGGCCTGCGCGTGCCGCAGCAGGCCCCCGAGCCGTGGGAGCCGGTCGACTCGCTGGCGTGGCTCAAGGCGTTGGCCTGGGACCTGCGCTCCAACTACGACCGTGAGCTGTCGCGGGCGAGCACCTACCAGTTCGTGCCGGACGTGGCCCGCGTCGAGGAGCTGTTCCCCCCGTACCCGCAGGACCGCAACCTGCCGATCGTCAGTGCCGCCGACGCGGCAGCGCCGGCCGACGCGGCGACGGTCTCGGCCGGGGTCGACCTGGGCCCGGACCTGACCGGTACGGACCTGCAGGCCGCCCTGGCGTCCGCCGACCGTGCGCTGGCTGCGGTGCCGCGCCTGGTCGGCGAGGGCGAGGGTGTCGGCTCCAACTCGTGGGTCGTGGGCGGGGCGCACACCACGTCCGGCAAGCCGATCCTGGCCAACGACCCCCACCTCGGGCTCTCGGCACCGGGCACCCTGTCGCAGGTGGGCCTGCGCTGCGCGGAGGTCGACGACGCCTGCCCGTTCGACGTCACGGGCTTCGCCTTCGCCGGGCTGCCGGGCGTCGTGATCGGGCACAACGGCGAGCTCGCCTGGGGCCTGACCAACATGGGTGCCGACGTCACCGACTTCTTCCTGGAGCGGATCGACCGCAACGACGTCCGCGTCGACGGCACGCACGAGCCGCTCGAGGTGCGGATGGAGACGATCGAGGTCGCCGGTGGCGACGACGTCGAGCACGCGGTCCGCAGCACCCGGCACGGCCCGATCATCTCCGACGTGCTGCCGGTCGACGACGCCACGCGCGGACCGCTGCCGCAGGACGCGCCGGGCAACCGGTTCGCCGTGTCCCTGGCGTGGACGGCCCTGGAGCCAGGCCGCACCGTCGAGGCGTTCTTCGAGCTCATGACGGCGCGGGACGCCGACGACGTCTCGGCGGCCGCCGCCAAGTTCGACGTCCCGGCGCAGAACATCGTCTTCGCCACCACCGACGGGCACATCGGCTACCAGGCGCCGGGGCGCATCCCCGTGCGCGCGACCGTGGAGGGACCGTTCCCGTCCGACGGCACGTGGCCGCGCCCGGGCTGGGACTCCCGTTACGACTGGCAGGGGTGGGTCGACCCCGCCGAGCTGCCGCGCGTCCTGGACCCGGCGGAGGGTTTCGTCGTGGCCGCCAACCAGGCGGTGGCCCCGGCGGGCGTGGGGCCGTTCCTCATGGACGACGCGGACTACGGCTACCGCAGCCAGCGGATCCGCGACGTGCTGGCCGCGCGCATCGCGGCGGGGCAGCCCGTGGACGTGGCGAGCACGGCGGACCTGCAGACCGACCGGTACAGCCCGTACGCCGAGGCGCTCCTGCCCGCGCTCCTGGAGGTCGAGGTGCCGGACGCGTTCGACCGCGCGGGCCAGGACCTGCTGCGCGAGTGGGACCTGACGATGGAGGCCGACTCGTCCGCCGCGATGTACTTCGCCGCGGTGTGGGCGGAGGTCCTCGAGCTGACGTTCGCGGACGACCTGCCCGAGGGTCACGCGCCGACGGGCGACTCCCGGTGGCTCGAGGTCGTCCGCACGATGCTGCAGAACCCGACGTCGCCGTGGTGGGACGACCGGACGACCCCCGGGGTGATCGAGGGCCGCGACGACGTCCTGGCCCGGGCCATGGTCTCCGCACGCCACGCGCTGACGGCCCAGATCGGCGGCCGCACCGACGACTGGGCGTGGGGGCTGCTGCACGTGGCCGCGCCGGAGCACCCTGTGCTCGGCGGTGCCGGGTCCTCCGCGGCGGTGCGCCGGCTGGTCAACCCGGCCCCGCAGGGGGTGGGCGGTGGGGCGTCGCTCGTGGACGCCACGGGCTGGGACGCCTCGAGCGGCTCGTACGCGGTGACGTCCGCACCGGCCATGCGCATGGTCGTCGACCTGGGCGACCTCGACTCCTCGACCTGGGTGAACCTCACGGGCACGTCGGGCCACCCGGCGAGCGTGCACTACGACGACCAGCTGGAGGCGTGGGCGCAGGGGCGGCAGTTCCCGTGGCCGTTCTCGGCGGCCGCGGTGCAGGCCGACGCGGTCGACCGCCAGACGCTCGTCCCGCCCGAGGGCTGACGGGCCGGGCGCCGCGGCGACGGCCGGCGCTCAGCCGGGCGCGTCGGCGGCGGGCCCGGCGGTCTCGGACGTCGCCGGGCCGACGCGGCGCCAGCCGTCGGGCGTCGCGACCGTGCCGACGGTCCGGTCGTGGGGCTCACGGGGGACCCGGTCGAGGATCTCGTCCTCGTGCACCAGGGCCACGACGGGGGCGTCGGGGCGCACGTGCGCCAGCACGCGGTCGTACCAGCCGCCGCCCTGGCCGAGCCGGCCGCCCGCGGTGTCGACCGCGAGCGCCGGCACCAGCACGACGTCCGCGTCACCCAGTGCGGCCGCGCCGAGCGCGGGCCCGCTCGGCTCCGGCGGCCGGCCCGGGGCACGCTCGTGCAGATCGTCCGGGCCCGCGTACTCCGCCCAGTCGCGCTGCAGGCCCGTCCCGAGCACGGGCAGCAGCAGCCGCACGCCGCGCGCCGCCAGGGCGTCGATGAGCGGACCGGTCCCGGGTTCGGTGGGGCGCGACGCGTAGATGCTGACGCAGCGGGCCGCCGCCACCTCGGGGATGGTGAGGACCACCTGCGCGAGCCGCTGTGCGGACTCGGTGCGGCGCCGGGTCGAGCGCTGCGCGCGGTGGGCACGCACCCGGCGGCGCAGGACGTCCTTCTCCTCGGACGCGTCACGGGGCCGCGAGCGGCGGCCGGTCGCCTCCTCCTCGGCGTGCCAGGGGGGCTGGGCGACGGCGCTCATGGGACCAGTGTGGCAAATCCGGACGTGCAGCGGGAGCCTCGTCCGCCCCGACGGCCTGCTGACGTGGGCCGTCGGGGCGCGGCGCACCCGCCGCTGCGCACTCGTGCGGGCACAATGCGCGCATGAGATCGGTCCAGGACCACCTCGCCACCGTGCTCGCCGCCGCGGGTCCGGTGCCGCCGCTCGACGTCGTCCTGCACGACGCCGCGGGGTGCATCCTCGCCGCCGACGTCCTCGCGCCCGTCGACGTGCCGGCCGTCCCGGTGGCGACCCGCGACGGCTACGCCGTCGCGGCGGACGACACGTACTCGGCCGGGGCGCGCGGGCCGGAGCTGCCGGTGGCGCACGACCTGCACGCGGGCAGCGCGGCCGGTCTGCGGCACGTGCCGGGCACCGCCGTGCGGGTCGCGTCGGGTGCGCCGCTGCCCCGGGGCGCGGACGCCGTGGTGCCGGTCGAGGAGACGGACCGCGGGCAGGCGCGCGTGGCGTTCCAGCGCGCCGCCCGGCCCGGTCAGCACGTCCGGTACGCGGGGGCCGACGTGCGCGCGGGGGAGGTCGTGCTCACCGCCGGCACCCGCCTGGGGGCGCGCCAGATCGCGCTGGCCGCCGCGATCGGCCGCGGTCGGCTCCCCGTGCACCCGACGCCGCGCGTCGTGCTGATGTCGGTGGGCGACGAGCTCGTGGAGCCGACGACGGCGGCCCGGCCCGGCACGGTGTTCGAGGTCGACGGCCACGCGCTCGAGACGGCCGTGCGGGACGCGGGCGCCACGCCCGTGCGCGTCGGGGCCGTCCCCGACGAGCACGCCGCCCTGCGCGAGGCCCTCGAGGACCAGCTGGTCCGAGCCGACCTCGTGGTCCTCACCGGCGGGCTGTCCGAGCTGGCCCACGACACGGTCAAGGACGTCCTGGCGCCGCTGGGCACGGTGCGGCTCGACCAGGTGGCGATGACCCCGGGCACGCGGCACGGCTTCGGCACCGTCGGGGCGCTGGGGCTGGACGTCGCGGAGCCGGGCGGACGGACGGTCCCCCTGTTCGCGCTGCAGGGGCACCCGGTGGCCGCGCAGGTGTCGTTCGAGGTGTTCGTACGTCCGGCGCTGCGGGCCATGGCGGGGCACACCGAGCTGTTCCGCCCGTCCGTCGCGGCGGCTGCCACGCACGGATGGGCCTCCCCGCCGGGACTGCGCCAGTTCGTGCCCGCCATGGTGCTCGGCTCCCCGGACGAGGGGTACCGCGTCACCCCCGTCGGTGACCCCGCGGCCCCGTCGGTCACCGCGCTGGCGCACGCCAACGCGCTGGCGGTGGTGGGCGAGGGCGACCTCGGGGTGGAGGCCGGGACGGTCGTGCACTGCCTGGTGCTGGAGGGCTGACGGCGTGGCGACGGGGTGGCCCGTCCAGCTGGTCGACGGTGACGTGCGCCTGCGTCCGCTGCGCCGGCGCGACGCGGACGCGTGGATGACGATGCGGGCGCGCAACGTCGGCTGGCTGGAGCCGTGGGACGCGACGAGCCCGGAGCCGGTGCGCGGGCCGCGGCCCACGTTCGGGCAGTTCGTGCGTGCGCTGTCGGCCCAGGCGAGGGAGGGGTCCGCGCTGCCGTTCGCCGTGGACCGCGGCGGTGAGCTCGTCGGGCAGCTGACGGTGTCGTCGATCCAGTGGGGCTCGTTGCGCTCCGCGGCGATCGGGTACTGGGTGTCGCAGCACGTCGCGGGGCAGGGGATCACGCCGACGGCGGTGGCGCTCGCGACCGACCACTGCTTCGGTCCGGTCGGGCTGCACCGGGTCGAGGTGAACATCCGGCCGGAGAACGTACCGTCGCTGCGCGTCGTCGAGAAGCTGGGGTTCCGCGACGAGGGGCTGCGGGAGCGGTACCTGCACATCCAGGGCCGGTGGTGCGACCACCGGACGTTCGCGCTGACGGTCGAGGACGTGCCCGACGGTCTGCTCGCACGCTGGCACCGCCGGCAGCGCGGCATCGGCAGCCCCTAGCACCGCTGCGTGGCGGGAGGTCGGCGCGACACGCCGCACCGGTGCGGCGCGAGGGGCGCCGTGACCCCTACCGTCGTGACGTGAACGATCTCGCAGGCCCCGTGGCGCTCGCGCTCGTGGGTCTGTGGGCGGCGTATCTGGTGCCGCACCACCTGCGGCACCGTCAACGGTTGCTGGAGGCCCGGGCCGACGACCGGTTCTCCGCGGGGCTGCGCGTGGTCGCGGTGGCGAGCAGCACGCGCCGCCGGCTGGGACGCGGGGCCGCGGCGGCCGGGATGTGGGGACCGAGCACGTCGGCACTGCTGACCCCGGGGACGGGGGTGCCGGCGGCGTACGTCGGCACGCTGACAGGAGGCACCACCGTGGACCGACCGCACGCCACACCCGAGCGCATCTCCGCCGAGGCCGCGCGCCGGCTCGCCCAGGCGCGCGCCGCACGGGCCGCCGCTGCCGCGCGCCGTGGCGCCGCCGCGCGCCGTCGCGGGCTGCTCGCGGGCGTCCTCGCGCTGACCGTCGTCGTCGGCTGGGTCCTGGCCGCCGCCGCGCCCGCCGTCACGTGGGTGGCCGGGGCGGTTCCGTCGGCACTGCTCGCGTCGGTGGTCGTGCTGGGTCGCCGCGCGGTCCTCGCGGGGCAGGCGTCGGACGCGCAGTGGGCCGAGACGATCGAGCGCGAGGAGCGGCTCGCCGCGCGGCCGCGCACGGGCGCCACGCCCGCGGTCCGTCCGCGCAGCGGGGCCACGCCGGTCGTGCGGCGTGACGCGGAGCCCGGTGTGCCGGTGCCGCTGGTCACCGGTCACGCCGTGCGCCCCTCCGACGCGCACACCGAGGTGTTCGAGGCCATCGTCGCCGACCGCGGCGAGTCCGCGGGTCCGGCGCGGCACGCGACCGGCCAGACCCCGGTGGTCCGGCGGGCGTCGACGGCACCGGCCGAGGGCGCCGCCGACGCGTCGGTCGAGGAGGAGCGCGACGCGGAGTGGTCGCCCGTCCGGGTGCCGCGCCCGACGTACGCCATGAAGGCCCCGGCCCCGCGCCGGACGCCCGCCCCGCTCGAGGAGTCCGACGCCGAGGCGTCGACCGTGCGACGTCCGGCGGACGCGCCGGCGGCGGCCGAGGAGGCGGCGCCGGGCGCGGTCGTGGCGGCCGACGAGCCGGCAGCCCTGACGACGGGCAGCATCGACCTGAACGCGGTGCTCGCGCGCCGCCGCGCCGCCGGCCAGTAGCCGGTGCCCGCACCCGGCGCACCGGGTGACGTGCGCGGGGACCTCCCGGGCGGTGCGCGGGGACGCGTACCGCGGGTTTCGTCCCGGGGCCGCGGTGATGCTACTGTGGTCCCCGCTTCAAGGGGCTGTGGCGCAGTTGGTAGCGCGTCTCGTTCGCAATGAGAAGGTCAGGGGTTCGAATCCCCTCAGCTCCACCCGACAGCGTCGAAGAAGGCCGGACCCGGTGGGTCCGGCCTTCTTCGTGTCCGGGGCTACCAGGCGGCGCGGGCGGCCAGCCCCAGCAGGTACGCCTCCCAGAACCGTCCGGCGGCGGGGCCGCCGTTGCAGGTGCCGTCGGACCGGCCAGGGGTCTTCAGCCACAGGTCGGCGACGTGCGGGCCGGTGCCCGTGGCGCGCGGCGGGTTGCCGAGGGCCCGGCCCTCGGGGTTGCACCACACCGTGCCGTTCGGCCCCGCCAGCGGGCCGTTGCCGTTGCGGGACGTGTCCACGACGAAGCCGGCGCCGCCGACCAGCGCGGACAGCCGCTCGCCGTACGCCACCTCCTGCGCGCCGGTCTGGAAGTTCGACGTGTTGACGGCGAACCCGGCCGCCCGGTCGACCCCGGCGTCGCGCAGCCGCTGGGCGATGTCCGCCAGGTGGCGGGCGCTCCAGCCGAAGCTGTTGCTCGACGCGCCGTCGAGGTAGACCTCGGCGCCCACGGCCGCGTACGCGTCCACCGAGTACCGCAGCATCGCCAGGCGGGCCCCACGGTCGCCGCAGCGGTCGAGGTGCAGCAGTGCGTCGGGCTCGACCACGACGACGGCGCGCGCACCCGCCAGGCCCGCCGCGACGGCGTCGACCCACGCGCGGTACTCCGCAGGCGTGGCGATGCCCCCGCCCGAGTGGCTGCCGCAGTCGCGGTCGGGGATCGCGTAGGTCACGACGACCGGCGTCGTGCCCGCCGCGACGGCGGCCTGGGCGTACGCACGGACGCGCGCCGTGCCGTCGGCGGGGCCCAGCCAGCGTGCGGTGCTCTGCGCCGCCACCTTCTCGAGGAGCCGTGCGTCGCCCGGGCGCCCCTCCGCCCGGGCCGTGCGGGCCGCCGTCGCGGCGTCGGACGCGGGGTCGACGTAGGCCGGGCGCACCTGCAGGACGGTGCGGTGGGCCTGCGAGCGTTCGACGGTGGCCGGCACCGCGGCGGGGCCGCCGGTCGCGCTCGCGGGCAGGGGCAGCAGGACGCACACGGTCGCCAGGACGGCGCCGGCGGCGGCGACGGCACGCGGGAGCCGGCGGACGGTGGCAGGGGTGGTGGCGGGGGCGGGGGCGGTGGTGGGGGAGGCGGTGGCAGGCACAGGCATGAGGGGCTCCTCGTCGGGGTCCCCTCTCCATCGGTTCGCGCACGGCGGGTCCTCGCGGCCCGGTGCGGGTGACCGATCCCCGGGCGTTCCGTGCCAAGCGTGGCGTTCCCGGCGACGGCGGACGGTGACGGTGCTCACACCGCGGTGCGTCCGCGCGTACCATCCTGTGTCGTTCGGCCCGGCCGTCGGCACGTGGCTCGTCGCGGCGCTCGTGCTCGGCAGCGGGATCGTGCCGGTGGCCTCTGCGTCCTTCGTGGGCCTCGCGGTCGTCACCGTGCTCGTCGCCCTGGCCGCCGCACGGGCGCTGCGGGGGCACCCCGGCCCCGCCCCCGCGACCGAGGGCAGCGCGTCGGGCGGGGGCCGTCCCCAGGCCCGCCGCGGACGGCGCCGAGGGGCGTCGCACGCCCGGCGACGCACGGGTGAGCGAGGGTCGACGGGCGCCTGACGGTTCGTCGACGTCTGTCCGGTGTGAGCGGTCTCACCGCGGCCGACGACCGGTTCGCCGCTAACGTCGGGCCATGACCGGACTCGATCTCGCCCAGCAGAAGATGCGTGACGCGGGCGTCCCCGCCGCCGCCGTCGACGTGTTCACCCGGTTCTACGGACTCCTGGAGTCGGGGAGCACGGGGATCGTCCGCGAGTCGGACGTCGACCCCCTCGCGGACGTCCCGCACCTCGACGACCTCGAGGTCGACGACGCGGCGGCCGCGGACGCCCTCGCACGCACCGCCGTCATCAAGCTCAACGGCGGGCTCGGCACGTCGATGGGCATGGACCGCGCCAAGTCGCTGCTGCCCGTGCGCGGCAGCCGCACGTTCCTCGACGTGACCGCCGACCAGGTGCTCGCGGCGCGCGAGGCGACGGGTGCGCGGCTCCCGCTGGTGCTGATGAACTCGTTCCGCACCCGGGACGACAGCCTGGCGGCGCTGGCGGCGTACCCGCAGCTCGCCGTCGACGGCGTCCCGCTGGACTTCCTGCAGAACCGTGAGCCCAAGCTGCTGGTCGACGGCCTGACGCCCGTGGCGTGGGACGCCGACCCGACGCTGGAGTGGTGCCCGCCCGGGCACGGCGACCTCTACCCGGCGCTGTACGCGTCCGGCGTGCTGGACGCCCTGCTCGCCGCCGGCTTCCGGTACGCGTCCGTCTCCAACTCCGACAACCTCGGGGCGACGCCCGACGCCCGGGTCGCCGGCTGGTTCGCCGCGTCGGGTGCTCCGTTCGCGGCCGAGGTCGCGCGGCGTACGCCCGCGGACCGCAAGGGGGGTCACCTGGTGGTGCGCCGCTCCGACGGGCGGATCGTGCTGCGGGAGTCCGCGCAGACCGCGCCCGAGGACGCCGACGCCGCGGCCGACATCGCGACGCATGCCTACTTCAACACGAACAACCTGTGGCTCGACCTCGAGGCGCTGTCCGCGGAGCTGGAGCGCACCGGCGGCGTCCTGGACCTGCCGCTGATCCGCAACGAGAAGCACGTCGACCCCACCGACCGCACGTCCCCGAAGGTCGTGCAGGTGGAGTCCGCGATGGGGGCGGCCATCGAGGTCTTCGACGGCGCCGCCGTCCTGGAGGTCGGCCGTGAGCGCTTCCTGCCGGTGAAGACGACGAACGACCTGCTCGTCCTGCGCTCCGACGTCTACGCGGAGGACGACGCCCATCGCCTGGTCGCCGTCGTCGACGCACCGTTCGTCGACCTGGACCCGGCGCACTACGCGCTCGTGGGCGAGTTCGACACCCGCGTGCCGCACGTGCCGTCGCTGCGGGGTGCCACGTCCCTGCGGGTCCGGGGGGACTGGTCCCTGGGTCGCGGCGTGGCGGTCGTCGGTGACGCGGAGCTGACGGGCGAGGGCGGCACGGTCCCCGACGGCGCCACGCTGGTCGCGGACGTCTCCGCGGACGCGGTCCGCGCCTGACCGGCACGGGGACCCTGCGCGCACAGCCTGCACGCACGAGGGCCGGCACCCGGCGTCCTGCGCCGTGGGTGCCGGCCCTCGCGTCCGTGCTGGTCGGCCGCTGGTCAGCGGCGCTTGCCGGCCCAGCTCGCGTAGATGATGACGAAGACCGCCGCGAGCACGACCTGCAGCAGGATCTCGATCCAGTCGATGCCATCGGTGACCTCGACGCCGATGACCTGCGCGAGCCACGTGCCGATGAGCGCGGCCACGATCCCGATGATGATCGTCACCAGGATCGAGATGTTCTGCTTGCCGCGCACCACGAGGCGGCCGAGCGCGCCGATGATGGCGCCGACGACGATGGCGCTGATGATTCCGCTGATGCCCATGTCCACTCCTCGGTGTGTCAGGACCGTTGCCCGGTCTGCGAGGAACCTAGGGCAACCGGGACGAATCCGCCTCCCGAACGGGCGTTCCGTCGCGCCGGGTCCGCCCGGTCCGGTCGCATCCGGCGCGAAACGGGCACCGACGCCGTCGTGACGGGTAGGTTCGAGCGGGGGTCCCGTCCGCCGTCCCGGAGGAGTGCCGTGTCCGACCCGATCACGGTGGTGCCCGCACCGCTCGTCGTCCGGCCCTCGGCCCGCCGGCCGTACGTCATCACGGGTTCCACGACCGTCGTCGTCGACGCCGACGAGCAGCTGGTGCCCGTCGCCGTGCTGACCGCGGACCTGCTGGGCCGCGTCAGCGGCCGGGCCGTGGAGATCCGCCACGCCGGGCCCGACGCGCCGGGGGTCGTGCGCATGCGGCTCGTGACGGACCTGCCGCCGGGGCCGGAGACCTACCGCGTCGTCGTGGGCGACGGGCGGGTGCGGCTGGAGGCGCGGACCACCGACGGCCTCGTGCACGCGGTGGTGACGCTGCGCCAGCTGCTGCGCGAGCGTCCCGACGGGGGTGTCGAGGTCGGGGCCGTCCACATCGAGGACGCGCCGCGCTACCCGTGGCGCGGCCTGTCGTTGGACGTGGCGCGGCACTTCGTGAGCGTGGCGGACCTCAAGGTCGTCATGGGGCTCATGGGCCACTACAAGCTCAACGTGCTGCACCTGCACCTGACCGACGACCAGGCGTGGCGCCTGGACATGCCGTCGCGACCCGAGCTGGTCCGGCGCTCCAGCGCGCACTCGGTGGGCGGCGACCCGGGCGGTCACTACTCGGCGGCGGACTGGGACGAGATCCTGGCGTACGCCCGGGCGCGTGCCATCCGCGTGGTCCCCGAGATCGACGTGCCCGGTCACGTCAACGCCGCGCTGCACGCGTACGGCGAGCTCAACCCGGACGGGCAGCCCGCCGCGGAGTACCTGGGCACCGACGTCGGCTTCTCCCGGCTGCACGACGACCTGCCGGCCACGCACGAGTTCCTCGTCGACGTCTTCGGTGACCTGGCGGAGATGACCCCCGGCAGCCACGTGCACATCGGCGGCGACGAGGTCCTGACGATGGAACCGGACGAGTACGCGCGCCTGGTGCGCGCGGCGTCCGCGGCGGTGACCGCCCACGGCAAGCGCGTGGTCGGGTGGCAGGAGGTGGCGCACGTGCCGGACCTGCCGGCCGGGACGGTCGTGCAGTACTGGGACACCCGGGGTGACGCCGAGCCGTTCGTCGCGGCCGCGCGTGCCGGGGCGCGGATCCTGCTCTCACCGGCGCCGCGGGTCTACCTGGACATGCGGTACGGGCCCGGGTTCCCGCTCGGTCAGGAGTGGGCCGGGTTCGTCGAGCTGCGTGACGCCTACGAGTGGGAGCCCGCGGAGCTGGTGGAAGGGCTGCCGCCCGAGGCGGTGGTCGGCGTCGAGGCCGCGCTCTGGACCGAGACGCTGCGGACCCTGGACGACCTGACGACGATGCTGCTGCCGCGGCTCGCTGCCGTCGCCGAGGTCGCGTGGAGCGCGCCCGAGCACCGCGACCACGACGACCTGGTGCGGCGGCTGCGGGCGCACGGCCGGCACTGGGACCGCACCGGCCTGGCGTGGCACCGCACCCCGCAGGGCACCTGGGACGACTGACGCCCGTCAGATCCAGGTGGGCAGCCACATCCGCATGTGCCACTGCTCCCACGGGATGACCCAGGCCGACCAGACCGGGTAGAAGAAGAGCCCGACGCCCACGACCACCGCGACGAACACCCCGACGGCGGCGATCGTCCAGCGCCGTGCGCGGACCTCCCGCGCGCTGCCGTCGGGCTCGACCTGAGGGCCGACCAGGAGCCCCAGGACGTACACGAGCGTGAGCACCACCCACGGCACGAACGCGACGCTGTAGAACGTGAAGATCGTGCGGTGCATGTAGGCGAACCACGGCAGCCAGCCGGCGACCAGCCCGGACAGCACCGCCCCGGCGCGCCAGTCGCGGTAGCGCACCAGCCAGAACAGCGCGACGAGGACCGCGGCCGCCCCGGCCCACCAGATGACCGGGTTGCCGACGGACACGATCGCCTGCGAGCAGGTCGCCGCACCGCACGCCTGCTCCGCGGCCTCACCGGTCAGGCCGGACACCTCGGTGGGGTACCAGAACGACGTGGGCCGCCACTGCACGATCCAGCCCAGCGGTCCGGCCGCGTAGCCGTGGGGGGTCTCCAGGGTGGTGTGGTACCGCCACATGTCCTGGTGGTAGGCGAGCAGCGAGCGCAGCGCCGGGGGCAGCCACTGCACCCCCTGGCCCGGGTTCGCCTCCGCCCAGTGGCGGTTCCACCCGTTGTCGGTGGCGAACCAGCCCGCCCACGACGCGAGGTACGTCGCGGCGGCCGTGGGGACCATGACGAGGAACGCGACGACGGCGTCCTTGACCAGCGTCGCGCGCACCCAGGGCCGCACCCCCGCGCTGCGGCGTGCCGTGGCGTCCCACAGGACGGTGAGCAGGCCGAACACGGCGAGGAAGTACAGCCCGGACCACTTGGTGCCGATCGCCAGGCCCAGCAGCACGCCGGCCGCCAGGCGCCACCAGCGCCAGCCGAGACCGGGTCCCCAGCGCAGCGGGCCGCCGCCGTCGAGGATCGCGGCCGTGCGCACGGCCAGGCGCCGACGGGCCTGCTCCCGGTCCAGCAGCAGGCAGCCGAACGCGGCGAGCGCGAAGAACATGAGGAACGGGTCCAGCAGGCTGATGCGTGACTGGACGATCGCCTGGCCGTCGAGCGCGAGGAAGAGGCCGGCGACCGTGCCCAGCGCGGTCGACGCGAACAGGCGCCGCGCGATGCGGGCGATCATCAGCACCGCGAGCGTCCCGCAGACCGCCGCCGCCAGCCGCCATGCCACGGAGCTCTCGACGCCGCCGCCCAGCTGGATGCCGAGCGCGATCATCCACTTGCCGACGGGCGGGTGGACGACGTACGCCGGGTCGGCGTTGAGCACGCTCGTGTCGCCGGCCTCGAACTGCGGGTTGGAGTCCGCGACCCACGTGGCCTCGTAGCCGTGGACGAGCAGCGAGTACGCGTCCTTGACGTAGTACGTCTCGTCGAAGACGAGGCGGTGGGGGCGGCCCAGGTCCCACAGCCGCAGGAAGCCGGCGAGGGCGGTGACGCCCAGCGCCCACAGCCAGCCGTGCAGGCGCGCACGGGGAGTCGCGTCCAGGGCGAGCGTGTCCGCCCCGAGCAGGCGACGCAGCAGCCGCGGCTCGTTCGGCTCGACGTCCGCGGGCGCCGCCGTCCCGGGGTCGTCGCCGGTGGGGTCGGTACCGGTCGGGTCGGGGACGGTCGCGGGCTCGGCCGCGGTCGTCGTCCCCGGCTCGTGCCCGGTGGTCGGTGCGGGTGTGCCGTCCGGCGCGTCGGGGTCCGGGTCGGTCACCGACGCGGGGGGCAGCGTGTCCGCGGCGGCGGCGTGCGGGGCCGCTGCCCGGGCCCGGGGCGCGCGTGCGGTGTCGTCGTCGTCGGTCGGCACCGGGCCATCGTAGAGGTACCCGGACCGGGGCGTTCCGGGCGTCCCCCGGCCGTGGTGGCAGGCTGGTCCGGTGACCCCGTCGCCCGCCGCCGCACCCACGCCCCACCCCGCCGCCGCGGACGAGCCGACCGCGGACGAGCCGACCGCGGACGAGCCGACCACCGACGGCCCGCCCGTCGCCCCCGCCCGCTCGCTGCGACCCGGGCAGGGCGCGCTCGTCCTCGCGGCCACGCCCATCGGGGACGCCGAGGACGCGTCGGTGCGGCTGCGGCGCCTGCTGGCCGAGGCCGACGTCGTGGCCGCGGAGGACACGCGCCG
Source organism: Cellulomonas wangleii (assembly GCF_018388445.1). Taxonomy (NCBI): domain Bacteria; kingdom Bacillati; phylum Actinomycetota; class Actinomycetes; order Micrococcales; family Cellulomonadaceae; genus Cellulomonas; species Cellulomonas wangleii. The sequence goes on from NZ_CP074405.1 coordinate 922,797, forward strand.
CACCCGTGCGCTGGCCGCGCGCCTCGGGGTGAGCATCGGCGGGCGGGTCGTCAGCCACCACGAGCACAACGAGTCGGGGCGGTCCGACGAGCTGCTCGACGTCGTCGCGGCGGGCGGCACCGTCCTGGTCGTCACGGACGCGGGCATGCCGACGGTGTCGGACCCGGGCTTCCGGGCCGTGCAGGCCGCGGTCGCCGCCGGGCTGCCGGTCACGGTGGCACCCGGGCCCAGCGCCGTCCTCGCGGCGCTCGCGCTGTCCGGCCTGCCGACCGACCGGTTCTGCTTCGAGGGCTTCCTGCCGCGTCGCGCCGGGGACAGGGCGCGCGCCCTGGCGGCCCTGGCCGGCGAGCGCCGCACGATCGTGCTCTTCGAGGCGCCCCACCGGGTGGCCGAGGCGCTCGACGCGCTGGTCGAGGCGTTCGGTCCCGAGCGGCCGGGCGCCGTGTGCCGCGAGCTGACCAAGACGTACGAGGAGGTGCGTCGCGGTCCGCTGGCCGAGCTCGCGGCCTGGGCGCACGCCGGCGACGTGCGCGGCGAGGTCGTGCTGGTCGTCGGGGGCGCGCCGCAGGGTGGTCCCCGTGGCGTCGAGGAGCTGGTGCCGGAGGTGCTGGCGCGCGTGGACGGCGGGGAGCGGCTCAAGACCGTCGTCGCGGAGGTCGCCGAGGCGACGGGCGTGCCCAAGCGGGACCTCTACGCGGCGGCACTCGCCTCCCGGACCCCCTGACGCGGGATCCGGGCGCCCGAGCGCGACGCCGGACCCCGGTGCCGCGGCCCGCCGACGTCAGAGGAGGCCGGACTCCACGAGCTCGGCACCCGCGGCCGCCATCGCCGCGCGCGCGGCCGCACCCTGCTCCGGGGTCACCGGGACGGTGAGGTCCGTCAGCACGCGGGTGCGCAGGCCGAGGCCCAGCGCGTCGAGCGCGGTCGCCCGCACGCAGTGCGACTCGGCGATGCCCACCACGTCGACGTCGCCCACCCCCGCCTCCTGCAGCACGGTGGCCAGCAGGCGGCCGTCGGCGTCGACGCCCTCGAACCCGGAGTACGCCGCCGCGTACTCGCCCTTGCGCACGCTGACGTCGGGGCGCAGGTCCGCCAGTGCGGGGTGCAGCTCGGCCTCGGGGGTGCCGGCCACGGCGTGCGGCGGCCAGGTGTCGACGTAGTCGGGCGTCGCCGAGAAGTGCGTGCCCGGGTCGACGTGCCAGTCCTGCGTCGTCACGACCAGGTCGTACCGGTCCCGGTGCGCGGCCGCGTAGTCGGCGATCGCCCGGGCGACGGCGTCGCCACCGGCCACCGCCAGCGCCCCGCCCTCGCAGAAGGTCGGCTGCACGTCGACGACGACCAGTGCGCGTCGCGGGGCCCCTGTCACGTCACTCATGGGCGCCATCCTCACCCCTGACGGGCCCGACGCGCTGCACGACGCGGCGCCGCCCGGCACAGTGGGGCGATGGACGCGGGCGGTGCGGTGCGGCGACGCGGCCCGGGGCGACCCGCTGCGGGCCCGGCCGTCGCCGCGGCGCTGCCCCTCGCCCTCGCGCTCGCGGGCTGCACCGGGGGGCCGCCGCCCGCACCCACCGTCCCGGCCACCGTCCCGTCCGCCGCCGCGTCGCCGTCGTCGCCCGCCTCGCCGTCCGCGGCGCCCCCGGAGGCGTCCGCCCTGGTCCGTGACGTCCCGACGGTCGCGGTCACGTCGGTCCAGGACGTCGCCACGGGCCTGGACGTGCCGTGGGGCCTGGCGTTCCTCCCCGACGGCCGGGGACTGGTGACGCTGCGGGACGCGGCGCGCCTCGTCCTTGTGGGGGCGGACGGGACGGTCACGGACGTGACGGGCCCGGGGGCCGACGCGATCGCGGACGCGACCGTGGCGCAGGGGGAGGGCGGCCTGCTGGGTGTCGCGGTCGTCCCGGGGTCGGCGGGCGGACCCGTCGACGTGGTCGTGTACCTGACGTCCTCGCAGGACAACCGGGTCCTGCGGGCGACGCTCGACGGCACGGTGCTCGGGCCGGCGCGCGTGGTGGTCGAGGGGATCCCCCGCGGGCGCAACCACAACGGTGGGCGGCTGGCCTTCGGGCCGGACGGGCACCTGTACGTCACGACCGGGGACACGTACGAGACCGGGCTCGCCCCGGACCCGGACAGCCTGGGCGGCAAGGTGCTGCGGGTGACCGCCGACGGCGCACCGGCCCCGGGCAACCCGGACCCGTCCTCGCCGGTGTGGACGCGCGGGCACCGCAACGTCCAGGGCATCGCGTGGGCGCCGGACGGGCGCGCGTTCGCCTCCGAGCTCGGTCAGGACACCTGGGACGAGCTCAACGTGCTGCGCGCGGGAGCCGACCACGGCTGGCCGACCGTGGAGGGTCGCGGCGGTGCGGCGCGAGGGTTCGCCGACCCGGTGGCGGTGTGGGCGACGGCGGACGCCTCACCGTCCGGGATCGCGGTGACCGACGAGGGTGTGTACGTCGCCGGCCTGCGCGGACGCACGCTCTGGCGGGTGCCGCTGCGCCCCCTCGACGCCGCGTCCCTCGCCGACCCGGCGGCGGACGCGGCGGGTGTGGGGGACCCGCAGCCGCTGCTGGCCGACGAGCACGGCCGGCTGCGCGCCGTCGAGGTCGCGCCGGACGGCTCGCTGTGGGTGCTGACCGGCAACACGGACGGCCGCGGGGACCCCGCCGCCGGCGACGACCGGGTCCTGCGCGTCACGGTCGGCTGACGTCCGCACATGAGAGACGGCGAAGAGTCCGGCGTGTCCCGGCGTGTGCTGTTCGGGCGGAACGTCCCGATCGGTACTGTGTGCGCCGTCCGGTGGCTGCACCCGCGTCGCCGGCGACCGACCGGACGACGACGGCGGCGGTGACCCCCAGCGACGAGCGACACGGAGGAGCCCACCATGCCGGCGAGGGCCAAGAGCATCCTCATCTGGATCGTCGTGATCTTCCTGCTCTACGCGGTGGTGACGAACCCCGAGCAGGCGGCGGACGTGGTGCGCTCGATCTGGGACTTCGTGTACAGCGCGTTCTCCGGGTTCGCCCGGTTCTTCGACAACCTGTCGTCCTGACGGCCCGGGGGGTGACGACGTGACGGCCGACCACGCGACGCGCATCGTCATGTCGCACCGCCTGCTGCGGCGCTACGTGCTGCCGGGGGAGCGGGTCGTGCTCGCGACGCGACGGCACTGGGCCAAGCTGCTCGAGCCGGCGGCGACGACGCTGGCGGTGTTCGCGGTGTGCGGCTGGCTGACCGCGGTGCTGCAGTCCTCGTTCGGTGACGGCGCCCTCGTGGTGTGGTGGCTGTGGCTGGCGGCCCTGGTGCGGTTCGGCTGGTACCTGCTGGTGTGGCGCGTGGAGTGGTTCGTCGCCACCGACAAGCGGATGCTGCTGCTGACCGGCCTGGTCACCCACCAGATCGGCATGATGCCGTTGATGAAGGTCACGGACATGCGCTACTCGCGGTCCGTGCTGGGCCAGATGCTGGGGTACGGGCAGTTCCTGCTCGAGTCCGCGGGGCAGGACCAGGCGCTGCGGCAGATCGGGTGGGTGGCGCGCCCGGACGCGACCTACCGCGACCTGTGCGCGCTGATCTTCACCCCCGTGACGGCGCCCGCGTCCGACGGTGAGGACGACGGGGGACCGGTCCCGCCCGCCCGCCGGCGCCCCGTGGGCAGACCTCCCGCCGTGCCGCCGGCGCGCCGCGTGCCGGCTGCCGAGGGCGGGGTCGCCCTGGCGGACGCCTCCGCGGAGGCACGGTCGGGTCCCGGGCCGCGTCCCGGGGCGCGGCCCGCCGCACCGCACGTCCCGCCGGCGGGCGGCCGGGAGGCGGGAGCGCCGGAGCGCTGGGTCGAGCCGGTCGTCGTGTGGCCGTCGCGGGAGGCCCTGTTCGAGCCCGACGACACCCAGCCGCTGCGCCTGCGCACGCCCGACGAGACGGACGACCCGGACGTCACGTCGCCGGAGGACGCGGAGCCGGCCCGTCGCCTGCCGCCGACGCTCGCGGAGGCCGCCGCGGACGGCACCTCGATCGAGGCCGAGGCGATCGCCGGCGAGGAGGCGCTGCGGCTGGACGAGGAGGAGGCCCAGCAGCGGGCCTGGGACGTGTCCGAGCCCACGGGGACGTTCGTCGACCTCGGCCGGCGTGAGTGGTCCGACGACGCCGGCGCGCACCCCTCACCGACCCCGCAGCCGCCCGCGGCGGGACCCGCACCGGATATCGAGGGCAACCCCGAGGGCGGTCGCACCTAGGATCGTGGCCATGTCCCGCATCCTGTCGGCCGTCGCGTGGCCCTACGCGAACGGCCCCCGCCACATCGGTCACGTCGCCGGCTTCGGCATCCCCTCGGACGTCTTCAGCCGGTACATGCGCATGGCGGGGCACGACGTGCTGATGGTCTCGGGCACCGACGAGCACGGCACGCCGATCCTCGTGCAGGCCGACAAGGAGGGCGTCAGCGCCCAGGAGCTCGCGGACCGCTACAACCGCGTCATCGTCGAGGACCTCACGCAGCTCGGTCTGTCGTACGACCTGTTCACGCGCACCACGACGCGCAACCACTACGCCGTGGTGCAGGAGATGTTCCGCACCGTCCACAAGAACGGCTACATGGTCGAGCGGACCACGATGGGTGCGGTCAGCCCGTCGACGGGCCGCACGCTGCCCGACCGCTACATCGAGGGCACCTGCCCCATCTGCGGGTACGACGGCGCGCGCGGCGACCAGTGCGACAACTGCGGCAACCAGCTCGACGCGATCGAGCTGATCAACCCGACGAGCAAGATCAACGGGGAGACGCCGAGGTTCGTCGAGTCGAACCACTTCTTCCTCGACCTGCCGGCGTTCGTCGACGCGCTGGGCGACTGGCTGCGCACGCGCACCGCGTGGCGTCCCAACGTCCTGAAGTTCTCGCTGAACCTGCTCGACGACGTGCGCCCGCGCGCCATGACGCGTGACATCGACTGGGGCATCCCCGTGCCGCTGGAGGGCTGGGAGGACAACCCGACCAAGCGCCTGTACGTGTGGTTCGACGCCGTCATCGGGTACCTGTCGGCGTCGATCGAGTGGGCGCGCCGCAGCGGCGACCCGGACGCGTGGCGGCAGTGGTGGAACGACCCCGAGGCCCTGTCGTACTACTTCATGGGCAAGGACAACATCACGTTCCACTCCCAGATCTGGCCGGCCGAGCTGCTGGGCTACGACGGCAAGGGCGCGCGCGGCGGTGCGCCCGGCGCCTACGGCTCGCTGAACCTCCCGACCGAGGTCGTGTCGAGCGAGTTCCTCAACGTCGAGGGCAAGCAGTTCTCGACGTCGCGCGGCCGCGTCATCCTGGTCCGCGACATGCTCGCGCGCTACCAGCCGGACGCGCTGCGCTACTACATCTCGGTCGCCGGGCCGGAGACGCAGGACGTCGACTTCACGTGGGCGGAGTTCAAGCGCCGCACCAACGACGAGCTCGTCGCGGGCTGGGGCAACCTGGTCAACCGCACCGCGAGCATGGTCCACAAGAACTTCGGCGAGATCCCGACGCCCGGGCACCGGCAGCCGGTGGACGAGGCCCTCGTCGCCGAGGTCACCACCGCCTTCGGCCGCGTCGGCGAGCTCGTCGGCGCGCACCGCCAGCGGCAGGCGCTGCAGGAGGTCATGCGCGTGGTCGGCGAGGCCAACCGGTACGTCTCGGAGACTGAGCCGTGGAAGCTCAAGACGGACCCGGACCGCCTCGCCACGGTGCTGCACACCACGACCCAGGCGGTCAGCGACCTCAACACGCTGCTCGCACCCTTCCTGCCGCACAGCGCGCAGGCGGTGCACGAGGCGCTGGGCGGCACGGGCACGTTCTCGCCGCAGCCGCGCATCGAGGAGGTCACCGACCTCGACGACGACGCCCGGCACTACCCGGTCATCACGGGCGACTACACGGCGGTCCGCGGGACGTGGCAGCCGAAGGCGATCGTGCCCGGGACCAAGGTCGACAAGCCGACGCCGGTCTTCACCAAGCTCGACGACGCGATCGTCGAGGAGGAGCTCGAGCGCCTGCGGCAGGGCTGAGGCATGGCACGCAGGAAGCGGGAGACGGGCTGGCCCCCGTCGCCGGAGCCGCTGCCGTCACCCGTCGTCGACGACCACACGCACCTGGAGTCGGTCGTCGGGTGGCGGGCCGAGGGCTGGCACCCCGCGGACGCCGTCGCACGTCCCGGCGCCGCGGAGCACCCGGACCTCGCCGCGCACCTCGCGCGCGCGGCGGAGGTCGGGGTCACGCGCATGGTGCAGGTCGGGTGCGACCTGGAGGCCGTCGCCTGGACCGACGCGGTGGTGCGGGAGCACCCGGCGCTGCTGGGCGCCGTCGCGATCCACCCCAACGAGGCGGTCCTGCACGCCGGGGTCCGCGAGGTCGCGCCGGACGGGCTGGACCCCGACCCGCAGCCCCGGCACGACGTGCCGCTGGACGACGCGCTCGCGGCGGTCGCCGCCGTGGCGCGGGACAACTCGCGTGTCCGCGCGATCGGCGAGACGGGCCTGGACTTCTTCCGGGCCGGCGACCGCGGGCGGGCGGTGCAGCGCGACGCGTTCCGGGCGCACGTCGCGCTGGCCAAGGAGCTGGGGCTGGCGCTGCAGATCCACGACCGGGACGCGCACGACGAGGTGGTCGACGTACTGCGCCGCGACGGCGCCCCGGAGCGCACGGTGTTCCACTGCTTCTCCGGCGGTCCCGACCTGGCGCGGGTGTGCGCGCAGGAGGGCTGGTTCTGCTCGTTCGCGGGTCCGGTGTCGTTCCCGGCGAACGAGGACCTGCGCGCGGCCCTGCGGGTGCTGCCCGCCTCCCTGGTGCTGGTCGAGACGGACGCGCCGTACCTCACCGTTCACCCCTACCGGGGGCGTCCCAACGCGCCGTACCTGCTGCCGGGCACTGTCCGGACGGTCGCGGAGGTGACCGGACGCCCCGTCACGGACGTGTGTGCGCAGGTCAGCGCGGTGGCGACGGCGGTCTACGGGGAGTGGTGACCCGCGCGGGCAGCGCGCCACCGCTGGTCGCGGGGGTCACGGATCGGTTACGGTCTGTGCGGCGCCCCGGGTGCGACCCGTCAAGGTCGCACGGCGAGGTGCCGAAGAACTTCAGGGCAGCGTCCCTCCCGCCGACCCGAAGGACACCGTGACCGGTCACCCGCAGGTGCCGGGCCGCCGCGCCGCCCGTGCGCGCGACCGGGCCGCACGCACCGCCGCGCAGGCCGTCGTGCTCGCGCTCGTCGCGGGCGGCACCAGCGCGTTCGCGGCGATGCACAAGGACGTCACGGTCGACGTGGACGGCACCGAGGTGAACGTGCGGACGTTCGGCCGGACGGTCGCCGACGTGCTGGCCGCGGGCGACATCGAGGTGGCCGACGGCGACCTCGTCGCCCCGGGCCTCGACCAGGCGGTCGGGCGCACCGGCCAGGTCGTGGTGCGGCACGGGCGCGAGATCGACGTCGAGGTCGACGGGCGTCCGCAGAGCGTGTGGACCACCGCCCTGACGGTCGGCGAGGCGGTCGAGGAGCTCGGGCTGCGCGAGGGCGTGCGGCTGTCGGCGTCCCGCTCCGCCACGGTCGGCCGGGACGTGCTGCGGGTCTCCACGCAGAAGACCGTGCACCTGGTGGTCGACGGGCAGGTGATCGACGGGGTGACGAGCGGGTCCACGGTGCGCGACGCGCTCCGCGAGATCGGCCTCGTGCTCGAGGAGGCCGACCAGGTGTCGGTCCCGCTCGACGCGGCCGCCGTCGACGGGCTCGTCGTGCTGGTGACGCGTGCCGTCACCTCGGGGGAGACCGTGACCGAGGCGGTGCCGTTCGAGGTCCAGGAGATCGAGGACCCGACGCTCGTCAAGGGCAACAAGGTCGTCAAGAACGCCGGTCGGGCGGGGCAGCGCACGACGACGTACTCGCTCGACGTGGTCGGCGGCGTGGTCGTGGGGCGCTCCGTGCTCGCGTCGGTCGAGACGGTCGCGCCGGTGCACCAGGTGGTCCGGGTGGGTACCGCCGAGCTGCCCGACCCCGCGACCGTGGCGGTCGAGCCGGGCACGGCCCAGGCGATGGGCAAGGAGATGGCCGCCGCGCGCGGCTGGGGCGACGACCAGTTCGCCTGCCTGCTGTCGCTGTGGAACAAGGAGAGCGGCTGGCGCTGGAACGCCGAGAACCGGTCGTCCGGGGCGTACGGCATCCCGCAGTCGCTGCCGGGGTCCAAGATGGCCTCCGCCGGCGCGGACTGGCGGACCAACCCGGCGACGCAGATCTCGTGGGGTCTGGGGTACATCGCCGGGCGGTACGGCAACCCCTGCGGCGCGTGGGCGCACTCGCAGGCCAAGGGCTGGTACTGACCTTCTGCCGCACGCCGGGCACCCTTGCGCGCACCCCTGCGCGCGGGCGGTGTGACCCGCGTCACCGTCGCTGCGGGTTGGACCCGGGGTCACAATTCCGTTACGGTCGCGTGTCGCTATTGCTCGGACGGGTGACCCCCGTCCGGACGTGACGACGGTGGCCCACCGAGGTCGCCGTGACCGCCGGATCGGGGACCCTCCGTCGTGCGGCCGCTCCCGACGCCCGCCGTCGCCGAGCGCTGCGCCTCTCCCCGTGCCCGGGATCGACGACGCCTGGAGCCTCGTGCAGTTCTTCGCCCGCCCCACCGGTAACACCCCGCCCGCGGCCCACGCCGCGACCCCCGACGCCCCGCAGGACGCCGCACCCGAGAACCACCGCCGCCGCCGTCGCTGGCCCCTCGTGGCCGCCGGCACCGCCGCTCTCGTCGTCGCCGCAGGTGGCACCGCGTACGCGCAGGCGCACAAGACCGTCGCGCTCGACGTCGACGGCGAGGTCACCCGCGTCTCGACGTTCGCCGGCTCGGTGGAAGGGCTGCTCGAGGACCACGGCATCGAGCTCGGTCAGCGTGACACCGTCTCGCACAGCGGCGCCCTGACGGACGGCACGGAGATCGTCGTGCGGACGGCGTCCGCGATCCTCGTCGCCCTCAACGGCACGCCGGAGGTCGTCTGGACCACCGCGCTCACCGCCGACGAGGCGCTCGACACGCTCGCGGCGCGGGCCGACTCGGTGGCGCTGCTCGCCTCCCGGTCCGCCCAGCGCACCGACCTGCCGATGGAGCTGGCGCTCGGGGACGAGGCCGAGGTCCTGGTCGACGGGGCCGTGCACCCCGTGCCGGACGCGGACGCCACGGTCAACGATGCGCTGACGGACCTGGACGTGAGCCTGCAGCCGCTCGACCGCGTCACCGTGCAGCAGGGCGAGCAGGACGTCGTCCAGGTCGTCGTGCAGCGCGTCGCGGAGCAGGACGTCACCACGCAGTCCGAGGTGCCCTTCACCTCGCGCACGGAGGAGGACCCGACGCGCTACACGGGCGAGAAGGTCGTCGCCCAGGCCGGTGTGCCGGGCGTCCGCTCGATCGTCGAGCGCGTCACGACGGTCGACGGCGTGGAGTCGGGGCGCGTCGCGCTGAGCGACGTCACGCAGCCGCCCGTCGAGGAGGTCGTCCGCGTCGGCACCAAGGCGCGCCCGGTCGCGCCCCCGGCCCCGCGTCCGTCCGCCCCGTCGTCGTCGGGCTCGTCCCCGGCGCCCGGCCCCATCACGGCCGGCGGCAGCGCCGACTCGCTCAACTGGGCGGCGCTCGCCCGCTGCGAGTCGGGTGGCCGGGTCGACGCGGTCTCGCCGACCGGCAAGTACCACGGGCTGTACCAGTTCTCGGTCGCCACGTGGCAGGCCGTCGGCGGCTCCGGGCTGCCCTCGCAGGCCTCGGCCGAGGAGCAGACCGCCCGCGCCAAGATGCTCTACAACCGTGCCGGCGCCGGGCAGTGGCCGCACTGCGGCAAGAACCTGTTCAGCTGACGGTCGCCTGACGACGGACCGCCACCCCGTGACCGCGGGTGGCGGTCCGTCGCCGTCTGCACCGCCGGACCGGTCGGCGGTCCGTCGGCAGGGCCGCGCCACGTAGGCTCGGGGGCCATGTCGGCGATCACCCTGCTCGGGCCTGCGGAGATCCGGGCGCTCGCGCAGCGTGCCGGTGTGCGGCCCACCAAGACCCTCGGGCAGAACTTCGTCCTCGACGCGGGCACGGTCCGCAAGATCGTGCGCCAGGCCGACGTGGCCGCGGGCGAGCGCGTCGTGGAGATCGGCCCGGGCCTGGGCTCCCTCACGCTCGGGCTGCTCGAGGCCGGCGCCGACGTCGTGGCCGTCGAGATCGACCCCGTGCTCGCGGCGCTGCTGCCGCAGACGGTGGCCGCCCACGTCCCCGGCCTCGCCGTCGACCCGGCGGCGGCCGACGAGACGCCCGACGCCCGGACGGTCGTGCTCCGCGACCCCGACGGGCGGGCGCGCCTGACCGTCGTCACGCAGGACGCGCTGACCGTGACCGCGCTGCCCGGGCCGCCGCCCACCGCGCTGGTCGCCAACCTGCCGTACAACGTGTCGGTGCCCGTGCTGCTGACGTTCCTCGAGCGGTTCGACTCGCTGCAGCGGGGTCTGGTCATGGTGCAGGCCGAGGTCGCCGACCGGCTCGCCGCCCCGCCGGGCAGCCGCACCTACGGCGTGCCGTCGGCCAAGGTCGCCTGGTACGCGTCCGCACGACGCACCGCGACCGTGGGGCGTGCCGTCTTCTGGCCGGCGCCGCACGTGGACTCGGCGCTGGTGCGCCTCGACCGGCGCGAGCCGCCGCCCGCCACCGTCGCGCGCCAGGACGTGTTCGCGGTCGTCGACGCGGCCTTCGCGCAGCGGCGCAAGATGCTGCGCTCCGCGCTCGCGGGGCTCGCGGGGTCGTCGGCCGCGGCGGAGGCGGCCGTGCGGGCCGCGGGTCTGGACCCGCAGGCGCGCGGCGAGCAGGTGGACGTCGTGGGCTTCGCCCGGATCGCCGAGGCGCTGGCATCCGCGCAGCCCGCGCAGCCCCGACCTGGCACAGTGGCACCGTGATGCCGACCCCCCGGGACGACCTGCCCGAGCGTGCCGTGCGCGTGCGCGCCCCCGGCAAGGTCAACCTCTCGCTGCGCGTGGGCCCCCTCGCCGCCGACGGCTACCACCCCGTGTCCACGGTGTTCCAGGCGGTCTCCCTGTACGAGGAGGTCGTCGCGACGCCCGCCGACGCCTTCGGGCTGAGCGTCAGCGGGGCGCAGGCCGAGGCCGTGCCCACCGACGCGTCCAACCTGGCCCTGCGCGCGGCCCGTGCGGTGGCCGAGCGCGCCGGCATCGACGAGGCCGTCCACCTGCACCTGGTCAAGGGCGTGCCCGTGGCCGGCGGCATGGCGGGCGGCTCCGCCGACGCGGCGGCCGCGCTCGTGGCGTGCGACGCGCTGTGGAACGCGGGGCTGTCCCGTGACGACCTGCTCGAGCTCGCGGCCGGGCTGGGGTCCGACGTGCCCTTCTCGCTGCTGGGCCACACCGCGGTCGGCCAGGGGCGGGGACACCTGCTGACGCCCGCGCTCAGCCGCGGGGAGTTCCACTGGGCGTTCGCGGTGCAGGACCGTGGCCTGTCGACCGCCGCCGTCTACGACGCCTTCGACGACCTGCACGGCGAGACCGCCGTCCCCCCGGACGACGAGCAGGACGTGCCGCTCATGCAGGCGCTGCGCGCGGGCGACGCGGCGGCGCTCGGTGCTGCGCTGCACAACGACCTGGAGAGTGCCGCGATCGAGCTCGACCCGGGCCTCACCGAGCCGCTGGCGGTCGCGACCGACGCCGGTGCCCTCGGTGTGGTGGTCTCCGGGTCCGGGCCCACGGTGGCGGCGCTGGCCCGCAACCGGCAGCACGCGCTGGCGGTCGCGGCCGCGTTCACCGCGTCGGGCGTGGCCGACCGTGTGCTCACCGCGACCGGCCCCGTGGCCGGCGCCCGGGTGGTGCCGGGGGAGTGACCGTGGCGCACGACCTGCCGACGCGCGCGACCACCGAGCCGGCGCGCGTGCCGACCGACCCGTCGACGGGTCTGGCGGCGCGGCCGGCGGTCGACCCCGACGAGCGCGGGTGGGTGCGCCCGGCGCCGGACGCCGACGCGCTGCGCTGGGACGTGATGCTCGCCGGCGGCCTCTACCTCGGGGCGCTGCTCGCCATGGTGCTCGTGCAGGTCTCCGGCATGTTCACCGAGCCCGCGCCCGGCTGGGTGTCGGCGCTGCTGCTCGCGGCCACCACGGTGCCGCTCGCCGTGCGCCGCCGGTGGCCCGCGGCGGTGCTGCTGGTGGTCGCCACCGCGTTCATCACGGCGCAGTCGCTGTCGGTGCCCGAGACGCTGATCTCGAACATCGCGCTGTTCTGCGCCATGTACACCGTGGGTGCGTGGGAGGCGGACCGCCGACGCGCCGCCCTGGTCCGCGCCGTCGTCGTGGTCGCGATGATCGTCTGGCTGCTCGTGGCCCTGTTCATGGCGGCCACGGACCCGTCGATGGCCGACGACCTGCCGGACCAGGCCGGGGCGTTCTCGCCGTTCGTGGCCTTCACCCTGCTGCAGCTGCTGACCAACGTCCTGTACTTCGCGGGGGCCTGGTTCTTCGGTGAGCACGCCTGGCGCTCGGCGCGCGAACGGGCGCGCACCGCGTGGCGCACGCACCTGCTGGTGCTCGAGCGCCGCCGTGCCGAGGAGCAGGCGGTCACGCTGGAGCGGTTGCGGCTGGCGCGCGAGCTGCACGACGCCGTCGCCCACCACGTGTCCCTCATGGGCGTGCAGGCCGCCGCTGCCCGCATGCTGCTCGGCGGCGACCCCGACCGGGCAGCGGTGGCCCTGGGGCACGTCGAGGAGTCCGCGCGGGACGCGGTGCGCGAGCTGCACGGCATCCTCGGCATGCTGCGCGACGGCGGGGTGGCGGCGACGGCGGTGACGCGCGCGCCCGCGACCCCGGCGCCCGACGAGCCCACCGGGTCGCTGGACGTCGACGCCCTGCCCGACCTGGTGGAGCGCGTGCGGGCCGCCGGCACGCACGTCGGCTACCAGGTGGTCGGGGAGCCTCGACGCCTCACACCGCTGGCCTCGCTCAACCTCTACCGCATCGCGCAGGAGGCCCTGACCAACGTGCGCAAGCACGCCGGACCGGACGTCCGGGCGGAGGTCCGTCTGCGGTGGCTGGCCGAGGAGGTCGAGCTGGAGGTGTCCGACGACGGCGGGGGTGGCCGTGCCGCGTCCGCGCCGTCGACGGGGCTGGGCCTGATCGGGATGCGGGAGCGCGCGGTCGCCGACGGCGGGACGTTCGAGGCGAGCCGGCGACGGTCCGGCGGGTTCGTGGTGCGGGTGCGCCTGCCGCTGGCGGCGGTCGCCGTGGCGCGGGCCCGGGACGATGACTGAGGACCGCGGCGCGCGTCGCGGCACGGACGACGGAGGACAGCGATGACGACGCCCGTGCGTGTGGTGCTCGTGGACGACCAGGCCCTGCTGCGTGCCGGGATCGGCACGATCCTGTCGGCGCACCCCGCCATCGAGGTCGTCGGCGAGGCGAGCACCGGTGCGCAGGCCCTGGACGTCGTGCGCGCGACGCGGCCGGACGTCGTGTGCATGGACGTGCAGATGCCGGACATGGACGGGCTGGAGGCCACGCGGCGCATCGTCGCGGACGAGGCGCTGACGGCGGCGGTGGTGGTCCTCACGACCTTCAACCGTGACGACTACCTGGTCGAGGCGCTGCACGCCGGTGCGGTGGGCTACCTGCTCAAGACGTCCCGCCCGGAGCAGCTCACGGAGGCCGTGCTCAGCGCGGCCGCCGGTGAGGGTCTGCTGTCGCCCGAGGTCACGCGCGCGGTCATCGCCCGCGCGGTGAGCGAGCGTGCTCCGACGCGCCCCGCCGCGCAGCCCGTCGTGCCCCTCACGGAACGGGAGCAGGAGGTCCTCGCGCTCGTCGCCCGAGGGCTCAACAACGACGAGATCGCCGCCGACCTCGTGGTCAGCCGCGCCACGGTCAAGACCCACGTGTCCAACCTGCTGGCCAAGCTGGGCCTGCGCGACCGCGTCCAGGCGGTCGTCTACGCCCACGAGCACGGCCTGACCGGCTGAGCCGTCTCCGTCCCGGGACGGAGACGCAGGATCGGCCCAGCGCCCGATCCGCCGGGGGCGGTGCCCTGCCTACCGTGGTGGCAGACGTCCGGGAGGCCCGGACGCGGCAACGGCAGGGAGGGACGATGCTCGAGCTGCGCGGGATCAGCCGGTCGTTCGGTGACCGGCTCGTGCTCGACGACGTGAGCTTCACGGTCGGGCAAGGGCGGCTCACCGGGTTCGTCGGCGGCAACGGTGCGGGCAAGACGACGACGATGCGCATCATCCTCGGGGTCCTGGCGCCGCACGCGGGGACCGTGACGATCGACGGCACGCCGGTGGCCGGTGCGCAGCGCGCCCGGTTCGGCTACATGCCCGAGGAGCGCGGCCTGTACCCCAAGATGCAGCTCGTCGAGCACCTCACCTACCTGGCGCGGCTGCACGGGTTCGACAGGTCGGGTGCCACCCAGCGTGCCGAGGCCCTCGTCGAGCGGCTGGGCCTGTCGGCCCGGGCCAAGGACCCGGTCGAGAGCCTGTCGCTGGGCAACCAGCAGCGGGCGCAGGTCGCCGCGGCGCTCGTGCACGACCCCGACGTGCTGGTGCTGGACGAGCCGTTCTCCGGCCTGGACCCCATGGCCGTGGAGGTCGTGCAGGGCGTCCTCGCCGAGCGGGCCGCGCAGGGCGTGCCCGTGCTGTTCTCCTCGCACCAGCTCGACGTGGTCGAGCGGCTGTGCGACGACCTCGTCATCATCGCCGGCGGCCGGGTGCGTGCCGCCGGCACGCGCGACGACCTGCGGCGGCGGTTCGGCACGGCGCGTCACGAGATCGTCGCCGAGGGCGACATGGGCTGGCTGCGCGACGTGCCGCAGGTGCGCGTCGACGAGCTCGCGGGCGGCTCGGCCGTCTTCGAGGCCCCGGAGGACGTCGCCCAGCAGGTGCTGACGTCCGCCCTGGCGCGCGGTCCGGTGCGCGCGTTCACCCCCCTGCGGCCGACGCTCTCGGAGATCTTCCGCGACGTCGTGGCCGACGAGCCCGAGCTGGAAGAGGTGGCCCGATGAGCACCCGTCCCCCCGCGCCGACCCCGCCGTCCCTGGGTCGGGCCACGCTGCTGGTCGCCGAGCGGGAGATCACGTCGCAGGTCCGGACCAAGTCGTTCCTCATCTCCACGGCGATCCTGCTGGTGGGGGTGCTCGCGGCGATCATCCTGAGCTCGGTGTTCTCGGGGCGGACGGGGGACGACGTGCCGGTGGCCGTCGTCTCGTCCGTCGCGGGGCAGGTGCCGACGACGGAGGGCCTGGAGGTGCGCGACGTCGCGGACCGCGCCGCCGCCGTCGAGGCGGTGCGCGCCGGTGACGTGGACGCCGCCGTGGTCCCGGGCGACGGCCCGCTGGGCGTCGACGTGGTCGCGATGAGCTCGGCGCCACAGGTGCTCCTGGGCGCCCTGACGGTCGAGCCGGACGTCGAGCTGCTCGACCCGGCCGCGGCCGAGGGCGGCGTCCGGTACATCGTGACCTTCGCGTTCGGTCTGGTGTTCATGATGTCGGCGATCGGCTTCGGCTCGACGATCGCGCAGAACACCGTGACGGAGAAGCAGACGCGCACGGTCGAGCTCCTGCTGTCGGCGGTCCCGGCCCGCGCGCTGCTGGCCGGGAAGATCCTCGGCAACTCGGTGCTCGCGCTGGGGCAGACGGCGGCGATCGCGGCGGTCTCGGTCCTCGCCCTCGTCGTGACCGGCCAGGACGACCTGCTCACCATGCTCGGCACGCCGCTGGTGTGGTTCGTGGTGTTCTTCGCGATCGGGTTCGTGCTGCTGGCGGCGGTCTACGCGGCGAGCGCGTCGCTGGTGTCGCGCGTCGAGGACACGGGTGTGGTGCTGCAGCCGGCCATGTGGCTGACGATGCTGCCGTACCTCCTCGTGGTGTTCTTCAACGACAACGCCACGGTGATGACCGTGATGTCGTACGTCCCGTTCAGCGCGCCGGTGGGGATGCCGGTGCGGCTGTTCCTCGGCGAGGCGGCGTGGTGGGAGCCGCTGCTGTCGCTGGCGGTGCTGGTGGTGTCGTGCCTCGCCGTGATCGCGGTCGCCGCGCGGATCTACGAGCGGTCGGTGCTGCGGATGGGCGGGCGCGTGCGGGTCCGCGAGGTGCTGGCCGGGTCGGGCTCGGACTGACGGTCGTGACGGCGCGGCGCGGCCTCGACCTCCCGGAGGGACGCGAGGGGGGCACCCGCGGTCTCTTCGACAGGTCGGCGGGGTACCTGGCACGCTGAGATCCTCATGCCCCACCTTCTCGGCGCCGATCGCGTCCACCTCACCCTCGGTACCCGCACCCTCCTCGACGGCGTCAGCCTCGGGGTCGACGACGGCCAGCGCATCGGCGTCGTCGGACCCAACGGCGCCGGCAAGTCCACGCTCCTGCGCGTGCTCGCCGGTCGTCAGGAGCCCGACACCGGCCGCGTCACCCGCGCCGGCGGCACCCGGGTCGCCCTGCTCGACCAGCGCGACGACCTGGGCCCCGGCACGGTGCTCGACGCCGTCCACGGCTCCGCCGACGCGCACGAGTGGGCGTCCGACGCCCGCGTCCGCGCCGTCCACAGCGGCCTGCTCGCGGACGTCGACCTCGACGCCCCGCTGGCGAAGCTGTCCGGCGGCCAGCGGCGCCGCGTCGCGCTCGCGGCGCTGCTGGTCCGCGACGACGAGGTGCTCGTGCTCGACGAGCCCACCAACCACCTCGACGTCGAGGGCGTCGCGTGGCTGGCGGGGTACCTCGTGGACCGGTACGCGCGCGGCGGCGGTGCCCTGGTCGTCGTGACCCACGACCGGTGGTTCCTCGATGCGGTCTGCACCCGGACCTGGGAGGTGCACGACGGGGTCGTCGACCAGTACGAGGGCGGGTACGCCGCCTACGTGCTGGCGCGCGCCGAGCGCGCGCAGCAGGCCGCGACGGTCGAGTCGAAGCGGCAGAACCTGCTGCGCAAGGAGCTGGCGTGGCTGCGCCGCGGCGCCCCCGCACGGACGTCCAAGCCGAAGTTCCGGATCGACGCCGCCACCGCGCTCATCGCCGACGAGCCGCCGCCGCGCGACTCCCTCGCGCTGGCGCGCACCGCCACCGCCCGGCTCGGCAAGGACGTGCTCGACCTCGAGGACGTCACCTACACGCTGCCCGACGGGCGCGTGCTGCTCGACGACGTCACGTGGCGGCTCGGCCCGGGGGACCGGTACGGGGTCGTCGGCGTCAACGGGGCCGGCAAGACGACCATGCTGCGGCTGCTCACGGGGCAGGTCGTCCCCACCGCGGGACGGGTGCGCCGGGGCAAGACCGTGCGCGTGGCCGAGCTGCGCCAGGACGTCGAGGACCTCGACGAGGTCGCGGACCTGACCGTCGTCGAGGCCGTCGAGCGCGAGAAGCGCACCGTCGTCGTCGGTGGCAAGGAGCTGACCGCGGCCCAGCTGGTCGAGAAGCTCGGGTTCACGCGCGAGCGCGCCCGCACCCTCGTGCGGGAGCTGTCGGGCGGGGAGCGCCGCCGGCTGCAGCTGCTGCGGCTGCTGGTGGCCGAGCCCAACGTGCTGCTGCTCGACGAGCCCACCAACGACCTCGACACCGACACGCTGGCCGCGGTCGAGGACCTGCTCGACGGCTGGCCCGGCACGCTGGTCGTCGTCTCGCACGACCGCTACCTGCTCGAGCGGGTCTGCGACCGGCAGGTGGCGCTGCTCGGTGACGGGCACCTGCGGGACCTGCCCGGCGGCGTCGAGGAGTACCTGCAGCTGCGCGGGGTGGCGCTCGCCGCCGGCGCCGCCGACGCCCGGGCGACCGGTGGCGTCGGCGGGGCGATGGCGCGCGCGGCGGCCGGGGTCGCCCCCGGCGCGTCCGGCGCCGGTGGTGCCGCGGCCCCGTCGGCCGGCGCCGTCGACGGGCCGCCGGCCCCGTCCGCGGCGGAGGTGCGGGCCGCCCGCAAGGAGGTGCAGCGCATCGAGCGCCGGCTGGAGCGCATCTCCGCGCTGGAGGCGGACCTGCACCGCCGCATGGCCGAGCAGGCGACCGACCACACGGCCGTGCTGGCGCTCGACGCGGAGCTGCGGACGCTGGCCGCGGAGCGCGACGAGCTCGAGGCCGCATGGCTCGACGCCGCCGAGACTGCGGGCTAGCCGTGGCGCGGCGCGGCGTTCCTCCGCAGGATGGAGACGACCGGGCCGGAGCGAGGACGGGTGGTGACATGTCGACGAACGGTGAGCTGACGAACGGGACGGCGACGGAGCGCTCCTACATGCGGCCGATCGAGATGCCGCAGCCCTCGCCCGACGCCGAGCTGGACAGGCTGTTCCACGCGTTGTCCGACGCGACCCGCCGGGCCATCGTCGAGCGGCTCGCGCGGGAGGCGGCGTCGGTGTCCGCGCTCGCCGAGCCGTTCGCGATGTCGATGCCGGCCGTGGTCCAGCACCTCGCGGTCCTGGAGCGGGCGGGCGTGGTGGTGTCCCGGAAGGTCGGCCGCGTGCGCACGTACCGGCTGACCCCGGACGGCACGCTCACGGCGCGCACCTGGCTCGACCGGCACCGGCTGCACGCCGAGCGTGCCCTCGACCGCCTGTCCCAGCGCGGGCACCGCGACTGACCGCGCGGAGGCCGTCGGTGCGCGGCGGGCTCAGGACGCGTCGAACAGGGTGAGGACGTCGCGCAGCAGCGCGGCGAGGCGCTCGCGGTCCTCCTCCGGGAGCTCCCCGATGAGGCCCCGCTCGACGTCCAGCAGGTCCGCGAACGCCTCGTCGACGCGCTGCAGGCCCGCCGGGGTGAGGGTGACCAGGACCCCGCGCCGGTCGTCGGGGGACGGCTGGCGCTCGACCAGACCCTGCTCCGCGAGCCGGTCGATGCGGTTGGTCATGGTCCCGCTGGTCACGAGGGTCTGCGTCAGCAGCGCGCCGGGGGACAGCCGGTACGGCTCGCCGGCGCGGCGCAGCGCCGCGAGCACGTCGAACTCCCACGTCTCCAGGCCGTGCCGCGCGAACGCGCCGCGTCGCGCGAGGTCGAGGTGCCGCGCGAGGCGGCTCACCCGGGACAGCACGGTCAGGGGCCGGACGTCCAGGTCGGGTCGCTCGCGCTGCCACGCGAGGACGATGCGGTCGACCTCGTCGCGGGGCGGCCCTGCGGTGTCGCTGTCGGCCATGGTCCGAGATTAGTCGACGTCAAGACACCGGGCGTGCGGACGGGCTACGGGGCGGGCGGCTTGTCGAGCTGCGGGTGCCGCTCGAGCGCCTCCAGGCCGTTCCACGCCAGGTTGACCAGGTGCGCCGCGACCTCGGCCTTGCGCGGGCTGCGCGCGTCGAGCCACCACTGGCCGGTGAGCGCGACCATCCCCACCAGCATCTGCGCGTAGATGGGCGCGGTGCGCGCGTCGAGCCCGCGCTTGCGGAACTCGTTGGCCAGCAGGTGCTCCACCTGCGTGGCGACGTCGCCGATGAGCGAGGAGAACGTGCCGGTGGCCTGCGCGACGGGGGAGTCGCGGACGAGGATGCGGAACCCCGCCTCCGACGTCTCGATGTACGACAGCAGGGCCAGGGTCGTCCGCTCGAGCAGGGCACGCGGGTGGCCGCCGCCCTCGAGCGCCCCGGTGAGCGCACCGGTCAGGGCCTGGATCTCGCGGTCGACGACGACCGCGTACACGCCTTCCTTGCCCCCGAAGTGCTCGTAGACGACCGGCTTGGACACCCCGGCGCGGGCCGCGATCTCCTCCACCGACGTGTTGTCGAAGCCCTTCTCCGCGAACAGGGTGCGCGACACGTCCAGCAGCTGCGCGCGCCGTTCGACGCCGGTCATGCGCGCGCGGGACCGCTTGGGGTCGGAGGCCATGGGCCCCATTGTGCCGTGCGGGGCGCCGGGACGGCCGAGGTGCCCGCCGCCTGCGCGGCGCCGCTCCCGCGGGCTGGCAGACTGGGACGCCGGTCCGCCCTGGTGTAACGGCAGCATGCAGGCCTTTGGAGCCTTGCGGTCCAGGTTCGAATCCTGGGGGCGGAGCACGCTCGTCGGCGGCTGCGGCTGCCGGCCCCGGCGACCTCGGCCGGCCCCGACCCTCCCGGATCCCCCCGTGAGGGTGATCGCCAGGGCATTACTCCAATGGTTATATTTACCGCCACAGTTTCGCGACGGTGCTCGGACGACGGGGTCCGCACCGGGCGACCGCAGAGAGGCGGACACTCATGGGCACCACGGGATCACGCGTGAGGCGCACCGGGACGGCGGCCATCGCCGCACTGAGCACTCTCGCGCTGGCGGCGTGCGGCAGCGGCGGGGGCGACGCGGCGGCGGACGGGCCTGTGACCCTCACGATGACGGTGTGGGGCGGCGACGTCGACAAGAAGTCGTACCAGGAGCGCATCGACCTGTTCGAGGCCTCGCAGGACGAGATCTCCATCAAGCTCCAGCTGATCCCCGGCGAGCAGTACGAGCAGAAGGTCCAGACGATGATCGCCGGCGGCGACGGACCCGACATCATGCAGGTCGCCGAGGGCGTGAACGTCTACTCCTCGAAGAAGCAGATCCTCCCGCTCGACGACCTGGCGGCGGACGCGGGGCTCGACCTCGAGGAGCGGTTCGGCCCCGTCGGCACGCTGTACTCCTACGACGGCAGCGTCTACGCCGTGCCCGACCGTTCCGGCGCCATGATCGTCTACTACAACAAGGACATGTTCGACGCCGCGGGCGTCGAGTACCCCAGCGCCGAGTGGACGTGGGAGGACGCGCAGGCGGCGATGGAGCAGCTCACGATCCCCGGCGAGCAGTGGGGCTACGCCGGGGCGGGCTGGTGGGCGCAGTGGTGGTCCTTCGCCTACCAGAACGGCGGCCGGATCATCGACGAGGACGGCCTGCCCGCCGCCAACTCGCCCGAGGTCGTCGAGGCCCTGCAGTGGGCCAACGACCTCACGCACGTGCACCACGTCGTGCCCACCGCCGCCGAGTACGCGGACATGGGCCCCGACATGGGCGGCGACCCGGCGTTCGCGGCCCAGAAGGTCGCGATGAACACGACCGGCTTCTGGGCGATCAACTCCCTGCTCGAGGCCGACTTCGAGTGGGACATCGCGCCCCTGTGGCAGGGCGACGAGCAGGCCGTGTCCGCGTTCGGCTCCGGCCTGGCGATCTCCCGCGACAGCAAGCACGCCGAGCAGGCGTTCGCGGCCATCGACTTCCTCACGGACGCCGAGGCGCAGCAGGTCATCATCAAGAACGCCCAGGACGTGCCCGCCAACCTCGAGGTGCAGGGTTCGGAGGAGTTCCTCAAGCCGGAGTGGGCCACCCGCGAGGTCGACATGTCCGCGTTCGGCGCGTCCTCCGCCTTCGTCTTCACCTCCCCGCTCATCCCCGAGTGGAACCAGATGCAGGCCGCCTTCGACGACAACCTCGGGACGTTCTGGAACGAGGGTGGCGACGCCAAGGCCCAGCTCGACGTGATCCAGAAGAAGCTCGAGACCGTCATCAAGCCGGCGCGCTGATGGCCGTCGACCTCGGCGAGGCCCTCGGCACGGTGCGGGCGACCCGCCCGCACCGTGCCGAGGGGCGCAGGGCGCCTCGCCAGAAGCTCACCCGGCGGCGCAAGGTCGAGGCGCGCTGGTTCTGGCTGTTCATCTCCCCGTGGCTCATCGGGTTCGTCGGGTTCCTGCTGGGCCCGATGGTCGCCTCGATCGCCATCTCGCTCACCGAGTGGGACTCCTTCACCCCGCCGACGTTCGTCGGGTTCGAGAACTACACGACGGCGCTGACCGGTGACCCGGTCTTCTGGAAGGCCCTGGGCAACACGTTCTTCTACGCGCTCGTCTCGGTGCCGCTGGGCCTGGCGATCGGGGTGTGGCTGGCCAACCTGCTCAACAAGCGGATCCGCGGTCGCAAGCTCTTCCGCACGCTCATCTACCTGCCCACGCTGGTGCCGCTGGTCGCCACCGCGATGGTCTTCAAGATGGTGCTCGCGCCGTCCGGGCCGCTGAACGACCTGCTCGGGGTGCTCGGGCTGACCGGCCCGAGCTGGCTGCTGGACCCGACCTGGGTGAAGCCGGCGCTCGTCGTGCTCTCCGCGTGGGGTGCGGGCGGGGCCACCGTCCTGCTGCTGTCGGCGATGAACGGGGTCCCGCGGGAGTTCTACGAGGCCGCGGAGATCGACGGCGCCGGGTCGGTGCGCCAGTTCTGGTCGATCACCTTCCCGCAGATCACGCCGATCATCTTCTTCAACCTGGTCATGGGCCTGATCGGGGCGTTCCAGATCTTCGGGCAGGTGTACATCCTGACCTCGGGGGGGCCGGACAACGCCAGCATGATGATGGTGCCGCTGCTCTTCCGCGAGGCCTTCGGGTTCTACCGGTTCGGCTACGCGTCGGCCATCGCCTGGCTGCTGTTCCTCGTCATCATCGCGTTCACGGTCGTCGCGTTCCGCACGTCCCGACGATGGGTCTTCTACGAGACGGAGGTGCGGTGATGGCTGTCGCCACGCCGATCACGCAGGCACCGCCGCTGGCCGCCGGACCGCGCAGCGAGCAGACGAACGCGCGCACCCTCAAGGCGTTCCGGGCCTCACCCGCGACGTACGCGGTGCTGCTCGTCGTCTCCGCCATGTTCTTCGTGCCGTTCGTGCTCATGGTCTCGATCGCGCTGGCCAGCGACGCGACGAGCGCGACGAACATGTTCACGATCATCCCGACGGAGTTCGAGTGGTCGAACTTCGCGTCGGTGTTCACCGCGACGGGCCTGCCCGTGGGCCGGTTCGTGCTCAACTCCGTCATCATCGCGACGCTGGCCGCCGTGGGGCAGGTGCTGTCGTCCTCGCTCGTGGGCTACGCCTTCGCGCGGCTGCGTGCCCCGGGCAAGAACGTCATGTTCATGGTCGTGCTCGCCACGATGATGATCCCCGCGCAGATCACGATGATCCCGCAGTTCCTGCTGTTCAAGGAGCTCGGCTGGGTCAACACGTTCCTGCCGCTCATCGTGCCGAACTTCTTCTCCAACGCGTTCAACGTGTTCCTGGTGCGGCAGTTCGTCTCCCGGGTGTCGGGCGAGCTCGACGAGGCCGCGCAGGTCGACGGTCTGGGCTACTTCGGCATCTACCGCCGGATCGTCCTGCCGATGATGTGGCCGATCCTCACCGCGATCGCGATCTTCACGCTGACCGCGGCCTGGGGCGACTTCATGGGCCCGCTCATCTACCTCAACCAGGAGGACATGATGCCGCTGGCCCTCGGCCTGCAGTTCATGACCTCGACGAGCAACGCGATGCAGCTGCCGCCGTGGAACCTGGTGATGGTCGGCTCGATCCTGCTGACCGTGCCGATGATCGCCGTCTACTACGCCGGCCAGAAGTACCTGTACGAGATGAACCTCTCCGGCGGAAGCGCGGGTGTGAAGTGACGACGACCCTCCAGGACGGCACGGTGCGGCTCGGGCCCGGCGGGCTGGTGCTCGACGGCCGGGAGCAGGTGCTCGCGTGCGCGTCGCTGTTCTACTTCCGCATCCCGCGGGAGGAGTGGGCGGCACGCCTGGCCGCGGTGCGCGCGACCGGCTACACGCTCGTCGACGTGTACGTGCCGTGGAACTTCCACGAGCTCGCGCCGGGCGAGTGGGACTTCACCGGGCGTCGCGACGTCGGGGAGTTCCTCGACCTCGCGCACGCCGCGGGCCTCGGCGTGCTGGCCCGGCCGGGGCCGTACATCTGCTCGGAGTGGGACGGCGGTGCGCTGCCCGCGTGGCTGCCGCTCGAGGACGGCCTGGCGCTGCGCCAGGCCGAGCCCCGGTACCTGGCGCACGTCGAGCGCTGGTTCGACCGCGTGCTGCCGCTGCTGGTGCAGCGGCAGCACGGCCGGGGTGGACCCGTCGTGGCGGTCCAGCTCGAGAACGAGCTCGACTTCTTCGACACCGCGGACCGCGCGGCCTACGTCGGCGCGCTGCGGGACATGGCGGTGCGGCACGGCGTCGAGGTCCCGCTCGTGGCGTGCGCGGGCCAGGGCGACCTCGTCGGGGCCACCGGCGGGGTGCCCGGGGTGACCCCGGCGTTCAACTTCTACCCGGACGACCGCTCGCCGTTCGTCGAGCCGGAGGTGCGGCGCTACGCCGACCTCCTCGCTGCCCGGGACGAGCCGCTGCTGGTCACGGAGACCAACCGCGCGCACGTGACGCTGCGCCGGCTGCTGGTCAGCGGCGCCAAGGTGCTGGCCCCGTACCTGCAGGCCTCGGGGTACGACTTCGGGTTCACGCCGTCGGTGGGCAACTGGGGCGACCCCGGCGGGTTCATGACCCACGACTACGACTTCGGCGGGTACCTGTCGCCGACCGGGGAGCCCCGCCCGCAGACCGTCGAGGCGCGCGTCCTCACCGCGGTGACCCGCACCCTCGGCCCGCGCCTGGCGCGCGGGGTGCCGGGTGCGGCCGACGGCGCGTACACCGGCACGGCGCCGACCGCTGCGTCGCCGTCGCGCGTCGTGCTCGACGGCGGCGGCACGCTGCTGGGCGTGCCCAACCTCGGTGACGAGGACGCGACGTTCGAGCTCGCGGCGACGGACGCCCTGCCCGCCGTGCCGCTCACGGTGCCGGGGCACGCCTGCGCGCTGGTCCTGCGTGACCTGCCGCTCGAGGGCTTCGGCGGGCACGGCACGCTCGTGCTGGCCACCGGCGACCTGGTCGGTGCCGGCCCCGACGGCGTGGAGCTCGCCGCCGCCGTGCCCGGGACCGTGGCGCTGGCGGCACCCGGCGGCGCCCCCACGCTCGTCGACCTGCCCGCACCGCGCCCGGGGTCGCCCGTGCGCGTCGTCGTCGACGCACCGCCGTCCGATGACGGCGTCCCGCCCGGCGAGCACCTGCGGTGGCAGGTGGTCGTGCACCACCCCGTCGACGTCCCGGGCCCGGACGGCCCGGTCACGGCCCCCGCCGGCACCCCCGCGGCGGAGCCCGTCCGGCTGACCGCGGCGCGGCGGCCCGCGCTGCCGACGCGGGACGGGACGACCCGGGAGCACCGCACGGCACCGGCCTCCGAGGAGGTCGGCGTGCACCGCGGCCGCACGCACTACGCGGCCGACGTGACGGGCGCCGACGAGCTGCTCCTCGAGGGTGCCGGCGACCTCGTCGACCTCGCCGTGGACGGCCGCCCGCTGCCCACGATCGCCGGGTTCGGCGCCACCGTCGTCGTCCCCGTGGCCGGGGCGAGCACCCTGACCGCGACCGCGGAGACGTGGGGCCACCCCAACTTCGACGACGCCCGGCTGCCGGGCCTGGCCATGGGCTCGCTGCGCGGGCTGGGCCGGGTGTGGTCCGTGACGGGGCGGTCCGACGTGCACGCGCTGTGGACCGTCGAGCCCGGTGCCCAGTGGGCCGGCACCCCCGCGCCGTTGCGCCCGCTCGGCGGGTGGAGCAGCACGCGGGTGGGCGCGCCCGTCACGTACCGGCGCGGGCTGGACGTCGACGGCACGCACCACCACGCGCTGCACCTGCCCGGGCTCGGGGCGCCGGTCACGGTCACCGTGGACGGCGCCGACCACCTGGTGACGCCGCACGACCCGTGGCTGCACCTGGCACCCGGGGCGGGCCGCGACGTGGCGGTCACCGTGCCCCACGTGCCCGGCGTCCTGGGCGGTGCGACCCTGCTGCGGCTGGCCCCGGTCGAGGGGTGGCAGGTCGAGCCGCAGCCGGACCGCGACCTGGTCGCGCTCGCGGGCCGGACGGCGCCCGCGGAGCCTGTGGACCTGCCGCTGCGCCCGGCGCCCGGCGAGGAGCTGTGGCTCGACGTGGACGTGCCGCCCGGTGGCTGCTCGCTGCGGTTCGCCGGCACGCACGTGCGCGTCGCGGCGTACGCGCACGGTGAGCTGCTGGGCCGCGTGTGGCTCGGGGACCCGGCGAGCCCGCGGTTCACCGGGGGTGATCCTGGTCGGCTCTGGCTGCCCGGTGCCTGGAACTCTGGGATCATCCGGCTGATGGTCCGCGGGACCGTCGGAGCCGAGGCGCCCGAGCTGGGTGCGGTGCTCGTGCAGCCGACCGGGGGGACCGCATGGCCGTGAGGAAGCGCTCGTCGCGTGACATCCGCAGCGAGTCGCGCCTCGACGTGCTGCACGCGCTGCTCGCCGAGGGCGGCGCGACCCGCAACGGGCTGGCGCGGACCACGGGGCTGAGCCTCGCCACGGTCGCCACGGTCGTGTCCGAGCTGCTGGCGGAGGGGCTGGTCGCGGAGACCGGGGTCTCGGCGAGCGGTGTGGGCCGGCCCACGACCACGCTGGCGATCCGCGGCGCGCGGGGCATCCTCGCGGGCGTCGACGTCGCCGAGACGTACGTCTCGACGCACGTGTTCGATGCCGCCCTCACCGAGCTCGCGCGCGCCGACGTCCCGCTCGACGAGCGCGTGGAGTCGCCCGAGCACGTCGTGGGCGGCGTGCTCCGCTCGCTCGACGCGGCGCTGCGCGAGGCCGGCCGCGACAGGTCCGACCTGCTGGGTGTGGGCGTCGCGCTGCCGGGGCTGGTGCAGGGGCGCGACGGGGCGATGTCCGTGGTCGTGCCCGCGTGGCACTGGCGCGGCGTCGGCGTCCTGGACCTGCTGCGCGGCCGTCTCGACGCCCCGATCGTCGTGGAGAACCCCCTCAAGGCGATCGCGACCGCCGAGCTGTGGCTCGGCGCCGGGCGCGGCGTCGACAGCCTGGTGACCGTCAACCTCGGGACCGGCGTGGGTGCCGGCATCGTGCTCGACGGTGCCGTGCTGCGGGGCGCCACCAACTCCGCCGGGGAGTGGGGTCACACCCTGCTGGTGCACGAGGGGCGCGGCTGCCGGTGCGGACGCCGCGGGTGCGTCGAGGCGTACGTGGGGGCGCCGGGGATCCAGCAGACGCTGCGCGAGACCGCCCCGGACCACCCGCTGACCGGGACGCAGCAGCAGAGCGACTTCATCGCCGGCCTGGCCGCGGCGCTCGACGCCGCCGACCCGGACCCGGCGGCCGTGCGCACGGTGGAACGGACGGCCGACTACCTGGGCTCCGCGATCGCGGACCTGGTGGCGGTCATCAACCCCGAGCTCGTCATGCTCACGGGGTGGACCGCGTGGGCCCTGGGTGAGCACCTGCTGCCGGGCACCGTGGCGCAGGTACGTGCGCAGGCGCCGCGCGGCACCACGACCGACCACACCGTCGGCATCTCCACCGTCCGCGGCAACTCGGCGGCCATCGGCATGGCGACCCTCGCGCTGGAGCGGTTCCTCGGGGACGTCGGTCTGCTCACCACCCGCGTGCCGATCGCCCTCTGACGCGGGCGGACGACCCGACCGCGCGGGCGCACCGGCGCGTGTGCGCCGGTGCGCCCGCTGCGTCGACCCGCGGCCGTACCGGGCCTCAGACCTGCAGGCGCACCTGCAGCGTCGCGGTGGTGGGCCGGGCCGCCGCGTCCGGCTCCACGCCGGGACCGCACGCCGCCGAGCCGAGGCCGTGCTGCACCGCGTCCAGGTGCAGCCACAGCGCACCGTCGGGCACCAGCTCGTGCGGGTGGCGGGCGTCGGCCAGGGCCCGGTCCGACCAGGGACGTGCGGTGAGCTCGAGCCCGGGCACCGCGCGGTCGGCGACGCGCACCTCGCCAGCGGTGAGCGTGAGCGGACCACCGGCCAGGTGCAGCACCGCGCGCGTGACGCCGCGGCGTGCACCGTTCTCCTGCGGGTGCGTGTAGCGCGTCTGCAGCGCGTCGACCGTGTGCTGCCACCGGCCGGCGAGCGCCGCCAGCCGCGAGTCGGCGTACGACTCGTCCGGGCCGAGCCCGGTCCAGTCGACCCGGACGTCGCCGGCGTCCGGCTGCTCCAGGGCCAGCAGCCACCCCAGCCGCGCCACCGTGCCAGGCCAGCGGCCCTCGGGCGTCAGCTCGACCACCAGGTCCGCGGTGCGCTCGTCCACCGTGCGCCACGTCGTGCGCACGCGCAGCCCGCAGTCGGTCGCGGCACCCGCGACCCGCGACGTCACGACGACGGCACCGGCCACGTCGGCCACGTCGTCGACACGCTCGTGCAGGCGGGACAGGCCCGCCCGCTCCCAGGCCTCCGCGTCGCCGACCGGGTCGTACCAGGAGCGGATGCGGTCGTTGTCGGTCGGGGCGCGCCACGCGTCGACGCGTGCGAGCCGCACCGCGGTCCCGCCGATGCGCACCGGCCGGCCCGTCGCGTCGAGCTCGACCGGGCCCACGCGGCGGACGCCGCCCACGGTCACCACGGACCCCGTCGCGCGCGGCGGTGCGGCAGGCGGCCGCACCAGCACCTGGCCCGCGCCGAGGCCCAGGTGGGCGGGGACGTCCGCGCCGGCGTCCCGCGGGACGGCGCGCAGGACCCACCACACGGCGGTGGTCGGGTCGGTCGCGGCCAGCAGGTCGTCGAGGCGGTCGCCGAGCACGTCGGCGAGGCGGACCTCGACCCGCTCGTCGGGGGCCAGGACGCGGTCGACCTCACCCTCGGCGACGACGTCGCCGTCCGCGACGAGCGTCCACACCAGGCGTGCGTGCGCGGTCGACGTGAACGCGTACCGGTTGCGCAGCTCGAGCGTCCCGGGCTGCGCACCCGCGCGGACCCGCACGGGTGCGTACGCGGCGGCCAGCTCGAGCAGCCCGGGCGACGGCGTGCGGTCCGGCAGCAGCAGTCCGTCGGCGATGAAGGTGCCGTCGTGCAGCTCCTCACCGAAGTCGCCGCCGTAGCCGTAGTAGGGCTCGCCGTCGGGGGTGCGCGTGGCGATGCCGTGGTCGAACCACTCCCACACGAACCCACCGGCCAGGCGCGGGTGGTCGTCGACGAGGTCGAGGTACCCGGTCAGGCCGCCGGGGCCGTTGCCCATCGCGTGCGCGTACTCGCACAGCACGAACGGCATGGCCCGGCGCCGGGTGTCGAGCGCGGCGTCGGGCAGGGGGTCCTCCAGGCCCCGGGCGATGAGGGCGACCTCCTGGCTGGTCGGGTACATCCGCGAGTACACGTCGGCGTGCTCGCAGGTCCGGTCGCCCTCGTAGTGCACGGGGCGCGTCGGGTCGAGGGTGCGCACGGCCGCGGCCATGGCGGCGACGTTGCACCCGACCCCCGCCTCGTTGCCCAGCGACCACATGACGACGGCGGGGTGGTGGGCGTCGCGGCGCACCATCCGCGTCACGCGGTCCACCAGCAGCGGCTCCCAGCGCGGGTCGTCCGTGGGGTTGTCGCGCCAGCCGAGCAGCTCGAACCCGTGCGTCTCGAGGTCGTTCTCGTCGACGACGTACAGGCCGTGCTCGTCGCACAGGTCGAGGAAGTGCGGGTGCGGCGGGTAGTGGCTGGTCCGCACGGCGTTGACGTGGTGCCGCTTCATGGCCAGCACGTCGGCGAGCATGGTCTCCCGCGTCACGGCGCGGCCGTCGGTGGGCGCGAACTCGTGCCGGTTGACCCCGCGCAGCACGAGCGGGGCGCCGTTGAGCGTGAGCACCCCGTCGACGACGGCGACCGTCCGGAAGCCGGCGCGCAGGGTCACCGTCTCGCCCGGCGTGCGGACGACGACGTCGTACAGGCGCGGCGACTCGGCGCTCCAGGGCTCGACGGGGGCGCGGGTCTCCTCGCCGGGACGCGCGCGCAGCCCCAGGGCGGGCACCTCGACGAGCGCGTCGGGACGCGCCGGCTCGACGTCGACCCGCAGCACGCCCTCGCCGGTGGTGTGGTCGTACGCGGCGTGCAGGGTCACGTGCTCGATGCCGTCGTCCGGGCGGTGCAGCAGCGTGACGTCGCGGAAGATCCCCGAGAGCCACCACTGGTCCTGGTCCTCGACGTAGGTCTGCGCCGACCACTGGGTCACCCGCACGGCGAGCAGGTTCTCGCCCGCGTGCACCGCGTCGGTCACGTCCACCTCGGTGGGCAGGCGCGAGCCGTGCGACTGCGCCAGCACCCGCCCGTTCACGGCGACCTCGAACCAGGAGTCGACGCCCTCGAAGCGCAGCACGACCCGCCCGCCGTCGCGCCAGGCGTCCGGCACGGTCACCGTGCGCCGGTACTCACCGGTGGGGTTGTCGCGCGGGACCCGCGGGGGGTCGACCGGGATGGGGTACAGGACGTTGGTGTAGGCGGGCCGGCCGTGCGGCCAGGCGTCGGGGGCGCCGGCCAGCTGCCAGTGGCCGGGCACGGGCACGGTGCCCCAGTCCTCGCCGGGGTCGCCGGGGTCGACCCCGGTGTCCGCCGTGGGGAACAGGCGGAAGCGCCAGTCGCCGTCGAGGGGGACGTGCGGGGCGTCGGTGGTCGGTGCCGCGAACCGTGGGGCGCGCACGCCGGTGGGGGGCAGCAGGGACTCGTGCGTGGGATGGGTCGTCATGCCTGTCCTCGTCGACGTGCGGACCTCCCGTGCCGGGCGGGAGGTCGACGGTAGTTCCATCGACGGTCAGATTAAAGGACGGGCGCCGCGGACCGGCTGTGGCGACCCCCGAACGGCGCGTGTCGCCGCCGGGTGACGTGCCGCCGCACCGCGACGGCACCGCCCTGCGGCGGCGGCGCGGTGGCGACCCCGCCCGGGGCCGCCACCGCGGACCTCACCGGCAGGTCAGCGCGTCGTGCGCCACCGTGCGGGTGTCCGTGACGTCCACCCCGTCCACCACGGTCTCCACCGTCACCGTCACGGTCCCGGCCGGCAGCTGCGCGGCGCGGTGCGTGAACCGGTGGAACCGGTCCTTGCCCGCGGGGACCGTCAGCGTGTGGCGCGAGTCCCCGGCGCTCACGGCGGCGCGCAGCCGCTGGTCACCGTCGTTGGTGACGGTGACCGTGGGCACCGCGCGGTGGGCGTGGCACTGCGTGGCCACCTCGAGGCGGAACGCCGCCTGCGGCCGCTTCTCCTGCGCCAGCAGCCACTGCAGGATCGTGGCGTCCTCGTACGTGGGCGCCGACGCCAGGTGGTGGTCCGGCAGCGTGAACGCCTCGTCGCCGTACTCCGTCCAGCGCACCAGCTCGGTGATCCGGGTCTCGGTGCGGCCCAGCGCACGGTGGGCGGCCACCAGCCCGTCGTACGACGCCCGCGCGTTCGCCACCGGCAGCAGGTGGTCGTTCGTGCCGTGGGTGATCCACAGCGGGACCTCGGCCTGCGCGATGCGGGGCAGCTCGTCCGCGTCCGCGGGGAACCCGCCCGTCAGCAGCCCGCCGGCGAAGAGGTCGGGACGCTCGGAGAACATCTCCCACAGCAGCTGCGAGCCGTAGGAGACCGACGTGGCGTACACGCGGTCCCGGTCCACGGCGTGCTCCGCCAGGAACGCCTCGACCAGCTCGACCGCCTGGGCGCCCTCGGTCACCTTGTCGACCCGGCGGTTCTGCGGCGCCAGCACGATGACGTCCTCGTCGGTGCCGGTCCACGACTCCTGGAACCACGCGGTCGTGAGCATGTCGGAGGCGAGCTGCACGCCCAGGTTCTGCCCGTCGAAGCCCATGCCGTGACCGGGCAGCGCGACGACCAGCGGGTAGGCACGTGCCGGGTCGTAGCCGTCGGGCAGGCGGTAGGCGTACTCGACGTCACCGGTGCTCGACGCGAACGTCCGCAGCACGAACTGGTCCACCTCGCGGTCGATCGGCTCCGCCGTGGTCCGGTGGGCCGTCGCGGGGTCCCCGCCGGCCAGCAGCGTGCCGTCGGTGGCGTGCACGTCGCCGAGCTGGGTCACCTGGGTGAGCTGGTCGGGGTTGACGCGCACGGAGCACAGGAATGTCGGGCACAGCGAGACGACGACCGTCCAGCCGCCGTCGGGGGAGTCCACGAGCTCCAGCACGACGAACCGGCCCGGCGCCGCCGGCCGGTCCTCGTCGAGCAGGCGCGCCGGGTCGTCCGTCGTCCACACGTCGGCGACCGGCCGGTCCACGAGCTCCGGCAGGCGCTCGACGCCGTGGAACCGGAAGTTGTACACCGAGTCCGCGACCGCGAAGTCCCCGGGGGTCAGGCGCGCGGCGTCGACCGCGTCGCCGTACTCGACCACCACGTGCGTGACCTGCTGCCCGTAGGACCCGACCTCGGTGACGGGTGTGACGGACAGGACGCCGGCCCCGGGCGCGGCGGGGGTGGCGGGGACGGCGCTCGCGGGCGCCGCCACGGCGACGGTGGCCGCGACGAGCGCCGCCACGGCGGCCGCAGCCGCGGCCCGGGTCCTGGCGCGCGCCGTGCCCGTGCGCAGAGGTCTCCTCATACCGGTGTCTCCTTCGACCTGGTCGAGGCGACCGCCCCCGGCGGCAGCCCTCGTCGGCTGCGCGGCCCCCCGTGCACCGGTTCAGCGTGCTGAACCGATTTAGCACGACCGTAACCAGGCGCTTCGCCCAGGGTCAAGCATTCCGGACGAGCCGGTCGGGATCAGGCCGCGGTGCGCTCGCGCCCCGAGGCGAGGACCGTCAGGGCGAACACCGCCGGCACCGCCGCGCTCAGCAGCATGCCGACCCGCAGGCCCGTGCCCGTGTCCGGCGGCAGCGCCGCGGCGATCCCCGCCAGGGGCCCGGCGGCGAGGTCCGCGAACAGCCCGACGCCCAGCGGGCCGAACGTGCCGCCGGCGTCCCCGGCGAGCGCGAGCACCGCGAACATCGCGGCGCCCCCGAGCGGGAACCGGGCGGACGTCAGCGAGAACGTGCCCGGCCACAGCAGGGCCGTGGTCAGCCCGCACAGGGCGCACGCCACCAGGCTCACGACCGGCACGGCGGCGGTGGCCGCGACCACGTAGCAGACCGCCGTCGCGACGCCCGACGCCGCCAGCAGCGGACGCAGCGGCACGCCCTGCCCCCACAGCCCGTACGCGACGCGACCCAGACCCATGAGCAGCGCGAACAGGCCGGGCCCCAGCAGGTCCCCGACCTCCTTGGGCACCCCGGTGCCCTGCTCGGCGAAGAACGACGACCACTGCGCCATGGTCAGCTCGGCGGCGCCGCCCGTGGCCATGAGCACGAGGGCCGCGAGGAACAGCGGCGTGCCGAACAGCGAGCGCAGGCTCGTGCGGTGCTCGTCGGGCACGGTCGGCGGCATGGGCACCCGCAGCAGCACGACC
This sequence comes from Cellulomonas wangleii, assembly GCF_018388445.1. Lineage (NCBI taxonomy): Bacteria > Bacillati > Actinomycetota > Actinomycetes > Micrococcales > Cellulomonadaceae > Cellulomonas > Cellulomonas wangleii. The sequence goes on from NZ_CP074405.1 coordinate 955,733, forward strand.
AGGTTGACCAGCGGCACCACGGCCCACAGCACGGGCAGCAGCGGCCACAGGTCCGAGCCGACGACGGCGAGCAGCGCCGTGCTCAGCACGACGACGGCGAGCTGCCCCCAGCAGTAGAAGGAGTGCGCGAACGCCATGCCCGCGGCCTTGGCCTCCTCCGGCTGCGGCAGGTGCTCGACCACCGGCGACACCAGCACCTCGAGCAGTCCGCCGCCGATCCCGTAGACGACGACCGCGACGCACAGCCCCACGAACGGCGCGGGCAGCACGAACGGCAGCACCGCGAGCAGGACGAGCCCGAGCGCCGCCAGCGCGTGCGCGGCGACCATCGGACGGCGGTACCCGATGCGGTCGACGACCCGCACCGCGACGAGGTCCGTCAGCAGCTGCACACCGAAGTTCAGGGCCGCGAGCGCCCCGAGCTGCGCGACCGGCACGTCGAGCGCGGTGTGGAAGACGACGAACAGCAGCGGCGCGAGGTTGTTGACGACGGCCTGCACCACGTACGCGACGTGCGCGGAGTGGCGGGTGGTCGTGTAGCTGGGCGTCGTCGTCGACAAGGGGCGTCCTCGGTGGCGCGGGGCGGGCGGGGCGCGGTCACTGTGGCACGCGCCCCGGGGCCGGGCCCCGCGCCGTGCGGGGTCAGTGTGCGGGGCGCGTCGTGCCCTGCGACATCCGGTCGATCCACGCGAGCGCGAGCGCGGAGGCGACGAACGCGAGGTGGATGAGGGTCTGCCACATCATCGTCTCGCCCGTCACGTGCCCCACCGACGACTCGATGAACGTGCGCAGCAGGTGGATCGAGGAGATGCCGATGATCGACATGGCGAGCTTCGTCTTCAGCACGTTGGCGTTGACGTGGCTGAGCCACTCCGGCTGGTCCGGGTGCCCGTCGAGGCGCATGCGGGACACGAACGTCTCGTACCCGCCGATGATCACCATGATCAGCAGGTTCGAGATCATCACGACGTCGACCAGCCCCAGGACGATGAGCATCGTCGTGGCCTCGGTGCCGAAGTCCGCCATCGCCTCGATCTTGTGACCGAAGACCGCGAAGTCGACGAGGTGCCACAGCTCCTTGAGGAACTGCCACACGTACACGACCTGCGCCGCGATCAGCCCGAGGTACAGCGGCAGCTGCAGCCAGCGCGAGAAGAAGATCAGCGACGAGACCGACCGCGCGTACGGCCGGGTCGGCTCGACCACCTCGACGGGCTGGGTGGGGTCGGTGGGCGGGACGGTCTCGACGGCCGGCTGCGACGACGTCACGGTGCTCCTTGTCGGTACGGGGGCCGGGGTCCCGGCGCGCACTGAACGCGTGGGCGTGGCACCCCGTTCCCGCGCGACCGGGTGACCTCTCCCACACGGGGTGGCCGGACGTCGCAGGTGGTGGGCCCGCGACGGCCCCGGGGGGGGGACCCCGGACCGTGCCGGGCGCCGGTGGGTCGGCGGTAGAGTCCTGTCACGGCAGACGTTCCCGCCCACCCGGGCAGACCCGCGAGGAGCACCCACTGGTGACCGTCCCCCGTCCAGCCGCCGTCGTCGTCCTCGCAGCGGGTGAGGGCACCCGCATGCGCTCCTCGACGCCGAAGGTGCTGCACCCCATCGCAGGTCGGAGCATGGTCGGCCACGCGCTCGCCGCGGCGCGGGCCCTCGAGCCCGACCGGGTGGCCGTCGTCGTCCGGCACGAGCGCGAGCGCGTCGCCGCGCACGTCCTCGACGTGGACCCCGACGCGCTGCTCGTCGACCAGGACGACATCCCCGGCACCGGCCGCGCCGTCCAGGTCGCCATGACCGCGCTCGACGCCGCCGCGCAGGCCGCCGCGGCCGCCGCTGCCGCGGCGGGTCACGACATCGGTGGCGCCGCCGCCGACACCGTGCTCACCGGCGCCGTCGTCGTGATCGCCGGGGACGTGCCGCTGCTGGACGCCGGCACGCTGCGCGAGCTGCTCGCCGCGCACGCCGCCGACGACAACGCGGTGACCGTGCTCACCACCGAGGTCCCGGACCCGACGGGCTACGGACGGATCCTGCGCGAGCCGGGCACGGGCGACGTGCTGGGGATCGTCGAGGAGAAGGACGCGGACGACGCCCAGCGGGCGATCACCGAGATCAACACGTCGGTCTACGTGTTCGACGCCGCGGTGCTGCGCTCCGCGCTGGCCCGCCTGGGACGGGACAACGCCCAGGGCGAGGTGTACCTGACGGACGTGCTCGCGATCGCGCGGGCCGCCGGCGGCCACGTGCGCGCGCTGCGCACCGACGACCCGCTGAGCGTCGAGGGCGTCAACGACCGCGTGCAGCTCGCCGCCCTGCGGGCCGAGCTCAACCGCCGCATCCTCGAGGACTGGATGCGCGAGGGTGTCACGGTCGTCGACCCGATGACGACGTGGGTCGACGTCGACGTCGACCTCGCGCGGGACGTCACGCTGCTGCCGGGCACCCAGCTGCACGGCGCGACGACGGTCGGCGAGGGCGCCACCGTCGGGCCCGACACCACGCTGACCGACTGCGAGGTCGGACCCCGCGCGACGGTGGTGCGCACGCACGGGTCCCTGTCCGTGATCGGCGAGGGCGCGACCGTCGGCCCGTTCGCCTACCTGCGCCCGGGCACCGAGCTGGGCGCCGAGGGCAAGATCGGCACGTTCGTCGAGACGAAGAACGCGCAGATCGGCACGGGGTCCAAGATCCCGCACCTGTCCTACGTGGGCGACGCGACGATCGGTGAGCACTCGAACATCGGCGCCGCGTCCGTCACCGTCAACTACGACGGCGTCAACAAGCACCGGACCGTCATCGGCTCGTTCGCGCGCACCGGCTCGGACAACATGTTCGTCGCGCCCGTCGTCGTCGGCGACGGCGCGTACACCGGCGCGGGCACCGTGGTGCGCCGCGACGTGCCGCCCGGCGCGCTGGCCGTCAGCGCCGGCTCCCAGCGCAACATCGAGGGCTGGGTCGCCCGCTCGCGCGCCGGCACGCCCGCCGCCGAGGCCGCCGCGCGGGCCCGCGGCACGCGCGACGTCGCCGGGCTCTCGCCCCAGGCGCGCGCGGAGCTGGAACGCGCGGCCACCGCGTCGATCCCCGTGACGCCGCCGCCTCATCTGCCCGGCCAGCCGGCGCAGCTCGACGACCCCGCGGACACCCCCGCGGGCAGCACCACGACCGAGGACGGGCAGCAGCGATGACCGGCATCATCAGCCACGACGGGGAGAAGCGACTGGTCCTGGCCTCCGGCCGGGCCCACCCCGAGCTCGCGCAGGACGTGGCGGACGCGCTGGGGATCGAGCTGCTGCCGACCACCGCGTACGACTTCGCCAACGGTGAGATCTACGTGCGGTTCGGCGAGTCCGTGCGCGGCGCGGACGCGTTCATCCTGCAGTCGCACTGCTCGCCCATCAACCAGTGGGTCATGGAGCAGCTGCTCATGATCGACGCGATGAAGCGCGCGTCGGCCAAGACCATCACCGTCATCGCGCCGTTCTACCCGTACGCCCGTCAGGACAAGAAGCACCGCGGGCGCGAGCCGATCTCGGCCCGCCTCATGGCCGACCTGTTCCGCACGGCCGGGGCCGACCGCATCATGAGCGTCGACCTGCACGCGGCGCAGACGCAGGGCTTCTTCGACGGCCCGGTCGACCACCTGTGGGCCCAGCCGATCCTCGTCGAGTACGTGCGCACGCGCGTCGACACGTCGAACGTCACGGTCGTGTCGCCCGACGCCGGCCGCATCCGCGTCGCCGAGCAGTGGGCGGCGAAGCTCGGTGGCGGACCGCTGGCCTTCGTCCACAAGACGCGCGACATCCGCAGCCCCAACAAGGCCGTCGCCAACCGTGTCGTCGGTGACGTCGAGGGCAAGAGCTGCGTCATCGTCGACGACCTCATCGACACCGCCGGCACGATCGCCGGCGCCGTGCGGGTCGTCCTCGAGGCCGGCGCCAAGGACGTCATCGTCGCGGCGACGCACGGCGTGCTGTCCGACCCCGCGGTCGAGCGGCTCCAGCGGTGCGGTGCCCGTGAGGTCATCATCACGGACACGCTGCCCGTCGCCGAGGAGCGCCGGTTCCCGCAGCTCACCGTGCTGTCGATCGCCCCGCTGCTCGCCCGCGCGATCCGTGAGGTGTTCGACGACGGCTCGGTGACGTCGCTGTTCGACGGCAACGCCTGAGACGTCCGGCGCCGACGGTCGACCGGCACGCACGGTCGTCCGGTAGGATCGTCAGGTTGCCTCGGCGAGGGACGACGGACGGTCGAGCGGGAAGCACCATCCCCGCGGGCCCATCCGGCTCCGTGATCGACTGGGTGGTCGCCTCCGCGTGCCCGTCCTGCGTCCCGCGTCGAGGCCACCGGGCCCCGCGCCCGAACCACCCGAGGGGCTTCCCCCCGGGGCCGAACCACGAAGACCCGCGCCCGCGCACCACCGCGGCGCCACCCCACGCTGAGGAGCACACGTGTCCGAGATCAAGCTCGCCGCCACCCCCCGCACCGAGTTCGGCAAGGGCGCCGCGCGCCGTCTGCGCCGCGCCAACCAGGTCCCCGCGGTGCTCTACGGCCACGGCACGCAGCCGATGCACGTCGCCCTGCCGGGCCACGACACGATGCTCGCGCTCAAGCACTCGAACGCCCTGTACTCGATCGAGCTCGACGGCAAGACCACGCTCGCGATCGTCAAGGACGTCCAGCGGGACGTCGTGCGCCAGGTCATCGAGCACGTCGACCTCCTCATCGTGAAGAAGGGCGAGAAGGTCGCCGTCGACGTCCCGGTCCACGTGGTCGGCGAGTCGGCCCCCGGCACCATCCACGTCGTCGAGACGCAGAACCTGTCGCTCGAGGCCGAGGCCACGCACCTGCCGCAGGGCATCGAGGTCTCCATCGAGGGCCTCGCCGACGGCGCCACGGTCACCGCGGGCGACGTCGTCCTGCCCGAGGGTGCCACGCTCGTCACCGACCCCGAGATCACGGTCGTCACCATCAGCACCCCGCAGGCGTCCGCCGCCGACGTCGCCGCCGACGCGGCCGTCGCCGACCTCGCCGCGCAGCAGTCGGCCGCCTCGGCCGCCGACAACGAGGGCTGAGCGACCACGCTCCCCGCGACGCCCGGTACCGTCCACGGTGCCGGGCGTCGCCGTGCCCCCGCACCCCCGACCCCGGAGGAGACCTCCCCGTGAGCGACGGACCCTGGCTCGTCGTCGGCCTCGGCAACCCCGGCCCGCAGTACGCCGGCAACCGGCACAACGTCGGCCAGATGGTGCTGGACGAGCTCGCGCGGCGCACGGGTGCGTCGTTCGGGTCCCGCAGCGCCGGTCTGCTCGGCCGCCGGCCGCAGGCCGTGACGGCGGACGTCCGCCTGGGCACGCTGCCGGGTGGGGCCCCGGGGCCCCGGGTGGTGCTGGCCAAGCCCACGACCTACATGAACGTCTCCGGCGGCCCGGTGGCGGCGCTCGCGCGGTACCACGACGTACCCGTCGAGCGGGTGGTCATGGTGCACGACGAGCTCGACATCCCGTTCGCGGACGTGCGTCTCAAGCGTGGCGGGGGCGAGGGCGGCCACAACGGGCTCCGCGACACCACCAAGGCGCTGGGCTCCAAGGAGTACGTGCGGGTGCGGGTCGGCGTCGGCCGCCCGCCCGGCCGGCAGGACCCCGCCGACTTCGTGCTCAAGGACTTCTCGGGGGCCGAGAAGAAGGACCTGCCGTGGCTGGTCGACCGCGCCGCGGACGCCGTGGAGGCTGTCGTCCTCGACGGTCTGGAGGCCGCCCAGCTGCGGTTCCACACCCGCTCCTGAGGGTGTCGCCGGGTGCGGGCGCGTTCACCGGATGTTCACCGGACCGCCGTCCGCCGGTGGGTGACAACCGCATGTGAAACGGGTGAAATCGGACGCATCACCCGTAACAGCGCGAACCCGGCATATAACCTCCTGGGTACTGCAGACACGCGCTGAGCCCGGGGGACGCCATGACACTGACGGCTGACGAGCACGCGTGGCGGACCACCGACGAACGTGACCGGCGCGGGACGGCCCGCGAGCCCCGCCGGTCCTGGGCCTCCGCGCAGCCGTTCGAGCGGCGGGTGACGCCGGTCAACTCCGACGGCGGCCTGCTGGCCGAGAGCTGGCGCGCGGTGGGTGCCCACTACGTGCGGTTCATGTGCGCGCTCGACGCCATCGTCGCCGCGGGGGTGGCCTACGCCCTGCTGGCGCGGTCGGCCGACGGGCCGCGGGCGGTGCTGGCCAGCCTGCTCGGGGCGCTGCTGTTCGTCGCCCTCGTGGGCGCGTTCCGCGGGTACGACCGTGACCGTGTCGGGGACGGACCCACCGAGTTCCAGGCCGTGCTGCGTGCGGGTGCCGGTGTCGCGGCCACCCTCGTGGCGCTGTCGTGGCTGCTGGACCTCCCCGTGCCGCGCGAGACCGTCCTGCTGGGTGTCCCGCTGACCGTCGGCGTGGTCGCGGTCGTGAGGCACGCGGGCCGGCGGCGGGTGCACCGGTGGCGGTTCGCGGGTCAGGCGATGATGCGCACGGTCGTCATCGGGGACGTCGCGACGGCGCGGCGCGTCGCGGCCGACCTGCACGCCGCCCCGCACCACGGCTACGAGGTGATCGGGGTCTGCGTGTCCGACCTCGACTCCGCCCCGGCCGCCGACGTCCCGGTGCTCGGCGCCACGGCCGACGTCGTGCAGGTCGTGGTGGACCACGCCGCGGACGTCGTCGTGGTGGGCGCCGGTCACCTGCGGGGCGAGGCGCTGCGTCGGCTGAGCTGGGCGCTCGGTCGTGCCGGGGCCCACCTCGTCGTGGTGCCGGACCTCGTCGAGGTCGCCGGCCCGCGGCTCGCGGTCCGTGCGACGGCGGGGCTCTCGCTGCTCGAGGTGGAGGTCGGGGCGCCCCGCAGGCGGACGGTCGCCAAGACCGTGCTGGACGTCACGCTGGCGCTGCTCGCAGGCCTGGTCGCGCTCCCGGTCGTCCTGGTGGCGGCGGCGGTCGTGCGGCTCACCTCCCCGGGGCCCGCGTTCTTCCACCAGACACGCGTGGGGATCGACGGGCGCCACTTCACCATGTGGAAGCTGCGGACGATGTACGTCGACGCCGACGCCCGCCTGGGTGAGCTGCGCTCGCGCAACGAGGGCGCGGGCGTGCTCTTCAAGATGCGGCACGACCCGCGGGTGACACCGGTGGGCCGCTGGCTGCGCCGGTACTCCCTGGACGAGCTGCCCCAGCTCTGGAACGTCGTGTGCGGCGACATGTCGATGGTCGGCCCGCGCCCGCCGCTCGAGCACGAGGTGCAGGCCTACCAGGACCAGGTCCACCGCCGGCTGCACGTCAAGCCCGGGCTGACCGGGCTCTGGCAGGTGAGCGGGCGCTCCGACCTGGACTGGGACGAGTCCGTGCGGCTGGACCTGCGCTACGTCGACAACTGGTCGGTCGCCATGGACCTCATGATCCTGTGGAAGACCGCCCGGGCGGTCCTGCGCAGCTCCGGCGCGTACTGACGGCGCCCCACCGCACCGGCACTCGGGGACGAGGGTGCCGGTGCGGTCGTCTGTCCAGATGCCGGACGGCGGGTCGACGGGCAACCCCCGGAGATCGGTGCCGGTCAGCGCGCGGAAAGCGGTCGAACGTTCATCGTGACGTACGTCACACTTCACCCGCGAGGGGGAGCGACCGGGTGAATTGGACCATCATGTCGTCGTATGGGTGAAACGAGTTCACGGGCAGGGCGGCACGCCGCCCCCGTCGCCGGCTCCCCGCTCCGCCGCTGGGCGGCCATGCTGCTGGCGGCGATGGTGGTCCTGGTCTCGTTCTCGCGGGCGGACGACGCGTCCGCTGCCGACTCCGGTTCCGTCACCCTGGCGCCGACCCAGGCGACGTTCACGTCGTCGGCGTCCCCCCGCACCAGCTACGCGGCGTACGACCTCCTCGTCTCGACGTCGTCGGTCTACCGGACGTACCTCACGTTCGACACGTCGGCGGTGCCGGCCGGGGCCACCGTGACGAACGCCGAGCTGCGGCTGTCGGTCCGCACCAGCGCCACCCGGACCCCCGGTCTCGCCGTGCGCAGCGTGCCGTCCGGCTGGCGGGCCTCGGCCGTGACGTCCGCCAACCGGCCCGCGGCCCGCGGCGCAGCGCTCAACACCCCTGTGACGGCCGTCCCCGGGGCGACGATGTCGGCACGCCTGGACCCCTCCGGCATCGTCGCCGGGGGCGCGACGTCGTTCGAGGTGCTGTACGAGGTGCGGGCCTCGGGCGTCCGGCTCGACAAGCTGGGGAGCAAGGGGCCCCGGCTCGTCCTCACGTGGACGACGGGCGGCTCCACGGCCACCCCCGTACCCACGCCGACGCGCACCTCCGCGACGCCCCGCCCGTCCGCGAGCGCGACGCCCCGGCCCAGCAGCACGCCCCGCCCCACGACCACCCCGACCGTGCGCCCGACGCCCACGGCGTCCGCGGCGCCGTCGCCCACGGCCGCCCCGGTCACACCGCCGCAGAGCACCCGGCTGCCGTACGAGGTGGCCGGCACCGGACAGGCGAAGGTGTTCGCCCACTACTTCACGCCGTACCCGATCTCGCTGGACAACGACGACCCGTCCCGCGACTACTACGCCCGCAACTACCTCGCGCCCGACGGCGAGGGCGGCGCGCACCGCGAGTACGGCGGCCTGCTGCGCGACCGGCCCGTCGAGCGGTCACCGCTGTCCGGTGACTGGAAGATGAAGGACGCCCGCACCGAGATCGACCAGGCGGCCGACGCCGGCATCGACGGGTTCATCGTCGACCTGCTCAACCTGGAGAACTTCCACTGGGAGCGGGCCGTGCGCATGGCCGACGCCGCCCACGCCGACGGTCGCGGGTTCGTGGTCATCCCGCAGCTCGACATGACGACGTCCGCCGGCAAGGCCGACATCGACCTCATCACCGCCAAGTTCGCCGAGTACGTCGCCAAGCCGGCGGCGTACCGCCTGCCCGACGGTCGTCCCGTGATCTCCGCGTTCAAGGCGGAGGCGAAGTCGGCCGACTGGTGGCGCGAGGTGCTCACGAAGCTGCGCACCGACCACGGGGTGGACGCGGCGTTCATGCCGACGTTCCTCAACGCCGTGGACAACATGGAGGCGTTCGCGCCGATCACCTACGCGCAGGGCGTCTGGGGCACCCGCAACCCCGGCAACATCCTGGCCGGGCGCAACTTCGCCGCGCAGGCCCATGCGCTGGGCGACCAGTGGCTCGCGCCGATCTCCGTGCAGGACTCGCGGCCCATGCAGGGGGTGTTCCAGGAGGCGGCGAACCTCGAGACGCTGCGTGCCAGCTGGCAGCGGGCCATCGAGGACGGCGCGGACATGGTGCAGCTCGTCGCGTGGAACGACTACAGCGAGAACACGGTGTTCGCGCCCTCGGTGCACCACGGCAACGTCTTCCTGGACGTGAGCGGGTACTACGGAACCCAGTTCAAGCAGGGTCGCGCTCCGGCGGTCACGGGGGACGCGGTGTATCTCACCCACCGCATGCAGCCCGTCGACGCGAAGCCGCAGCTGAGCCACGACCTCATGGAGCTCATGTCCGGCGGCACCACGTCGACCAAGCCGCGCGACACCGTGGAGGTCCAGACGTTCCTCACGGCGCCGGCGGCCGTGACCGTGCGGATCGGCAGCGCGACGCACACGTACACCGCACCCGCCGGGGTCGACGCCCGCACCTTCCCGCTCGCGCTCGGGTCCGTGTCGGCCTCCGCGACGCGCAGCGGAGCCACCATCGCGCGGGTCACGTCGCCGTTCACGGTGGTCTCGTCACCGCTCGTGCAGGATCTGCAGTACGTCGCGGCCTCGAGCCGTGGCTGACGCGACCGAGCGCCCCGGCTGTCCGGTCCGGCGGTGACGCACGGCGGTCCGCGCGTCCCGGGACGCGCGGACCGCCGCGTCAGAACTCCTCGACCGTCTCGTCGCCCCGCTCGTCCACCCGCACGATCCGCCGGGTGTGCGTGCCGGTGCGCTCGAACCAGCGGCCGGTCACGTCGGCGCGGCGCCGCGCCGGGACGCCGGCGAAGAGGCCGCCCGGCTTGTCGTCCGGCAGACCGGGCAGCAGCAGGCCGCCCGCGCCGAGCACCGAGCGCGCGGGCAGGGACGCACCGCCCAGCACCACCGCGTGCGTCCCGACGAACGACCGCTCGCCGATCGTGATCGGCAGCGCGCGCTGCGCGTCGATCGCGAGGTCCACGGAGTGGGTCATGAGCGTGGAGGACCGTCCCGCGATCGAGGAGTAGGCCCCGATGGTCACCGCGGCGGAGCAGTCGATGCTGTGGCGGCTGGTGATCTTGCCGTGGGGGGCCACGTGCAGCCGCCCGCTGCCCGGGTTCCGCGCGAACGCCGGGTGCGCCGTGATGACGTTCATCCGGCCGATCGACGCGCCCTCCTCGACCACGACCTCGCGCAGGTCGCGCAGCAGGTTGTGGCGACCCAGGCGGGCACCGGCGCCGAGCGTCAGCGCGTCGACCTTCCACACCAGGCTCGCGCGGGCGACGGCGTCCGGGTGGACCCGGTGCCCCAGGGTGCGCAGCAGGCCGTTCTTGGCACGGCCCGCGGGCGCCAGCCACACGACAGCCCGGGCGAGGTGCAGGAGCCGGCTCATGTGGTGACCTCCTGGTGGACGGCGACCGGCGCGGGCCGGTCCGAGGGTGCGGCGCCCGCGCGGGCCCCGTGCAGGCAGAGGGCGAGGCGCAGGACGAGCCCCAGGCAGATGCCGACGAGCGCACCGACCGCACCCCAGACGAGGGCCAGGACCGCGACGGCCGTGAGCCCGACGGCCGTCCCGATCGCGGTGGCCCGCGCGACGAGGTCGATGCGCCCGAGCGGGACGAGGGCCACCCGTGCGGCGACGGACTCCTGCAGGTTGAGCAGGAGCCACAGGGCGCCGAGCGCCACCACCTCGACCGGGACCTCGACCTCGCCCGCGCCGAACCAGCCGAACACCTGCTCGTGCAGCAGGGTCACCAGTGCGCCGCCGGTCGTCGTGGCCGCCAGCACGAGCACGTGGGAGCGTCGGATCCGCGTGCGCACCGCGCGGCCGGACGCGCGGGCCACCCACCCCTGCAGCACGACGATCACGGGCGTCGCGGCGACGTACACCTGGCGCTGCAGCTTGTCGACGAGCGCGTAGACCGGCAGCGCCGCCGGGCTGACGAGGCTGACCAGCAGCACCGGGGCCGCGCCGTACGCCGCGCTGAGGACGGTGGTCGCGACGCCGTGCCGCTGACCGGCGACCACCCGGCGGACCGGGCGCCGCGGCGGCGTCGGCCCGGCGGACCGTGTGCGCACGGTGACGTAGAGCGTCGAGGTGAGCACGCCGACGAGGATCCCGCCGGCCTGCGCGCCGATGCCGACCGCGGGCGGTGCCCCGCCGTGCAGCAGGACCACGCCGACCAGCGAGCCCGCCGCGCGCGGCACGGTCTCGGTCAGCAGCAGCGCCCACGGTGCGGCGGTCCCGACGAAGTACCAGTTGGCGGACAGCCCTACCAGCGACAGCGCCACGGCCGCGAGGGCGGCGAGGGGGCGGTGCGCGGGCGCGAGGACCGCCGCCAGCCCGGCCGCCACGACGATGACGGGCACCGCGACGAGGCTGCGGGCGAGCACCGCGTCGAGGAACTCCCGCCGGCGCGCGGCGGTGCCGGCACGCGCCACGGCCGCGGGGCCCGACACGCCCCACCCCAGCCCGATCAGCACGGCGGCGACGGTGCCGACCGACTGGCCCACGGCCACGGCGCCCCAGGCGCGGGGTCCGCCCGCGGCGATCAGGGCCGGCACCAGCAGCAGGGACGCCACGGCGAGGACCACCATGCCGAGCGCGAACCCGGCGGTCTGGCGCACGCCACGGCCCAGGGTCCCGCCCCGTCGGCCCGTCCCCCCGGCCGCCGTCACGACAGCACGGCCTGCGGGGTCCGGAGCCCGGTGTACCAGCGCACGACGAGTGCGGCGCCGATGACGGTGGTCGCCACGGCGAGCAGGGCGTAGAGCGACCGGAACACCTCCGGCGCACCCCAGGTGACGAACGTCAGGGCGAGGACGCCGAAGTCCGCGGGGAGCAGCGCCACGGCCCGCGCGGTCGAGGGGGCGGCGGGCGGCGCGGGGGAGCGCCGGAGCAGCGAGGCCAGGGTGCCGCCCGCGAAGACGACGACCGCGACCAGCTGGTAGGCCAGCGGCAGCAGCAGCCACGCGTCGCCCGGCAGGTCACCGAACCGGTACCAGCCGATGAGCACGCACGTGTGGACCGCGACCATCTTGGCGGCGTCGACGACGTGGTCGAACCACTCGCCGGCCGCCGACCCCGTCCCGGTGTACCGGGCGACCTGGCCGTCGGCCGAGTCCAGGGCGAAGCCCAGCACCAGCAGGGCAGCCGCGAGCAGGCCGGACCACAGGGCGGGCGGCACCAGCGCCACCAGCGCGAGACCCGCGGCCGTGACCAGCGCGCTGAGGACGGTCACGGCGTCGGCCGACAGCCCCAGGACGATCGCGGTCGCCGCCAGGCGCCGCCCCAGCGGGCGGTTCACGTACCGGGACCACAGCGAGACCCCCCGGGCCGCCTTCTGGGCCGCGGCGAGCTCGCCGACCGTCCTGCGCCACCTCTGCATGTGCCAACTGTGGCGACAACCCGTCAATCGGGGCAAATCGCCTCCGGCGATTCACCCGTGCGGCCCCGCCGGCGACCGGGGCGGGAGGTGCGTGGGTGAAGATGTCCGAGATGTCTCCCTTGACACCGTTTGGTCGGCCTAGTCTTCCCCCACGTCGTGGGACCGAAGTCCGGGAGAGGTCGGCAATGAAGAGGATCGTCGCTCGCGGGGCTTCGGTGGCAGCCGCCGCCGCGCTCGTCGCGGCAACACTGGTGTCCGGACCGGCAGCGCAGGCGCTGTCGGACGGGCTGGGGTTCACGGCCGACGACCTGCCGACCTGGCAGACGAACGGCACCGTCTGGGCCGTCGCGGCCGTCGGTGACACCGTCTTCGCCGGCGGCACCTTCAGCAGGCTCGACCCCCCGGTCGGCGGCAGCGGGTCGCCGATCACGGTCTCCGCGCTCGCGAGCTTCGACGCGACGACGGGTGCGCCGCGGTCCTGCCGCCCGTCCGTCACGCTGTCGGGCGGGACGGCGACCATCCGCGCGCTGACGCTCGCGCCGGACGGCCGCACCCTGTACATCGGCGGCAACTTCTCCAACGTGGGCGGCACCAACGTCGCCCGCCTGGCCGCCCTCGACGTCCCCACGTGCACCGTGCGCGCGGCGTTCCGGCCGACCGGCATCTCCTCGGTCGTGCGCGCCGTCTCGGTGACGCAGGACGCCGTCTACCTGGGCGGCGACTTCACCAGCGTGGCCGGGCAGCCGCGCGGCTCGTTCGCCGCGGTCTCCCCGACCAACGGCGCGCTGCTCCCGTGGGTCGCGGACGCCGAGCTGCGCGGCTTCGCGGTCGCGGCCGGCAAGGACGGCAGCACGGTCGCCGTCGGCGGCGACTTCTTCACCGTCAACGGCCAGGACAGCCACGGGTTCGCGGTGGTCGACGCCACCACGGGCGAGAACGTGCGGAACTTCCCGCGCGGCTTCATCCCCGACACGTCCGTCATCCACGCGATCACCGCGGACGACACGGGGTACTACGCGGGCGCGGAGGGGACCGGCGGCGGTGTCTTCGACGGGTCGTTCGCCGTCGACTACGGGTCGTTCGCGCAGCGCTGGCGGGACCGCTGCCTCGGCGCGACGCAGGCCATCCTCGTCGACCGCTCGATCGTCTACGAGGCGCACCACCACCACGACTGCGCGCCGAACAACCGGGGCGAGTTCACCGACGGTGTGCGCGTCTACCTCACGGCCAACCGCGCCGACGCGAGCAACGAGATGCTCGCGTGGCGCCCGCGGCTCAACGACGGCATCGGCGAGGGCATCGGCCCGCGCGCGCTGACCGTCGCCGAGACCGGTGCCCGGCGCTACCTGTGGGTGGGCGGGGAGTTCACGCGCGTCAACGGCAACACCCAGCAGTCGCTCACGCGGTTCGCCGACGGGCCGGACACCGGTGCGCCGACCACCCCGGTGGTGCGCGCGGAGTCGCTGCGCACCGGGGAGATCCGGCTGGCGTGGCGGGCGTCGTACGACGACGACGACGGGGCGCTGACGTACCGCGTCTTCCGTGGGTCCTCGAGCGAGCCGATCGCGACCGTCACGGGGGACTCGCGCTGGTGGGTCCGCCCCCAGGTCTCGTTCGTGGACACCACGGCGACGCCCGGCGTCCAGTACACCTACCGCGTCACCGCGAGCGACGGCACCAGCACCAGCCCCCAGTCCGGCGGGGTGAACGCCCGCGCGGCGACCACGACCCAGGCCTACGCCTCCGCGGTCATCGACGACGGCGCCGAGCTCTACTGGCGCGGCGAGCTCGCGTCGAGCCGGTACGGGGTGGACTCCGCGTCGGGTGCCTCGCAGGTCAACTACATGGAGGGCGTCACCCACCGGGGCGGCGAGGACGCCGCCATCGGGTCCGCCGGCTGGTCGGCCACGTTCGACGGTGCGACGGGGTACGCGTACGACGAGCGCACCGTGCCCGGGCCGTCGGTGTACTCGGTCGAGACCTGGATCCGCACCACCACGACCCAGGGCGGCAAGATCATCGGCTTCGGCAACGGCAAGCCGAACACCGGTACCGGCGCCACGCGCCTGTCCGGCAGCTACGACCGGCACGTCTACATGACCAACGACGGCCGGCTCGTGTTCGGCACGTACACGGGCAGCGCCGTCGCGGTGACGTCCGCCCAGTCGTTCAACGACGGCGAGTGGCACCACGTGGTCGCGACGCAGGGTCCGGGCGGGATGGCGCTGTACGTCGACGGCAAGCGGGTCGCCCGCAACGCGAACTCGGTGGCGCAGGCCTACGAGGGCTCGTGGCGGATCGGCGGCGACCAGCTGAACGGGTGGCCGTCGCGGCCCACGAGCAACTTCTTCGCGGGGCAGATCGACGAGACCGCCGTGTACCCGACGGCGCTGACGGGTGCGCAGGTCGAGGCCCACTACCGGGCGACCGGGCGTGAGCCCGCGGTCCCGCCGGCCCCGGCCGACGAGTACGGCGCCGCGGTCTACGGGCTCGACCCGGACCTGTACTGGCGTCTGGACGAGCCGCCGGCCACCGGCACCGTCGCGGACTCCGGCCGTTACGGCGTCACCGGCACCGTGACGGGCCGGGTCGCCCTGGGCACCCCGGGCGTGGTCGAGCCGGGCACGGCCGCGACCTTCACGCCCGTGGGGACCGGCGCGGCGGACGGCGGCACCATCGCCTCCGACGTGTCGTTCACCGACCCGCGCGGCTACTCGCTCGAGCTGTGGTTCCAGTCGTCGTCGGCCGTGGGCGGCAAGCTCATCGGCTTCGGCAACGAGCGGTCCGCGCTGTCGGGCAACTACGACCGGCACGTGTACCAGCGTGACGACGGCCGGCTCGTGTTCGGGGTCTGGACGGGCACCGAGAACACGGTCGTCAGCCCCGCGGCGTACACCGACGGTGCGTGGCACCACGTGGTCGCGACGCACTCGCCGCTGACCGGCATGAGCCTGTACGTCGACGGTCAGCTGGTCGGCACGAACGCCGCCACGGGGGCGCAGTCCTACACCGGGTACTGGCGGGTCGGCGGCGACACGTCCTGGAGCGGCACCTCGAGCCCCTGGTTCACGGGGTCGATCGACGAGGTCGCCGTCTACGGGAGCGTGCTGACGGGCCAGGACGTGGCCCTGCACCACGCGCTCGGCGCGCAGCTCCCGCTGCCCGACACGACCCCGCCGAGCACGCCGGCCGACCTGACGGCCACGGCCGCCGGGGACGACGCCGTCGCGCTGGCCTGGGAGGCGGCGACGGACGACGTCGCCGTCACCGGGTACACGGTGCGCCGGTCCGGCTCGCCGGACTTCCCGGCCGTGTCGACGACCCAGCTCGAGGACGTCACCGGCACGTCGGTGACGGACGTCGGGCTGGCGGCCGGCACGTACTACTACCAGGTACTGGCCCACGACGCTGCAGGCAACGTGAGCGCACCCGGTGCAGCGGTCGAGATCACGGTCGCGGGGCCCGACACCACGGCGCCCGGCGCACCGGCCGGTCTGACCGCCGCGGTGACCGGTGAGGACACCGTGGGCCTCGCGTGGCAGGCGGCGCAGGACGACCGCGCCGTCACCCGCTACGTGCTGCAGCGCTCGACGTCGCCGGACTTCCCGGCCGCGGGCACGACGCAGGTCGCCGAGGTGACGGGCACGTCGCACACCGACACGGGGCTCGACGTCGGGACGTACCACTACCGCGTCGTCGCGTACGACGCGGCCGGCAACGCGAGCGAGCCGAGCACCGCCGCCGAGGTGACGCTGCTCGGGCCGGATGTGTCGGCTCCGGGTGCTCCGGGTGGGGTGTCGGGGTCGGTGGACGGTGCCGGTGCGGTGTCGGTGTCGTGGTCGGCGTCGTCGGACGATCGTGGGGTGGCCGGGTACCGGGTGTTCCGGGGTGCGTCGGCGGACTTCGTGGCCGCTGAGGGGGTGCTGGTCGGTGAGGTGACGGGTCTGTCGGTGGTGGATGCCGGTGCCGTGCCGGGGGAGCACTTCTACAAGGTGGTGGCGTTCGACGCGGCGGGCAACGTGTCCGCGGCGTCGTCGGCGGCGTCGGTGACGGTGCCCGAGCCGGTGGGTGAGCCGGTGACGGTGGTGGTGCCGGCGTCGGGCGATGCGATGGTGCTGGCCTCGGCGGCGTCGACGAACTACGGGTCGAACACGCAGCTGGCGGTGCGTTCGGAGGGGTCGGCGCAGGAGTCGTTCCTGTCGTTCGACCTGCCGGCGGCGCCGGCGGGTGCGGGGTTGACGTCGGTGGTGCTGGGGGTGCGTTCCTCGACGGACCCGGCGGCGGCCTCGGAGGGTGCGGTGACGGCCTCGGTGGTCGGGGGGTCGTGGACCGAGTCGGGTGTGACCTGGGTGAACCGGCCCACCGGTGCCGGGGTGGTGCTGGGCTCGTTGCCGCAGGTGCCGGTGCGCAACACGGCGTACGAGCTGGTCGGTGACCCGGCGGTGCTGGCCTCGTCGTTGGGTGGCCGTGTCACCCTGCGGCTGGCCGGTGGAGGGTCGGACAACGCGCGGTTCTGGTCGCGTGAGGCCACCAACGCCACGTACGCACCCGCCCTGACGCTGACGTTCACACCGGGCACGGTCGGTCCGCAGCCGGATGTGTCGGCTCCGGGTGCTCCGGGTGGGGTGTCGGGGTCGGTGGACGGTGCCGGTGCGGTGTCGGTGTCGTGGTCGGCGTCGTCGGACGATCGTGGGGTGGCCGGGTACCGGGTGTTCCGGGGTGCGTCGGCGGACTTCGTGGCCGCTGAGGGGGTGCTGGTCGGTGAGGTGACGGGTCTGTCGGTGGTGGATGCCGGTGCCGTGCCGGGGGAGCACTTCTACAAGGTGGTGGCGTTCGACGCGGCGGGCAACGTGTCCGCGGCGTCGTCGGCGGCGTCGGTGACGGTGCCCGAGCCGGTGGGTGAGCCGGTGACGGTGGTGGTGCCGGCGTCGGGCGATGCGATGGTGCTGGCCTCGGCGGCGTCGACGAACTACGGGTCGAACACGCAGCTGGCGGTGCGTTCGGAGGGGTCGGCGCAGGAGTCGTTCCTGTCGTTCGACCTGCCGGCGGCGCCGGCGGGTGCGGGGTTGACGTCGGTGGTGCTGGGGGTGCGTTCCTCGACGGACCCGGCGGCGGCCTCGGAGGGTGCGGTGACGGCCTCGGTGGTCGGGGGGTCGTGGACCGAGTCGGGTGTGACCTGGGTGAACCGGCCCACCGGTGCCGGGGTGGTGCTGGGCTCGTTGCCGCAGGTGCCGGTGCGCAACACGGCGTACGAGCTGGTCGGTGACCCGGCGGTGCTGGCCTCGTCGTTGGGTGGCCGTGTCACCCTGCGGCTGGCCGGTGGAGGGTCGGACAACGCGCGGTTCTGGTCGCGTGAGGCCACCAACGCCACGTACGCACCGGTCCTCACCCTCACGTTCACGCCCGTCGAGGCGGCGCCTGCGGCGGAGGTGCCTCCGGCAGCCGCAACGGTCCCGCAGGCGGACACGGCCGCCGTCGAGGAGGGTGCCACCACGCCGTCGGGCACGGGCGGCGCGGTCCCGGGCGAGCACGCGGCACCGGCAGTCCCGGTGCCGGCCCCGCCGCGCCCCGAGCAGGGCCCGGTCGCCGTCCCGACGGAGCCGGTCACGGAGCCCGAGCCGACGCCGGGCACCACGACGGAGCCGCCGCCCGCGGCGGACCCGGAAGCGGAGCCGGGGGTGACGGAGCCGTGAGGAGGACCGTGAGACCGGCCTCCCGCCGCCGGTCCGCCGCCCCGCGGGCGCACCGCCGCCCCACCGGCACGTCCCGAGGAGTCCTGATGCCCGCCCGTCCGCTGCTCCTCGCACCGCTCCTGGTCGGTCTGCTCGTCGGCGGGCTCGTCGCCGGCTGCTCGTCGGGCGCCGGGTCGACCGCCGGCGCGACCCCGGCGGTCGCCGGCGCGACCGAGGACGCGACGCCGCTGGGACCGGCCCCGACCGTGACACCGCTGGCGGCGCCGAGCCCGGGCACGGGTGCGGTCGACCTGTACGTGTCGCTGAACAGCACGGGCGAGGTCTTCCCCGAGTCGGTGGTCGAGGCCGGGCAGCACACCTGCGAGCGGGTGTCGTACCTCGTGCAGGTCAGCGAGGACGAGTTCCGGGCGGCGCTCGACGGTCCGCTCACCCTCGCCGACACGGCGGTGCCGCTGCTGTGCCCCGACCTGCTGGGGCCCCTCGCCCGGGCACGCGGCGGCATCGGGGAGGGGGAGTCGGCGGTCGCCGCCGGGGACCCCGGAGCGGTGGCACCGGGTGAGTACCGCAGCGTCACGGCAGCGGCAGGCTGCACGTGGAGCGTCCGTGACGGTGCGGGTGCCACGAGCTCGCAGGGCGGCGTCGCCACGGCCGGGGAGGTCGCCACGCTCGTCGTCGGCGCCACCGACGCGGCCGTGAACTCCGCCGGCTGCGGCCTGTGGCTCCCCGCGGCGGGCTGAACGCCGCTGGGCTGAGCGCTGCGGCGCTCGGCCTGTCGGTGCCTGAACGCCCCGCGCTTCCCCCGTGGCGGACCGAGCGTCGTCGCGCGCCGTGACCGCGGGTCCGTGAGCGGCTCGACGGCCCGGCGCCGTCGCGGACCGTGCGGCGCTCGGCGCGGTGTCAGGCGTCGCCGGCGACCACGGTCCGCTCGTCCGCCGGGACGAGCGCGTCGCGCAGCACCGGGGCCAGGGCGTGCGAGTAGGCGTCGGTGAGGTGGTTCGGGTCGACCCGCACCGGGGTGCTGCCCACGAACACCGGGCAGTACCCCTGCGCGGTGCAGAACCAGCGCAGGCTGTCGACGTAGCGGATCCCCGCCGCCGCGCCGCCGGCGGCCTCGACGGCGGCCTGGTCGGCCGTGCGCACGTGCCACCACGTGTCGTGGACCGGCGAGAGGCACTCCCCGGGCCCGGAGCGCGCCGTCGCGCACGTGGCGGGGTGCTCGCCGCTGGGCGGCGGTGCCAGCACCACGACGTCCGGAGCCAGGCCCTCGAGCGTCGTGAGCGTGCGGGTGAGGCCGGCGGTCCACTCGGCGTACGCGGCGGCACCGGTGGCCCCCGAGCTGAGCCGGTTCACGGAGTCCTCCGCGGCGGCGACCACGACGAGCGACGGTCGGAGCTCGGCGATCTTCGCCGTCATCCACTCGCGGTGCGGTCCGCACGGCGCCCAGGGCTCGCCCTGGAAGTCGTCCACGGCGACGTCCGCCGCCGGGCACGCCTGCAGCGTCAGGGGCTGGACCGCGAAGCCGGCCGCGCCCAGCGCGTCGGCGATGCCGGGCACGTAGCTCGTGGCGACGGAGTCGCCCAGCACCACGGCCACCTGCGCGCCGTCGGCCGCCCCGTACCGGCAGCGCTCGACGTCGTCGTCGTCCCGCACGTCCAGGCACTCGTCGGTCGCCCAGGGGGCGGCCAGGTCGTCCTCGCCGAGGTCGTCGATCGCCGGTGACAGGTCGGGCCACTGCCCGACGCCGACGGCAGCCGTCACCTGCTGGGCGAGCTCCGCCGCCGCGCCGGTCGGCTCCGCCGCGGCGGGCTCGGCTCCGGTCGCGGGCACGGCACCGACGGTCGCCGCGGCGACCGCCCCCGGCGGCGGTCCCGCGGGTGCGGGTGTGCGCAGGACGGCGTAGCCCGACGCGACGCCGGCCAGGACGGTGAGGCTCGCCACGCAGGCGAGGGCGGCCGGCCGGGCGACGAGCGCCGGCCGTGGACCCGCCGCCGCGCGGCGTACTCGCGGCTCGAGCCACGTGGACCGGCGTACCGGGTCCTCGACCAGGTGGTACGACAGCACCGCCAGCGCGACGGAGACGACGATCGCCACGAGCTGGGCCGTGCGGCCGGGCGCCATGACCGCGTCGAGGAACACCACCACCGGCCAGTGCCACAGGTACAGCGAGAACGACACGAGACCGATGTACTGGGCCACGGGGTTCGACAGGATGCCGAGCAGCCGGGGTGCCCGCGCGCCCGTTCCCGCGACGACGACGGCGGCGGTGCCCAGGACGGGCAGCGCGGCACCCGGGGCGGGGACGGGCGACGCGGGCGTCAACCAGAACGCGCCGAGCCCGAGCGCCGCCAGGCCGCCCCAGGCCAGCGCGTGCCGCCACCACACGCCGGGGCGCCTGCTGATCCAGCCGGCGCCCACCGCGATCAGCGTGCCGACGCCGAGCTCCCACGCCCTCGTCGCGGTGGAGAAGTACGCGTCGGTCGGCGCGGTCGCCGTGCGGTGCGCGGCCCAGGCGAACGACCCGACCGTGACGAGCACGGCCATGACGGTGAGCGGCAGCAGCGGGCGGGTCCGGGCGCGTCGCCCGAGCGCGAGGCACCCGACGACCAGCAGCGGCCAGACCACGTAGAACTGCTCCTCGACGCCGAGCGACCAGTAGTGCTGGAACAGGCTGACGGCCCCCGTCGCGTCGAAGTAGTCGGTGCCCTGGGCGGTGAGGTGCACGTTCGCGAGGAAGAACGTCGACCACAGCGCATCGACGCGGACGTCGTGCGCGCGGTTGGCCAGGAAGAGCACCTGCGCGACCCCGACCGTCGCCACGACGACCAGCACCGCCGCGGGCAGGATGCGCCGTGCGCGGCGCCGGTAGAACTCGGCGAAGCTGATGCGCCCCGTCCGGGCGTGCTCCCGCAGCATGATCCCCGTGATGAGGAAGCCCGACAGCACGAAGAAGACGTCGACGCCCAGGTAGCCGCCGGACGGCAGGCCGACGGTGTGGGCGAGCAGGACGAGCAGGACCGCGATCGCCCGCAGGCCACCGATGTCGAGGCGGTGGTCCGTCGGTGCGGCCGCGGTCATCGCCTCAGCCCCTCACGAAGCTCGAGTCGTCGTGCAGCACCGCCTCGCGGGGCGTGCTCTGCTCCGGGGACGCGTGCGGAAGGGGGGCCGCGGGAGGCGGCGCGTCGGAGGTGTGCCCGTCACCGGCCGGTCCGCCGCCGGCCTGCCGGTCACGCGTCGTGCCGGGGTCGGGTGCGGTGTCGCCGTCGCCGACCGTGGCGTCGTCCGCGGGTCCGGGGGTCGCCGGATCGTCCCCGGCGGGCGCGCGGGCCGCGGGCGGCGCTGCCGGGGTGTCGTGGTCCGGCGGCACCGGTGCGGCCGCGGGCCGCGAGGCCCGCTCGAGGTGGCGTGCCACGTCCGCGGCACGGACCGCACCGCCGAGGGTGCGGGGCGCCTCGTCCGCGCTGTCCGGCGCGTCCCCGGCGGGAGCGTCGACGGGCTCTGCCCCCGTGGGCCCGCCCGGCGCCGCAGCGGGCGCGGCGGGCGTCTCCGCCGCCGGAAGCGCGTCGCCGTACCGCGACCACGCGGTCCGCGGCACGCGGTTGGCGACGAGGCCGACGACCGGCACGCCCCCGGCGGCCAGGGTGGCGGCAGCGGCTCTGACCTCGTGGCGCCGGACGGCCCCGGCCCCGACGACGAGCACCACGCCGTGGCACAGCCGCCCCACGACCACGGCGTCGGTGACGGGCAGCACCGGCGGGCAGTCGAGCACGACGTGGTCGTAGCGCTCCGTCAGCTCCGCGAGCAGCTCCCGCATCCGGCTCGTGGCGAGCAGCTCGCTGGGGTGGGCGGTGAGCGGCCCGGACGTCAGGACGTCCGGCAGACCCGGTCCCTGTGCCGCGACCGCGTCCTCGAGCGGGACGCCCCCGGTCAGCACGGAGGTGAGGCCGTCCCGCTGCTCGAGCCCCAGCTGGCCCGCGAGCCGCGGTCGGCGCAGGTTCGCCTCGACGAGGCAGACGCGGTCGCCCGCGGCCGCGAGCACCGACGCGAGGTTCACGGCCGTGGCCGTGGTGCCCTCGCCCGGCACGGAGGACGTGACGGCCACGAGCCGGCGTCCGCCCGCCGCGAGGGCGGCGATGCTGGTGCGCAGCTGGCGGTACTCCTCGGCCTGCGGGGAGCCCGCCGGTGCCGGCACCGGCGCACGACCCCGGTGGACGGTGACGGCGCCGAGCAGCGGTGCCCCCACGAGGGAGACGGCGCTCGCCTCGTCGCGGACCTTCGTGTCGACGAGCTGGCGCAGGGTGATGAGCGTCGCCCCGAGCGCGAGACCGCCGATCGCTCCCAGCAGGATCCAGAGGACGACGCGGGGCGACGTGGGCTGCGCGGGGGGTGTCGCGGTCGTGATCGGCTCGAGCCGCACGCTCTTGGAGCCGTCGGGCAGCGACGGCACGATGTCACCGACCGCCGCGGTGAGGTGCTTGGCCACCGCGTTGGCGAGGTCCGCCGCGGCCTGGGGCGAGGGGTCCGTCGCCGTCACCGAGATCACGTTGGTGCCGAGCACGCTCGTGGCGGACAGCCGCTCCACGACCGCCGCGGTGCTCCCGGTGAGGCCGAGCTCCGCCATGGCCGGCTGCACGACGACCTGGCGGGTCGCCAGCGCGCTGAACGTGCGCACCTGCTTCTGCGTGTACTCCGACCCCTGGACCAGGTCGGTGGCGCTGCCGGTGTCCGCCACGACCACCATCTCGGCGCGGGCGGTGTACTGCGGTGTGGTGAGCAAGGCGGCCAGCGCGGCGAGCAGCACCCCGACGACGGCGAACGCGGACAGCCCGAGCCAGTGAGCACGTGCCATCGCCACGTAGTCGCGCACCGGCATCTCCTTCTGTGTCGACGCGCCCCGGGTCGGGGAGCAGTCCGGAGCACGGCGCTCCGGAGTTCTCATGAGAACCGACATCCGGGCCTGCCGGGCCCGACAGTGGCAGTTTTCACCCTATCAGCACACGTCTGTCCCCTTTTGCGGCGCTTTTCACCCGTCGGCCGGGGTGCCGAGGGTGGGCAACCCCCTGACCCGTCCGTAGCCTCGCTGCATGCCCACGCCCGGCCCTGCAGCGTCCGGCGCTGCCCGTCCCGGCGGCGCCGTCGCCGCGGTGCCCGTGACCGCCCCGGCCGGCACCGACCGCGCGGCCGCCGAGGGCTTCGCGGGGCTCGGTCCCGCGGCGGTCCGCTGGCTCGTCCTCGTCCTGGTGGCCGCCGTCCTCGCCGGCGTCGTGCCGCTGGCGCTGCTCCAGGCGGTGCCGGACGACCTGCGCAGCGGGGCCTGGCGGCTCACCCTCGCCGTGATGGTCTGGGCGGGGCTGCGGCTGGCCCACCGCATCGCCGTGGGTCGCCCGGCGCTCTTCGACTTCGTCTTCTGGCTGTTCGT
This sequence comes from Cellulomonas wangleii, assembly GCF_018388445.1. Taxonomy (NCBI): domain Bacteria; kingdom Bacillati; phylum Actinomycetota; class Actinomycetes; order Micrococcales; family Cellulomonadaceae; genus Cellulomonas; species Cellulomonas wangleii. Next base: position 979,444 of record NZ_CP074405.1, read on the forward strand.
CTACATCTTCATGGGGCTGGCGCCCACCGCGCAGATGCGCGCCGACCAGCCGTCGACCACCACCCCGGGCCTCGACCCCTTCGACGACGCGCGGATCGCCGCCCTCGTCCTGGTCGGCCTCGCCTGCTACGAGATCGGGCGGGCGGTGGCGCGCCACGGGTCGTCGCGGGGTGGGGCGCTGCGTGGCCGGGCCGGTGACGCGGCCGCCGACGGGGGCGCCCCTCCCGTCGACGACGCGGCCGCCGGCGGTCGGGACGGCGAGCGCCCGGTGCTCGACGTCGTCCCACGCCGGGCCGTGGTGCTCACGGCGGTGGGCGTGCTCGCAGCCGCCTACTTCGTGACCCGGATCGGGTTCTCGACGCTCTTCATGAGCCGGTACACGGCGTACGACATCCGCAGCGAGCGGATGCCGGACGTGGCGGTGCGCTCGATCGTGGCGGCCGCCGGCTCCTACCCGCTGCTCGTCGCCGCGGGGGTCTTCCTGCGGATCCGGGCCACCCGGGCCCTGGGTGCGCTCTCGACGCGGTACGCCCCGCTCCTGGCCCTGGCGGTGGTGGTCCTGCTGACGGTCGTCAACCCCGTCAGCGCCGCGCGGTACGACTTCGGCACCGTCGTCTTCGCGCTGGCGGTGATGGCGGGCGCCGCCGCCACGGTGGCACGGGGACGGGTGCTCATGGCGGCGGTCGTCGTGGGGCTGCTGTTCGTGTTCCCCGTCGCGGACGCGTTCCGCTCGGACGCCGTCAACACCAGCCGGAACGGGTTCTTCGGGGAGTACCTCGCCAACCCGGACTACGACGCGTTCTGGCAGATCGGCAACGCGGCGCTGTACGCGGACAGCGGCCTGGCCCAGCCGCTGCGCCAGGCCGCGGGCGTCCTGCTGTTCTGGGTGCCCCGCCCCCTGTGGCCGGACAAGCCGATCGACACCGGCGTGCTGCTGGCGCAGTACCGCGGGTACTCGTTCGAGAACCTGTCCGCGCCGCTGTGGGCCGAGCTGCTGGTCAACGGCGGGCTCGTGGCGCTGGTCCTCGGGTTCGTGCTGCTCGGCGCCCTGCTCGGCAGGCTCGACGGCAGGGTGTCGGCGGCCCTGCTCGGGGGCGGGCACCTGTGGGCCGTCGTCGGCGGGATCTTCCCGATCTACATGATGATCCTGCTGCGGGGATCGCTGCTGCAGGCCACGGGCACGTTCGTCGTCGCGGTGGCCTGCGTGCTCTACGTCCGGGCGCGCGCCGCACCGCGCGCCGCCGCGTCGGCGTAGACGGACTCCAGCCGGTCCCGCACGGCGTCGATCGACAGCTCCTCGCGGGTCAGCCTGCGGCCGGCCTCGCCGGCGGCGCGCGCGGCGTCGGCGTCGCCCAGCAACCGGTCGACGGCGTCCACCAGGGACTGCTCGTCCGGTCCCGCGACCTCGCCGGCGCCCGCACGCCGGATGCGTCCGGCGAGCCCGCACGTGTCGGTGACGACCACGGGCACCCCGGCCGACATCGCCTCGATCACGGACATGGGGAACGGCTCGTCGACGCTCGGCAGGACCGAGACCGCCGCCCGTGCCACCCGTGCCGCCGTCCGGTCGAGCGGCAGCGGCCCCTCCCACGTGATGCGCCCGTCCGCGTCGTCGCGCGCGAGCAGCGCGCGGACGGCGTCCCCCTCGCCCTCGTCCGGCCCCACCAGGGTGAAGCGGACGTCGGGGTGGGTGGCGGCCAGGCGCTGCGCGGCGGACACGAACAGGGCGGGTCGCTTGCGGGGTGCCAGGCGCGCCAGGTACAGGACCTCCCGCGTGCCCGGCGTCGGCCGCGGCGGCTGCACCGGCACGCCGTTCACCAGCTCGACGAGGCGCAGACCGGGGCCGGCGACCGCCGTGAGGCGCTCCGCCTCGTCCGTCGTCAGGTGCGTCACCGCCGCCGCGTCCCGCAGCACGCGGCGCGTGGCCAGCGCGTCCAGCGGGCGGGCGAGCGGGTGGTCGCTCGGGTCGATCATGCCGTGCGTCTGCAGGACGTAGGGGACACCCGCGCGTCGGGCGTCGAGGGCGACGGGCAGCGTGACCAGGTCCCGCGCCAGGTGGACGTGCACCACGTCCACCCCGGGCAGCAGCCGGCGCGCCCAGCGGCGCAGACCGGGGCTGGTCAGGCCGGCGAACCCCGTCCCGGGCAGCAGCCGCCGCACGCCGAACAGGTCGACCGCGACGTCGTCGACCCGGTCCGGCAGCGGGTCGTAGCCCGACGCCCCGCCGGCGAGCCGCACGTCGTGACCGGCCGCCCGCAGCGCGGCCGCCTGGTTCAGCGCGACCCGGGTGGGTCCGCCGTAGGCGCCGTCGGGGGTGAAGAGGGTGACCACCGAGAGGACGCGCACGGCTCACACCCCGCCGTGCGGGTGCGGCTGCGGCGCGAGCACGACGGCGCGGGCCGGGACGTCGCGCGTGACCAGGGCGGTGGCGCCGACCACCGCGTCGGCCCCGATCGTCACGCCGCGCAGCACGGTGGCGCGCACGGCGACCCAGGCCCCGTCCTCGACGACCACGGGGGCGTTGTCGAACTCGAAGGTGGGTGAGCGGCGGTCGTGGCTGCCGGTGCACAGCAGCACGTCCTGCGAGACGCACACGTCGGAGCCGATGACGATGGGCTCGAGGTTCAGCAGGTGCGCACCCTCGCCGATCCAGCTGTGGTCGCCGACCGTGAGCTTCCAGGGCCAGTGGATGCGGACCCCGTGGCGGATGTTCGTGCCCGTCCCGATCCGCGCGCCGAAGGCCCGGAGCAGCGCGACCCGTACCCCGCCGGGGCACCACCACCGCGTGACGACCAGGCCGCTGACGGCGAACCAGGCGATCTGCACCGCCACCGGGCGGCCGCGGTCGTAGCCCCGGCCCGTGAACCCGGCCAGGCTGCGTCGGGTCAGCGCGGCGCCCGCGGTCACGAGCGCACCTCGCCCTCGTGCTCGAGGAACCACCGGTACGTCTGCTCGATGCCCTCGCGCAGGGGGATCGAGGCCTTCCAGCCCAGGCCGGTGAGACGGTCGACCGACAGCAGCTTGCGCGGTGTGCCGTCCGGCTTGGTGGTGTCCCAGACGATCGAGCCGCGGAACCCGACCACGTCGGCGACCGTCTCGGCCAGCTCGCGGATCGTCAGGTCCTCGCCGACGCCGACGTTGATCGGGGCCGCGTCGTCGTAGTGCTCGAGCAGGAAGACCGCGGCCGACGCGAAGTCGTCGCTGTGCAGGAACTCGCGGCGCGGCTCGCCGGTGCCCCAGCAGACCACCTCGGGGACGGCGTCGCGGACCGCCTCGTGGAACCGGCGCAGCAGCGCCGGCAGCACGTGCGAGCCGGTGGGGGAGAAGTTGTCCCCCGGGCCGTAGAGGTTGGTCGGCATCGCCGAGACGTACGGCAGGCCGAACTGCCGGCGGATGGCCTGCACGTGCAGGACGCCCGCGATCTTGGCGATCGCGTACGCGTCGTTCGTCTCCTCCAGCGGGCCCGTGAGCAGCGCGTCCTCGGTGATGGGCTGCGGTGCCAGCCGGGGGTAGATGCAGGTGGACCCGAGGAACAGGAAGCGCTGGACCCCCGTGCGCACGGCCGCGTCCAGCAGGTTGACCTGGATCCGCACGTTGTCGGACAGGAAGTCCGCCGGCTGCGTGGCGTTGGCCAGGATCCCCCCGACGCGTGCCGCGGCGTCGATGACGACGGCCGGGCGCACCTCGTCGAAGAACCGGTCGACCGCCGGCCGGTCGCGCAGGTCCAGGCGGGCGGACGGCACCCCGACGAGGTCGGTGAAGCCCCGCCGCTCGAGCTCGCGCCAGACGGCGGAGCCGGCGAGCCCGCGGTGGCCCGCGACGTACACGCGGGAGGTCGGGTCGAGCGGGGGCACGTGGGACGAGTCGGACATGGCGTCACCCTACGGACGCCACGGGCCGCGCGGGAACGGCGGATCGGGTGAAAGGGGCCGAGAGGGTGATAAAGGGGATGGGACCGTCTCAATCCCGACATTTGACGCTAGCGTGTGCGCCGCTGCTAGTTCGTCGGGAGGGGTTCGGATGTCCAAGAAGGCGCTCATCACCGGGATCACGGGCCAGGACGGGTCGTATCTCGCCGAGCTGCTGCTCGAGAAGGGCTACGAGGTGCACGGGCTCGTGCGCCGCGCGTCGACCTTCAACACCGAGCGGATCGACCACCTCTACGAGGACCCGCACGACCCCGGCGCCCGCCTCTTCCTGCACTACGCGGACCTCACGGACGGGTCCCGCCTGGCGACCCTCCTGGAGCGGATCGGCCCGGACGAGGTCTACAACCTCGCGGCGCAGTCGCACGTGCGCGTCAGCTTCGACGAGCCCGAGTTCACCGGCCAGACCACCGGCATGGGCTCCACGCGCCTGCTCGAGGCGATCCGGTCGACCGGGCTGCAGACGCGGTACTACCAGGCGTCGAGCTCGGAGATGTTCGGGGCGACGCCCCCGCCGCAGAGCGAGGCGACGCCGTTCTGGCCCCGCTCGCCGTACGGCGCGGCCAAGGTCTACGCGTACTGGATGACGCGCAACTACCGCGAGGCGTACGGGATGTTCGCCGTCAACGGGATCCTGTTCAACCACGAGTCGCCGCGCCGCGGCGAGACGTTCGTGACCCGCAAGATCTCGGTCGCCGCCGCGCGGATCGCCGCCGGCAAGCAGGATCGTCTCTACCTCGGCAACCTCGACGCCGTCCGCGACTGGGGCTACGCCAAGGAGTACGTCGAGGGCATGTGGCGGATGCTGCAGGCCGACGAGCCCTCCGACTACGTGCTCGCCACCGGTGCGCCGTACACGGTGCGCGACTTCCTCGGCTTCTGCTTCGAGCACGTGGGGCTCGACTGGCAGGAGCACGTGGAGTTCGACCCGCGCTACCTGCGCCCCACCGAGGTCGACGCCCTCATCGGCGACGCCTCCAAGGCGGCCACCGAGCTCGGGTGGACCGCAGAGGTCCACACCCCCGAGCTCGCGCGGATCATGACCGAGGCCGAGGTCCGTCGGCTGACGGGCGACTGACGTGGCACCCGACCCGGGGGCCGCGGCCGGGACGGACACCGCGGCGGACGTCTGCCTCGTCGGGATCAACTACGCCCCGGAGACGACCGGGATCGCGCCGTACACCACGGCCATGGCGCGCGCGTGGGCGGCCGCGGGCGTGCGCGTCGAGGTCGTCACGGGCGTGCCGCACTACCCCGCCTGGCGGGTGGACGACCCGCGGTACCTCGAGGGGAGCTCCTGGCGCGAGCGGGACGGGGACGTGCGGCTGCACCGCGTGCGCCACCACGTGCCGGCGCGCGTCGACCTCGCCGGTCGGGCGCGCATGGAGTCCTCGTTCCTGCGGCGTGCCCTGCCGCTGGTCCGGCGCAGCCGTGCCGGCGCCGTCGTCGCCGTGACGCCGTCGCTGTCGGGGCTGGCAGCGGCGGTGCTCGGTGCGCGCGGGCGTCCCGTCGCCGCCGTCGTGCAGGACCTCACCGGGCAGGGGGCGCGCGAGTCCGGTGCCGCCGGCGGCCTCGCCGCGGGCCTCATCGGCGCCGGCGAGGTCGCCCTGCTGCGACGCTGCGCGACGATCGGCGTGATCACGCCGCAGTTCCGCCAGTCGCTCGCCGGGGCGGGCGTCCCCGCGGACCGCGTGCTCGACGTCGGCAACTTCACGCACGTGCGCCCGTCGTCGGCAACCCGCGACGAGGCGTGCGCGGCCCTCGGGTGGGACCCGGCCGTCTTCCGGGTCGTCCACACCGGCAACATGGGCATGAAGCAGGGGCTCGAGCACGTCGTGGACGCCGCGCGCGTCGCGGCCGACCGCGGGGTCGCGGGGGTCGAGATCGTGCTCGTCGGCGCGGGCAACAGCCGCGACGACCTGGTCGCCCGCGCCCGTGGGGTCGCGGCGGTGCGGGTGCTGGACCCCGTCGACGACGTGCACTACCCGCTCGTCCTCGCCGCCGCCGACGTGCTGCTGCTCCACGAGCGGCCGGGGGTGCGCGAGATGTGCCTGCCCAGCAAGCTGACGAGCTACACCGCGGCGCGCCGCCCGGTGCTCGCCGGGGTCGAGGCCGAGGGCATCTCGGGGCGCACGCTCAGCGCCGCCGGTGCCGCCCTCGTCGTCCCGCCGGGGGACCCGGGGCGGCTGCTCGACGCGATCCTCGAGCTGCGGGGCGACCCGGCCCTGCGCGACCGCCTCGCCGCCGCCGCCCGCCGGCACGGCGAGGCCGTCTACGGCGAGGAGGCGGCCGCCCGGCGGTACCTCGACCTGCTCGACACCGTACGGACCCGACCCGCCGCGACCGCGGTCGCGGTGTGACGAAGGAGCGGCTCATGCGGATCGGCTACGCGGCCGGGGCGTTCGACCTCTTCCACGTGGGGCACCTCAACGTGCTGCGGCACGCGAGGTCGCACTGCGACCACCTCATCGCCGGCGTGGTGGCCGACGAGGTCCTCGAGATCACCAAGGGCCGGCGTCCCGTCGTGCCGCTGGCGGAGCGCGCGGAGATCGTCGCGCACATCTCGTACGTCGACCAGGTGCACCACGAGGTGCTCCTCGACAAGCTCGACACCTGGCGCGAGCTGCGGTTCGACGTGTTCTTCAAGGGTGACGACTGGCGTGGCACCCCCAAGGGCGACGAGCTGGAACGGCGGTTCGCCGAGGTGGGCGTCGAGGTCGTGTACTTCCCGTACACGGTCCACACGTCGAGCACGATCCTGCGCGCGGCCCTCGCCCAGCTCGAGGCGCCGTCCGGCCGGTCCCGGGCGTCCGAGGTCTCCTGACCCGAGCAGTCCTGCCGACCGCCGCCCGGGTGCCGGGCGGCGGTCCGCTGCTGCCTGCGTGCCCGCGGCGTCTCACCCGGCCCGGGACGGGTGAATCCGGGCAGAAGGTCCCAAACCGCCCGTCGATCGCGCTAGCGTCGGTGGCGAGGCGCGTGTCGGACCGGGGGGACCATGACACCTGCAGCGGATCACCTGTCGTCGTGCGTGCCCGGCGGCGTCCCACGGGGCTGCCTGCTCCGGGGCCGCACCCCCGGGGGTCGCCCGCCACGCGCCGCGCCGGCGGCGGGGTGGCGCCCCGCCGGGGCCGTGGCCCACCGGGTCGTGCCGTGAGCGGGCTGCACGTGGCGATGCTCGGGACCCGGGGGGTGCCGGCGTGCTACGGCGGGTTCGAGACGGCCGTCGAGGAGGTCGGCCGACGCCTGGTCGACCGGGGGCACCGCGTGCGGGTGTACTGCCGCGGCTCCGGCACGGCGTCCGGGAGCGGCACCGGCACCGCGGGGGCGCGCACGTACCGGGGCATGGAGCTGGTGACGCTCCCGGCGGTGCGTCGGCGCGCGCTGGAGACCCTCAGCCACACCGGCCTGTCGGTGGCGCACCTGCTCGCCCACCGCACGGACGTCGCGCTGGTGTTCAACGCGGCCAACGCCCCGCTCCTGCCCGTGCTGCGGGCCGCGGGCATCCCCCTGGCCACCCACGTCGACGGGCTGGAGTGGAAGCGCGCGAAGTGGGCGGGTGCGGGGCAGCGCTACTACCGCGCCGCCGAGGCCGCCGCGGTGCGGTGGTCCGACGCCCTCATCGCCGACGCGGTCGGCATCGCGGACTACTACCGCACCGAGTTCGGCGTCCCGACGACCCTGCTGTCCTACGGCGCCCCGGTGCTGGCTCCCCAGGCGGACGACGCGGTGACGGCCCTCGGCCTCGTCGCCGGGGGGTACCACCTGGTGGTGGCGCGGTTCGAGCCCGAGAACAACGTCGACCTGCTCGTCGACGGCTACGTCCGCTCGCCCGCCCGGCTGCCGCTGGTGGTGGTGGGCGCGGCACCGTACGCGCACGACTACACGGCGCGCGTGCGGGCGCTGGTGGGGGACGACCCGCGCGTGCGCCTGATCGGCGCGGTCTGGGACCAGCGCGCGCTGGACCAGCTGTACGTCCACGCGCTGACGTACGCGCACGGCCACTCGGTGGGCGGGACCAACCCGTCACTGCTGCGGGCGGTGGGCGCCGGGACCGCCACCCTGGCGTACGACGTCTCGTTCAACCGCGAGGTGCTCGGCGACGAGGGCGTGTACGTGCGCGACGCCGTCGGTGTCGCGCAGGCGTTCGCGGACGCCGAGGCCGCGCCCGCCGCGACCGCGGCCCGCGGTGAGCGGCTGCGTGCGCGGGCGTCCCGGTACGACTGGGACGCGGTCGCCGCGGGGTACGAGCGGCTCGTGGCGGCGCTCGCCGCGCACCGCACCCCCGGGCCCGCCCCCGGCGCCCGGCGCCGGCACGCGTGGTCCGCCGAGGCCGAGGCTCTGCCCGGGCTGGCGGTCGTGCCGTGAGCGGCGCGACCGGCGTGCGGCGGGAGCGCGCTGCCGCCCGCCGCGGCGACGTGCGGGACGCGCTCACCCGGCTCGCCCTCGCGCAGAAGCCGGCCGCGCGCAGCGCCCCCGCCTACTCCCGGTACGTCAACCGGCGCCTCGGGCGGGTGCTCGCCGCCTGGGCGTACGGGCGCGGGCTCGGCCCGGGCCGGGTGACGGCCCTCAGCGCGGTGTGCACGTTCACCGGGGTCGCGGTGCTCGCGCTCGCTCCCGTGGCCGCGGCGACGGGGCTCGTGGTGTGCCTGCTGCTCGTGCTGGGGTACGCCCTGGACTCGGCCGACGGTCAGGTCGCCCGGCTCACCGGCTCCGCGTCCGGTGCGGGGGAGTGGCTCGACCACGTGGTGGACGCCGTGAAGGTCGTCGCGCTGCCGCTCGCGGTGCTGGTCGGGCTGTACCGGTCGGGCGCCGTCGCGGACCCGTGGCTGCTCGTACCCGTCGCGAACGCGGTGGTCGGCTCGGTCCTGTTCTTCGCGATGATGCTCACCGAGCAGCTGCGCCGGGCGCACGGCGTGGTCTCCAGCGCGGCGGTGGACGGGCGGCGCAGCCCGTGGCGGTCGCTGCTCGTGCTGCCCACCGACTACGGCGTGCTCTGCCTGAGCTTCCTGCTGTACGGCGCGCCGGGCGTGTTCGTCGTCGTGCTGGCCGTGGTCACGGCGGGTGCGGCGGGGTTCCTCGCGCTCGCGCTGCCCCGGTGGTTCCGCGACGTGGGTGCCCTCGACGTGCCCGGGCGGGGGTGACGCGTGGCCGGGGTGGCGCTGGTGGTCGTCGGCTACGGGTCGGCGGCGCTGCTCGAGCAGCACCTGGTGCCGTCGGCACCGGGGGCGGACCTCGTCGTCGTGGTCGACAACCGCACGGACGACGACGAGCGCCGGCGGGTGACCGACCTGGCGGACCGCGAGGGGTGGGCCACCGTGCTGCCGGACCGGAACCTCGGGTTCGGCGCGGGAGCGGACGCCGGCGCCGCCGAGGCGTTCGCGTGGGGTGCCGACGTCGTCGTCCTGCTCAACCCCGACGCGCGCCTCGCCCCGGCCGACCGCCGGGTCCTCGTCGACGCCGTGCGGGAGCGGCCCCTGCTGCTCGCCGCACCGCGGGTGGAGCGTCCCGACGGCACGCCGTGGATGACCGGGGTGCTCGCGCTGGACCTGCGCACGGGCCGCATGCGCACGGCGGCCGAGCGTCGTGCCGACCCGGCGCCGCCGTGGGCGGTGCCGTGGGTGTCCGGCGCGTGCCTGGCCGTCACGCGGGAGCTGTGGGAGCGCACCGGCGGGTTCGCCCACGACTACTTCCTCTACTGGGAGGACGTCGACCTGTCGCGGCGGGTCCTGGCCGTGGGCGGTGCGGTCGCGGTGGTGCCGCGGGCGCTCGCGGTGCACGACGAGGGCTCGACCCACCCGGACCGCGTCGCGGGGCGGGCGAAGTCGGCGACGTACTACTACTACAACGTCCGCAACCGCATGGTGTTCGCCCGCGCGTGGCTGCCCCGGGAAGACCGGCTGCGCTGGCACCTCCTGGCGCTGCCCGCCGCGAGGGCGGTCGTGCTGCAGGGCGGGCGACGTCAGCTGCTGCGGCCCGCCCCGTGGGTCGCGGCGGCCCGGGGCCTGCTCGACGGTGCGCGGGGCCGCACGGGGGACCCGCGCGCGGGACGGGGTGAGGAGCGCGGGCGGCCGGTGCGCGTGCTGCCGTCGTTCGGCGTGCCGCGGCCGACCACCAACCCCTACATCGTCATGCTCGCCGCCGCGCTCGACGCGCAGGACGGCGTCGACCTGCGGCGGTTCACCTGGCGCACCGCGCTGGCGGGTCGGTACGACGTGGTGCACCTGCACTGGCCCGAGTCGTTGTTCGCCGCCCGGTCAGGTACGCGGCGCACGCTCAAGCGCTGGGCGTTCCTGGCCTGGACGGTCCGCCTGGCGGTGCTGCGCACCCCCGTGGTGCGCACGGTCCACAACGTCGAGCACCCGCGCGACGTGAGCCGTCTGGAGTCGCTCGGCCTGCGGGCGGTGGACCGCCTCACCACGGCTCGCGTCGTCCTCAACGACGTCGACGCGCAGGTGCGCACCCGGGTGCCGACGGCGTGCGTGCTGCACGGGCACTACCGGGACTGGTACGCGCCGCACCCGCGGCACGACGCGCGTCCCGGGAGCATCGCGTTCGTCGGGTTGGTGCGTCGGTACAAGGGCGTCGAGGGGCTGCTGGCCGCGTTCACGGAGACCGCCCGCGAGGGCCCGGACCTCACCCTGACGATCGCGGGCAGGCCGTCGTCCGAGGCGCTGGCCGACGCGGTCCGTGGCGCAGCGGCCCGTGACCCGCGCGTCCGCGCGCGGCTGGGCTTCCTCGACGACGCGGCGCTGGTCCAGGCGGTGACGTCGGCGCAGGTCGTGGTCCTGCCCTACCGGCACATGCACAACTCGGGCGCGGTGCTGGCGGCCCTGTCCCTGGACCGGCCCGTGCTGGTGCCCGACACCGCCGTCAACCGCGCGCTGGCCGACGAGGTCGGGCCCGGGTGGGTGCTCACGTACGACGACGAGCTCACGGGCGGTGACCTGCTCAAGGCCGTCGCGGCCACCCGCGACCGGGCACCGGGTGCCCGTCCCGACCTGTCACGGCGGGGCTGGCAGGAGGCCGGCCGCGCCCACCTGGCCGTGTACCGCGCGGCCCTGGGGCGGGGGCGGACGTGACGCGTGTGGTGGTGGCGGTGCCGACCCTGCACCGCCCGGTGACGCTGGACGCGGCGCTGCGCGCCGTGCGGGCCGAGGCGGTCCGCTGCGCCGCCGACCGTGGGGTGGACGTGGACCTGCTCGTCGTCGACAACGACCCCGCCGGGTCCGCGGGCACGGTCGCCCGGGCGCACGGGGCGCGGCACGTCACCGAGCCGGTGCCGGGGCTGTCGGCGGTGCGCAACCGCGCGCTGGACGAGGCGGCCGCGCACGACCTGCTGGTGTTCCTCGACGACGACGAGGTGCCCGAGCCGGGCTGGCTGGTCGCGCTGCTGGACACCCACCGGGCGACGGGTGCCGCGGCGGTCGCCGGACCCGTGCGCACCCTGCTGCCGCCCGGCGCCGACGACTGGGTGCGGGCGAGCTACGTGCGACCCGCCCGCGTGGGCGGGCAGCGCATGGCCGCGGCGGCGACCAACAACCTGCTGCTGGACCTGGCGGCCGTGCGGGCCGCGGGCGTGCGGTTCGACCCCGCCCTGGGCCTCACCGGCGGCGAGGACACGCAGTTCACGTCCGACCTCGTGCGCGCCGGGGGGACGATCCGGTGGTGCGCCGGCGCCCGCGTCGTGGAGTCGGTGGGACCGGCGCGGCTGGATCGCCGGTGGATCCTGCGGCGGGCGTTCCGCTCCGGCGTCACGGAGGCCGTGGTCGCGCTGCGGACGGCGCCGACCCTGCCGGCACGCGGCGGGCGCGGGGTCCTGCTGGCCGCCGGCGGGGTGGCGCGCATGCTGGTGGGGACGGGCCTGCACGTGGTCGCGCACCTGCGACGCAGCCCCGGCCGGTCCGCGCGGGCCGCCCGCATGGCCGCCCGCGGCGCGGGGCACCTCGCGGGTCTGGTCGGCCACCGGCAGGAGGAGTACGCGCACCGGCACCGGCTCGCGCCCCAGGGGGTGGGGGTGTGAGCACCGGGGACGTGCTCGGCGCGGGCACGGTCGTCACCGTGGTGTTCGAGCTCGAGGTGCCGCTGCTCCTGCTGCAGGCCCGGTCGTTCGCGCGGCACGTGCCCGTGGGCGCCGTGGCCGAGGTGCTGGTCATCGACGACACGGCCCGCGGGCTGCCCGCCCGCGGCGCCGCGGAGCTGCTCGCGGCGTACGGCCCGCACGCGGACCGCGTCACGCTGCTGCGCCCGGACGACCTGGGCGGGGTCCCGGCCGCGCCCGGGTGGCAGCGGCAGCAGGCGCTGAAGCTGCTCGTCGCCCCGCGCGTCACCACCGGGCGCTACCTCGCCCTCGATGCCAAGAACCACCTGGTGCGGGCCCCGGACCCCGCCTGGTTCGGGGTGCCCGACGGCCGCGCGCGGCTGGGCGTCCACGGTTACGCCGGCCACCCGCTGCGCCCGGCGCTCGAGCGCACCGTCCGCTACCTCGGGCTGGACCCGGGCGCCGTGCTCGACCGGTTCCCGGCCACGGTGACGCCGTTCGTCCTGGTCACGTCGTTGGTGCGGGCCATGGTCGAGGACGTGGGGGACCGGGCCGGGCGGCCGTTCGCGCAGGAGTTCGTGGACCACCGGCTGACCGAGTTCTTCCTGTACGCCGCGTGGCTGGAGGCCCGCGCCGGCGGCCGGGACCGCTGGTACGCCGACGGGCAGCCGGGGTGCCCGGTGGTCTGGCCGGGTGATCCCTCGCTGCGGGCCGTGCGCGCCGCGGGGGAGGAGCTGGACGGCACGGGTGCGCCGGTGCTCTCTGTGCACCGCACCGCGCTCGTCCGCATGCCCGCGGACGCGACCGACGCGCTGACCGACCTGTGGGTCGCGCACGGGCTGTTCGCGGCACGCGGCGACGCCGCACGCTTCGTCGCCGGGTTCCGCCGCACCTACCGCCGGCGGGTCTGGGTGCGGCGCTGCCGGGAGGCCCCGCAGCGGGTGCGGGCACGCCTGGCGGACCGCGCGACCGCCGCGGGGGCGGTGCCGGCGTGAGCGGCACACCCGCGCCGGACGGGATGCGCGTGCTCGTCGACGCGTACTGGTGGTTCGAGGGGCCGCCGTCCAACCGGATGGTGCAGCGCGAGCTCGTGCGGGCCTGGCGCGCCGCCCACCCGCAGGACGTGCTCGTGCCCGTCGTGCCCGCCGCGGCGCTCGCGCGGGCCGGGGCGGACCCCGAGCTGGCGGGCGCCCTGCCCGCACGGGGGCGCCCGCACGCGGTCGCCGTCGAGCTCGAGTACGGGCGGCTCGCCCGGCGCGCGGGCGCCGACGCGCTGCTCACCCACAACTTCGCACCCCGGGGCGGCGCCGCGCCGCGCACCACCGTGTTCTGCCACGACGTCCTCTTCCAGGACCACCCCGAGTGGTTCACCCGGGCCGAGCGGTGCTACCTCTCGCTCGTCGGGCCCGGCCTCGTCCGCGCCGGGGCGGTCGTCACGTCGTCGACGCACGAGGCGGCGCACGTGCGGCGGCTCAACCCCCGGGTCCCCGGCGTGACGCCGATCGGGCTCGCACCCGACCCCGCGCTGCTGACCGCCGCGCCGCGCCGCCCGGCCGCGCTGCCCGCGGTCGAGGGGTTCTGGCTGTCGGTCGGCAGGCTGAACGTCCGCAAGAACCTCGCGACCACGGTCGTGGGCGCGCTGCGGTCCGGCCGGGTGGCACCGCGGCGCCCGCTGGTCGTGGTGGGCGAGAGCGACGGGCGCGGCCCCGGCCTGCCGGACGAGGTCGGGGCGGCCGTGCGGGCCGGCGCGGTCGTGCTGCTCGGCGGTGTGGCCACGGACGAGCTCGCGTGGCTCTACCGCCACGCGGAGCTGTTCGTCTTCCTCTCGCTGGCCGAGGGGTACGGGCTGCCCCCGGTCGAGGCGCTGGCCCTGGGGTGCCCGGTCGTCGTCAGCGACCTGGCCGTCTTCCGGGAGACCCTCGGGGGCCGGGCGCTGCGCGTCCCCCCCGACGACGTCGGGGCCGTCGCGGCCGCCCTGCGGGCCTGGCAGCCGCCGGGGCACCCGGCGCCGTGGGTGCCGCCGGGGTGGGACGGACCCGCGCGGGAGGTGCGCGAGGCGGTCCGCCGGACCGCCGCCGGGGCCGGCAGCGCCGCCGCGCGGCGGGGCGGGTGAATGCGCGCCCGGGGCGGGGTGAAAGCGTGCCCGGCCCCCCTGATGTCGGGTATGCGGTGGAATGCTGGGGTTGTCATGGTCTGCCCCGCCCACGTGGCCGCGCAGGACGACCGACCGGCGCGGGGCAGCGCCAGGAGGTCCGGGGGGTGAGGTGCTCCATGGGTGCAGCCAGGTCACGACGCGCCGGTCCCGTGGGGGACCGCCCCACCGCCGCCCTCCAGTGGCCACCCGGTGTCGGCCGGCTCGCTGCGGTCGTCGCCGCGTCGGCGCTCGTGGTGGTCCTGTCCGGGGCCGCGCCGGCGGTGCGCGCCGGTGCGCCCGGTGCCGAGCAGCCGGTCGGTGACGCGGCCGCGGACGCGGCGACGACCACGGCCGCGGACGCGGCGACGACCACGGCCGCGGACGCGGCGACGACCACGGCCGCGGACGCGGCGGCCACCGCACTGGCACCGAGCGTGCCCGAGGCGCTGGTCTCCGCCGACCCGCTGCCGACTGCCCAGATCGACGGCGTCGCGTGGGCGCAGGTGGTGCAGGGCGACGTCGTGTACGTGGGCGGCGGGTTCGCCAACGCCCGGCCCGCCGGTGCCGCACCGGGGACGTCGCTCTCACCGCGGGCCAACCTCATGGCGTACGACCTCACGACCGGGGTCATGACCGCGTGGAACCCGGGGGCGAACGGCCAGGTGCTCGCGCTCGCCCTGTCGCCGGACGGCACGCGGCTGTACGTCGGCGGCGCGTTCACGTCGGTGGCGGGTCAGGCCCGCTACCGTGTGGCGGCCTTCGACACGGCCACGGGTGCGCTCGTCACGTCGTTCCGTCCGCAGGTCAACGGCAAGGTCCAGGGCATCGCGGCGACCCAGGGCACGGTGTACCTCACGGGGGAGTTCACGGGCGTGGACAACGTGCCGCGCACCCGCGTCGCGGCGGTGAGCGCGAGCACGGGGCAGCTGCTGCCGTTCGCCCCGACCCTGGCCGGCGGCTGGGGAGGGCGCGCCGTGGTGGTGTCGCCCGACGGCGCGCGCGTCGTGCTGGCCGGCTCCTTCGAGAGCGTCAACGGCTCGACCAACCCGGGCCGGGGCATGGCGGCGCTCGACCCGGTGACCGGGGCGAGCCTGCCGTGGCCGGTCAACTCCGTCATCCGCAACGGCGGGCAGAATGCGGCGGTGTACTCCCTGTCGAGCGACGGGGACAGCGTCTACGGCACCGGGTACGACTTCGGCGGGACCAGCCAGGACGGGTTCGAGGGCGCCTTCCGTGCGTCGTGGACCGGGCAGCTGCGCTGGATCGAGACGTGCCGCGGCGACACGTACGCGATCGCGGCGCTCGGCGGGCACGTGTACACCGCGAGCCACTCCCACAACTGCAGCGCGATGGGCAGCTTCCCGGAGATGAGCCCCCGGATCTACCGGCACGGGCTCGTCTGGACCAAGGAGCCCTCCGGGCGGACCGTCTCCTTCAAGGGCGTGCAACGGCCCGCGACCAGCCGGGTCACCTGGTACCCCCAGTGGTGGACGGGGTCGTACACGGGCATGTCGCAGGCCGCGTTCAGCATCACCGGTACCGCTGCGTACGTCGCCTTCGGCGGGGAGTTCCCGCGGGTCGCGGGCGTCGCCCAGCAGGGCCTCGTGCGGTTCACCACGCGGGACCGGGCGCCCAACCGGCTCGGTCCGCAGGTCCAGGGCGGCGCGTGGGCGCTGACGCCCACCGTGACGTCGTCGGGCGTGCGGCTCGCCTGGACCGCCAACCACGACCAGGACGACGAGGTGCTGCGCTACGAGGTGCTGCGCCAGGACCGCGGGTCGACCCCGCTGCAGACGGTCGAGGCCGCGTCGACGTTCTGGTCGCGCCCGGCCATGTCCTTCGTGGACACGTCGGTCGTGCCCGGGACGACGTACCGCTACCGGGTGCGCGCCACGGACCGCTGGGGTGCCTGGACGTGGACCGACTGGACGACCGTCGCCACCCCCGCCGGGGCGCAGGCGCGGACGGCGGTGCCCCCGGCGGCGACGTCGCCGACGGCACCGGGCGCGACGTCACCCGACGTCACAGCGCCCGGCACCACCGCGCCCGGCACCACGGCGCCCGGCACCACGGCGCCCGACGTCACGGCCCCGGAGGTCACGGCACCGAAGGCGCCGGCGCCGGCGGCACCGGACGCCGTCGCACCGGACGCCCTCGCGCCCGACGCACCGCCCGGAGGTGAGGGATGAGCCAGGTGAGCACCCGGTCCGCCCGCCGCGGGCGCCCGGCCGGTGGGAGCTGCGCATGACGGTCCAGGAGTACACCGGCGCGCTGGCCCGCCACTGGGTGGTGATCGTGCTGACGGCGCTCGCGGGCGGCGTGGTCGGCTACCTCTACGCGGCCTCGCAGCCCGCGCAGTACCGGTCGACCGCGTCCGTGATGCTCGCCGCGCAGCAGGGCGAGTCGCCGGTCGACCTGCTGCAGGGCGCCACCTACGTCCAGAACCTCATGGCGTCCTACACGGTGCTGGCGTCCTCGCCGCTGGTGCTGGAGCACGCCATCGAGGACCTGGGGCTCGCGACGACCCCGAGCGACCTGGCCCGCCAGGTGCGCGTGGACTCGCCGCTCGACACGTCGGTCATCGAGATCTCGGTGGCGCAGCCGTCGCCGCAGGAGGCCCGGGCCGTCGCGGACGCGGTGGCGGCGAGCCTGGCGGACGCGGTCCCGCAGGTGTCGCCGCGCGGCGCGCAGGAGGCCTCCGCCGTGCGGGTGACCGTCATCGCACCGGCCACCGCGGCGCAGGCGCCGGTCGCGCCCAACACCCGGTTCCTCGTGGCGAGCGGGCTGCTGCTGGGCGCGCTCCTCGGGTGCGCCTACGCCGTCCTGCGGCGGGTGCTCGACACCCGGCCGGCGAGCGCCGAGGAGGCGGCCCGCGCGGCGGACGCCCCCGTGCTCGCGGAGCTGCCGGCCACGCCACCCGGCGTCGGCCCGGCGGCCGAGATGACCGCGGACCCGGCGGGTGCCCAGGCGGAGGCGTTCCGCTCCCTGCTCGCGACGCTGCTGCCGGGGGACGCCGCGCAGCCGCGGCAGGTGCTGCTCGTCGCGTCGGGTGACGCCGAGGAGGGTCGCAGCGCCGTCGCGCTCGGGCTCGCGGTCGCCCTGGCCGGCCTGGGGCGCCGCGTCCTGCTCGTCGACGCCGACCTGCGGCACCCGACCGTCGCCCGGGCCACCGGGCTGCCGCCCGCGCCGGGCCTGACCGACGTCCTGGCGGGGGACGCGTCGGCCGCGGTGGGGCGTCCCTGGGGCCCGGACCGGCTCACGGTGCTGACCAGCGGCCCGCTGCCGTCCGACCCGGGGCCGCTGCTCGCGTCCGACGCGCTCGCCGCGGTGCTGCGCGACGCCCGCGCGGCGTACGACCACGTGGTGCTCGACAGCCCGCCGGCCCTCGCGCTGAGCGACGCCCTGTGGCTCGCGTCCCGGGCCGACGGCGTGCTGGTCGTGGTCCGGCCGGGGACGACGCGCGGGCGCCGGCTGCGACGGACGGTCGCGCGGCTGCGCCTGGCCGGCGGGCACGTCCTCGGCCTCGTGCTCGGTGGCGCGCCGCTGCGGACGCGCGCGCGGTACGCCGAGCGGCTGCGCCCGCCCTCGCCGCGGCGACCGGCCGCGGTGCCCGGGCCGGCCGAGCCCGTCCCCGTCCCCGTCCCGGCCGGTGCGGCGCGTGGCGTCGGTGAGCCGTCACCCACCCCGGCGGCCCGCGCCGGTGGTGACGAGGGTGCGGCGTGACGTCGGGGCCGCCGCGCACCGGCCGCCGCCGGGTCGTCGTCGCAGGAGCGCTCGGTGCCGGCGTCCTGGCCGCGGTCGTGTCGGGCTTGCTGAACGCGGCCGCCGACGGCGGGGGCGCCGGCGCGGCGCCGGCGCGTGCGAGCGGGCCGACGGCGGTGGCACCGACCACCGCCGGGGGCGACGCACCGGACGGTGCCCGGGCCCCGGCCGACGCGGCCGCGTCGCCCGGCGGGGAGACGGCGGACCCGGTCGCACCACCGGACGCGGCCGCGGCCGGCGCTCCACCGGTGGCCCCCCTGGAGCTGCCCGCCGTCGGGCCGCGGGAGGCGGCGCGCACGGCCGGCGCCGCGGTGCGCCTGGCCGCGGTGGAGCGCGTCGACGGGGTCGCGACCAGCCCGGGCGAGATCGCCGGCCCCGCGGTGCGGTGCACGGTCGAGGTGACCAACGAGGGTGACACCCCCGTCGACCTGGCGCTCGTGGCCGTCAACGCGTCCACCGCCGGGGTGCCGCTGGTCGCCCTGGTCGAGCCCGGCGGACGGCCCCTCGCCGGGTCGCTCGCCCCGGGCGCGTCCGGCACCGGCGTCTTCCTGTTCCGGCTCGCGGACGGCACCGCGGCGGACGTGACGCTCGTGGTCGACGTCCTGCCCGGTGAGCCGGCCGCGGTGTTCGCGGGCGTGCTCGGGTGAGTGCGGCCGCGCCGGGCGCGGCGCCCGTGCCGCAGCGGCCCGGGTCCGCGGCGGTCACGGCGCCCGCGACGGTCCCGGTCCCCGCGGCACCGCCCACCCCCGCAGGACGCGTGCCCCTGGCCACGGTCCCGGGGGACCGTGCGCCGGGCCGTGCGCTGGACCGTGCGACGGCCGTCGTCGCGTGCGTGTGCGTGGGGTTCTGGACCCAGCTCGCGGTCGGCCTCACGCTCGGGCTGCTGGTCGCGGTGCTGCTCACGCCCGTGTGGCTGCCGGTCTGGTGGCGGTACCGCGCCGGACGCCTGCTGCTCGGGCTCGCCGTCGCGGCGGTCCTGTGCGGCGCGTACCTGACCCTGGCCGGCGCCGGCACCCGCGCGCCCGACCCCTACGGCGCACGCCTGACGGCGTCCGGGGTCGCGGTCGTGGTGACGTCCGCGGGCGTGCTGGTCTGGGCGCACCGCGTGCTGGCGCCCCGCACGGTGGTCGTGCTGTACGGCGCGGGCATGCTCGCGTCGGCGCTGCCCCGTGCGGCGGGCAGCACCGACCCGTGGAAGTACGAGCTCTCGGTGCCCGTCACGGTGCTCGTGCTCGGCGCCTGCCTGACCGTGTCCTCGGTGCTCGTGCAGGTGGTCGCCGTGCTGGCGCTCGCCGCCGTCTCGGCCGCCAACGACGCGCGCTCCGGCGCCTCGCTGCTGGTGGTGACGGCCGCCGTGCTCGTGTGGCAGCGCGCGGCCGGCGCCCTGGCGCCCCGCTCGACCGTGACGCGCACGGTCGTGCAGCTCGCGCTGCTGGGCGTCATCGCCGTCTTCTCGATCCAGGCGATGCTCGTCGAGGGCGTCTTCGGGGAGAGCGCCCGCGCCCGCACGCAGGCCCAGATCGACACGAGCGGGTTCGTGCTGGCCGGCGCCCGGCCGGAGATGGGCGCCACCGCGGCGCTGCTCGGCGCGCAGCCGTGGGGGTACGGCTCCGGGCTCCTGCCCGACCACGGGGACGTGCTCACGGCCAAGGCCGGGATGGCGCAGCTGCGGTACGACCCGGACAACGGCTACGTCGAGCGGTACCTGTTCGGGTCGGGGTTCGAGGTCCACTCCGTCCTCGGCGACCTGTGGATCCGCCTCGGTCCGCCCGGTGCCGTGCTCGCCGTGACGGTCACCGGGCTGGCGGCCGCCGGTCTCGTGCGGGCGCTCGCCCGCCGGCAGGCCTCCGCGCTGCGCGTGCTGGTGACCTCGCTGGTGGCGTGGGACCTGCTGTTCAGCCCGTTCTTCTCGACGTCGATCGCGGTGATGGTCCTCGCCGTGGCGCTCGCCGTCACGGACTCGCGGACCGTCGGGCGGGCGCCCCCGTGAGGGCGGTGTGGGGGGACCTGGTGCGCACCGCCGGGGCCCGCGCGGGCGTCGTCGCGCTCGGCGGGCTGCTCGGGGTCGTCAGCACCCGCGTCGTCATCGAGCACTTCGGGGTGGCCGCCTACGCCCAGTACGGCCTGCTCAACGGCCTGCGCAACCTGCTGCCGTTCGCCGACCTGGGGATCGGCGCGGTCGTCCTGAACGCCGTCGCGCACGCCGACGACCCGGCGCGGGCGCGCAGCGTCCACCGGGTGCTGACCACAGCCTTCCGGCTGCTGACGGTGTCCGGGCTGGTCGTCGCCGCGCTGTGCGTCGTGGTGCAGGTGGGCGGGTGGTGGCCGCTGCTGCTGGGGGACGGCCTGACGCCCGGCGGTGACGTCGTCGCGACGCTCTGCCTCGCGCTGTTCGGGCTGTCGCTGCCGCTGGGTGTCGGCAGCAGGATCCTGGTCGGGCTGCGGCGGACGGCGGCGCAGACGGTGCTGCAGGGTCTGGTCTCGCCGCTGTTCCTCGCCGGTGTCCTGGCGCTCACGCTCCTGGGCCGGGCGGCCGGTGACTGGGTGGCGCTGGTCTCGTACGCGGCCGCGTCGGTGGTCTCGGCGGTCGTCCTCGCCGTCGCCGCGCGGGTCGTCGCCCCCCAGGTGGGCCGGGCGCTGCGCGACGTGCCGCGGGTCCGGGCCGTGCCGGGGGTGCCCGTCGCGGCGACGGCCGTGCCGATGCTCGTGCAGTCGGTCGCGATGCCCGTGGCGATGCAGACCGACCGGCTGTTCCTCTCGCACCTGGCGAGCACGGACGCGCTCGCGCAGTACGTCTTCGCCGGGCAGATGTTCGGCCTGGTCATGCAGGTCGTGCTGTCCGCCGGGCTGAGCCTGTGGCCCCACTTCGCCCGTGCCCGGGCGCAGGACGACGTGGTGGCGCCGTTCCGCCTCAGCGTGGCGTTCGGGGTCGCGGCGGTGCTCGCGCTGGGCGTCCTGGTGCTCGCGCTGCCCGCGCTCGAGGCGCTGGTGACCGACGGTGCGCTGCACCTCGGCGCCGGGGTCGTCCTCGGGTGGTGCGGGTTCGTGCTGGTGCAGGCGGTCCTGTACCCCGTCGGCATGTACATGACGGACGAGGCGGGGCTGCGCTTCCAGGTGGTGCCGGTGCTGAGCATGTGCGTGAGCAACGTGCTGCTCACGTGGTGGCTGGTGGGGCGCCTCGGTGCGGCCGGGCCCGTGCTCGCGTCGGCGCTCGCGGTGCTGGTCTGCCAGCTGGTCCCGGGGGTGCGGTACGTCCGGCGCGACGTGGCGCGCCGCGCGTCGCAGGGCCCCGCGGGGGTGTCGTCCGTGCCCGCGGCGGACCGCCGGTAGGAGGGGCGGGCGGCGGTCAGTCCGTGTGCTGGTCGCGCGCGGTCGACCCGGCGGCGACGTCCCTGCGCCCCACGTGCGGGCGCAGCGGGTCCGGCACCGTGACGAGCGGCAGACCGTCGCGCGTCGGCGTCCGCGACGTCTCGAGCACCCGCGGCGGTCCGGCGAGGTGCACCGCCAGCTCGGGGAAGCTCGAGTAGTGCGGTCCCAGCAGGTGGCTGGCCCCGGCCAGCAGGTACAGGTCCGCGACGGCCGCGACGAGCCCGTGGCGCGAGTTGTACGCGCCCTTGTCGTCCTGCGCCACGGCACCGGGGAACGCCGCGAGGAGCTCGTGCTGCACCCGCGGGACGTCGCACGAGAGGAGGAACCGGACCCCCGGCTGCTCCTGCTCGATCCGGCGCATGCGCTCGACGAACCACCCGACCGGCGACCACCGCAGCGTCTCGGGGTGCGACGCGTGGTGGGCCCGCACCATCACGCCGACGTACGGCTCGCCCGCCAGGCGCCGCGCGAGCCGGACCACCCGGTCGGCGACCGCGGGGGCCGGCCGCAGCTCGCGCAGCAGGTGGGGCCACGGCTGGGCGTCGTCGGGCAGCACGAGCGCGTGCCCGGTGCGGACCAGCCACACCCGCTCGTCCCGCGCGTCGTCCAGCCAGTGCAGCGACCAGTCGCGGTGGGGGTACCGCAGGCGCAGCGCCCGGTGCGCGACGCCCGGCAGCCGGCGCAGCGCGTCGTCGCGTGCGCGGTCCTGTGCAGCGTCGTCCCGTGCGTCGTCGTCCCACAGGTCCCTGAGCTGCGCGCCGAAGGACCGCCCCGTGGGCCACACGTACGCGAACCCCCGCGCCTCGCGCCGCGCGAGCGACCGCGCCCCCAGCAGGGCCCGCATGCGGTTGCCCAGGCCGGCGTGGCGGGGCATCACCGACACGACGGTGCCGCGCGCGGCGCTCACGGGATCACGTACTGCGAGGTGTAGGCCCACGCGAGCAGCACCTGGGCGGTCAGCAGCATCCCGCACAGCAGCAGCACGAGCCGCCGGCCCAAGCGCTGCACGACCAGCCAGACCAGCGGGAACGCCGCCAGCAGGAACCGGGGGCGCGGTCCCAGGCCGCTGTAGGCGAGCATCTGGCCCAGCAGGACCGCGGTGTACGCGGTGGGGACCGCGGGGATGCGCGCCCCGCGCCACACGGCCCACGCGACCACCGCCAGCCAGAGGAAGCCCGACCACATCACCAGGTAGGTGTGGTCGTGGACCAGCTCGGAGAAGCCCGTGACGAGGTACGCGAACTGGACCCCGAAGTCGAGCTGCTGGTGCCAGAAGCGCTCCTGCACGACGAACCAGGCGTCCGGCTGTCCCGTGCGCCACCACAGGTAGGCCCAGTACCCGAGCGTGCCGAGCGGGGCCAGGGCCGGGGCGACCAGGCTCGTGACGTCCCGGTCCCGGCGCAGCGCGAGGTACGACGCGACGGCCGCGGCCGCGACCAGCCCGACCGCGTTGGGCCGCGTCGCGGTGCCCGCCACGGCCACCAGGCCGGCGCCGAGCCAGCGGTGGCGCGCGAGCAGCACCAGGCACCACGCGGCCAGGGCCACGAACAGCGGGTCCGCCATGAGCAGCGAGAACGTCGCCGCGCCCGGCATGGCCACGACCACGAGCGCCGCGAGGAACGCCGTCCCCGCCGACAGCACGGTGCGGCCGGCCGCGTGCACCGCGACGACGGCCGCGACCCCCAGCAGCAGGTTCAGCGCGATCCCCGCCGCGACCAGCGGGGCGCCGGTCACCTCCGCGACCCCGCGCACCAGCAGCGGGAACAGGGGGAAGAACGCCGCGGTCGCCAGGTCCGGCTGGTCCGCCGCCGGGACGACGTCGGGGTAGCCGTGCGCGGCGATCGACAGGTAGAACGGCCCGTCCCAGGGCGCCAGCGCCCGGGTCCACCCGAGGTCCTGCTGCCGGCGCGCCAGGTCGACCGCCCCGAGCACGAGCACGCGGGACGCCAGGTACGCCGCGACGAGCACCGTGCTGCTGCGGGCGAACGACACCCGGTCGGCCCACGTGCCTGTGCCTGCCGACGTGCCTGTGCCTGCCGACGTGCCTGTGCCCGCCGGGGCCCGGGTGCCGGCCGCCGTGGCCGTCTCCCGCTCGACACCCGCGGGGGCGCCGAGCGTGCCGTCCGCGCTCACGTCGCCGTGTCCGGCCGGGCCGTGGCGTCCGCCGGCACAGCGGCCGGCGCGGGCT
This sequence comes from Cellulomonas wangleii, assembly GCF_018388445.1. Taxonomy (NCBI): domain Bacteria; kingdom Bacillati; phylum Actinomycetota; class Actinomycetes; order Micrococcales; family Cellulomonadaceae; genus Cellulomonas; species Cellulomonas wangleii. The sequence continues at coordinate 1,002,861 of NZ_CP074405.1, forward strand.
GCCGACGTCGCAGGACGACGCGCGCCACCCGGGGCTCCAGGCCCCGCAGCCGGCCGGTCACGGGACGCTCGACGAACCGGAACAGGAACGCCCCGGCCGCGACCGCCAGCACGATGGTGAGGACGGTCGCGACCGTGTGGTCGATGAGCCCCGCGCGCGCCAGCACCACCGGCACGACCGGTCCGACGAGCGGGTGGAACAGGTAGAGCGAGTACGAGGCGTCGCCGAGGAACAGCGCGGGCCGTGGCAGGCGGCCGCGCAGCAGCGGCTCGGCGGCCACGACGCACGTGACGAACGCCGTGACCGCCACGACGCGCAGCGGTGAGCTGTTCTCCCAGGCCACGCCGCCGGGCAGCAACGCGATGACGAGCGTCGCGGCGACCGCCCCGGCCGCGACGCGCGGCGTGTGCGGGCGCAGCCGCTCGGAGAGCACCAGCCGGCCCAGTGCCATGCCGATGACGAAGTACACGACGATGAAGCTGAAGTGGTACGACCACACCGGCCACCCGGTCTCGGGGCGCAGGAACGAGCCGGCGGCGACCAGCATCAGCGCGCCGCCGGAGAACAGCATCGGATCCAGCCGGAGCGCGAGGCCCAGCGTGAAGAGCAGGTAGAACAGCATCTCGAACACGAGCGTCCACCCGACACCGAGGATGACGCCGGTCTCGCCCGTGGGCCCGCGCGTCGGCAGGAAGAAGTAGGACGCCAGGACGCGGCCGGGGGACAGGTCCGGGTGCAGCGCGACCGTCGGGACCGCCATGACGGTGAGGATCTTCACGGTCGTGGCGATCCAGTACATCGGTGCGATCCGGATCACCCGGCGGTAGCCGAACCGCAGGGCGCCGTCGCCGTCGCGCGACAGTCCGGGGGTGCTCACCATCATGACGAAGCCCGAGATGACGAAGAAGACGTCCACCCCGACCGCGCCGAACCACCAGGTGCCCACGGACGGGTCGAGCCGGGCCGAGGCGTAGAACGACGCGTGCGTGACCAGGACGAGGAACGCCGCGACGAACCGCAGGGCCTGCACACCCTCGAACCGCATGCGTGCCACCTCGATCCGGACGAAACGGGCACATCGGCCGTTCCAGACTGGCACCCGGCCGCCGTCGCGCCCACACGCCCCCCGGGTGAAACCCGGCGTCGCCCGCCGGGCTGCCCGCCACGTCGACCTCCGTAGACTGGGACCGACGCCTTGCCACCCCCGCCGCCCCCCGGGGTGTCGGGTGATCGATGCTGCCCAAGGACCCCATGGATCTCACCGGCCTCCTGCCCGCTCTCCTCGGCGACCCCGCCGCCGCCGAGGCGGTCGCCTCCGTGCGCGCGCGCGGTGAGCTCGACGTCGTCGGGCCCGCCGGCATCCGGCCCCCGCTGCTCGCGGCGCTGGCCGGTGCCCACCCGACCGCGGGTGCCGGCACGCAGGGCGCCGCGGGCCGGCCGCTCGTCGTGGTCACCGCCACGGGTCGCGACGCGGACGAGCTGGCGGGCGCGCTGCGCTGCTACCTCCCCGACGACGACGTCGCCGTCCTCCCGAGCTGGGAGACGCTGCCGCACGAGCGGCTGAGCCCCCGGTCGGACACGGTGGCGCGCCGCCTCGCGGTGTTCCGCCGCCTGGCGCACCCGGACCCCGAGCCCGGGCCGTCCGGTCCCGTGCGGGTGCTGGTCATGCCGGTGCGGGCGCTGCTGCAGCCGGTGGTCGAGGGGCTGGGCGAGCTGGTTCCGGTCGAGGTGCACACGGGTGACACGGTCGACCTCGACGACCTCGCCCAGCGGCTCGTCGACGCCGCGTACACGCGCGTGGACATGGTCGAGCGACGCGGGGAGTTCGCCGTGCGCGGCGGCATCCTCGACGTGTTCCCGCCCACCGAGGACCATCCGCTGCGCATCGAGCTGTGGGGCGAGGACGTCGAGGAGATCCGCTGGTTCTCCGTGGCCGACCAGCGCAGCCTCGAGGTGGCCGACCACGGCCTGTGGGCCCCGCCGTGCCGGGAGATCCTGCTGACGGACGCGGTCCGCGCCCGTGCCGCGTCGCTGCGCGAGCAGCTGCCCGGGGCGCTGGACATGCTCGACAGGCTGGCCGAGGGGATCGCCGTCGAGGGCATGGAGTCCCTCGCCCCGGTGCTGGTCGACCGGATGGTGCCCGTGCTCGACCTGGTGCCCGAGGAGTCGCTGCTGGTCGTCGTCGACCCCGAGCGCGTGCGTCGCCGGGCGCACGACCTGGTGGCCACGACCCGGGAGTTCCTCGAGGCCGCGTGGACGTCGGCCGCGGCGGGTGCGGCCACGCCGCTGGACCTGTCGGCGGCGTCCTTCGCGTCGTTCGCCGAGGTGCGCGGGCTGGCCGCGGTGCGCGCGCTGGGCTGGTGGACGCTGTCGGGCTTCACGCTCGACGCGGACGCGGTGACCGGCGACGGCGGGGCGTCGGACGGGCCGGGCGCGGAGGGCGACGTCCGCACCCTCGTCGTCGGGGCGCGCGAGGTCGAGCGGTACCGCGGTGACGTCGCGCGGGCCGTCGACGACGTCCGCCGCCTGCAGCACGACGGGTGGCGGCTGGTGCTCGCGACCGACGGCCACGGCCCGGCGCAGCGCATGGTCGAGCAGCTCCGGGCGGCCGACGTCCCGGCACGCCTGGTCGCCACCGTCCCGGACGAGCCCGAGGGCGGGGTCGTGCTGGTCACGCCCGCGCCGGTCGGCCCCGGGTTCGTGCACGAGGGCCTGCACCTCGCGGTGTTCAGCGAGGCCGACCTCACGGGGCGGGCCGGGTCGAGCACCCGCGACATGCGCCGCATGCCGAGCCGGCGGCGCAACGTCGTCGACCCGCTGCAGCTGCGCCCCGGCGACTTCGTGGTGCACGAGCAGCACGGTGTCGGGCGGTTCGTCGAGCTGGTGCAGCGCACGATCGGCTCGGGCGCGTCGGCGGCGACCCGCGAGTACCTGGTGGTCGAGTACGCGTCGAGCAAGCGCGGCCAGCCGGGGGACCGGCTGTACGTGCCCACCGACCAGCTGGACCAGGTCACGAAGTACGTCGGCGGCGAGTCCCCGACGCTCAACCGCATGGGCGGCTCGGACTGGCAGAAGACCAAGGGCCGCGCGCGCAAGGCCGTCAAGGAGATCGCGGCCGAGCTGATCCGGCTGTACTCGGCGCGCATGGCGACGCCGGGCCACGCGTTCGGCCCCGACACGCCCTGGCAGCGCGAGCTCGAGGACGCGTTCGCGTACGTCGAGACGCCGGACCAGCTGGCCACGATCGACGAGGTCAAGGCCGACATGGAGAAGACGGTCCCCATGGACCGCCTGGTCTGCGGCGACGTCGGCTACGGCAAGACGGAGATCGCGGTGCGCGCGGCGTTCAAGGCCGTGCAGGACGGCAAGCAGGTCGCCGTGCTGGTGCCGACGACGCTGCTGGTGCAGCAGCACCTCGACACGTTCACCGAGCGGTACGCGCCGTACCCGGTGAACGTGAAGGCGCTGTCCCGGTTCCAGAGCGCCAAGGAGTCGACCGAGGTCATCGACGGGCTGGCGGACGGGTCCGTCGACGTCGTCATCGGCACGCACCGGCTCATCACCGGCAGCGTGCGGTTCAAGGACCTGGGGCTCGTCATCATCGACGAGGAGCAGCGCTTCGGCGTCGAGCACAAGGAGACGCTCAAGGCGCTGCGCACCAACGTCGACGTGCTCGCGATGAGCGCGACGCCGATCCCGCGCACGCTCGAGATGGCCGTCACGGGCATCCGCGAGATGTCGACGCTGGCCACGCCGCCGGAGGAGCGCCACCCGGTGCTGACGTTCGTCGGGCCGTACGAGGAGAAGCAGATCTCGGCCGCGATCCGGCGTGAGCTGCTGCGCGAGGGTCAGGTCTTCTTCGTGCACAACAAGGTCGAGTCGATCGAGCGTGTGGCGTCGCGGCTCAACGAGCTCGTGCCCGAGGCCCGCATCGCGGTCGCCCACGGCAAGATGGGTGAGCACCGGCTCGAGCAGGTCATCGTCGACTTCTGGGAGAAGAAGTTCGACGTGCTGGTCTGCACGACGATCGTCGAGACCGGCCTGGACATCTCGAACGCGAACACCCTCATCCTCGAGCGGGCCGACCGGCTCGGGCTCTCGCAGCTGCACCAGCTGCGCGGGCGCGTGGGCCGCGGGCGCGAGCGGGCGTACGCGTACTTCCTGTACCCGCCGGAGGTGCCGCTCACCGAGACCGCGCACGACCGCCTGCAGACCATCGCCGCGCACACCGACCTCGGCGCCGGCATGGCCGTGGCCATGAAGGACCTCGAGATCCGCGGTGCGGGCAACCTGCTGGGCGGGGAGCAGTCCGGGCACATCGAGGGCGTCGGGTTCGACCTGTACGTGCGCATGGTGGGCGAGGCGGTCGCGTCGTTCAAGGGTGAGGCGGCCGAGGAGCTGCCCGACGTCACGATCGAGCTGCCCGTCGACGCGCACGTGCCGCACGACTACATCGCCCACGAGCGGCTGCGTCTGGAGGCGTACCGCAAGATCGCCGCAGCGACCGACGAGGCGACGCTGCGCGAGGTGCACGCCGAGCTCGTCGACCGGTACGGGCCGGTGCCCGCCGCCGTCGACAACCTCTTCGAGGTCGCGCAGTTCCGGCTGCACGTGCGGGCCGCCGGCATCGCGGACGTCACCGCGCAGGGCCGGTTCGTGCGGTTCGCGCCGGTCGAGCTGCCGGAGTCCGCGCAGCTGCGGCTCAAGCGGCTGTACCCGGGGTCGGTGCTCAAGCCGGCGGTGCGCACGGTGCTCGTGCCGTTCCCGACCACCGCGCGCATCGGCGGCAAGCCGCTGCACGGGCGCGAGGTGCTCACGTGGGCGCGGCAGTTCATCGACGCGGTGGTCCGCGGGGACGTCTCGGCCGCGGCGGCCGCGGGCACGGCGGCGCGCTGAGGCGGTGCGTCCCGGCGGCGTGCGCGCCGGGCCCCGTGACGAGGGGCACACCACCAGGGCCTACGATGGCTCGCGACCCCGACGGAACGTGAGCAGGAGGCCCTGGTGGCGGTGGGACGACGGACGCGAGGGCGCGTCCTGGTGGCGGCTGCGGTCGTGACGGGCGGGCTGCTCGCGGGGTGCTCGACGCACCCGGGCGACGCGGCCCTGGTCGACGGTCGTGCGATCACGACGGCCGAGCTCGCGACGGCGTTCGAGGAGATGGCCCCGATTCTCCAGGGAGTCGCGCCGCAGAACGTCCTGGGCATCCTCATCACCGAGCCGTTCGCGACCGAGCTCGCCGCCGAGCAGGGCGCCGGCGTGAGCGACCAGCAGGCACTCGACCTGCTGCGCACGGTGGCGGAGCGCGCCGTCGGTCCGGAGGAGGCAGCCGGGATGGAGTTCGGCCCGGGTGCCGTGGCCATCGCCCGCTACTCCCTGGCCTTGGCGGCGCTGCAGGACGCGCCCGACCCGGCCGCCGCCGTCGCCGAGTACCAGGCACGGGTCCTCGACGCGGACATCGAGGTGAACCCCCGGTTCGGTGAGTTCACGATCGACCTCGGCGTCGTGCCGCCCGAGCAGCCGTCGTGGATCGTCCCGGCGGGCGGCCTCGAGGCCGCTCCCGCCGACGAGCCGGCGCTCGAGCCGGTCCCGACGCCCTGACCTCGGGTCCTGGCACGCCCATGACCGGTCCGGCGCCGCAGGGTCCGCCGGCGCCGCAGGACCCCGCGACGTCGGCCGATGTCGGGCGGAGGGCCGCAGCGCTCGCGCGCGTCGTCGAGGTGATGGACCGGCTGCGCTCGCCCGGCGGCTGCCCCTGGTACGCGGAGCAGACGCACGCGTCGCTGCTGCCGTACGCGGTCGAGGAGGCGCACGAGCTGGTCGAGGCCGTCGAGGCCGGCGACCGCGCCGGGATGCGCGAGGAGCTCGGGGACCTGCTGCTGCAGGTGCTGGTCCACGCCCGCCTGGCCTCCGAGGACCCCGACGAGCCGTTCGACGTCGGCGACGTCGCGGACGCGCTCGCGGCCAAGCTGGTGCGGCGCAACCCGCACGTCTTCACGACGGGGGATGCCGAGGAGCTCGACGCGCGCGCGGTCGACGCCCGGTGGGAGGGGCTCAAGCGCGCCGAGAAGCCCGGGCGCACGTCCGTCCTCGACGGCGTCCCCGCGTCGCTCGGCGCGCTCGCGCGGGCCCAGCGGCTCGTCGTCCGCGGGGACCGTGCCGGTCTGCTCGACCGTGCTGCTGCGCCCGTCGCGTCGACCGCGCCGGGCGGCCGCCGCGACCCCGACGGCACGACGGCCCCGGTCGCACCGCCGGCCACCCCGGAGGCCGTCGGCGACGCGCTCCTGGCCCTCGTCGTCGCCGCCCACGCCGGGGGAGTCGACGCGGAGACGGCGCTGCGCGCGGCGACGGCCAGGTGGGAGTGCGTCGCCCGCGACGTCGAGCACCGACCGGTCGAGCACCGACCAGCCGAGCACCTCCCGGTCGAGCACCGACCAGCCGAGCACCTCCCGGTCGAGCACTGACCGGTCGAGCACTGACCGGTCGACGCCACCCCGAGGTGGCCCGGGGGCGTCCGGCGCGCGGGCGGGGGCACCCGGTGGCGGGTTCGGCGGAGCGTGGTCCCGCAGGGCGTCGGGGGTCGTCCAACGGTGGGCGACGGCGTCGAGGCGTGCGTCTCGGGAGGTGAGACGACGAGAGGGTGACCAAGGACTCGTCCGCCCGAAGCGGGCTCGGAATACGCTTACCGGGTCCAAGGTCCGACCCGTCACCGGTCCGGGACGGCGAAGATGAGCCTGCGAGCGGGCCCCGCCCGCCCCCCGTCACCGTCGAAGGAGAGCACGCATGAGGATCGGCGTCCCGCGCGAGCAGCGCCCGGGAGAGCGGCTCGTCGCCGCCACGCCCGCGACCGTCGCGAAGCTCAGCGGCCTCGGGTACGACGTGCTCGTCGAGCACGACGCCGGCGCGGCCGCGACGTTCACCGACGACGCGTACCGGGCGGCCGGCGCGACGGTGACCGAGCGCGCCGAGGTCATGGCGAGCGACGTCGTCACCGCCGTGCACCTGCCGGCCGACGTCGGCACGATGCGCCGCGGTGCCACGCTCGTCGCCACGATGGCGCCGTTCGCGGACCCGGGGCTCGCCGAGCGTCTGGCGGCCCTCGGCATCACCGCCCTGGCCCTCGACGCCGTGCCGCGCATCTCCCGCGCGCAGGCGCTCGACGTGCTGTCGACGCTGTCGAACGTCGCGGGGTACCGCGCCGTGATCGAGGCCGCCGAGGAGTTCGGCGGCATGTTCACCGGTCAGATGACCGCCGCGGGCAAGACCCCGCCCGCCAACGTCTTCGTCATCGGCGCCGGCGTCGCCGGGCTCGCCGCCCTGGGCACCGCCAGCAGCCTGGGCGCCCAGGTCCGCGCGTTCGACGTGCGGCCCGAGGTGGGCGAGCAGATCGAGTCCATGGGCGCGACGTTCGTGCAGGCCGAGGGCGCCAGCCAGGAGGTCTCGACGGACGGCTACGCCCGCGAGCTCACGGCCGAGCAGGAGCGCCTCACCGCGCAGATGTACGCCGAGCAGACCGCGTGGGCGAACGTCGTCGTCACCACCGCGCTCGTGCGCGGGCAGGCGCCGCGGACCATCACCAAGGAGATGGTCGCCGCGATGCGGCCGGGTTCGGTGATCGTCGACCTGGCGGCCTCCGGCGGCGGCAACTGCGAGCTGACGGTCCCCGGCGAGCGCGTCGTGTCGGACAACGGCGTGATCATCCTCGGCTACACCGACCTGCCCAGCCGCATGCCGCAGCACACCTCGCAGCTCTTCGGCACCAACGTCGTGCACCTGCTGGCCCTGCTCACGCCGGGCAAGGACGGCGAGCTCGTCCTCGACCTCGACGACCCGGTGCAGCGCGGCATGACCGTGACCACGGGGGGCGACGTCACGTGGCCCCCGCCGCCCGTCGCCGTCTCCGCCGCGCCGGCCGCCGTCGCGCCCGCTCCCGTCGAGACGCCGGAGGAGGCCGCCGCGAAGAAGGCCGCTGCGGTCGCCGCCGCGCAGCGCCGTGGGCGTCGCAACGCCGTGCTCGCGGGGCTGGGTGCCGTGCTCACGGTGCTCGCGCTGACGGCCGCGCCCGCCTCGTTCCTCGGGCACGCGACCGTGTTCGCGCTCGCGGTGGTCGTCGGCTACTACGTCATCTCGAACGTCAGCCACTCGCTGCACACCCCGCTCATGGCCACCACCAACGCCATCAGCGGCATCATCCTGGTCGGCGCGCTGCTGCAGATCGGGCACTCGAGCTGGGTGGTCAGCACCCTCGCGTTCGTGGCCGCCACGGTCGCCGCGATCAACATCTTCGGCGGGTTCCTCGTCGCGTTCCGCATGATCCACATGTTCCGGAAGGAGGCGTGACGGGCGTGCTCACGTCACTGGCCCAGGCCGTCTACCTGATCGCGGCGATCCTCTTCGTGCTGTCCCTGGCAGGGCTCAGCAAGCAGGAGACCGCCCGTCGCGGCAACCTCTACGGCATGGCGGGCATGGCCCTCGCGCTGCTCGCCACGGTCGCGCTCGCCGCCGACGTCTCCCAGCGGGCCGTGCCCGTGACGCTGTTCCTCATCGCCATGGCGCTCGCGCTCGGTGCGGGCATCGGCATCTGGCGCGCCCGCAGCGTCGAGATGACGCAGATGCCCGAGATGATCGCGGTGCTGCACTCGTTCGTCGGCCTGGCGGCCGTGCTCGTCGGCTTCAACTCGTTCCTCACCGAGGAGCCGGACGCGGTCCACCTGGTCGAGGTGTTCCTCGGCGTGCTCATCGGTGCCGTCACCTTCACCGGGTCGATCGTCGCCTTCCTCAAGCTGTCGGCGCGGATCAAGAGCGCGCCGCTCATGCTGCCGGGTCGCAACTGGCTGAACCTCGGTGCGCTCGTCGCGTCGGGCGGGCTCATGGCCTGGTTCCTGGCGGACCACTCCCTGCTGCCGCTCGCGCTGATGACGGTGGTCGCCCTCGCGCTCGGCTGGCACCTGGTGGCGTCGATCGGCGGCGGCGACATGCCCGTCGTCGTGTCGATGCTCAACTCGTACTCCGGGTGGGCCGCGGCGGCGGCCGGGTTCATGCTGAGCAACGACCTGCTCATCATCGTCGGCGCGCTCGTCGGGTCCTCCGGCGCGATCCTCTCGTTCATCATGTGCAAGGCGATGAACCGGTCGTTCGTCTCGGTGATCCTCGGTGGGTTCGGGGCCGAGGGCGGCAAGGTCGCGGCGGGCGACACGGACTACGGCGAGCACCGCGAGGTCACGGCGGTCGAGGTCGCCGACATGCTGCGCGACGCGCAGCGCGTGGTCATCGCCCCCGGCTACGGCATGGCCGTCGCCAAGGCGCAGTACCCCGTGGCCGACCTGGTGTCGAAGCTGCGCGGCCAGGGCGTCGACGTGCGGTTCGCCGTGCACCCGGTCGCCGGCCGCCTGCCCGGGCACATGAACGTGCTGCTGGCCGAGGCGAAGGTGCCGTACGACATCGTCCTGGAGATGGACGAGATCAACGACGACTTCGCGGACACCGACGTCGTGCTGGTCATCGGCGCCAACGACACCGTGAACCCCTCCGCGCTGGACGACCCGTCGTCGCCGATCGCGGGCATGCCCGTGCTCGAGGTCTGGAAGGCCAAGCAGGTGATCGTGTTCAAGCGGTCGATGGCCACCGGGTACGCGGGCGTGCAGAACCCGCTGTTCTTCCGTGAGAACACCGCGATGCTGTTCGGCGACGCCAAGGACCAGGTGGAGCAGATCGTCGCACCGCTGACGGTCGGCTGACGCAGGCGGACCGAGGCCGGGGCAGGGCGGTGACGCGTGGCGTCGCCGCCCTGTCCCGCGTCGTGGCCCGTCCTGCGTCGTGGCCCCGTCCTGCGTCGCCGCCCCGTCGCGCCTGCGGTGCTGAAACGGTTCGTGGGCTGACCGCGCCGCACGTGCGGACCTAGCCTCGCGCGGGGTCGTGCTGTGACGATCCACCCCAGCGCGAGGAGCCCGTCATGCCGTCCGCCCGTCCCGTCCCGTCGGCCCTCCGGCCCGTCGTCGCCGCTGCGGCGGCCCTGGTCGCCCTCGCCCTGGTCGCCGCCGGCGCCCTGGTGTCGTCGCTCGCCACCCCCGCCGGCGCGCTGTCGCCGGCCGTGGTGCTGACGAGCGACTTCGAGTCCGGCCTCGACGGCTGGCAGGCGCGCGGCGCCGCGAGCGTGAGCACCACGGCGACCGGTGCCCGGGGCGCCGGGAGCCTGCTGGTGCAGGACCGCGTCGACCCGTGGGACGGCGCGCTGATCCCTGTCACCGAGATCTTCGAGCCGGGCACGACCTACACGATCGGCCTGTGGCTGCGGCTGCCCGACGGCGCCGGCACCGCCGACCTGCGGGTCTCGGTGCAGCGTGACCTCGACGGGCAGCCGTCGTACGAGACGCTCACCACCGTCGAGGGCGTCTCCAGCCAGTGGCGGCAGGTGACGGCGACCTACACCCCCGGCCTGTTCGACACCGCGTCGCTCTACGTCGAGTCCGTCTCCTCGCCCGCCGACGTCATGGTCGACGACGTCCTGGTGTCGGGCGTCCGCTACACCCCCGACCTCTCGCTGACGCCCGTCTCGGACGCGGTGTCCGTGCCGTTCGGCATCGCGGTGGAGCCGCAGGACCTGCTCGGCGGCCGCGGCGACCTGCTCGCGCACCACGCCGAGCAGATCACGCCCGGCAACCAGATGAAGCCCGACGCGATCCAGCCGACCGAGGGCACCTTCACGTTCGCGGCGGCCGACGGCCTGGTCGACTGGGCGATCGAGCACGACATGCGCGTCTACGGGCACACGCTGCTGTGGCACCAGCAGACGCCGGACTGGTTCTTCCAGCGCGACGGTGCGGCGCTGACCACGTCGGCGGCCGACCAGGCGCTGCTGCGCGAGCGGCTGCGCACCCACATCGAGGCGGTCGCCGACCACTACCGCGAGACGTACGGCGAGTACGGCACGCCCGGCAACCCGATCTTCGCGTTCGACGTGGTCAACGAGGTCATCGACGAGAGCCAGCCCGACGGCCTGCGCCGCAGCGAGTGGTACCGGGTCCTCGGACCGTCGTACATCGCCGACGCCTTCCGCTACGCCCGCGCCGCGTTCGGCCCCGAGGTGCTGCTGTTCATCAACGACTACAACACCGAGTACCCCGACAAGCGCGCGCCGTACCTGCGGCTCGTCACCGACCTGCTCGCCCAGGGTGTGCCCGTCGACGGCGTGGGCCACCAGCTGCACGTCGAGGTCGGTCGCTCGATCCCGATGGTCGAGGACACGATCGAGGCGTTCGAGGCCCTCGACGTGACCCAGGCGGTCACCGAGCTCGACGTCTCCGCGTACCGCGACTCCGGCGAGTCGTGGACGCAGCCGCCCGCCGACCGCCTGCTCGAGCAGGGGTACTACTACCGCGACATGCTCGCGATGCTCGAGCGTCACGCCTCGTCGTTCGAGTCGATCACGATCTGGGGCCTGGAGGACTCGCGGACGTGGCTGCGGTCCGGTGCGGCGCCGCTCCTGTTCGACGGCGCGCTGCAGGCCAAGCCCGCGTACTGGGGGATCGTGGACCCGTCCCGCATCGGTGCGACGCCCACGCCGACGCCCTCGGTGACCGCGACGCCCGGGGTCACGCCGACGGTCACGCCCACGCCGAGCGTCACGCCCACGCCGAGCGTCACGCCGACCGTCACGGCGACGCCCAGCGTCACGCCGACTCCCGCCGACCCGCGCGCGTGCCGGGTCGCGTACACGACGAACGACTGGAACACCGGCTTCACGGCGGGTGTCCGCGTCACCAACACCGGGACCTCGGCGTTGTCGGGGTGGACGCTGACGTTCAGCCTCGACGGTGGGCAGCGGGTGACGCAGGGCTGGTCGGCGTCCTGGACGCAGTCCGGAGCCCGCGTCACGGCCACCAACGCCGCGTGGAACGGGTCGCTCGCGCCGGGCGGGTCGGTCGACATCGGCTTCAACGGCTCGCACACGGGCAGCAACCCGCGTCCGACGTCGTTCGCGCTCGGCGGCGTCCCGTGCGCGGTCGGGTGAGCGACGCATCCCCTGAACGGGCGGACCGCTCGCGAGACCGGGATCGCTGATCGGGGCCGATCCGCCCTCTGAGCCCGGTCTCGCGTCGGCCCTGTCCCGGTCCGTGGACGCCCGGGGGAGTGCTCGGGGCGTCAGCCGGGGCGGCGCGCGACGACGACCGTGCCGTCGACGTCGTCGTCGTGCAGCACCTCGGTCGCCCAGCCCGCCGGGCACGCCGCCCGCGTCGCCGCGGCCTGGCCGACGCTGGTCTCGACGAGCACGTGCCCGCCGGGCGCGACCCACGCGGGCGCGGCGGCCAGCAGCCGACGCTGCACCGTGAGGCCGTCCGGGCCGCCGTCGAGCGCGAGGTGCGGCTCGTGCTCGCGCGCCTCGGGCGGCATGGTCGCGATCGCGTCGTGCGGGACGTAGGGGGCGTTCGCCACGAGCACGTCGACCCGGCCGCGCAGGTCCGCGGGCAGCGGGTCGAGCAGGTCGCCCGCCCAGGCGCGGCCCGTGCCGGCGAGGTTGCGGGCCGCCCACGTCACGGCCACGGGGTCCAGGTCGGCCGCGTGCACGTCCGCCCCGGGCACGTCCCGCGCGACGACCGCGGCGACGGGTGCCACGCCGCAGCACGCCTCGACGACGACCGCCGGCCCCGTCGCACGCGTCGACCCCGCGCCGCGGGCCAGCCCTACCGCCGTGCGCGCCAGCAGCTCCGTGCGGCGCCGCGGCACGAACACGCCCGGCCCGACCAGCAGCCGCAGCCCCGCGAACGCGACCCAGCCGAGCACGGTCTCCAAGGGCTCGCCCGCGAGGCGGCGTGCCACGAGCGCGGCGAGCATCGCGTCCTCGGCCGGGCCCGGCTCGTCGCCGGGCGGCTCCTCGTCCTCGGGCGACGAGCCGGGCGACCCGTCGGGCGCCTGCGCAGCCGCGCCGTGCCCGCCGGTCCGCCGGCGCTCCGCCGCCGCGGCGAGCAGCAGCACGGCCTCGTCCTCCGCGAACACGCAGCCCGCCGCGCGCAGCCGCGCGACGAGCGCGGCCGGGGGTTCCGCGGGCACCCCGGCGCCGGGCCCGACGGGTGTCGCGGGGGGCGGTCCGGAGGTCACGTCGCATGCTCGCACGTCCGGCGCCCCGGGGGGAGCGGACCGACGGCCTCGCATCGTCCCTGGTCAGGGGGTCGTGTCCAGCAGCCGAAGGTCCCCCGGCACGTGGTCACCGGCGGCACTAGGCTGGGGAGGCAAACCCACCGTCTGTCGAAGGAGCAGCCATGGCCAGCATTGAGGCCGTCGGCGCCCGCGAGATTCTTGACTCGCGCGGCAACCCCACTGTCGAGGTCGAGGTCGCCCTCGACGACGGCACCATCGCCCGCGCGGCCGTCCCCTCGGGTGCGTCCACGGGCGCGTTCGAGGCCGTCGAGCGCCGCGACAGCGACGACCCCCGCTACGGCGGCAAGGGCGTCCAGGGCGCGGTCAACGCCGTGATCGACGAGATCGGCCCGGAGCTCATCGGCTTCGAGGCGAGCGAGCAGCGTCTCGTCGACGCCGCGCTCATCGAGCTCGACGGCACGCCCAACAAGGGCAAGCTCGGCGCCAACGCGATCCTCGGCGTCTCGCTGGCGGTCGCCAAGGCCGCGGCCGACTCGGCCGACCTGCCGCTGTTCCGCTACGTCGGCGGCCCCAACGCGCACGTCCTGCCCGTGCCGATGATGAACATCCTCAACGGTGGGTCGCACGCCGACTCCAACGTCGACGTCCAGGAGTTCATGGTCGCCCCGATCGGCGCCCCCACGTTCCGTGAGGCGCTGCGCACCGGCACCGAGGTCTACCACTCCCTGAAGTCCGTGCTGAAGAGCAACGGCCTGTCGACGGGTCTCGGCGACGAGGGCGGCTTCGCCCCCAACCTGCCGAGCAACCGTGCCGCGCTCGACCTCATCATCACCGCGATCGAGAAGGCCGGCTTCGTGCCCGGCAAGGACGTCGCGCTCGCGCTCGACGTCGCGGCGACGGAGTTCTTCGCCGACGACAAGTACGCGTTCGAGGGCCAGAAGCTGCAGTCGGCCGCGATGATCGAGTACTACGAGGCACTCGTCGCGGACTACCCGCTGGTCTCCATCGAGGACCCGCTGGCCGAGGACGACTGGGAGGCCTGGGTCGCGCTCATGGCGCGCATCGGCGACAAGGTCCAGATCGTCGGGGACGACCTGTTCGTCACCAACCCCGAGCGCCTCGCCAAGGGCATCCAGCTCAAGGCGGCCAACTCGCTGCTGGTCAAGCTCAACCAGATCGGCTCGCTCACCGAGACGCTCGACGCGGTCTCCCTCGCGCAGCGCAACGGCTTCACGACGATGACCTCGCACCGCTCCGGCGAGACCGAGGACACGACGATCGCCGACCTGTCGGTCGCGACGAACGCCGGCCAGATCAAGACCGGTGCCCCCGCCCGTGGCGAGCGCATCAACAAGTACAACCAGCTCCTGCGCATCGAGGAGGAGCTCGACGACGCCGGCGTCTACGCCGGTGCGAGCGCCTTCCCGCGCTTCCAGGGCTGATCCCGGCCTGACCGACGACGCCCGGTCCACCGTCACGGTGGACCGGGCGTCGTCGTGCCTGGCGCCAGGGGTCGACCCCCGACGCGGCGTCGGACCGCGAGCGGCCCGATCCTGACCCACGGTGGATGCGACGTCGTCGCCTTCCAGCTCGTGATCGCGTTGCACTCCGGCTTCGACGAGTCCGCGGAGCCGAGCGTGCTGTTCGTCTCCAGGCGGCACCATCTCTAGCCGCCGAACCGGCCTCGATCGAGGAGTCGCACCGGTGGACACGCTCGCCACCTCTGACATCGCCGGTCTCGTCCGGGCGGTTCTTGCTCTCTCGGAGGAGAGCTCCCGGCACGTCGCCGACAAGCTCCGGCCGGCGCGCGGCGAGCACGTCGTCGCGCGGCTGTACCGGCCCGCAGCGGTGCCGGGGAGGTGACGGGCCCCTCGGGCGGGGTGAGCGTGTGGCGGGTCCTCGGCTGCGCGCTGGTGGGAGCCCCGGCGATGCCTGCGCTCGGTGCGGCCATCAGCGGTGAGTGGCACGTCGCTGGCGCGGGCGCTCCGGTCGACCTCTCGCTCGCGGCGTCTGTCGTCCTCCTCGTCGTCGCCGTGGGGCTCGCCGTGGGCGTCTACGCGTGGTCGGTCGTGGCGTGCTGGGCCGTGGTCGTGGCGGGCGTCCTCGTGACCCTGACCGGGGTGTTCGCCCGGAACCCGCTCATCCCCTGGTGGTACGGCGCCGTGTACGTGCTGGTGGGGCTGTCGGGCCTCCTCCTCAGGTCGCCGGGCGGGCAGCCCCTCCGCGCGCCGTCCGCGCCGAGCGCGGACCGGCCCGACCCCCGGCCGTGAGGGCGCGGCCGCCCCTCCGGCGAGGCCGGCGGTCTGCCCTGCGGCCCCACGCCCCGCGATCTCCGGTCGTGACACGGCCAGGTCGAGCCTCCACGCGACGCACACCGCCACGTGCGGCCGATCTGCCGTGCGACAGGCAGAATCAAGGCCATGCCGTCCCCCCGTCGTCCTCCCACGCCCCGCTCCGGCGGCCGTTCGGGTCGGGACGAGCCGTCGTCGGGGTCGGTGCCACGCGCGGGACGCGGGTCGGCGGCCAGGCCGGCGAAGCCGTCGACGTCGCCGCGAGGCGTACGCAGCGCGGCGCCGCGCTCGGGGCCGGTGTCGAAGGCCGGTGCGTCGCGATCCGGTGCGGGGCGCGGCGCCGGGCGTCCGGGCCCGGGCCGGGCGGGCACCCCGCCCCGCGGTACGCCGTCCGCGGCCACCCGCCTGCCCGTGCCCCGCATGTTCACGGTGCGGGCGATGGTGTTCTCGTTGGTGCTGCTCGTGGCGTTCGTGCTGGTGTACCCGACCCTGGGCTCGTACCTGCAGTCGCGGGCCGAGGTCGAGCAGCTGCGGGCCGCCACCGAGGCGGCCCGCGCCGAGAACGCCGACCTCGAGGCCGAGCTGCGGCGGTGGGACGACGACGCGTACGTCATCGCCCAGGCCCGCGAGCGGCTGTCGTTCGTGATGCCGGGGGAGACCGCGTTCCGCGTCGTCGACCCGGAGGTCGTGCCCGACGCCCCGGTGGCGGCTGACGGTCCGGCGGCCTCGCCCGTCGACGGCTCGACGCAGCCCTGGTACGCGACGGTCTGGGAGTCCGTGCAGGTCGCCGGTGCGCTGGACGTCGACGGCGAGCCGCCGGCCGACCCGGTGGCGCCCGCCGACGACCCGCCCCTGCCGGCGGAGCCCACGGTCCCCACGGACTGACGTGCCGGTGGGGGACAATGGACGGACCGCCCCCGCCGACCGAACGGACCGACGTGCCCGCACGACCCGACCCCACCGCGCACCGCGACGTCCCCGGACCCTCCGCGCTGCCCGACGCGCCCACCCCCGTCACCCCCGGGACGGACGCTGTCAGCCCGCGCGACGTCGAGGTGCTGCGGGAGCAGCTCGGTCGCCCGCCGCGCGGCGTCGTCGGTGTGGCGGCGCGCTGCGTGTGCGGGCGCCCGCTGGTGGTCCGCACGGCCCCGCGGCTCGACGACGGCACGCCCTTCCCCACGACGTACTACCTGACGTCGCCGCAGGCGGTGGCCGCCGTCAGCGCCGTCGAGGCGACCGGTGTGATGAAGGAGCTGACCGCGCGGCTGGTCGAGGACGAGGAGCTCGCGGCGGGGCACCGGCGCGCCCACGAGGCCTACCTCGCGGACCGCGAGGCGCTCGGTCACGTACCCGAGATCGCGGGCGTCTCCGCCGGGGGCATGCCGCACCGCGTCAAGTGCCTGCACGTCCTGGTCGCGCACGCGCTGGCCGCCGGACCCGGGGTCAACCCGGTGGGGGACCTGGCGCTGGAGATGATCGCCGAGCGCTGGCGCCCCGACCGCTGCACCTGCTGACCCGCTGCACCTGCTGAACCGCGGACCCCGGTACGTCGGCCCGCGGGTCGTCCGCGGGTCGTCCTCCGGTCCGACGTGTCGGTCCGCGGTGGCACGATGTGCCGGTGACACGCGTGGCTGCCATCGACTGCGGGACCAACTCCATCCGTCTGCTCGTCGCGGACGTCGACCCGGCGGCGGGGACCCTCGTCGACCTGGAGCGCAGCAACGAGGTGGTGCGCCTGGGCCAGGGCGTCGACCGCACCGGCCTGCTGGCGCCCGAGGCGCTCTCGCGCACCCTCGACGCCACCCGCCGGTACCACGAGGTCTGCGAGCGGCTCGGCGTGGAGCGGGTGCGGTTCGTCGCGACCTCGGCCACGCGGGACGCGCGCAACCGTGACGAGTTCGTCGCGGGCGTGCGGGACGCGCTGGGCGTGGACCCCGAGGTCGTCGCCGGCGACGAGGAGGCGCGGCTGTCGTTCCGTGGCGCGACCGGCGTGCTCGCGACCCGGTTCGACGGGCCGTTCCTGGTGGTGGACCTGGGCGGCGGCTCGACCGAGCTGGTGCTGGGCACGGGCGCACCCGAGGCCGCGGTGTCCATGGACGTCGGCTCGGTCCGGCTGACCGAGCGGCACCTGCACGACGACCCGCCGACCGCGGCGCAGGTCGCGGCGGCCGACGCCGACGTGCACGCGGCGCTCGATGCCGCGGCGGCCGTGGTCCCGCTGGGACGCACGGTGACCCTCGTCGGGCTGGCCGGGTCGGTGACGACGCTCACGGCGCACGCGCTGGGCCTGGACCACTACGACCGGGACCGGATCGACGGTGCCGTCCTCGGTGTCGACGACGTGCTCGCGGCGTGCGAGGACATGCTGGCCCGCACGCGTGAGCAGCGCGCGGCGCTGCCGTACCTGCACCCGGGGCGTGTCGACGTCATCGGTGCCGGGGCGCTCGTGTGGCGTGACGTGGTGCGGCGGGTGCGGGCCGCCGTCGCCGCCGCCGGTGGTGAGCTGACGCAGGTCGTCACCTCCGAGCACGACATCCTCGACGGCATCGCCTGGAGCATCGCCGAGGGCTGACCGGTCCCGGACCGAGCGGGCCGCCCGGCGGCCGACGGGTGCGGGCTGCGCGGACGGGTGAAGTCGGGACATCGTGTGTCTCGTCGTAGACAGTAGTGCGGACTGCGCAGTACTGTGCATGCTGCGGGCGCTGGAGGGGTGCCCGCACCACGTGCCGCACACCGGCCCCGGTGCAATCCCGGGGCCGGTGTGGCGGGCCGGACGACCGCGGGAGGCCGCATGGACACCACGCAGCTGCTCAAGGGAGTGCTCGACCTGGCCGTGCTCGCCGTCGTGGCGGACGAGGACGGCTACGGGTACGACGTGGTGCGGCGGCTGCGTGCCGCGGGCATCGAGGAGGTCGGGGACGCCTCCGTCTACGGGACGCTGCGGCGCCTGTACTCCTCCGGGGCGCTGACGTCGTACGTCGTGCCCAGCGACGAGGGGCCGCACCGCAAGTACTACGGCATCAACGCGGAGGGGCGGGCCGTGCTCAGCGCGCAGCGCAAGGACTGGTACGAGTTCGCAGGCACGATGCAGCGCCTGCTCGGGACGGAGGAGGTGGCATGAGCATCGTGGACGACGCGATCGCGCAGGACGTCCGGACGTACGCCGCGCAGGTCCGCGAGGCTCTCGCCGACCTCGACCGGGAGCAGGTCGACGACCTGACCGACGGGCTCGAGGCCAACCTCACCGACGCGCTCGCGGACGAGCGTCGGGCGCACCGCGGGTCCCTGGTGGACGAGTTCGGGACACCCGCGACCTACGCGGCCGAGCTGCGGTCCGCGGCCGGCCTGGCCCCCGCCGAGCCGGTGCCGGGTCGCGTCGGTCGTGTGGGCCGTCTGCTGCGCGCACCGGACCGCCGGGTGCGGGAGGCGGCCTCCCGGGTCCTCGCCCGTCTGCGCCGTGAGCCGTGGTGGCCCCCGGTCGAGGATCTCGCCACGGACCTGCGGCCGGTGTGGTGGGTGCTGCGCGGCTGGGTCGTCTACCAGGTCGTCGTGCACATGCTCGGCGTGGAGTCGGCGTGGCTCCCGCGGCACCTCGCCGGGGCGCTGCTGCTCGGCGGCCTCGTCCTGGTGAGCGCCCAGATCGGTCGCGGCGAGTGGTTCGCCTCGCCGCGTGCGCGCGAGCGGATGCAGCTCGTCTCGGTCCTGGCCGCCGTCGCGCTGGTGCCGGTCGGGGCCACGGTGGCCGGCCACGACGGCTGGCTGCGGGCCGAGGCGTGGGCCTACCGCCACGCGGACGCCGGGCCGTCGCACGTGCAGGTGCAGGAGGTCCCCGTCGACGGCGTCGTCGTGGGCGGCATGCCCGTGAGCAACCTGTTCGTGTACGACGCGGCGGGCAACCCGCTGACCGACGTGCAGATCTACGACGACCGCGGCCGGCAGGTCCGCACGACCTACGACGACGGCCAGAGCCCGTGGTCGCGTCCGGACAGCGACGAGGCGTGGTACTTCGCCCCCGCGGCGACGCAGGACGGGCGGACGCGGTGGAACGTGTACCCGCTGCGCGGTTGGCCGGAGTCCGCCTTCGAGAACGACGCGGAGACGGGGGAGTGGCGGGCGCGGACCGGTGTGCAGGCGCTCACCCCGCCGTACCCGTTCGCCAAGGCGCCGACGCTCGCGGTGCCGGGTGACGGGGCGGACGGCGCCGCGTCGGACGAGGCGACGGACGACGCGACGGACGGCGCGGGCGAGCCGGCCGACGGGACGACGGACGACGTGGCACCGACCTCCCCGACCACGGTCACGGCGACCCGGGCGGCGCCCGGCACGCCCTGACTCGCGGTCCCGGGTGCGCCGTGACCGGGTACCCCGGATGGGTGCGGCGGGGACGTGGCCCTACGCTGGCCACGTCCCCACCGCTCGTCCCTGGACCCGCCACGTGACACCTGAGACCCGACGCCCGTGACCGCCGACACCTGGGCCGACATCGGCCTCGTCCTGCTGTTCATCGTCATCGGCGGCGTGTTCGCCGGCACCGAGCTCGCCCTGGTGTCGCTGCGCGAGTCGCAGCTCGGGCAGATCGAGAAGCAGGGGGCGCGCGGCGCCCGGGTCGCCGCCGTGGCGCGCAACCCCAACCGGTTCCTCGCGGCCGTGCAGATCGGCGTCACGGTCGCCGGGTTCTTCTCGGCGGCGTTCGGGGCGTCCACGCTCGCGTCGTCGCTCGCGCCCGTCTTCGTGTCCCTGGGCATGGCGCGCGGCACCGCCGAGGGGGTCGCGCTGGTCGTCCTCACGCTGGTGATCGCGTACCTGTCGCTCGTGCTGGGCGAGCTGGTGCCCAAGCGGATCGCCATGCAGCAGGCCTCGCGGGTGTCGCTCTGGGTGGGCCCGCCGCTGGACCGCTTCGCCGCCCTGATGACGCCGGTGATCTGGCTGCTGTCGAAGTCCACGAACGGCGTGGTGCGCCTGCTGGGGTTCGACCCCGCGGCCACGAGCGACCAGATGAGCGACCAGGAGCTGCGGGACCTGGTCCGCACCCACCCCGACCTCCCCGAGGACGAGCGCCGGCTCATCGACGACGTCTTCGACGCGGGCGACCGGTCGCTGGTCGAGGTGATGCGGCCGCGCGCCGACGTCGCGTTCCTCGCGGCCGACGCCCCGATCGCGCAGGCCGCCCGGGTCGTCGGGACGCTGCCGTACTCGCGCTACCCCGTCACCGGTGAGGACTTCGACGACATCGTCGGGTTCGTGCACGTCCGGGACCTGCTCGCGCCGGTGGCGCGCGCCGTGCGCGAGGCGGACCTCGACCCGGACACGCACGGGCGCGCCGGCGTCGTCGAGGCGATCATCGAGGTCGCGGCCACCACGGTCGGGGACGTGACCCGTCCGATCGTGTCGCTGCCCGGCACCAACGCCGTGCTCCCGACGCTGTCGACCATGCGGCGCACGGGGGCGCACATCGCCGTCGTGGTCGACGAGTACGGCGGCACCGACGGCATCGTCACGCTCGAGGACCTGCTCGAGGAGCTCGTGGGGGACATCGTCGACGAGTACGACCCCGTCCCCGTGCGGGTGGCCGGCGCCACCGACGTGGACGCCGGGCTCTCGCTCGAGGACTTCGCGGACCGCACGGGCGTCGTGCTCCCGGAGGGTCCGTACGAGACCGTCGCCGGCTACGTCCTCGCGCGGCTGGGTCGCATCGCGCAGCCCGGGGACGTCGTCGACGTGGACCCCGACCAGGACGACGACGCCGGGACGCGGACCGTCCTGCGCGTGCGGCGGGTCGACCGGCGTCGGATCACCGGCGTGCGCGTCGAGCGGGTGCCGGTCGCCGCGCAGGACGACGCGCCGGGGTCGCAGCCCCGGGCCTGACGCGACCGGGGACGGGCCCTGGTCCCCGGGTGTGCGCGGCGTCACCGGCTCCGGAGGGGCTCGGTGCGGGTGCGCGCGTCTACCGTATGAGGTATGCCTCAGTCGTCCGCTGCCCCCGTCGACGCTGCCCGCCCCGCGGGTGCGCTCATGTCGGCGCCCGTCGGCAAGCCCCGCAAGGTGCCCCGCGTCCTGGTGCTGGGCGGCGGCACCGTCGGGCTGTACTCCGCGCGGCGGCTGCGCCGCCGGCTCGGCAAGCGCGATGCGGCCATCGTCGTCGTCGACCCCCGCCCGTACATGACGTACGCCCCGTTCCTCCCGGAGGCGGCAGCCGGCTCGATCGACCCCCGCAACGTCGTCGCCCCGCACCGCCGCGCCCTCAAGGGCGTCGACGTGCTGCAGGGCCACGTCACGCAGATCGAGCACGCGAGCCGTCGCGTGCAGATCACGCCCATCGAGGGAGAGCCGTACTGGGTGACGTACGACCACCTCGTCGTCGGCCTCGGGTCCGTGGCCCGCACGCTGCCCATCCCGGGGCTGGCGGAGCAGGGCATCGGCTTCAAGAACGTCGAGGAGGCCATCGCGCTGCGCAACCACGTGCTGGGCCGCATCGACGTCGCGGCGTCCACGTGGGACCCCGAGCTGCGTCGCAAGATGCTGACCTTCGTCTTCGTGGGCGGCGGGTTCGCCGGCATCGAGGCGCTCGCCGAGGTCGAGGACATGGCCCGCTACGCGGTGCGCAAGTACAAGCAGATCGAGCAGTCCGAGCTGCGCTTCGTGCTCGTCGAGGGCAGCCGCCGCATCCTGCCCGAGGTGAACGAGGAGCTCGGCGGGTACACGCTCGAGCAGCTGCGCAAGCGCGACATCGAGATCTTCCTGTCGACGTTCCTCAACTCGTGCGTCGACGGGCACATCGTGCTGTCGGACGGCACCGAGTTCGACGCCGAGACGGTCGTGTGGACCGCCGGCGTCAAGGCGAACCCCGTGCTGCAGGACTCCGACCTGCCGCTCGACAAGCTGGGCCGGGTCATCTGCAACGCGAGGCTGCAGGTGACGGACGCGGACGGCGCCGTCGTCGCGGACGCGTGGGCCGCCGGTGACTGCGCCGCCGTGCCCGACCTGTACAACCCGGGCCAGTTCTGCCCGCCGAACGCCCAGCACGCGCTGCGCGAGGGCAACCACATCGGCGACAACCTCGCCCTCGTCCTGCGCTCGGCGCAGCCCACGGAGTACAAGCACCGCAACGTCGGTGCCGTCGCCTCGCTCGGCATGTACAAGGGCGTCGCGCAGATGTTCGGCAGGATCAAGGTGCGCGGGTTCCTCGCGTGGGTGCTGCACCGCTCGTACCACGTGTTCGCGATGCCGACCTTCAACCGCAAGCTGCGCATCGCCGCCGGCTGGACCGGCTCGGTGCTGCTGCGCCGCGAGGTCGTCGCCCTGGGCTCGCTGCACGACCCGCGTGCGGAGTTCCGCGCCGCGTCCGTGCCGGCGGCGCCCAAGGCCGCGCCGGCCGCCCCGGCGTCCGGCGACGCCGCGCTGCCGCCGCAGAAGGCCGAGAAGGACTCCCCGGCCGCGAAGGGTGACGCCCGCCCGGCCTGAGACCTGCCCCGACGGCCCCTCGACCTGACCGGTCGGGGGGCCGTCGTGCATCCGGCGCCCGGCACGTCGGGCCGTGCGCGGCTGGCAGGATGACGCACGCGCCCCCGTAGCCCAACCGGCAGAGGCAACCGGCTTAAACCCGGTCCAGTCCGGGTTCGAACCCCGGCGGGGGCACCCGGGCACCCCGGCGCTCGTCGCGGTTACGGAATTCCAGAATTACGGTACGTTGGACGCATGGACGACGAGACCGCCGCGCAGCTCCGTGCGCTCGAGGACCGGGTGGCCGCGCTCGAGCGGGCGTCCGCCGCCGCTCCCCACGCCGCTCCGGATGTCGCTCCCGCCGCCGACGCCCACGCCCCCCACGCGGCCACCGCCGACGGCGACGCCTTCTGGGCGCTCGACGGCCTGACCCGGCGCGCCGGCGGCCCGGGCTCGACCGGCGCCGTCATGGTCGTCGGCGACGTCACCACCCCGGCCGGCGACACGGCCCGGTGGCAGTACGCCCTGACCACCGACGACGTGCTCGCCGCCGACTGGGCGGACGTCGCACCGGTCCTCGCGGCCCTGGGCCACCCAGTACGGCTCGCCCTGCTGCGGGCCGTGCTCGACGGCACCCGGACGGCGCGCGACCTGGCGGCGGCGGTCGACGTCGGCTCGACCGGGCAGGTGTACCACCACCTGCGCCAGCTCCAGGCGGCCGGCTGGCTGCGCACCGCGGCGGGCGGCGAGCACGTCGTGCCGGCCGAGCGACTCGTCCCGCTGCTCACCACCGTCCTGGGAGGCCTGCGATGACCACCACCGCGACCGTCCGTGCCCCCGAGCGCCGCCGCGACCGTGTGCGACGCGGCGTGGCGGGCCTCATGCCGCTGTGGTTCTGGGGGATCGCCGCGTGGCTCGCCGCGGGGTTCGTGATCGACCCGCCGCGGGTGGTGTCGGTCGCGGTGTCGCTGCTGCTCGCCGGCATGGCGTTCGTCCGGCCGCCCCGGGTCGCGCACGACCCGGTCGAGGTCGCCTCGCCCGTGCGCGGGCGCTGGACGGCCCTCAACAGCCCGGCCGACCAGGTGCCGAGCCACGGCGTGCGGGCGTACGGGCAGACGTACGCGGTCGACGTGCTGCTCCCGAGCCCGCCGGGCACGCCGCCCGTGGTGCCGTGGACCGGCGGCTTCGCACGACCCGAGACGTTCGGGTCGTTCGGGCTCCCCGTGCACGCGGTGGCCGACGGCACCGTCGTGCGCGTCGTCGACGGCCGCCGCGACCACCGCGCCCGCACGTCGTGGCCCGCGCTGGCGTACCTCATGACCGTCGAGTCGCTGCGCGACCTCGGGGGACCGGGCGCCGTGGTCGGCAACCACGTCGTCGTCGACCACGGCGACGGGGTGTTCTCGCTCGTCGCGCACCTGCGGCGGGGGAGCGCGCGCGTCACCCCTGGTCAGCGGGTCGCCGCCGGTGACGTGCTGGGGGAGGTCGGCAACTCGGGGAACACCTCCGAGCCCCACCTGCACGTGCAGCTCATGGACCGCCCGCAGCCGCTGCGTGCGGCCGGGATCCCGTTCCGCTGGCGGGACGCGCGGATCCTCGACGACGTGCAGGACACCTCCCGCGCCACGACCGTGCGGACCGAGGTGACGCCGGGACTGCCCGCGGCCGGGCAGGTCTTCGAGGCCTAGGGCACGGTCACGGTCCCGGCCGGCGGACCCGGCTCGTCGACCGCACGGCGACGGCGTCGCGTGGCGTCACGCGCGCGGGGCGCCGTCCTCGGGCGTCCCCTGCTCGCGTGCCCGCAGCTGCGCCTCCCAGTCGCGCAGCATCTGCTCGTGCAGGTCGTCCGAGCGCCGCTCCTCGGCGCGGCGGCGCGCGGCGGCGACGTCGTCGTCGCCGAAGCGGCGCGGGTGCTCGTACTCCGGGAAGCCCGCGGTCTGCGTGCTGCGCCAGGGCACGTGCGTGCGCGGGGTCTGCGGCCGGCCCACCGTGAGCCACGCGATGCCGCCGGCGAGGGGCAGCACGACGATGAGGACGAGCCACCAGCCCTTCGACAGGTTGCGCACGCGGTCGGAGTCGGACTGGATGCAGTCGATCAGGCAGAACACCAGCAGGGCGATCTCGACGATCACCGGCAGGAAGCGCAGCACCAGGTCCCCCTCGCGTCGTGGGCACCGGAACGCTAGCGGGGGGCGAGGAGCCTCGTGCCGATTTCGTCGGGACTCACCCGTTGGGGTGTGCGCCGTCCGGGCAGGCTGGCGCCCGGGCGGCCGGTTCAGCGCCCGTCGGCCGTGCCGAGCCAGTCACGCATCGTGGCCGGGTCCGCGATCGCGCCGTCGACGACCCGCCTGACCTGCACCGGCTGCTCGCAGGGCGCACCACCACGGCCCGGGACGGCGGACACGCGGGCGGCGATCTCGACCGCGCGTGCGTCGTCGACGACGTCGACCACCTGGAACCCCGCGAGCCACTCCGAGAACTCGGTGAACGGGCCCTCGGTCACGGTGGTGCCCGACCGCCCGTCGGACCGCACCACCCGTGCGACGTCGGGACCCTCGAGGGCGATGCCGCCGACGAGCTCGCCGCTCGCCCGCAGCTCGTCGTTCAGCCGGGCGTAGTGGTCGAGGTGCGCCTGCACGTCCGCGTCGTCCCACTCCTCCATGGGTGTGGGGTCCGGGCCGGACCGGAAGTCGACGATCAGCAGGTACCGGGGCATGGCGGTCTCCGTCCTCGGGGCGCCGGGGTGGCGCCGGTACCTGGATGACGGGTGGGCGACCAGGTTCTCGACGTTCCCGGGTGACTCTCTCAGTCCAGCCCCGCGGCCGCCTCCGCGGCCTCGATCTGCGCGTTCCACGCCTTCTTGCTCGCGCGCCAGCTCTCGTCGTCGGCGCCGAGGCGCCAGTACCCGGAGATGGACAGGTCGGCGCGCGCGACCCCGTGGGTGCGCAGGTGCGCCCGCAGCTCCTTGACCGCGCCGGCCTCGCCGTGGACGAAGGCCCCGATGCGTCCCGCGGGGGTCGGCCAGGCACGGACCGCCTCGGGGAGCGTGGACCCCGCGGGGGCGTCGCCGTGGTGCAGCCAGGTCACCGTGACGCCCGCGGGGGCGTCGAGCGCGATCTCGTCGTCGGGGCCGTGCACCTCGACGAACGCGGCGCCGACGGCGTCGCGGGGCAGCCGCTCCAGACCGACCGCGACCGCGGGCAGGGCGCTGGCGTCCCCGACGAGCAGGTGCACGTCGACGTCGGGCCGCGGGTCCCACGCGCCGCCGGGCCCGTGCACCAGCACGCGGTCACCGGGCGACGCGGCCGCCGCCCACGGCCCGGCGAGGCCCTCGTCGCCGTGCACGACGAAGTCGAGGGTCATCTCGCGGGTGCCGGGGTCCCACGCGCGGATCGTGTACGCACGCTGGCGCACCTGGACGCCGTCCGGGAGGGAGGCGCGCAGCGCGGCGAGGTCGACGCGGCCGTCGTCGCCCAGCGGGCAGTCGTCGAGGGCGCCGTCGGGCAGGAACCCGAGCTTGACGTACGAGTCCGCGCAGACGGGGTCTGCGAGCGGCCGCAGGTCCGGGCCGCCGAGCACGACCCGCGCGAGGTGCGGCGTGAGGCGCTGCGTGCGCACGACCCGGGCCAGGACGGGGGCGGGGCGGCGCGGCGCCACGAGCGGCAGGGCGGTCGGTCGGGTGGCGCTCATCAGGTGAGCCTAACCTCGCGTGCCGCACCGGACGTGGTCGGCTGTGACCGGACCCACGTCCGCCGCGGGAAACCCCGTGCCCCGGGCAACCGTTGGCCCCGGCAGGGTGCCGGCTCCCGCACCCCGCACGTACTGTCGCCCTGTCGCGCACGCCGCGGTCACCGCCCCACCCCTCACGACCGCTCGCCCGGCCCCCTCGGAGGAACCCGTGTCCCGCCTCGCCCGGCTCTCGCTGGCCAACCGCTCCGTCGTCGCGCTCGTGACGATCGCGATCGCGGTCTTCGGCTGGTTCAGCCTCGGCTCCCTCAAGCAGGAGCTCATCCCGTCGCTGCAGATCCCGACCGCCGTGGTCGTCGCGGTCGACCCGGGCTCGTCGCCGGAGCTGGTCGAGCAGCAGCTCACCGAGCCCATCGAGCAGGCCGTCTCCGGGGTCGCGGACGTCGAGTCCGTGACGTCCACGTCCGCCACGTCGGTCTCGACGACGACCGTCGAGCTGACCTACGGCGTCGACGTCGACGCGCGGGCCCAGGACATCCAGCAGGCGGTCGACCGCATCCGCTCGGCGCTGCCCGAGGGCGTCGACCCGATGGTCATCACCGGCTCGATCGACGACCTGCCGGTCGTGCAGCTCGCGGTCGCCGGCACCCCGGACGACGTGCGCGAGGGGGAGGACCCGCAGGCCGCGCTGGCCCGCGTCGTCGAGGACGTCGTGGTGCCCCGCCTCGAGCAGGTCGACGGCGTGCGCGAGGTCGCCGTCACCGGCGTCGCCGAGCAGGCCGTGACGATCACGCTGGACCTGCAGGCGCTCACCGCCGCCGGCCTGTCGCCCGCGGCGGTGCAGACGATCCTGCAGGACAACGGGGTCGTGCTGCCCACGGGCACGGTCGACGACGGCGACCTCACCCTCTCGGTCCAGGCGGGCTCACCGATCTCGTCGGTCGACGACCTGCGCGCGCTGCCCCTGCTGGGCTCCGCCACCGGGCAGGCCGTCACGCTCGGTGACGTCGCCGAGGTCGTCCTCGCGCCGGTGCCCGCGTCGAGCCTGTCGCGCCTCGACGGGCAGCCCGCCCTGGCCGTCTCCCTGACCAAGACGCCGGCCGGCAACACGGTCGACGTGTCGCACGGCGCCCAGGACGCGGTCGACGGGCTGCGCGAGCAGCTCGGCGGCGACGTCGACATCGCCGTGGTGTTCGACCAGGCGCCGTTCATCGAGGAGTCCATCGAGGGGCTGGCCACCGAGGGCGGCCTCGGCCTGCTGTTCGCGGTCGTCGTCATCCTGCTGTTCCTGGGCTCGATCCGCTCGACCCTGGTCTCGGCCATCTCGATCCCGCTGTCCCTGCTGGTGACGTTCATCGGCCTGCAGGTCGCCGGGTACTCGCTCAACATCCTCACGCTCGGCGCCATGACCATCGCCATCGGGCGCGTCGTCGACGACTCGATCGTCGTCATCGAGAACATCAAGCGCCACCTGTCGTACGGCGAGGGCAAGCGCGACGCGATCGTCACCGCGGTGCGCGAGGTGGCGGGCGCGATCACCGCCTCGACCATCGCCACCGCGGCGGTGTTCGTGCCGATCGGCCTGGTCGGCGGCATGGTCGGCGAGCTGTTCCGGCCGTTCGCCTTCACCACCGCGATCGCCCTGGTCGCCTCCCTGCTCGTCTCGCTGACGATCGTGCCCGTCCTGGCGTACTGGTTCGTCAAGGCCGACGCCTCGGCCGCCGGGGACGACGCGGAGGCCCAGCGCGCCGCCGCCGAGGCCAAGGAGCGCCGGTCCTGGATGCAGCGGTCGTACCTCGCCACGCTGCGCGGTGCCCTCGCGCACCCGGTCGTCACGCTGCTGGCCGCCGTCGTCGTCTTCGCGGGGACGATCGGCCTGGCCACGCGCCTCGAGACCAACTTCCTGGGCGACGCGGGCCAGAACACCCTCACGGTCACCGAGACGTTCCCGCCCGCGACCTCGCTCGAGGCGCAGGACGCGGCGGCGCAGGAGATCGAGGAGGTCCTGCTCGGCGTCGAGGGCGTGCAGACCGTGCAGACCACGGTCGGCTCCGCCGGCGGCATCGAGGCGGTGCTCGGCGGTGGCGGCGCCCCGCGTGCGTCGTTCGCGCTGACCCTCACCGACGACTCCGACAACACCGCGGTCGCCGACGACGTGCGTGCGGCCGTCGCCGACCTGTCGGGCAGCGACGGGCACGGCGACGTCGTGGTGGCCGGCGCCGACGCCGCGTTCGGGTCGTCGACCGTCGACGTGGTGGTGCAGGCCGACGACCCCGACGAGCTGGAGCGGCTCGCGGCGCAGGTGCGCGACGTCGTCGCCGACGTCGAGGGCACCACGGACGTCACGAACGACCTCGCCGCGGACCAGCCGACCGTGCGCGTCACGGTCGACCGCGAGAAGGCGGCGGCCGCCGGCCTCACCGAGACCGCGGTGGTCGGCACGGTCGCCGGGCTGATGAGCCCGCAGCCCGTCGGCACGGTGGACCTCGGTGCCGGTCCTGTCGACGTCACCGTGGTGACGGTCCCCGCGCCCGCGAGCGTGGCGGAGGTCGAGCAGCTCGTGCTGCCGACGGCGACGGGCCTCGTCCCGCTGACGTCGGTGGCCGACGTCGAGCAGGTGGAGGTGCCCGTCTCGACCACCCGCATCGACGGCAAGCGTGCGGCGACGATCTCGGCGACGCCGGCCGACCAGGACCTGGGTGGCCTCACGGAGCGGATGCGCATGGCGCTCGAGGACGTCGACGTGCCCGCCGGGGCGAGCGTCGAGATCGGCGGCGTCGCGGCGGACCAGGAGGACGCGTTCGCGGACCTCGGGCTCGCGCTGCTCGTCGCGCTCGTGATCGTCTACGTGGTCATGGTGGCGACGTTCCGGTCGCTGCTGCAGCCGCTGATCCTCATGGTGTCGGTGCCGTTCGCGGCGACCGGCGCGCTGCTGGGCCTGCTGCTGACGGGCACCCCGCTGGGCGTGCCCGCGCTGATCGGCGTGCTCATGCTCATCGGCGTCGTCGTGACCAACGCGATCGTGCTGGTCGACCTCGTCAACCAGTACCGCGACCGCGGGCGGGACCTCGACGACGCCGTGACGGAGGGGTCGCGCAAGCGGCTGCGGCCCATCCTCATGACGGCGGCCGCGACGATCTTCGCGCTGGTGCCGATGGCCTTCGGCCTGACGGGCGGCGGCGTGTTCATCTCGCAGCCGCTGGCGATCGTCGTGATCGGCGGGCTGTTCACGTCCACGCTGCTCACGCTGGTGCTGGTGCCCGTCCTCTACACCCTCGTCGAGCGGGCGCGGCTGCGCCGGGCGGGGCGCCGCTCGGCAGGGTCCGGCGTCGCGGCGGCGGGCGCCACCCCCGCGGCCTGATCCCCGCCGGGCACGACGAGACGCGGCCCGCCACCGTCCCCCTCCAGGACGGCGGTGGGCCGCGTCGGTCGTGGCGACGTCTCAGACGTCGCGCGTGCGCAGGCGCAGGGCGCCGGCACCGAGGATCACGACGACCCAGGCGACCAGCACCGCGTACCCGCCCCAGGGGGACAGCTCGACGGCCTGCGCCGACATCTGGTTCGTCATGTCCAGGTACTCCTCGGGCGTGGCCACGCGGGCCCCGGCCGACGAGGGCAGGAACGGCCGCACGTACTCCAGCGGCTTCCAGGCGATGAGGGTCAGGACGCTCTCGACGACGAGCACGAAGCCGATGACCGTGGCGATGGTCGCCGCCGTGTTGCGCATGAGGGCGCCGAGCGCGAACCCGAGCAGCGCGACCGTGGCGATGTACAGCGGCGTGCCGACCACGATGCGCAGCATCTCCGGGTCCGACCAGTCGGGCTGCATGCTCGGCTCGATCGCGCCGGCCAGCAGCAGCGACAGCGCCGTGCCGACGGCCGCGGTCGCGAACGTCACGACGGCCACCACCGCACCCTTCGCCCACAGGACGGGCAGGCGTGTCGGCACGGCCGCGAACGTCGAGCGGACCTGCCCCGTGCCGTACTCACCCGTGAT
The DNA here is from genome assembly GCF_018388445.1 of Cellulomonas wangleii. Classification (NCBI taxonomy): domain Bacteria; kingdom Bacillati; phylum Actinomycetota; class Actinomycetes; order Micrococcales; family Cellulomonadaceae; genus Cellulomonas; species Cellulomonas wangleii. The sequence goes on from NZ_CP074405.1 coordinate 1,033,368, forward strand.
GCTGAGCGCCGCCAGGACGACGAGCACCAGCGAACCGAAGATCTGCCCAGGCGCCAGCACCAGGTAGACCATCGTGGCGCTGCCCGCACCGCCCTCGAACTGCTCCGGCGCCACGCCGGCCGACGCCGCCATGGCCCAGGCCAGCAGGACGAGGACCGCGACGGTCAGGCCGATGGTCCACAGGGTCGAGCGCAGCGTCCAGATCTTGATCCACTCGGAGCGCAGCACGTGCCACGGCGTCAGGCGCACGGCGGGTGCGGGTGCGGCGTGGTGGGCGTGCTCGGTGCGGGGGGTGGTCGCGGTGCTCATCGCTGCGCCTCCGGGCTGGTCGTGCCGGCGGCACCGGCGGCTGCGGGCGAGGGGTCGGTGCCCTCGGTGGCGGAGTGGTACTCGACGGCGTCGGCGGTCAGCGACAGGTACGCCTGCTCGAGCGAGCCGCTGACGGACGTGAGCTCGTGCAGCACGAACCGCGAGGCCGCCGCCAGCTCGCCGATCTCCGCGGCGGTCGGGCCGTGGACCTCCAGCAGGCCCGGCTCGATCGCCTCGACCGTGGCGCGGGGCCCGGACAGGGCCGCGGCGAGCTCGGCCGCCTGCGGGCTGCGGACCCGGACCGTGGTGCTGGTGGCGCGTGCCACGACGTCGGCGACGGGGCCCTGGGCGACGATGCGGCCACGCCCGATGACCAGCAGGTCGTCCGCCGTCACGGCGACCTCGCTCATGAGGTGCGAGGACAGGAAGACGGTGCGGCCCTCCGCCGCGAGGTGCTTGGCCAGGCCGCGCACCCACGCCACGCCCTCGGGGTCCAGCCCGTTGACCGGCTCGTCGAGGATCAGCGTGTGCGGGTCGCCCAGCAGCGCGGCGGCGATGCCGAGGCGCTGACCCATGCCGAGGGAGAACCCCTTGACGCGCTTCCCGGCCACGGGGCCCAGGCCGGCCATCTCGATGACCTGGTCGACCCGCTTGTCGCCGATGCCGTGCGTCGCTGCGAGCGCGCGCAGGTGCTGGCGCGCGGAGCGCCCGGGGTGCACCGCCTTCGCCTCCAGCAGCGCGCCCACCTCGGTCAACGGTGAGCGCAGGCGGGCGTACGGGCGGCCCTGCACGGTCACCGTGCCCGCCGTCGGGTGGTCCAGGCCGACGATCATGCGCATCGTCGTCGACTTGCCCGCGCCGTTGGGCCCGAGGAAGCCGGTCACGCGGCCGGGGTGCACCGTGAAGTCGACGCCGTCGACCGCCGTCTTGCTGCCGTACCGCTTGGTCAGTCCGTGCGCCTCGATCATCAGGCCCCCAGGTGTCGTGTCGCTGTGCTCACGTCGTCGACGCTACGGCCGGGCGGGGTGCGCGCGGCACCCTCCCGCGACGGATCCTGGACGGGGCGTCTCATCCGAGAGGACGAGACCGCGCGCTGCACGGCTCCGGGGCGTCACTGATGGGGAACGTCCGGGGCACCCGTTACGTTGAACACCTCGTCGAGAGAACCATCCCCGGCCGGCCACGACCAGGAGTCCCCCGCATGAGCAACCCCGTCTTCAACAACAGTGCCGTCTTCGGTGACCCGCGCCAGCAGCGTCGCGGCGGGCAGCAGACCGTCGTGCAGGGCCCCGCATGGGGCACGCCGGGTGCGCAGGCCGCCGACGCCGCGACCCTCGAGCAGATGTACGACGCGCCGCCGGCCACCACGCGCGAGACCGGACGCCTCACCTACGACGACGTCATCGTGAAGACCGGCGGGCTGCTCGCGCTGCTCGTCGTCGTCGCCGCGGCGACGTGGACGCTCGCGCCGGGCCTGTGGATCGTGGGGGCCGTCGTCGGTCTCGTCCTCGGCCTGGTCAACGCGTTCAAGAAGAACCCGAGCCCGGTGCTCATCACGCTGTACACGGTCGCGCAGGGCATGTTCCTCGGTGGCATCAGCGCGATGTACGAGTCGTTCTACGACGGCATCGTCGGGCAGGCGGTCATGGCCACCCTGTCGGTGTTCGCCGTGGCGCTCGTGCTGTTCCGCTCCGGCAAGGTCCGCGTCACCCCGAAGTTCCAGCGCGCCGTGCTCATCGGCATGGTCGGGTACCTCGTGTACTCGCTCCTGAACATCGTCCTGATGATGTTCGGCGTCGGCGGTGGCACGTACGGCCCGCTGCGCTCGGGTCTCCTCGGGATCATCGTGGGCCTCGTCGCCGTCGGCCTGGCCGCCGCGAGCCTGATCATGGACTTCGACTCCATCAAGCGCGGCGTCGAGCAGGGCGTCCCGGCCAAGTTCGCGTGGTCGGCCGCGTTCGGCCTCATCGTCACCCTGGTGTGGCTGTACCTCGAGCTGCTGCGCCTGCTGGCGATCCTGCGCGGGGACAACTGACCCCACCGCTCACCGCGACGCCCCGTCGGCCCACCGGCCGGCGGGGCGTCGTCGTCCCTCCTGCGCAGCCCCGATGAGAGGATCGACGGCGTGAAGTACGCCCAGCACATCTCCGAGCTCGTCGGTGGCACCCCGCTGGTGCGGCTGACGTCCGTGACCGCGGGCCTGAGCGCCACGATCCTGGCCAAGGTCGAGTACCTCAACCCCGGCGGGTCGGTGAAGGACCGGATCGCGCTGCGCATGATCGAGGCGGCCGAGGCCTCGGGGGAGCTGCAGCCGGGCGGGACGATCGTCGAGCCGACCTCCGGCAACACCGGCGTCGGGCTCGCGCTCGTCGCGCAGCGCAAGGGGTACCGCTGCGTCTTCGTGTGCCCGGACAAGGTCAGCCAGGACAAGCGTGACGTGCTGCGTGCGTACGGCGCCGAGGTCGTCGTGACGCCCACCGCCGTGCCGCCGGACCACCCGGACTCGTACTACTCGGTGTCCGACCGGATCACGCGCGAGACGCCCGGGGCGTGGAAGCCGAACCAGTACGCCAACGCGAACGGCCCGGCCAGCCACTACGCGAGCACCGGCCCGGAGATCTGGGCCGACACCGAGGGGCGCATCACGCACCTCGTCACGGGTGTGGGCACCGGCGGCACCATCACCGGCACGGGCCGGTACCTGCACGACGTCTCGGCGGACCGCCCGGCGGCGGACGGCGGGCGCGTCGTGGTCGTCGGCGCGGACCCGGCCGGGTCCGTCTACTCCGGCGGCGACGGGCGCCCGTACCTCGTCGAGGGCGTCGGCGAGGACTTCTGGCCGACCGCCTACGACCCGACGGTCCCCGACGAGATCATCGCGGTGTCCGACGCGGACTCGTTCGCCATGACGCGGCGCCTCGCCCGCGAGGAGGGCCTGCTCGTCGGCGGCTCGTGCGGCATGGCCGTCGAGGCGACGCTGCGCCACGCGCGCGCCCTGCAGGACGCGGACCCGGAGGCGGCCGCGCGGGCCGTGTACGTCGTGATCCTCCCGGACGGCGGGCGCGGCTACCTGTCGAAGATCTTCAACGACTCGTGGATGCGGTCGTACGGGTTCCTCGCCGGCGGCGAGGGCGCCACCGTGGCCGACGTGCTGCGCACCAAGGACGGCGACCTGCCCGCCCTCGTGCACACGCACCCCAACGAGACGGTGCGCGACGCCATCGAGATCCTGCGTGAGTACGGCGTCTCCCAGATGCCGGTGGTCGGTGCTGAGCCGCCCGTGATGATCGGGGAGGTCGCGGGCGCGGTGAGCGAGCGCGACCTGCTCAGCGCCGTCTTCTCCGGCGCTGCGTCGCTGGCCGACCGCGTCGACAAGCACATGGCGCCCGCGCTGCCGCTCATCGGCTCGGGGGAGCCGGTGGGGTCCGCCCGTACGGCGCTCGAGAAGGCCGACGCCCTCATGGTCGTCGACGACGGGCGGCCCGTGGGCGTCCTCACGCGCCATGACCTCCTGGGGTTCCTGGCGACCGGGTGACGGCGGTGCGGACCGCGGGACGCGGTCCGCAGGTCCCGGGCGGGACCGGGTTAGCATCGGCCCGACCTGATGGGCCTGACCTGCGAAGGACCTTCCGCGATGGCGCTGTACGACCTTCCCCTTCCCGAGCTCGAGCGGTACCTGCCGGACCTCGACGAGCCCGCTGACCTCGACGCGTTCTGGGCGAAGACCCTCAGCGAGACCCGCGGGTTCGACCTCGCCCTGCGTCGCGAGCCGTACGACGCCGGGCTGCGGCTGCTCGACGTCGAGGACGTGACGTTCGCGGGGTTCGGGGGGCACCCGGTCAAGGCGTGGGTCACCCGCCCGGCGGGGTCGGCCACCGACGGGTCGTCGCTGCCGGCGGTCGTGGAGTTCATCGGCTACGGGGGCGGGCGCGGCCGCCCGGTGGAGCGGCTCGCGTGGGCAGCCGCCGGGTACGTGCACCTGCTCATGGACACCCGCGGCCAGGGCTCCCGGTGGGGGAGCGGCGGCGGCACGCCCGACCCCGTCGGCTCGGGCCCGCACACCCCCGGGTTCATGACGCGCGGCATCCTCGACCCCGCCGAGCACTACTACCGCCGGGTGTACACCGACGGCGTGCGTGCGGTCGAGGCCGTGCGCGCCCTGCCCGGCGTCGACCCGGCGCGTGTCGTCGTCACCGGCGGCAGCCAGGGCGGCGGCATGACGCTGGCCGTCGCGGGCCTCGTCGACGACCTCGCCGGCGTCATGCCGGACGTGCCGTTCATGTGCCACATCCCGCGGGCGATCTCGCTCATCGACTCGGACCCGTACCACGAGGTCGTCACGTACCTGTCCGTGCACCGTGAGCACAAGGACGCGGCCATGCGGACGCTGTCGTACCTCGACGGCGTGCACCTGGCCCGCCGCGCGACCGCCCCCACGCTGTTCTCGGTCGCGCTGCGCGACCCGATCTGCCCGCCGTCGACCGTGTACGCGGCGTACAACCACTACGGCGCGCTCGCCGCGACGCGTCCGGAGCGGGCCATCGAGGTGTACGAGTTCAACGGGCACGAGGGCGGCGGCGCCTTCCAGGTCGAGGCGCAGCTGCGCTGGCTCGCGGCGACGCTCGGGCGCTGAGCCGGGCCGTCGTGCGCGTCGCCGCTCCGGTCGGCGACGACGTGCTCGACGGTGCAGGATGGTCCGGCACTGTCATCCACCGAAGGAGAATCGCCATGGCCGCAGCGCTGCCCGAGGTCTCGGGCGCACCCGGCACGAAGCCCACGCTGACGTTCCCGGACGCCGCGCCGTCCGAGGAGCTCGAGGTCGTGGTGCTGAGCCGCGGCGACGGCGCGCTCGTCGAGGCGGGCCAGGACATCGAGGTGCACTACCTGGGCCAGTCGTGGCAGGGGGGCGTCTTCGACAACTCGTTCGACCGCGGCTCGTCGATCAGCTTCCCCATCGGCGTCGGCGCCGTCATCGCCGGCTGGGACGAGGGTCTCGTGGGCCAGCAGGTCGGCTCCCGCGTGCTGCTGTCGATCCCGTCGCACCTGGCGTACGGCGACCGCGGCGTGCCGCAGGCCGGCATCAAGGGCGGCGACACCCTCGTGTTCGTCGTGGACATCGTCGGCGTCAGCTGACGACCCGATGAGTCCGCGCCGCACCACCGGTCGACCCTCGCGGGCGCCGGTGGTGCGGTCGCGAGGACCGCACGGCGCGGCGTCCGGGAGGCAGGACCCGTGAGCGTGGCACGCACCCGTGACCCCCAGGAGTGGGCGGCGCACTCGCCGTACTCCGACCCCGGTCCGCACTCCGCGGTGCTGCGCGCGCTCGGCACCGCGCCGCAGGACGTGCACGCGGCCGCGACGGGACTGATCGCGCACTACCGCGCCGAGGCCGCGACGCTGGACCCCGCACGTCTGCCGACGATCGACCTGCGCTGGCTCGACCGGATCCTCGAGGCGGGCCTCGACGTCTCGTCCGCCCCGCTGCCCGGCCGCCGGCACGCCGACCGCATCGCGGGCTGCTGCCGCGACCACACCCTGCTGGGCGTGGGGCTGCTGCGGGAGCACGGCATCCCGGCGCGCTCCCGCATCGGCTTCGCGCGGTACTTCTTCCCGGGCGACGGCGTGGACCACGTCGTCGTCGAGCGCTGGGACGGCGAGCGGTGGGTGCGCAACGACCCGGAGCTCGACGCCGCGTTCGGGGCGGCACCCGCGGCAGGGGAGCCGTTCGACCCGTTCGACATGCCCACGGGGCCGGACAGCCCGTTCGCCACCGCCGCGGAGCTGTGGACCGCGCACCGCCGCGACGGCCTGGACCTCACGCGGTACGGCGTCGCGGGCGTCCCCGAGCTCGCCGGCCCCGACTTCGTCCGCGGCTACGTCCTCCTCGAGGTGGCGCACCGCCGTCGTGACGAGGTGCTGCTGTGGGACGTGTGGGGCGCCGCGCTCGACGGCACGACGGGTGCCGAGGGGGACGCCCTCGCCGACGTCCTCGCCGACCTGCTGGTCCGCGCCGACGCCGGGGACGTCGGCGCCGAGGACGAGCTCGCCCGGCGCTACACCGACGACCCGCGGCTGCACGTCGGCCGGCGCGTGCTCACGGACTCCCCTCTGGGCCGCCGCGGCTGGACCGACCTGGTGGCGCGGACGACCGCGTGGGGCGACTGAGCCGTCAGCGGCCCCCGGTGGGCACCTGCGCCCCGGCCAGGGCGTAGGCCGCTGCGGCCTCCGCGTGCACGCGGGCCGACGCGATGAGCGGCACGGGGCCGCCGTCCGGCGGGAGGGCGAGCTCCAGCTCGGTGCATGCCAGGACCACCGCATCTGCGCCCGCCGCGCTCAGGTCCGTGACGACCTCCTGCAGCCGCGCGCGGGAGCTCTCCGGGGCGCTGCCCTGCGTGAGCTCGTCGAAGATGATCCGGTCGACCTCCTCCTGCGCGGGGGCGTCCGGCACGAGGGTCGCGATGCCGTGCCGGGCCAGCCGGTCGGCGTAGAACGGCTCGGCCATCACCCAGCGCGTCCCCAGGACGCCCAGGGTGCGGTGCCCCGCGGCGGTGGCGACCTCGGCCACCGCGTCGGCGATGTGCAGCAGCGGCACGTCGAGGGCGGCCTCCACGGCGGGTGCCACCTTGTGCATGAGGTTGGTCGCGATGAGCACGGCGTCCGCACCGGCGGCCTCGAGGCGTCGACCCGCGTCCGCGAGCAGCGCACCGGCCGCGTCCCAGTCGTCGGCGAGCTGCAGCTCGCGCACCTGCGCGAAGTCCAGCGACTCCAGCAGCAGGTGAGCGCTGTGGTGCCCGCCCAACCGCTCCTGGACCAGGGAGTTGACGATCCGGTAGTACTCCACGGTCGAGTACCAGCTCATGCCGCCGATGACGCCGAGGGTGCGCACGTGGACCTCCCGAGGGGTACACCCCATGGAACCCCCGCGGCACCGGAAGCGTCCAGCCCTTCTCCGACCGGTCGGCGCGGGTGACCCGGAGCGTGCCGGGCCGTCAGCCCCGCAGGCCGTACCGGGTGAGGAAGTCGTTCGCGAAGACCCCCTCGGGGTCGCGGCGGGTCAGCAGGGCGACCTGGTCGTCCCACCGCGGGTAGAGCTCGCGCAGCGTGCGCTGCTCGTCCGCGAAGAGCTTGCCCCAGTGCGGGCGAGCCCCGAACGGGGCGAGGGCCTCCTCGATCACCGGCAGCACCGCCTCCACCTCGGCCCGCCGTGGCTGCCACGTGAAGTGCAGCGCGACGCGGTCGCCCCCGTGGGCGGTGGACAGCCACAGGTCGTCGCCGGCGATGGTCCGGATCTCACTGATGAGCAGCAGCGGGGACGTCAGGTGGCCGATGCCGCGCAGCGCCTCGATCGCCGCGACCGCGTGCTCGCGGGGCACGAGCCACTCGGACTGCAGCTCGGCACCCGCCGACGGCGTGAAGTCGAGCCGGAAGTGGGGGAGCCCCTCGTGCCACGGCCCGGGCACACCCCCCTGCTGCGTGCAGGCCACGGGGTCCGGGCCCGGCACGGGGTGCACGGGGCCCGGGGCGGGGCGTGCGCCCGCCAGGACGTCGCCGGGCCCCGGCAGGGTCCACGCGTCCGCGTCGACGCGGTGCTTGCGCCACACCTGGGCGACGTCGTCCCCGGTCCAGTCGGTGAACAGGCTCACGGAGTACGCCGACGCCATGAGGTCGTCGAACCGGTCGAGCGCCGTAGCCCACGGCAGGTCGAGCCACACCTCCTGCGCGACGTCGTACGTCGGCTGCACCGCGAGCGTCACGCGCGTCACGACGCCCAGGCCGCCCAGCGCGACGACCGACCCGGCGAGCTCGGGGTCGTCCGGCCCGAGCGTGCGGACCTCACCGCCCGCGCCGACGATCTCCAGCCCGCGCACCGCGGCCGACAGGTTGGGCGCCGTGACGCCCGAGCCGTGCGTCGCGGTGGCGACCGTGCCGGCGACCGCGATGTGCGGCAGCGACGCCATGGTGTGCAGGGCCCAGCCGGCCGCGTGCAGGTCGTCGGCGAGCTCGCCGTAGCGCACACCAGCGCCCACGGTCACGGTGGCCGCCTCGGGGTCGACGACCGTCGGCGCCTCGAGCCGGTCCAGCACGACGAGCGTGCCGGGGGAGTCCGCCAGGTCGTGGAACGAGTGCCGCGAACCCAGGGCCCGCACATGCCGGGCGCCGGCCACGATCTCGGCGACCTCGTCGACGCTCGTCGGGCGCACCACGGGCCCGCCGCGGAACGTGTGGCTGCCGGCCCAGGTGGTCAGGGCGTCCGTCATGGGGGTCCTCTCGTGCGGGCGTCAGCGCCCGGGTGCGGTGATGAAGATGTCGAACAGCTCGGGGGTGTGGGCGTGCACGAGCACCATGAAGACCACGGCGTCGAAGAGCAGGTGCACGACCAGCACGTACGTCAGGGACTTGGTCAGGGAGAACGTGAAGCCCTGGATCAGCGCGAACGGGATCGTCAGCAGCGGGCCCCACTCGCGGTAGCCCAGCTCCCACAGGAACGACACGAAGACCGTGGCCTGCAGCAGGTTCGCCGCCCACAGCGGGAAGTGCCGACGCAGCAGGGCGAACACGGTGCAGATGAAGAACAGCTCGTCCCAGGTGCCCACGGCGTTGACGCCGACGAAGAGGCGCGCGATCTCCTGCCCCTCGATCACCGTCGGCCAGTTGCGGTACGCGCCGGACGACAGGAAGTAGAAGGGCAGCAGCAGGTACCCGGCGGACTGCACGCCGATGAGGTACGCCCACTGCGTGCGGGTCCACCGCCGGCCGGTGCGCCACGGGAACCGGATGACGTCGTCGCCCAGGACGTGCCGGGACAGCACGTACGGGACCACCACCGCCAGACCGAGCGCGAGCGTGAAGCGCAGCATGCTGGCGTCGGACAGGTCCGCGCCGAGCGGGATCGTGCTGACGATGCCCATGCCGGCGCCGATGATCAGCAGGTCCCGCCCCAGCACGCGGTCGACGGCCCAGCCCAGGGCGATCCCGACGACGAGCGGCAGGTACGCCAGCGGGCGGACGTGGATCGCGAACATCAGCACGGCCGACCCGCACACGAGCGCGGCGGCCAGGTACCGCCAGGCGGGGTGCGCCAGGGCCCGCGGGGGTGCGTCGTCGGCCGCTGCCGGCAGGGTCCCCGCTGTCTCGTCCACCCGCACACCCTGCCTCACGGTGTGCGTCCGCGCAGCCCACGGGCGTGCGCGTCGTGTCGCCGCACCGCCCCTCAGTCCTTCGAGGTGCCCGCCTCGAGGATCGAGACGATCGAGAAGAGCGTGAAGCACACGGCACCCAGACCGACCATGACGTGGGCGGGCACGAAGAGGCCCGCCTGCCGCTCGGTGCCCTCGAAGAGGAACGCCGCGGTGAACAGGCAGGCGAGCGCGGTCCCCACCGGGATCAGCGGGATGCGGTTGGCCAGCGCGAAGACCTGACGCCACACCAGCGCGAGCAGCAGCACCTTGGACAGGATGCTGAAGCACACCAGCCCCAGGCCGATGAGCACGACGCCGGGTGCGAGGCGGTTCGGGTCGTCCGACGCCAGCAGGACACCGATGCCGAGGACGACGTTGATCGTCCCCATCGCCACCACCCACCACGTCCACCGGTAGCGCTCGGCGTCGCCGAACTCGTTGCGCACCTGCCGCACGATGCTGGCGACCAGAGCGATGAGGGCGGCGCAGATCAACGACAGCCCGGTCAGGACGTGCGCGGCGACCAGCTGCGGCGTCCCGCCGTGCGCGTACAGGGTCGCGGAGATCACCAGGCCCACGGCCGCGAGCACCACCGGGACCGCGACGAGGACCGCGCCCGCGGTGCGCGAGTACGCGCCGTCCGGCGGGCCGCTGCCCGGTGCGCGGGCCGCGGCCTGCTGGATCAGGACGAACTTCGTCGACGCGGTCGCCACGGTGCTGACGCAGGCGGCGATGAGCCCGATGCCCAGCATCACGTGGCCCGCGACGACCAGCTTGGGCTCGTCGCCGCGCGTGAACACCGTCACGCCCCAGACCATCGTGCCGAACGCGACGAGGTACCCGAGCACGGGCAGCGCGACCTCCCACACCTCGCCGTAGCGGTGGATGAGCTGCCGGATGATCGTCGCCGCCGTCGTGAACAGGGCGATGCAGATCGCGGTGAGCGCGATGTTCACGTGGCCCGCGACGAAGTGCCCGGCGTTGTCGCTGCCGGACAGGATGTCGAGCCCGAACGCGAGACAGACGACCCCCATGACGAGCGGGATCGCGCGGAACAGGATGCTGATGGACCGGTTCATGCGCTCCCCCTGGGCAGATCCGTTGTCGCCAGGCTAGGGAGTCGCGCCGGACTCGGCGCGTCGAGCGGGTCTTCAGGTGCGGGCGGGCCCGCGCCGGGGCCGGATCCCGTCGGCGGCGACCCAGACGCAGAACGTCGCGACGAACGCGGCCGGGACGGGCCACACGTGGGTGACGACCATCCACCAGCCGTCGGCGGCGGCGCCCAGGGCGGCCGCGACGTACGAGGAGACGACGGCGGGTGCCACCACCACGGCGACGACGGCGGCGATGCCGGTCAGCCGGGACGTCGTGGTCGCGCGTCGGGTGGCCCGGCGGCCGAGCAGGGCGAGCACCACGGCGGGCAGCGTCAGCGCGGCCGCCACGAGGGCGAGGCGACCGTCGGGCACGTCGAGCGTGAGCAGCTCGGGGTTGCGCCTGCCGACGAGCGCGCCCAGCTGCGTACCACCCGGGCCGACCCGGGTGTCCGACCACCACCCGGTCACGACGGCGACGGCCACGAGCGCGACGACGCCCGCGAGCGTCCAGGTGGCGGCGTCGTCCGGGTCCGGAGCCTTGGAGAGGGCGAGACGGCGCTCCTCCGCGTCGCGGCGGCGGCGCTTGGCGCGGCTGGCTCGGCCCACGGCTCGATCCTGCCGCGGCCTGCCGCCGTGCGGGCCGGTTCCGGTGGTCGGATGCGGGCGGGCGCGTGCGGGGCCAGGGACGAGCAGCTCGTGACGGTCCTCAGGTCGGAGCGGCGAGCGACCGGACGGCGTCGATGGTGTCCGCCTCGGCGGCGGACCTGTCGTCGCGGTACCGCAGCACCCGGGCGAAGCGCAGGGCCAGGCCGCCGGGGTAGCGCGTCGAGCGCTGCAGCCCGTCGAAGGCGATCTCCACGACCTGCTCGGGCCGCAGCGTGACGGTCCACCCGTCGTCGGCGATCTCGAGCTCGCGGAAGCGCTGCGTCTGCCACGCGAGCATCTCGTCGGTCATGCCCTTGAACGTCTTGCGGGCAACGCGATGACGGACGAGCCTCAACGACGCGCTGCGTGCTCCAGGACGCGGAGCAGCCCGATGGCATGGTTCAGCGCGTGCCACGCCGGGAACGCATCGCCGTCCGCGGCCAGGCCTTGGGCTTCGTGGAGGTCGTCGATGATCTGGCCGACCGTGTGCTCCTGCGGCTCTCGCGAGAGGTCGAACGAGGCGTCGACCGGCAGGTGCCAGTAGTGGTCGTGGTCGAGCGGCACCTCGGGCCCGACCTCTGCCTCGAAGGCGTCCAGGGCGAGTGCGAGCGCGGCGCGGAGGTCCGCGACGCGGAGGACGTCGTCCGACATGCGCCGAGCCTGGCAGACGTCGTCACGTCGGGGCCACCAACGCGCGGACGGTGTCGATCGTGTCCGCCTCGGCGGCGGACTTGTCGTCGCGGTACCGCAGGACGCGCGCGAACCGGAGCGCCAGCCCTCCCGGGTAGCGCGTCGAGCGCTGCAGCCCGTCGAACGCGATCTCGACGACCTGCTCGGGGCGCAGCGTGACGGTCCACCCGTCGTCGGCGACCTCGAGCTCGCGGAAGCGCCGGGTCTGCCACGCGAGCATCTCGTCCGTCATGCCCTTGAAGGTCTTGCCGAGCATGACGAACCCGCCGGCCGGGTCCCGCGCGCCCAGGTGGATGTTCGACAGCGTGCCCGCGCGGCGTCCGGAGCCCCGCTCGACCGCCAGCACGACCAGGTCGAGGGTGTGCCGCGGCTTGACCTTGACCCACGCCGCGCCGCGCCGCCCCGCCTCGTACGGGGCGTCGGCGGCCTTGACGACCACGCCCTCCTGCCCCGCGGCGACGACGCTGCGGAAGTGCCCGGCCGCCACGGCCGGGTCGGACGTGACCACGCGCTGGACGACGTGCGGCGCGGCCACCCGGTCCAGCACCGCGAGCCGCTCGCGCAGCGGCGCGTCGAGCAGGTCGTGCCCGTCGACGTGCAGCACGTCGAAGAAGAACGGGGTGAGGGTCGCCGACGCGGCGAGGTCGGCGTCGCGGGTCGCGCTGCGCGAGGCCGTCTCCTGGAAGGGGCGGGGACGGCCCTCGGCGTCGAGGGCGAGGGCCTCGCCGTCGAGGACGAGGGTGTGGGCCGGCAGGGCGCGGACCGCCGCCACGATCTCGGGCACCCGGGCGGTCACGTCGTCGAGGCTGCGCGTGTAGACCCGCACCTCGTCACCGTCGCGGTGCACCTGGATGCGGATGCCGTCGAGCTTGGTGTCGACGACCACCGGCACGGCAGGGGCGTCACCGGTGCCGGCGAGCTGGGCGACGGCCGTCGGGACGTCGGGGGCGGACTGGGCCAGCATCGGGCGCACCGGCCGGCCGACGGTCAGCGTGAACGCGTCCAGCGCGGTGCGGGCCGCGGAGGGGGAGGACGCACCCAGGGCCGCGACGGCGACGGCCTCGGTCTCGCCGGCCAGCATCGCGGCCCGTCGCACGACGTCGGCCGGCACGCCCGCGGCCTCGGCGACCGCGTCGAGCAGCAGCGCGTCGAGGGCGCCCTGCCGCAGCTCACCGCTGACCAGCCCGCGCAGCAGGTGCTGCTCGCGCTCGGTCGCGGCCGCGAAGAGCGCACGCGCCGCCTCGAGGCGGGCGGTCGAGGAGCCCGACCCGGACAGGCCGGCCATGTGGGCGAACGCGGCGTCGACCTCCCCGACCGTCAAGGACGGTGCGTCGGCCGGCAACGGCATGCCCGTCAGCGACCGCCACCCCAGCCCGGTCCGGCGCTGCCGCAGCTCACCGCCCAGGTACCGCGACACGATCGCCACGTCGTCCGGGCCGTCGGCCGCAGCCCGGCGAAGCACGTCGACCAGGACCGCCCGCTTGGCCAGCCGCGACCGCGTGGCCGCGACCCGGGCGGACGCGTCGGCGACGTCGTCGAGCAGCATGCGCCCATCCTGGCCCGCCCCACCCACACCCGCCTGACGTGCCGGACCGACCTCTCGCGACCTAGGGAACCCGTGGGCGAGAGGTCGATCCGGGCCGGTCAGGCCGAGGGCACTGTCAGGCCGGGGGCACGTGTCACGCCGACGGCACCGGGCAGGCGACGCCCGTCGAGTTCACCGGGCAGTACCCGCCCGGGTTCTTCAGCAGGTACTGCTGGTGATAGTCCTCGGCGTAGTAGAACGTGCCGGCGTCCTCGACGGAGCGGATCTCGGTGGTCACGTCGCCGTAGCCGCGGGCCTTGAGCACCGGGGCGTACGCGTCGCGCGTCTGCCGCGCCGCGGCCTCCTGCTCCGGCGTCGTGAAGAACACCGCGGAGCGGTACTGCGTGCCCACGTCGTTGCCCTGGCGGAAGCCCTGGGTGGGGTCGTGCTCCTCCCAGAAGTGCCGCATCAGGTCGACGTCCGACAGCACGGTCGGGTCGTACGCGACCATCACCGTCTCGGTGTGGCCGGTGCGCCCGGTGCACGTCTCCTCGTACGTCGGGTAGCGCGTGAAGCCGCCCATGTAGCCGACGGCCGTGGTGACGACGCCCGGCAGCTGCCAGGCCTCCTTCTCCGCACCCCAGAAGCAGCCCGACGCCAGGTACAGCACGCGGGTGCCCTCGGGCCACGGGCCCTGCAGCGGCGTGCCCAGCACGGCGTGCGTCGTCGGCACCGGGTACGCGTACGCGTCCCGGCCCTTGAGCGCGTGCTCGGCGTCCACCATGGTCGTGCGCAGCGACGTGCCCAGCAGCGTCTCGAACAACGAGGCCATGACCGTCTCCTTCCGTCGGGTCCAGCACGTGCAACAGGCGCGGTGCGGACGCTGTTCCGCGGGCCCCGCCCGGACCGCACCGTCGTGCCGTGCGTGCCGTCACGCGCTGGCGCCGCGCCCACCGCCTAGCCTGGGTCCGTGACCCACGACCCGCTCGCGCAGCCCCACGACTGGACCGACTCCGGCTTCTCGACCCGCGCCATCCACGCAGGTCAGGACCCCGACGCCGCCACCGGTGCGGTGGTCACGCCGATCCACCAGGTCTCGACGTACAAGCAGGACGGTGTCGGCGGCCTGCGCGGCGGCTACGAGTACTCCCGCTCCGGCAACCCGACGCGCGACGCGCTGCAGACCGCGCTCGCCGCCGTCGAGGGCGGCGCCGCCGCGTTCGCGTTCGCGTCCGGGCTCGCGGCGGAGGACACGCTGCTGCGCTCGATCCTGCGCCCCGGCGACCACCTGGTCGTCCCCGACGACGCGTACGGCGGCACGTACCGCCTGGTGGCGCGGGTCCTCGGGCCGTGGGGGATCGACCACACGCCCGTCGACCTGTCCGACCCGGACGCGGTGCTCGCCGCGATCCAGCCGGGCCGCACCAAGGCCATCTGGGTCGAGACGCCCACCAACCCGCTGCTCGGCATCGCCGACATCGCGGCGATCGCGACGCACGCGCGCTCCAACGGCGTCGTGCTCGTCGTCGACAACACCTTCGCGACGCCCTACCTGCAGCAGCCGCTCGCCCTCGGGGCGGACGCCGTCGTGCACTCGACCACCAAGTACGTCGGTGGGCACTCCGACGTGGTCGGGGGTGCGGTCGTCGTCGCGGACGGCGCCCAGCTCCCCGCCGGCATGCAGGGCCCGACGGGCACCACCGAGCTGCGCGACGCGGTCGGGTTCCTGCAGAACGCGTCCGGTGCCGTCGCCGGGCCGTTCGACGCGTGGCTCACGCTGCGCGGCCTGAAGACGCTCGCGGTCCGCATGGACCGGCACGTGGCCAACGCCGAGGCCGTCGCGCGGTTCCTCGTCGCGCACCCCGGGGTGCGCGAGGTGCTGTGGCCCGGGCTGCCCGAGCACCCGGGGCACGAGGTCGCGGCCCGGCAGATGCGGGGGTTCGGCGGCATGGTGGCGTTCCGCACGGGATCGGCGGAGTCCGCCGTCGCGGTGTGCGCGGCGACCCGGGTCTTCACGCTCGCCGAGTCCCTCGGCGGCGTCGAGTCGCTGATCGAGCACCCGGGCCGTATGACGCACGGCTCGGTGGCCGGCACCGCGCTGGAGGTCCCCGACGACCTGGTGCGCCTGTCGGTGGGCATCGAGGACGTCGAGGACCAGCTCGCCGACCTCGAGCAGGCGCTCGCCGCGGCGGGGCTCGCTCGGTGAGCGCGCCGGGCACGTCCGGGGCGGTGACGCCCGCCGGGGAGCCGGCGCTGCCGACGCCGCCCGCCGTCACCCCCCGGCCGGACCCCGTGCCGGCGTCGGTGCGCGCCTGGGCGGGCTGGTCGTGGCGGGCGCTGGTGATCCTCGCCGCGCTCGCGGTCGGGCTCTGGCTGCTGTCCGTGGTCAAGGTCATCGTCGTCCCCGTGGCCGTCGCGCTGCTGCTCACGGTGCTGCTGTCGCCGCTGGTGCGGGGCCTGCACCGGCACGCCCGCCTGCCGCGGGCGGTCGCGGCGGGCACGGCGCTCGTGCTGACGCTCGCGCTGGTGATCGGCCTGCTCACGCTCGCCGGACGCTCGATCGTCAACGGCATCGCGGAGCTCGGCGAGCAGGCGCGCGAGGGCTTCGCCCAGCTCACCGACTGGCTCGCTGAAGGGCCGCTGAAGCTCAGCACGGCCCAGCTCGACGACTACGTGTCGCAGCTGCAGGACGCGGTCGCGTCCAGCGGGCAGCAGATCGCGTCGGGCGCGCTGTCCGTGGGCGTGACGGTCGGGCACGTCGTCGCCGGGGCGCTCATCGCGCTGTTCTGCACGCTGTTCTTCCTCATCGACGGCCGGAACATCTGGGCGTGGGTGGTCGGGCTGCTGCCTCGCGGGTCGCGCGAGCGCGTCCACCAGGCGGGCCGCCGCGGTTGGGTGACCCTCGGGGCGTACACGCGCACGCAGATCCTCGTCGCCGGCGTGGACGCCGTCGGCATCGGTGTCGGTGCCGCGTTCCTCCAGCTGCCGCTGGTCGTCCCGCTCGCGGTGCTGGTGTTCTTCGGCTCGTTCATCCCGTTCGTCGGGGCCATCGTCACCGGGTCCGTCGCGGTGCTCGTCGCGCTCGTCACGCAGGGCTGGGGCTCGGCGCTGATCATGCTGGCCATCGTGCTGGTGGTGCAGCAGTTCGAGGGTCACGTCCTGCAGCCGTTCCTCATGGGGCACGCGGTGTCGCTGCACCCGGTGGCGGTGCTGCTGGTGGTGACCACCGGCTCCCTGGTCGCCGGCATCGTCGGCGCGCTGTTCGCCGTGCCGATCGCAGCCGTGCTCAACACGGTCGTGCTGTACCTGCACGGGCACGACAAGTTCCCGCAGCTCGGCACCGGGGACCACGTCCCCATCCGCGCCAAGGGGCACCCCGTCCTCGACCGCGCCGTCGCGGCGGCCGCGGAGGCGGAGTCCGAGGCGCAGGCGACCCGTGAGGAGCAGGCGGACGCACCCGACGCGACCCCGGGCGGCTCGCCCGTGACGTCGTGATCGGCCCCGCGGACGTCCGCGCGGCGGCGGAGCTGCTGCAGGGCGTCGCCGAGCGCACGCCGGTGCAGCGCAGCCGTGCGCTGTCGCGGCTGGCCGGTGCGGACGTGTGGCTCAAGTGCGAGAACCTGCAGCGCGCCGGGTCGTTCAAGATCCGTGGCGCGTACACGCGGATGGCGCGGCTGACCCCCGACGAGCAGGCGCGCGGTGTCGTCGCCGCGAGCGCCGGCAACCACGCGCAGGGCGTGGCGCTGGCCGCCGGTCTGCTGGGGCTCGACGCGGTGATCTTCATGCCCGTGGACGCCGCACTGCCCAAGATCGCCGCGACCCGCGGCTACGGCGCGCACGTGGAGCTGGTGGGCACGTCCGTCGACGAGGCGCTCGTGGCGGCCCGCGAGCACGCCGACCGCACGGGCGCGGTGCTCATCCACCCGTTCGACCACCCGGACATCGACGCGGGCCAGGGCACGGTCGCGCTCGAGGTGCTCGAGCAGGTCCCCGACGTGGGCACGATCGTCGTGCCCGTCGGTGGCGGTGGCCTGGCCGCGGGGATCGCCGCGGCGCTGGCCGACCGGCCCGACGTGCGGGTCGTCGGTGTCCAGGCGGCGCGCGCCGCCGCCTACCCCGCCTCGCTCGCAGCCGGTCGGCCCCTCCCGGCGCCGGAGCTGCGGACCATGGCCGACGGCATCGCCGTGGGGACGCCCGGTGCGGTGCCGTTCGAGCTCCTCGCGGCCCACCGGGTCCCGGTGCGGACCGTCTCGGAGGAGGACCTGTCACGCGCGCTGCTGCTGGTGGCGGAGCGCGCCAAGCTCGTCGTCGAGCCGTCCGGTGCCGCTGCCGTGGCGGCCCTGATGGCCGACCCGCACGGGCTGGGCACCGACGACGGACGCCCGGTGGTGTGCGTGCTGTCGGGCGGCAACATCGACCCGCTGGTGCTGCTGCGGGTGGTGCGGCACGGCCTGGCGTCGGCGGGCCGGTACCTGCAGCTGCACGTGGTGGTCGAGGACACCCCCGGGGCGCTCGCGGACCTGCTGCGGGACGTCGCCGGCCTGGGCGGCAACGTCATGCACGTCAGCCACCTGCGCACCGGCGACGACCTGGGCTTCAGCGAGGTCGCGGTCGACCTGCAGATCGAGACGAAGGGCCCGGAGCACTGCGCGGCGGTGCTGGCCGGGCTGCGCCGGGCCGGGTACCGCCTCGGCGACGCCTGAGCCCTCCGGAACGACCGCGCGGGGGCGCCCCGTCGAGCGGCGAGCAGGGCTCGGGCTCGGGGGTGCCCCCGCGTCGGGCGGGTCGCGTCAGCCCTGGAAGGGGCTGGCCGCCGTGATCTCGACCGGGATCTCGCGGCCGTTGGGCGCCACGTACGACGTGGCGTCGCCCACCTTGTGCCCGTGGATCGCGGCACCGAGGGGCGAGGTGGGGGAGAAGACGTCGATGTCGGCGGTCCCGGCGATCTCGCGGGAGCCGAGCAGGAACGTCATCTCGTCGCCGGCGACGAGCGCCGTGACGACCATCCCCGGCTCGACGACGCCGTCGTCCGGCGGCGTGCCGATCTGCACGTTGCGCAGCTTGGCCTGGAGCTCGCGGATGCGCGCCTCCTGCTTCGCCTGCTCCTCGCGCGCGGCGTGGTAGCCGCCGTTCTCCTTGAGGTCGCCCTCGTCACGCGCCGCGGCGATGCGGTCCGCGATCTCCTTGCGCCCGTCGGTCTGGAGGTGCGTGAGCTCCTCCGTGAGGCGGTCGTAGGCCTCCTGCGTCAGCCACGTGGCCGCAGTCGTGTCGGTCACGGTCGCTCCCTTCCTTGCCTGGGGGTGGCCGCCCGTCCGGCGGCACGGTGCCCGCGGTCGTCGCCGACGTCCGGACGGCGCGGGGTGGTGTGGGGGGCGTGCCACCGCGGTCGCGTCGACCTGACGTACGACGCCGGACCGGGGGCGGCGTAAACGTACAGTCTACCCACCGTCCAGGACCGGGTGGGCCGGACGGGTGAGCGGGGACGTCGCCGCAGGTCGCGGGCCTGGCGCGGCGGCGTCGGCCCGCACGGCGGGCTCAGTCGACGGGTTCGCAGCCCTGCACGACGCCGGTGACCGCGAGCTCGACCGTGGGAACGGTCACGGTGACCCGGCGCGTGCGGGTCTCGGCCGGCGGGACGTCCACGTCGAGGACCCCGACCTGCGCGTACGACGCGGCCAGCGCCTGCACCCGGCAGGTGGCGCCGGTCCCCACGGCCGTGGTGACGTCGAACGTGATCTCGGTGGAGCCCGGCCCGTCCACGCGGTAGCCGACGTCCTGCCACTGGACGGGGTCCCGCAGGACGCCGCTGCCGATCCAGCCGAGCAGCAGCATGGCGCCCACCACCAGCGCCGCCAGCGCGACGCGCTGCAGGCGGCGCGTGGCGTCGGTGGGCTCCGGTCCGTAGCGCCCGACGGGCGGGCGGGGGGCCGGTGCGACCACGGTGGTGCCTCCTGCTGCGTTGCGGTCCGCCGAGCGGTGTCTCGTGGACGTCCGTGCGGTACCTGTGGGTGGGGTGAGGGATCATTGTCTCCCGTCCCACGACCTGCCACGGAAGGATCCCCGGTGACCTCGGAGCGGTTACGGCTGATGGCGGTGCACGCGCACCCGGACGACGAGTCCAGCAAGGGTGCCGCGACCACCGCACGGTACGCCGCCGAGGGCGTCGACGTGCTGGTCGTGACCTGCACGGGCGGCGAGCGCGGCGACGTGCTCAACCCGCACTACGGGCCCGCCCCCGAAGGGCTGGAGGCGATGCGGGCCGTGCGCCGCGAGGAGATGGCCGCCGCCGCGGCGGCGCTGGGGGTGCGTCAGCACTGGCTGGGGTTCGTCGACTCCGGGCTCCCGGAGGGCGACCCGCTGCCGCCGCTGCCGGAGGGGTCGTTCGGCACGCTCCCGCTCGAGGAGGCGTCGGCCCCGCTGGTCGAGCTGGTCCGGGAGTTCCGCCCGCACGTGGTCACCACGTACGACCCGACGGGCGGGTACCCGCACCCCGACCACATCATGTGCCACCGCGTGGCCGTGGAGGCGTTCGACGCCGCCGGCGACGCGGAGCGCTACCGCGGGCGCGGTGCGCCGTGGATGCCCCTGAAGCTGTACTACAACCACGGCTTCTCGCTCGCGCGGATGCGGGCGGTGCACGACGCGATCGTCGCGGCCGGGGGCGAGTCGCCGTTCAGCGACTGGATCGACTCCCGCCAGGCGCGCGAGGTGCCCGAGCGCGAGGTGACGACGCGCATCGAGTGTGCCGAGTACTTCGACCGGCGCGACGCCGCGCTGCGCGCGCACGCGACGCAGATCGACCCCGAGGGCTGGTTCTTCGCCGTCCCGCGCGACGTCGAGCTCGCCAGCTGGCGGGACGAGGAGTACGAGCTCGCGCAGTCCCGCGTCGAGACCACCCTGCCCGAGACCGACCTGTTCGCGGGGATCCGCGGGACGGAGCACGCACGATGAACACGCTGGTGGCGACCGCACTGGTCGCCGGGGTCCGCTGGTCCCAGCGACTGCCGGGGCCGACGATCGAGAGCCCCGAGGAGGGGTCCCCCGGGCTCGCGGGGTTCATCGCGACGTTCGTGCTGGCGCTCGCGGTCATCCTTCTCGCGGTGTCCTTCTCGCGGCGCATGCGGCGCGCGACGCACCGCGAGCGGCTGCGTGGGTCCGCCGGCGAGGGCACGGTCGGTGACGGCACGGTCGGCGAGCGTGCCGGTGGTGAGGGTGCCGGCGCCGAGGGTGCCGGGACCGCCGCGTCGTCCGCGGGTGCCGTGACGGCGTCCGGCGACGTCGAGGACCCGCCGGCCGCGCCGCCCGCACCCGGGCGATGAGCGACCGACCCGCGCCGCCCCAGCGCCCCGCGGTGCGGGTGACCGTGGCCCAGCTGCAGGTCGGCCCGGACCGGACCGCGAACCTGCTGGCTGCGCAGGACGCGCTGCGCACGGCGGCGCGGGCGCGTGCCGACGTCGTGGTGCTGCCGGAGTACGCCTCCGCCTACGATCCCCGCGGGGTGGGCGTGGACCTCGCCGAGCCGCTGGACGGCCCCTTCGTCGGGGCGCTGCGTCAGGCCGCCGCGCGGCACGGGCTCGCCGTGGTGGCCGGGACGACGCTCCCCGACGGCGCCCCCGGCGCCGACGGGCGGCCGCGTGCCGTCAACGCGGTGGTCGCCGTGGACGCCACGGGCGACGTCGCGGGCGTGTACCGCAAGGTGCACCTCTACGACGCGTTCGGGCACCGGGAGTCGGACCGCCTCGCCCCGGGCCCCGCGGACGCCCCGCCGCTCGTGCTCGACGTGGCCGGCCTGCGGTTCGGCGTGCTGACCTGCTACGACCTGCGCTTCCCGGAGTCCGCGCGGCGCGTCGTCGACGCCGGCGCGGACGTGCTCGTGGTGCCGGCGGCGTGGGTCGCCGGCGACCTGAAGGCCCTGCACTGGCGGACCCTCGCCGTCGCCCGCGCCATCGAGAACACCGCCGCCGTCGTCGCTGTCGGGCAGGCCGGCACGGGTGTCGTGGGGCGCTCGCTGGTCGTCGGGCCGGACGGCGTCGTGGGGCTGGAGCTGGACGGGACGCCGCAGGTGCGGACCGTCGACCTGGACGCGGCCGCGCTGCGGGCCGTGCGCGAGCGCGACCCGTCGCTGGCCAACCGGCGGTACGCGGTGGTCCCCCGGGCCTGACGACGGGCCGGTGCCCGGTCAGGCCAGGCGTGTCCTGTCAGGCCAGGCGTGTCCTGTCAGGCCAGGCGGGACACCGCGATCGCGACGGCCACGAAGTGGCACCCGTAGCCGACCACGGTCAGCGCGTGGAAGATCTCGTGGAACCCGAACCAGCGCGGGCTGGGGTTGGGGCGCTTCATGCCGTAGATGATCGCGCCGACGGTGTACGCCAGGCCGCCGACGGCGATGAACCCGACGACCGTCGCGCCGCCGGTCTGCCAGAACTGCGGGAAGTACCCCACCGCGACCCAGCCGAGCGCGAGGTAGATCGGCACGTAGACCCACCGGGGCGCGCCGAGCCAGAAGATTCGCGCGAGCATGCCCACGACCGCACCGGACCACACGATGAGCAGCAGGCTGCGGGCGGTCGCCGGGGGCAGCAGCAGCACCGCGAGCGGCGTGTAGGTGCCGGCGATGATGAGGAAGATGTTGGTGTGGTCCAGGCGCCGCAGCAGCGCCGCCGTCCGCGGGGACCAGGTGCCGCGGTGGTACACCGCGCTGGTGCCGAAGAGCAGCACGGCGGTGACCCCGAAGACGGCCGTCGACCAGCGGGCCGCGGAGGTGGGGGACAGGGCCACCAGGGCGATGGACGCGACGAGGGCGATCGGGGCCACGCCGGCGTGGATCATGCCTCGCAGGCGGGGCTTGACGGCCTCGACCGCGGCCTCGACGGCGTCACCGACGGCGTCCGCCGCACGGGCGACGGGCCCGGCCTCGTGCGTGTCGTCGGCGGGGGCGCCGGGGGTCGCGGGGGCAGACCGGGAAGTGGGCTGACCGGGCGCCGGGTGAGTGCTCATCGGAGGCTGTGACCGCTTTCGTCCGCCGGAAGTTACGACACCGTAGGTTACGCCCGAACGGGGTGCCCCGGGACCACCCGCCGCCGGGGTGCCGCGGCGGCGAGTACCGTTGTCGGGTCCGACGTCCCACCCCCGGGGGAGGCTCCGCGTGCGCCTGCCGCACCCGCTGTACGGCCTGTACGAGCGACGGCTCGCCGCATCGCTCGACCCGGAGCAGGTGCCCCGGCACGTCGGCGTCATCCTCGACGGCAACCGCCGCTGGGCGCGCGGCAGCGGGCTGCCGTCCGCGACGGGCCACCGCCGCGGCGCGGACAAGATCAGCGACCTCCTGGAGTGGAGCGAGGACGTCGGCGTCGAGGTCGTGACGCTGTGGATGCTGTCGACGGACAACCTCGCGCGCGACCCCGCGGAGCTCGAGGAGCTGCTGCGTGTCATCGAGGACGTCGTGGGGGAGCTGGCGGCCGAGCGGCGCTGGCGCATCCAGGCGGTCGGGGCGCTCGACATGCTGCCGGACCGCACCGCGGCCGCGCTCAAGGCGGCGCAGGACGCGACGGCCGACGTCGAGGGCCTGCACGTCAACGTGGCGGTCGGCTACGGCGGGCGGCGCGAGATCGCCGACGCCGTGCGCTCGTTCCTGCGCATGCACGCCGACGCCGGCTCCAGCCTGGACGAGCTGGCCGAGGCGTTCGACGTCGAGCACATCGCCCAGCACCTGTACACGAAGGGCCAGCCGGACCCGGACCTCGTCATCCGCACGTCCGGCGAGCAGCGCCTCGGCGGGTTCCTGCTGTGGCAGAGCGCCCACTCCGAGTTCTACTTCTGCGAGGCGTACTGGCCGGACTTCCGGCGCGTCGACTTCCTGCGCGCCGTGCGCGCCTACAGCCAGCGGGAACGCCGGATGGGTCGCTGAGGCCTCCGTCGTCCAGGTGAACGGCGTGTGACGATTCGCGTGTCGTGACCCGATTCGTGCCGTCGCGGATGTGATGCGGGTTACGGTCGGGGCAACGGACGACACCCGTCGTCCCGGGAGGTCAGCCCATGGAGCATGCGCTCCGGGAGGAGGGCCGGTCCCGGCCCTCGGCCGACCGACCCCGTCCCGCCGCCGACTGCCGACCCGCGTGCGCGTCCGCGCCCCGAGTCGCCGGACGGCGCCCAGACCGGCACTGACGCGCCGAGGGGAGCCTGCCGTGGACCACATCTCGCAGCAGCAGCACGACGAGGGCACCGCACCTGTGACGGGCGGCCCCGCCGGCCCCCGCCTGACGTACGTCCTGGACACGTCGGTCCTGCTCTCCGACCCCCACGCGATCCGGCGGTTCGCCGAGCAGGACGTCGTCCTGCCGGTCGTGGTCATCACCGAGCTCGAGGCCAAGCGGCACCACCCGGAGCTCGGGTACTTCGCCCGCAGCGCGCTGCGCCTGCTCGACGACCTGCGCGTCGAGCACGGTCGGCTGGACGCCGCCGTCCCGGTGACCGACCAGGGCGGCACCCTGCGCGTCGAGCTCAACCACGTGGACCCGGCCGTGCTGCCCGCGGGCTTCCGGCTGGGGGACAACGACACGCGGATCCTCGCGGTCGCCGCCAACCTGGCCGCCGAGGGGCAGCACGTGGTCGTCGTGTCCAAGGACCTGCCGATGCGCGTCAAGGCGTCCGCCGTGGGGCTGCCGGCCGAGGAGTACCGCGCCGAGCTGGCCGTGGACTCCGGGTGGACGGGCATGGACGCGCTCGACGTGTCCGAGCAGCAGATGGCCGACCTGTGGGAGCACGAGTCGATCGCGCTGGCCGACGTCGTCACGGGCCCCTCGGCGCTCGCGGGCGGTGCGAGCGACCTGCCGTGCCACACGGGCCTGGTGCTGCACTCCCCGCGCGGGTCGGCGCTCGGGCGCGTCACGGCCGACAAGCACGTGCAGCTGGTGCGCGGCGACCAGGACGTGTTCGGGGTGCACGGCCGGTCGGCCGAGCAGCGCATCGCGATCGACCTGCTGCTCGACGAGGAGATCGGCATCGTGTCGCTGGGCGGTCGCGCCGGCACCGGCAAGTCGGCGCTGGCCCTGTGCGCGGGCCTGGAGGCCGTGCTCGAGCGGCGTCAGCACCGCAAGGTGATGGTCTTCCGCCCGCTGTACGCGGTGGGCGGCCAGGACCTGGGGTACCTGCCCGGCTCCGAGGCCGAGAAGATGAACCCCTGGGCGCAGGCCGTGTTCGACACGCTCGGCGCGCTGGTCAGCAAGGAGGTGGTCGAGGAGGTGCTCGACCGCGACCTGCTGGAGGTGCTGCCGCTGACGCACATCCGCGGCCGGTCGCTGCACGACGCGTTCGTGATCGTCGACGAGGCGCAGTCCCTCGAGCGCAACGTCCTGCTGACGGTGCTCTCGCGCATCGGGCAGTCGTCGCGGGTGGTGCTGACGCACGACGTTGCCCAGCGCGACAACCTGCGGGTGGGACGGCACGACGGCGTCGCCGCCGTGATCGAGGCGCTCAAGGGTCACCCGCTGTTCGCGCACGTGACGCTCACGCGGTCCGAGCGGTCACCGGTGGCGGCACTGGTCACCGAGCTCTTCGAGGGCATCGAGGCCTGAGCGTCCGACGCCCGTCGCGGGCCGGGTCCCCCGTGGGCCCGGCCCGCGGTGCGTTCCGGCGGTGCACCGTCCCGTGCGCACGGCCGGTGCGCGCGGTCGGGTGCTCCGCTGGACCGCCGTTTGATCCGGGCGTAATGTTCCGTGCGGAGTAGGACGAAGGTCACGGGTCGACGGGGGTGGACGATGGCGGGCGAGCCGAGCGCGGTCGCGGTGCTCGTCCTCGGTCTGCTCGACGAGCGGCCCCGCCACCCCTACGACGTCTTCACGACCCTGGTCGAGCGGGGCGACGCCCGGCTCGTGCGGGTCAACCCCGGCGCCGTCTACCACGCGGTGCAGCGGCTCGAGCGCGACGGCCTCGTCGAGGCGGTCGGCACCGAACGGTGCGGCAACCGACCCGAGCGCACCACCTACTCCGTCACGCCCGCCGGGCGGGCCACCCTCGGACGCGCCGTCACGGCCTACCTCGCCGACCACCGCCCCGCCTACGCGGACTTCCCGGTCGGGCTGGCCCACGCACCCGGTCTGCCCGCCGACGAGGTGGCCGCCGCGCTGACCACGCGCCGTGACCGGGAGGCGGCGCGGCTCGCCGACCTGCGGGACCGCCTCGACGAGGCGCTCGCCCTGGGCCTGCCCCGCCGGTTCGTCCTCGACGGGGAGCGCGAGCTCGCGCTGCTCGAGCGCGAGGTCGCCTGGCTGGACGAGGTGCTGCGCGACCTCGCCGACGGCACCCTCACCTGGGGCGGCCCTCCGCCCGACGACTTCCTGGCCGCGCGCGAGCGCCGTCAGGCGCGGGTCGACGCGCACCCGGGCTGAGCCCGCGCCGCCCGCACCCGCCCCACGCCGACGTCGCCCCGGGCGACCGCCGCACCGCACCACTCGTACCCGCGCCGACCGGCGCCCCCAGACCGGAGCACGCCATGACCTCGTCCGCACCCGGTGTCGACCTGCACGGGCGCAGCCCGTGGAGCGTCCTGCCCCCGCTGTGCCTCGGCTTCTTCATGATCATGGTCGACACGACCATCGTGAACATCGCCGTCCCCACCCTGCAGGACGTGTTCGACGCCGACCTCGTCACCGTCGGGTGGGTCAACAGCGCGTACCTGCTGACCTTCGCCGTGCTGCTGCTGGTCACCGGCCGGCTGGGCGACCGGTTCGGTCCCCGGCCGGTGTTCGTCGCCGGGCTCGTGGTGTTCACGGCCGCGTCGCTGGCCTGCGGCCTGGCGGGGTCCGTCGAGGTGCTCATCGCCGCCCGCGCCGTGCAGGGCGTCGGCGGTGCGCTCATGACGCCGCAGACGATGGCGATGATCACGCGGGTGTTCCCGCCGCAGAAGCGCGGTGCTGCCCTGGGCGTGTGGGGCTCGGTGGCCGGTGTCGCCACCATCACCGGACCCGTGCTCGGCGGCGTGATCGTCGAGACGATCGGGTGGGAGTGGATCTTCTACGTCAACATCCCGGTCGGCGTCGTCGCGCTGTGGCTGTCCCTGACGCGGCTGCCCGCCCTGCCGACGCACGCGCGCACGTTCGACGTGCCCGGTGTCGTGCTGTCCGTCGTGGGCCTGAGCCTCCTCGTGTTCGGCCTGCAGGAAGGACCGAGCTACGGGTGGGGCACGATCGTCGGCCCGGTGACCGTGCCCCTGGTCGTCGGCGCCGGTGCCCTGGTGTCGGCCGCGTTCCTGCTCTGGCAGCGCCACCGCGGCGACGACGCGCTGCTGCCCCTGCGGCTCTTCGCGCACCGCAACTTCTCGCTGGCCAACGTGGCGGGAGCCGCGGTGTCGTTCGCCATGACGGGCATCTTCTTCCCGTTCACGCTGTACCTGCAGCAGGTGCTCGGGCTCTCGCCCCTGCACGCCGCGCTCGTGGGTCTGCCCGGGTCGCTGATCTCCGGCGTGGTCGCCCCGTTCGCGGGCCGCCTGTCCGACCGTGTCGCGGGCAAGTGGGTGGTGGCCACCGGGTTCTCCGTGCTGGCCGTGTCCATCGGGATCCTCGCGACGCAGGTGCAGCCCGACGTCGAGGTCTGGCGCCTCGTGGTGCCGATGCTCGGCTTCGGTGTCGGGACCGGGCTGGTGTTCTCCCCGCTGGGCAACCTCGCGACGACCGGCCTGGACCAGCGCACGGCAGGGGCCGGAGCCGGTGCGTTCAACACGAACCGCCAGGTGGGCGGGGTCATCGGGTCCGCGGTCGTCGTGGCGCTGCTGACGTCGCGGCTCGCGGTCACGATGCCTGCGGCGGCACGCGACGCGGCCGCGGGCCTGCCGGCCGAGCTGCGCACGCCCTTCGTCGACGGCTTCCGGCAGGCGGCGGCAGCCGGCCTGGGATCGGCCGGGGGCGGCTTCGACCTGCCGGCGGGTGTCCCGGCCGAGGTGGCCGAGCAGCTGCGTGCGGCGGCGCAGTCCGCCGCCGGAGCCGGGTTCGCCGCGGCCGCCGGCCAGACGCTGGGGTTCACCGTGCTCGTGCTGCTGCTGGGTGCCGCCTGCGCGTTCGCGATGCGCGGCGGCCGTCCGCAGCACGCGGCACCGGCACCGGACAGGGACGTCAGCGCCGCCGTCGGCTGACGGGCCGGGCGCGGCCGGACGACCGCCCGTGGCGCGGGGGTCAGCGGGACCCGGTCAGCGCGCCCCGGTCGGCTCGCCCCGGTCGGCGCGCCCGGTCAGCGGGCCCCGACGCGCAGCACCTCGCCGAGCCGCTCCCGGCGCCGCACGGCCTGCTCCACGGCCACGGCGACGGCGAGGGCGGCCCCGAGCGCGACCGCGGCGAGCAGCACCGGCCACGCCACGAGGCTCACCGGGACGTCGCCGGGGCTGCCGGTCACCCACGACAGCCCGAGCGTCCGGGCGATCAGCGGCGGCAGCGCCAGCCCGATGACCGTGCCGCCGACGAACCCGCCGAGCACGAGCGGTGCCAGCTCGCCGAGCGTCGCCCACCGCGCGGTCCGCGCGTCCAGGCCCAGCGTGCGCAGCGTCGACAGCGTCCGCCCGCGTTCCCCCGACGTCGCGACCACCACGAGGGCGAGCGCCACCACGGCGAGACCGGACAGCGCGGCGACCGCGACGACCAGCAGCGTCATGAGGGCCGACGGGAGCGGGGCCCGCGACCAGTCGCGCCACCACCCGTCCGCCGTGGTCACCGTCACGCCTGGCAGCTGGGCGAACCCCAGGTCGGCGACGGCCTGCTCGGCCCCTGGCCCCGCGACCCAGACCCGCGTCGTCGCGGGCAGCCGGTCCGACACGGTGGCCAGCGCGCCGGAGTCGATCACGACGACGCCGTCGTCGCCGGTGCGCGTGGCGTGGGCGGCACGCGCGTCGACGGGTGGGGGGCCGTTGTCGGCCAGGACCGTCGTCGCGCCGCGCACGTCGACGTCGACCCGCCCGGAGATGACCTGCAGCTCGGTGCCCCCGGTGACGTCCACCCGGTCCAGCAGCGCGGCGTCCGCGAGCGCGGGCAGGCGACCGTCGGAGGCCTCGCCCAGCGTCGCCAGGCCCGCGTCGACGGGCAGGCCACGGGCCGCGCGCACCTCGGCGAGGGCGGCGGTGTCGACGACGACGACCGTGGCCCTCGGATCCGACCCGGGGCCGAACGCGCGTCCGCCGATCTGGGCGCCCGTGGCGACCGCGGTCACGCCGTCGGCGGTGCCGAGCCGAGCGATCGCGGCGCGGGCGGCGTCGGAGTCCATGACGCCGTCGATCCGCACGTCCGCGGCCACGAGCTGGTCCGCGGCGGCCCGCTGGCCGTCGCGCACGCTCTGCACCAGCACCCCGCTCAGGACGACGAGCGCCACGGCGACCGTGACGGTCAGCAGCGGCAGCAGGGCCGTCGCGGCACGGTGCGCCCGGCTCACGGCGAGCGGTGCGGCCAGCCCGCGCGACCTCATCGCCCACCCCGCCGCCGCCTGCACCGCCGCGGGTGCCGCCCGCGCGACGAGCAGCGCCGCGGCGGCCGCGAGGAGCACGGGCGCGGCAGCGAGCAGCGGGTCCGCCTGCGTGGACGCCTGCGGGACGATCCCGCGGCCGCGCAGGGCGAGGACGGCGGCCACGGCCACCACGGTCACACCCACCTCGACGACCAGCCGCCGGGCGCGACGCAGACCGGCGAGGCGTGCCCGCTCGCGGCGGTCCGCCGGTGTGCGGCGCCCCGTCCAGGCGCCGCGGGCGGCCCGGACGGCCAGGACCGCGGGCGCCACCACGGCGACCAGCGCCACCGCCGTCGCGGTCCAGGTCGGGCCCGCGGTGCCGGGCAGCCACCAGGCGACGGCACCACCGGCGACGAGGGCCGCCAGCAGGGCCGTGGGCAGGGACTCCAGGAGGCTGCGGGTGGCGACGGACGCGAGCGACGCGCCGCGCGCGCGGTCCGCGGCCAGGTGCGTGCGCCGACGCTCCACCAGCAGACCGGCTGCGAGCACGAGGCAGCACGCGGCCGTCGTGCCGACCCCCGTCACCACGAGCGTGGCCTGCGCGAGGACGGCGGCGAGGTGGGCGTCGAACGCGTCGACCACCTGGGGCAGGCCGCTCGTCACGATCGCCTCCCGGGCCGCCACCGTCTGGATCGAGCGGCGCAGCCGGTGCGCGTCGTCGACCGTGAGGGCGTCGGTGTCCACCGGGGCGACGGCCGAGCCGCCGAGCTGCGTCCCCCCGACGACGGCGACCATGTCCCACCGCACCGTGGGCGGCACGTACAGGCCGACGGGGTCCCTCTCGTCGGCCGGCACCGCGAGCAGCTCGGGGACGGTCGACCAGCGGACGTCGGCAGGGTCCACGGCCTCGTAGAGCCCGGTGACTCGCGCCTCCACCGTCTCGCCGCGCTTCACCAGGCTGACGGTGACCGGCCCGTCGGTGGGGTCCACGCCGAGCTCGTCCGCGGACGCCACGCTCAGCCCGACCTCGATGGCACGGGGCCCCAGGTCCGTCTGCGTCGCGGCCGGCAGCACGTCGTCGGGGGAGACGGTCTCCGGGTCGGGCACCAGGGTCGCCGGCTCGCGTCCGGCGGTCCACCGCACCGGCGGCGCCGGGTCGGACGGCGTCTCGATCGTGAGGAGACGGGCGGGGAACCGCTGCGCGTCGAGCAGGGCGACGAAGGGCGGCGACGTCGACACCGCGGTCGCGGGACGCAGGTCCTCGAAGGTCTCGTCGAGCATCACGGCCGCCTCGACGGGGAAGGCGAACGGGTCCTCCGGCGGGGGGTACACGAACTCCGCCACGGCGACCGGTGCGACGACGTCCGCCTCGGCGCCCGCGTGGGTGACGGCCTCGCGCAGCGCGTCGTCGGCCGTGCGGGCCAGCAGGCGCGGCACGGCCAGCAGCGCCAGCAGCGTCGCGGTCAGCAGGACCGCGGTGCCGATGACCAGGCCCGCGTCCTGGCGGGCACGGCGCCGGGTGACGAGCACCGCGTCCCCGGTCGTCGCCCGCAGACGGGTGGCGGTGGTGCCGGTCACTGCGCGTCCCCCATCCGCAGCGCGGCGCCGGACGCGCGACGCAGGCCCAGGCCGACGACCGCCGTGACGACGGCGCACGCCGCGACGACGAGGCCCGTGGTCCGGACCGCCTGGCGCCCCCAGCCCCACACCAGGCGGGGATCGGGGGAGGGTGGACGGCCGTCGGGCGACAGGGTCAGCAGCGGCGCGACCACCGCCGACAGGCCGTAGCCGGCGAGCAGACCGACGGCGGCGGCGAGCACGACGAGCAGCGTGGTCTCCACCACCAGCCCGCCCACGAGACCCTGCCGTGACGCACCGAGGGCCTGGAGGCGGGCCAGCTCGAGCCGTCGCGCCCGCAGCGCCGCCGCCGCCACCGTCCCGACTCCGACCAGCACCAGCACCACGGCGGCGATCGTGAGCAGGGACAGCGCTGCGGGCACCGCGGCCGAGACGGGTCCGGCGACCGCGGTGGCGCGTCGTCCGGCGCGCGACGTCAGCTCCGCGTCCGTCCCCGTGAGCTCCGCCGCCACGGCCGCGACGGCGGGCTGCGGCCCGGCCACCCAGAAGACGTCCGCGAGGCCTGGTTGCCCGCCGGTGTCCAGCACGCTCCACGCCAGGACGCGGTGGTCCACGAGCAGGGCCGGGCGGCCCGGTGCCCCCGGCACGTCGTCGACGACGCGCTGCACCACGACGTCGACCGGCGTGCCCGTCACGCTCAGCGACAGGAGGTCGCCCTCCCGGACGTCGATCTCCTGCACCAGGGCCCGGCTGACGACGGCGGGCACCGGCGTCGTCGGCCTCCCGACGCTCGCGACGAGACTCGCCTGGGTCATCGCACGGCCGTCGCCGAGCACGGAGCCCGTGATCTCGAGCGCGCGGTCGGGATCGCCCGGGGTCAGACCGCCCGCGACGTCGAGCGCCGACGTCCGGGGCGCCTGGTGGACGGTCCCGGACCAGCCGTCGCCGGTGACCGTCATCGCCGGCCCGGGTGCCTCGGCGGCTGCGGCGTAGTGGGTGACACCGGCCGACCGGGGGACGCCGTGCAGGCCGTGCAGCGTCAGCCGGACATCCAGCTGACGGACGCTGCCGCGGATCGGTGCGGCGGCGTCGAGGTCCGGCAGCGCCTCGGGCGCGACGAACGCCCCGACGGCGACGAGCCGCAGGTGGTCCGACCGCGGCACCTGCGTGGCGACCTGGACGCGCTCACCCAGCCGGACGGTGCGCGGGGCGAGCTGGACCACGACGCCGCGGTCGTCCTCCACCGTCAGGTGCACCAGGCCCGAGCCGCCCCCGGTGACCGGGTCCGTCGTGACCGTGACGTCGGCGACGAGCCACTGCGTGTCCGGGGGCACGTCGGCGGCGGTACCGGTCGGCGGGGGCAGGGTGCCGAGGCCCGCGAGCAGGTCGGCGGGCTCGGTGCCGGTGCGTCCGCGGACGTCCTGCGGCCGTGAGGCGTCGACCGCCAGCAACCGCGCCGAGACACCGGCGGTGCCGTTCCGGGGACCCACGTCGACGTGGCGGTCGACCACCGGCTGGGCGTGGACCGTCGGGTGGTCCGCGGTGGCCCCGGCCACCGCCACGGACGCCGTCAGCG
Source organism: Cellulomonas wangleii (assembly GCF_018388445.1). Classification (NCBI taxonomy): domain Bacteria; kingdom Bacillati; phylum Actinomycetota; class Actinomycetes; order Micrococcales; family Cellulomonadaceae; genus Cellulomonas; species Cellulomonas wangleii. The sequence continues at coordinate 1,065,384 of NZ_CP074405.1, forward strand.
GGGCGTCGGGGAAGCCTCCGACGCGCAGGTCCGTCCCGAGGGCGAGGTCGACCTGCTCGAGCTGGGAGGTCCGCCACGTCGCACCGAACGCGGCCGAGAACGACCCGGCGGCCACCGCGACGACCACCAGCAGGACGGTCCCCGACGCGACGGCGGGACGCCGGGCGACCTGCCAGGCCGCGTACGGCGCGACGAACGAGCGCGCGCCCGCGGCGAGGGCGTCGGCCCCCCGTCCGACGGGTGCCACGAGGCGCAGCGCGACCGTGGCGACCGCGAGGACGACGAGCGCGGGACCGGCGACCAGGACGACGTCGACGTACGGGCCGCCGGTGCCGCGGACCACGGGGGAGCCGTACGTCACCAGCTGGGCCAGTGCGACGGCGGCGATCCCGAGCAGCATCACGTCGGCCCCCGCGCGCAGCAGACCCGCGTGCGCGGTCCCCGTGCTGGACCCGGCGGTGTGCCAGGCGGGGACGCACAGCGCCACCGCGAGGACACCGGCCATCGCGGCGCACGCGAGCAGGACGGGGGCCGGGACGCCGGGTCCCACCTGGTAGCCGGCCGCCGTCAGGTCGCCCGACCGCACGAGGGCGCCCAGAGCTGCCTGGGCGGCCCACGGCGCCGCCAGCCAGGTGAGCGCGGCCAGCCCCAGCGCCTCCAGCACGACGGCCGAGCGCAGCTGGCCCGGCGAGGCGCCGCGCGCCGCGAGCAGCTCGTTCTCGGCGGTCCGGCGCTCGGCCAGCAGCCGTGCCGCCAGGAGCATGACCGTCGTCGCGAGCGTCGCCAGCAGCAGGCCCGTCGTCACCACGCCGGCGCGCGCGACGGCGACCTGCCACCCGATGGCGTCGACCGTGTCGTCCAGCGAGGTGGTCAGCCGGCCGCGTACCTCCGGCCGGATCGCCTCGGCGAGGAGGACGGGCCCGTCGACGACCCGCTCGCGCAGCCCCGCGACCGCGTCGGGCGACGCCTCGCCCAGCCGCGGCTCGGCGAGCAGGTAGGCCGTGTCGACGGTCCCCGCACCGCTGAGGACCGACGGGTCGACCAGGAACGGTCCCCAGGCCACGGTCGTCCGCATCCCCGCACTGCCCGGCACGTTCCGGGCGGGATCCATGCCGGCGCCGCGCAGCCGGTCGCGTGCCCACCCCGCGCTCGGTCCGATCGCCTCGTACGTGCCGACGACGGTCCAGGTCGCGTCCTGCCGGGTCTCCCAGACCTTGGCGTCGATCCGTGCGCCGACCCCCCACCCGTTCGACGTCGCCGCGATCACCGGGACGGCGACCTCGAGCGCGCCGTCCGGTGCGGTCGTCGCCTGCGGCCACCGGCCGTCGACCAGCCGTGCGGTGCTCTCCGTGCGTGGCAGCGTGGCGAGGTAGGCCATGTGCGCGGGCACACCGTCCGGGCGCGGAACTGCGTACCACGGGCCGATGAGCCAGGTCGCGACGTCCGTCGGGACGTCCCCCGTGATCGCCGCCAACCCGTCGCCGGCCTTGGCGAGGACCGTCTCCGTGTCCTCGCCGTCGACCCAGACCGTGGCCTCGATCCGCACGTCGTCGGGGTCGAGATCACCCAGAGCGGAGCGGACGGCATCGGTCTGCGCGAGGTGCAGCAGACCCGCGAGCAGGCCGACCACGGTGGTCGCCGCCACGGCCACGGCCGTCACCATCAGGACCACCAGGGACTGGTCCCGCAGCCGCCCGCCCACGACGCGCGCCCGCCAGCCCGCACCGCCCGGCCCTCCTGGCCGCACCACGTGACGCACCGGTCGTGTCCCGGTCAGCCGTCGACGAGCCGGCCGTCGGCCAGGTGCACGACCCGGTCCGCCAGGGCGACCATCACCGGGTCGTGGGTCGAGACGATCGCGGTCATGCCCTCGGCCTCGACGACCGCACGGATCAGCGCCATGACCGCCCGGCCCGTCTCGGAGTCGAGCTGCCCGGTCGGCTCGTCGGCGATGAGCAGGCGCGGGGAGTTGGCCAGGGCGCGCGCGATGGCGACGCGCTGCTGCTGCCCGCCGGACAGCTGCCCGGGGCGCTGCTTGGCGTGCGGCCCGAGCCCGACCAGGTCGAGCAGCAGCTGGACCCTCGCCTCGCGCTCGTCGACCGGGGTGCGTCGCATCCGCAGCGGCACCCCGACGTTCTCGGCCGCCGTCAGCACCGGCACCAGGCCGAACGTCTGGAACACGAACGCGACGACGTCACGCCGCAGGGAGACCAGGCCGCGCTCGTCGAGCGACGACACCTCCCGGCCCGCGACCTCGATGCGCCCGGCGTCGGGGCGGTCCAGACCGCCGATGGTGTTGAGCAGCGTCGTCTTGCCCGACCCCGAGCGCCCGACGAGCGCGACGAGCTCACCCGGGGCGACCTCGAGGGACACGTCGCGCAGCGCGTGCACGGCGGCGTGGCCGCTGCCGAAGGTGCGGTCCACGTGCTCGACGCGCACGAGCGGTGCCTGCGCGCCCGGGGTGGTCCCCGCCGCGGCGGTGGTGGTGGCGGTCATCGGGCTCTCCGTCCGTGTCCGGGGTGGTCCTCGCCCCGCTGCGCCGTCGCCGGGGTGGTCGTCGGGGCTGCCGCGGCGGGGGTGTCGTGCCCGCGGCGGACCGCGACGTGCGACTGCTCGAGCGTGAGCCGCACCCGGCCGACCAGCTCGAGCGTCTCGCGGTACTCCTGCGGCAGCTGCACGCGCCCGGCGCGGTCCAGCACGGCGAACTCCTCGGCCACCTCGTGCTCGGTGCCGTCGTCGCGGGTCGCGGTGCGGCGCAGCACCTCCGAGCTCGTGCGGCCGTCGCGGATCGCGACCGTGCGCTGCACGTGGTCGCTGACCCCCGGGTCGTGCGTCACGACCACGACGGTGGTGCCCAGGTCGCGGTTGACGGCCCGCATCGCCTCCAGCACGTCCGCGGACGTCGCGGTGTCGAGCTCACCGGTGGGCTCGTCGGCGAACAGGACGCGCGGGGCGTTGGCCAGGCCGACGGCGATCGCGACGCGCTGCTGCTCACCGCCGGACATCTGCCCCGGGCGGCGGTCCGCGCAGTACGCCACGCCGAGCACGTCCAGCAGGGCGTCGGCCTCGGTGCGGCGCTGCTTGCGCGGCCTGCCCGCCAGCGCCATGGGCAGGGCCACGTTCTCCGCCGCCGTCAGGTACGGCACGAGGTTGCGTGCGGTCTGCTGCCACACGAACCCGACCGTGGAGCGGCGGTACTCCACGCGCTCGCGGGCGGTCATCGTCATGAGGTCCCACTCGCCGACGCGCACGTTGCCGGCGGTCGGCACGTCGAGCCCGGACAGCACCGACAGCAGCGTCGACTTGCCGGAGCCGGACGCGCCGACGACGGCGATCATCTCGCCCTCGTCGACGAGCAGGTCCAGCCCCTGCAGGGCCTGCACCTCGATGCCCTCGGCCTGGTAGATGCGCACGAGCGACTCGCACACGATGAGCGACGTGCGCCCGAACGCCTCCGGGCGTGCCCGCGCACGTTCCTCCAGCGTCGCCAGGCTCGTCCGGGCTGCGTCCTGCTGCACCGTCGTCCCGTGGTCCATGGCCTGCTCCATCCTGGTCATCGTTCACCCACCCGCAGCACTTCCCCGAGCCGGTCCCGGCGGCGGACGGCCCGCTCGACGGCGACGGCCACCACGAGCGCGACCAGCAGCGCGGCGACCGCCACGCTGACCGGCCACCACGTGACGTCGATCGTGGTCCCGCGCGGCTCACCCGTCAGCCGGCGCAGGCCGAGGGACCCGCCGATCAGCGCCGGCAGCCCCAGCCCGATCACGCAGCCGCCCAGCAGGCCGCCGAGCACCAGCGGGGCCAGCTCCCCGAGCGTCGCCCACCGGGCCGTCCGCCCGTCCAGCCCGAGGGTGCGCAGGGCGGACAGGGTCCGTCCCCGCTCCCGCGCGGTCGCGACCACCACCAGCACCAGCGCGAGGACAGCCAGCGCGGCCAGCAGGCCCGTCGCCGCCAGGAACGTGGCCGTCAGCGCCGAGGGCAGCGTCGACTGCGACCAGGCCTGGTACCAGCCGTCGCGGGTCGTCACGACCAGGCCCGACGTGGCGGGCGGGGCGATCTTCTCGGCCGCCACCGCGGCCACGGCGCCCGGGCCGGCGAGCCACACGCGGTCGACGCTCGCCTCCTGCGCCGTGACGTCGGCGAGCACCTGGCGGTCGACGACGACGATCCCGTCGTCCGGTCGGCCGAAGCGGACGGCCGCGCGCGTGTCCAGCGGCGGTGCCCCGGCGTCGGCGGTCAGGTCGGTGGCCCCCCGCACGTCCAGCCGGATCGTGGCGTTGAGCGCCGTCATGACCTGCTCGGTGCCCTCCGTGCCGGCCTTCGCCAGCAGGTCCCCGCCCACCAGTGCGGGGACGGTGCCGGCGGGTCCCGGCTCCGCCAGCGCCGCCAGGCCGGCCACCTCGGGCAGGCCCTGGGCGCGGCGCACCGCGTCGAGCTCGGCGGCGTCGACGACCACGAGCGTCGCCTTCAGGCCGGTCCGCTCACCGAACGCGCGCTTGCCCACCTGCGATCCCGTCGCGACGGTCGTGACGCCGGGCGCCCCCCGCAGCCGGTCGAGCAGCTCCGCGCCGCCGGCGGCGGCGATCGCACCGTCGATCCGGACGGGTGCGCCGACGAGCTCGTCCGCCGCCAGCTGCTGCCCGGTCCGCACCGTCTGCACGACGGTGCCCGACAGGACGACCAGGGCCACGGCGACCGTGACGGTGAGCAGGGGGACGACCGCGCTGGTGGCGCCGTGCGCGCGGGCGACGGCGAGCGGCGCCGCGAGGCCACGGGACCGCCCCGCCCAGCGGGCCGCCGCGCGGACCACAGCGGGGGAGACCCGGACGACCACCAGGGCCGCGGCGGATGCCAGGAGCACCGGTGCGGCGGCGAGCAGCGGGTCGATCTCGCCGGACTCGAGCGGGACCACGCCGCGCCCGGTCACGGCGATCAGGGCTGCCACCGCGAGGGTCACGACCACGCCCTCGACGACGAGCCGGCGAGCCCCGCGGCGCGCCTGCTGCGCGGCACGGTCCCGACGGTCCGCCGGGACGCGGCGACCGTTCGCGGCCTGCGCGGCGGTGCGTGCCGCGAGCACGGCCGGTGCGCCGGCGGCCACGAGGGCGACGGCCACCGTGAGCAGGGCCGAGCCCCGCTGGTCGGGCAGCCAGAGGAGGACCGCGCCGGTGGCGAGCACGGCGGCGAGCAGGACGACGGGGACCGACTCGACGAGCGCGCGGAACGCGACGGACGCGATCGACGCGCCGCGGGCGCGCTCGGCCGCGAAGTACGTGCGGCGGCGCTCCGTGAGGAGCGAGGCGGTGAGCACGAGGCACAGGGCAGCGGTGGTGGCCACGCCCGCGAGCACCAGGGACACCAGCGCCCGCGCTGCGGCCATGCCGGCGTCGAACGCCTCGACGACCCCCGGCAGGCCGGTCTGGAGGCGTCCGGTGGTGGCCGAGGTCCGCATGACGTCGGTGACCAGCGCGTGCGCGTCGCTGACCGTCATCCCGTCGGTGCGCACGGCGGAACGTGCCGAGCTGCGGACCGCGCGCTCGCCCACCACCCCGACCATGTCGGGGACCGCGGCGAACGGCACGTACGCCGAGACCCGCATCTCGACGGGCGCCCCGGGCGCCGAGGTCAGGGCCCCGAGGAGCCCGGGGTGGTCCTCCCAGATCGGGGACGTCGGGTCGACGGGCTCGTAGAGGCCCGTCACCACGACGTGGTCGTAGCCGCCGGGCTCGTCACGGCGCATCGTCATCGGACCGTCGGCCAGCGTGATCCCCAGCGCGGCGGCGGCCGCCGTGCTGAGGCCGACCTGCACGGTGAGCGGGTTCGCCGCCTCCGCGCCGCTCGGGTCCTCGGCCTCGTCCGGCTGGTCGGGGAGGTCCGCGGGGGCGGTGCCGACCACCCAGCGCACCGGCTCCGTGTCGGCCCCCGGGGTGGCGACGTGCACGAGGTCCGCGGCGAACGCACCCTCGGGCGTCCGCATGACGGTGTACGCGGAGGAGATCGTCACCACCGGGGGGTGCGTGACGTCCCCGAACTGGTAGCGCAGCCACCCCGCCGACTCGTAGCTGAGGGTCACCGGGTCCCTCGGTCCCTCCCCGTACGGGTCGGGCATGGCGCGCGCCAGCAGGTCGGCGTCGTCGCCGGCCGCGAGGATGCTCTCCTGCACCGCTCGGTCCGCCGTGCGCTCCAGCAGGCGGGGGACCGCCGACGTCAGGATGAGGGAGGCGAGCAGCAGGACCGCGCTGCCGATCAGCAGGCCCTTGTCCTGCGCGGCTCGCCGCCGCGCGACCAGCAGGGCGTCGCCGGTGGTCGCCCGGGCCAGGGCGCGTGTGGCTGCGGTCGTGCTCATCGGTCGTCCCCCAGCCGCAGGAGCGCCCCCGAGGCGCGTCGGACCAGCGCCGCGGCGAGCACGGCGACGACCGCGCAGGCGGCGGCAGCCAGCCCGGTCGTCAGGGCGAGCGACGCCCCCGGGTCCCACACGAGCACCGGGGCCGGCACCGGTCGGCGGCCGTCGGTGGACACCGTGAGGATGGGGGCGACGACGCGGGCCAGGCCGTACCCGATGGCCGCGCCGGCGACGGCACCGAGCGCGACCAGCAGCGCGTGCTCGCCGACGAGCCCGGCCACGAGCGAGCGCCGTCCTGCGCCGAGAGCCTGCAGCCTCGCGAGCTCCAGGCGCCGCGACCGCACGGCCGCGGCGGTGCTCGCGCCGAGGCCCACGAGCACGAGCACGAGGGTGGCGCCGGTGACCAGTGAGAGCGCGGCGGGCACGGCGACACGCAGGGGCCCGGCGACCGCCGCCTCCCGCTCGGTGACGCGGACCGTGGCGGTCGCCCCGGTCGAGCGGGCGATCTCCGCGGCGAGGACGGGCGCGGCCTCGTCGGGCGCCGTGAGCCACCAGGCGTCCACGAGCGGGTCCGTCCCGCCGGCCTCGGTGACCGCACGGGCGAGCGCTGTGCGGTCGGCCAGCAGGGCGGGTCCCCGGGGTGTCCCCGGCAGGTGGGGCGTGACCTCCTGGATCTTGGCGCTGATCTGCGCACCACCGGCGCGCAGGACGAGCACGGCACCCTTGCCGGAGGCGGCGCGCTCGGCCAACGACGAGGTGACGACGACGGGCAGCGTCGGGGAGGAGGGCCACGCGTGGGCCACGAGCACACCGTTGCCGTTGACCAGGCTCACCATGTCGAACGCGCCGTCGACCACGAGCGCGTTCACCGGGTGGGACGAGGCGGTGGGCACGGCGGCGGCCTCCCCGGTCCCGACCTCCCGGCGGGTCCCGTCGGTGGTCGCCGACCCCTGCCATCCCGACGCGGTCGTCTCCACGGCGGTGCCGCCGGTCTCGGAGGCCGTGAGCGCCTCGCTGTCCGACCCCGCACCGACCGTGCGGTCGACCACGCGCAGGTCGTGCAGCGCCACCCCGATCCGGCCCAGCCGGTCGTGTCCCTGCGCCCCGTCCGGCACCTCCGCCGGTACCGCCTGCAGCCCGACGACGCCCCGCAGCGCGACCAGTCGCAGCGGTCCGCGCGACCGCGGGACCTCGAGCACCAGCAGCGACGGCGAGCCGAGCGACAGCTCCGGTGCGCTCAGCCAGGAGCGGACCCCGACCTCGTCCTCGATGGCGAGCTGGAGGTCGACGCGGCCCTCGGCGTACGGCTGCGTGCCGGGCGTCACGGTCGCGACGATCCACTGGGGCTCGCCCGGCAGCGGCACGCCGGGTGCGTCCTGCCCCGTGGTCCCGCCCAGCTGGTCGACGAGCGTCGCCCACGACGGGTCCGACCGGCCGCGCAGCGCACCGGGGTCGGTGGTGTCGGCCGCGACGAGGCGGGCCTCGATCGACGCGGTGCCCCGGTCCGGTCCGAGGTTGCGCCCGAGGTTCGCCGTCCGGTCGACCACCGGCTGCAGCCGGGTGCCCGGGGGCGCGTCCGCCAGCCCGGCGCGCACGTCCGCCGACCCTGTCAGCCGCTCGGACGGCTGCCCGTCGATGCGGGCGTCGGTGCCCAGTGCCAGGTCGACCTGCTCCAGCTGGGACTCGCGCCAGGTCGCCTGGAAGGCCTGGGAGAAGGTCGCGGCGCCGACGGCGAGGACGACCACGAGCGTGGTGCCCGTGGCGGCGGCCGTCCGGCGCGACACCTGCCACGCCGCGAGCGGCGCGACCAGCGACCGGCTGCGGCGCGCGAGCACGTCCGCCCCGTGGGCCACGGGCCCCACCAGCCGCAGCGCGAGCACGGCGGCGGCGAGGGCGACCAGCGCGGGTCCGGCCACGAGCACCGGGTCCAGCCGCACGCCGGACGTCCCCTGGGTCAGCGGGGCGCCGTAGTCGACGAGCTGCCACAGGACGACCCCGGCGACCGCGACCAGACCGAGGTCGGCACCCGTCCGCACCAGCGCGGCGTGCGGCGCGGCGCTCGACGAGCCGCTGACGTGCCACGCGGGCACGACGAGCGCGACGGCCAGCACGACCGCGACGGCGCCGCACGCGAGCCAGACGGAGGTCGGGACACCGGGTGGTGTCCGCAGGCCGGCCGCCCCGAGCCCGCTGCGGTCGGCGAGGACGTCGAACACGGCGCGTGCCGCCAGCGGGGACACGGCCGCGGTGAGGACCGCGATCAGGGCGGCCTCGGCCACCGCGAGCGAGCGCAGCTGGTGCGGCGCCCCGCCCCGTGCCGCCAGCAGCGCGCCCTCACCGGCGCGGCGCTCGCTGAGCAGCCGTGCGGTGAGCAGCATCACCGTGGTCGCGAGCACGACCAGCAGGAGCCCGACGACGATGACGCCGATGCGGGTCACGGCCAGCTCCCGCGCGGCGGCGTCGATGGTGGTGCCGAGGTCCGTGCGCACGATGCCGCTCACCCCGGCGGCCTTCAGTGCGGCCGACAGGCGCGCCTGGGTGGTGTCCAGCGCCGTCCGCACGTCGGTCAGGGCACCGGGGGTGAGGTCGGTGATGGTCGGGGTGAACAGGACGTTCGCGGTCTCCGTGGTGCCCGCGCCGAGCAGGGTCTCGGGCGCCACGACCACCGGGCCCCAGACGTCGGCCGTCAGCCGTCCCCCGCTCCCGGGGACGGGGAACGCGGCGTCGTGCCCCGTGCCGCCCAGCAGGTCGCGCGACCACTGCAGGCTGCCGCCCGTGAGCACGTGGGTCCCCACGACGACCCAGGTGTCGGTGGTCTGGCCCCCCAGCGTGCGCACCGGGATCTCGGTGCCCGTCGACCAGCCGTAACGCTTCGCGGCGACGTCGGGCACGTTGACCTGGGTGCGGCCCGCGTCGTCCCGGGCGCGCTCCGGCCAGGCCCCGGACAGCAGCTCCGCGTGCTCGGGCACGGCCGGTGTGCTCGCGGGGTACGCCATCGGCGCGGTGCCGCCGCTCGGGTCGCGGGGCAGCATCCACAGGCGGCCCGTGAGCCAGGTCGTCTGCTCGGTCGGGACGTCGCCCAGGGTGTCGCCGATCACGGTCGAGGCGGCGTCGACGGCGGCCTGGACGTCGCGGTTCGACAGGCGGATCTTCGTCTCGAGCGTCAGCTCGGAGTCCGGCACGCGGGCGAGGGCGGCGTCCACCGCGCCGTCGCCCGTCGCGTGCAGCAGGAACGCGAAGGTCCCGAGCAGCGTGGTGGCCACGAAGGTGACCAGGGTGACGGTCGCCAGGACGGCGGCCTGGTCGCGCAGGCGTCCCAGGAGCACCTGCGCCCGCCAGCCCATCTGCGCCACCTCTCGTCCGCGCCGTCGTCGTCGCGCGACCGCACGGCGATGCTAGGCGAGATGAAAGCGCAGGTGGGGGGTGCTCTGACACTCGTTCGGGTGATAGGAAAGGTTGGGTCGGCGGGCGGGTCAATTCCGTGGCGTACGGGGTGCCCCGGGTCCTCCCGGGACACCCCGCACGCGCTGGTCAGGCCTGCGGCGGCCGGGTCATCGCGAGGACGTCCAGCGCCGCGTCGAGCTGCTCGAGCGTGAGGTCGCCGCGCTCGACGAAGCCCAGGTCGAGGGTCGCCTGGCGGATCGTCACCCCCGCCTTCACGGCGTGCTTGGCGATCTTCGCGGCGTTCTCGTAGCCGATGGTGCGGTTCAGCGGCGTCACGATCGACGGGGACGACTCCGCCAGCTCACGTGCGCGCTCGACGTTCGGTGTCGTGCCGGCCACCGTGCGGTCGGCCAGCACGCGCGACGCGTTCGACAGCAGGCGGATCGACTCGAGCACCGCCGAGGCGATCACGGGGATCTGCACGTTGAGCTCGAAGGTGCCGCTGGCACCGGCCCACGCGACCGTCGCGTCGTTGCCGACGACCCGGGAGCAGACCATGAGCACGGCCTCGGGCACCACGGGGTTGACCTTGCCGGGCATGATCGACGACCCGGGCTGCAGGTCGGGCAGGGCGATCTCCGCCAGGCCGGTGTTGGGGCCCGAGCCCATCCAGCGCAGGTCGTTGCAGATCTTGGTCAGGCTCACGGCGATGGTGCGCAGCGCGCCGGACAGCTCCACGAGGCCGTCGCGGGAGGACTGCGCCTCGAAGTGGTCGCGCGCCTCCGTCAGCGGCAGGCCCGTGTCCTCGACCAGCAGCGCGATCACGCGCTGCGGGAAGCCCGCGGGCGTGTTGATGCCGGTGCCGACCGCGGTGCCGCCCAGCGGGACCTCCGCGGCGCGCGGCAGCGCGGCCTGCAGGCGCTCGACGCCGTAGCGCACCGCCGCGGCGTACCCGCCGAACTCCTGGCCCAGCGTCACCGGGGTCGCGTCCATGAGGTGCGTGCGGCCCGACTTCACGACCTGCGCCCAGGCGGTCGCCTTCTCCTCCAGCGCGCCGGCGAGGTGCTCGAGCGCGGGGACGAGGTCGCGCACGACGCCCGCGGTGGCGGCCACGTGCACGGAGGTGGGGAAGACGTCGTTCGACGACTGCGACGCGTTGACGTGGTCGTTCGGGTGCACGTCGCGGCCCAGCAGGCGCGTCGCGAGCGTGGCGAGGACCTCGTTGGTGTTCATGTTCGAGCTGGTGCCCGAGCCGGTCTGGTAGACGTCGACCGGGAAGTGGGCGTCGTGGACCCCCGACGCGACCTCGTCCGCGGCGGTGGCGATCGCGTCGGCGACGTCCTGGGGGAGCACACCCAGCTCGGCGTTGGCGCGGGCGGCCGCCTTCTTCACGCGCGCGAGCGCCTCGATGTGGCCGCGCTCCAGGGTGCTCCCGGAGATCGGGAAGTTCTCCACCGCGCGCTGGGTCTGCGCGCGGTACAGCGCGTGGGCGGGCACGCGGACCTCACCCATCGTGTCGTGCTCGATGCGGTACGCGGGCTGGGCGTCGGCCGCGACGTCGGGACCGTTCGTGTCAGTCATGCGCACATCCTTCCACCGCCGCCGCGTCGGGTCGCGCAGGCTTCCGGTGGCGGAACGGTGCAGGTCGTAGTCGTATGTGAAGCACCGTTCGACCCTTCCGACGACGCGAGAGGTCAGGTACCCCCGGTGCGACGACGCGCAGCTCTCCTCGCCCTGGCGCTGGTGGCCCCGCTGGCCGCCTGCGCGTCGGCCGAGGAGGGGCCTCCCACGCTGACGTGGTACATCAACCCCGACTCCGGGGGGCAGGCGCGCATCGCCGCCGAGTGCAGCGACGAGTCCGACGGCGCGTACCGCCTCGAGGTGGCCCTGCTGCCGCGCGACGCCCCGGGGCAGCGCGAGCAGCTCGTCCGGCGGCTCGCGGCCAACGACACGTCGATCGACCTCATGAGCATCGACCCGCCGTTCGTCCCGGAGTTCTCCAACGCGGGCTTCCTGGCCGAGATCCCGGACGACGTGGCGCAGACCGTGACGCAGGACGTGGCCGAGGGGGCCGTCGCGGCCGCCACGTACGGCGACGAGCTCGTCGTCGTGCCGTTCTGGGCCAACACGCAGCTGCTCTGGTACCGCAAGTCCGTGGCCGAGGCCGCAGGCCTGGACATGTCGCAGCCGGTCACGTGGGACCAGATCATCGACGCGGCCGAGCAGCAGGACGTCACGGTGGCCGTCCAGGGCACGCGCGCCGAGTCGCTCACCGTGTGGGTCAACGCGCTGGTCGAGTCCGCCGGCGGGCACATCCTCGAGAACCCCGACGAGGAGGACCCGCAGGCCGTCACCCCGAGCCTCGACAGCGACGCGGGCCGCACCGCTGCGCAGATCATCTCGGACCTCGCCGCCTCGGGTGTCGGGGGGCCGCAGCTCTCCAACGCCGACGAGGACATCAACGCCTCGATGTTCGAGGGCGACTCCGCGGGCTTCATGGTCAACTGGCCGTTCGTCTGGCAGCGCGCCAACGCGGGCGTCGAGTCCGGCAGCCTCGACCGGTCGGTCGTCGACGACTACGGCTGGGCGCTGTACCCGCAGGCGGTCGAGGGCGAGGAGTCCCGCCCGCCGATCGGGGGCGTCACGCTCGGCGTCAGCGCGTTCAGCGAGAACCCCGACCTGGCGTTCGAGGCCGCGCAGTGCATCGTCCAGCCCGAGAAGCAGGCGGAGTACTACCTGTCGGACGGCAACCCGCCCGGGTCCCTCGTGGCGTTCGACGACCCCGAGGTGCAGGAGGCATTCCCGATGGCCGACCTCATCCGCGAGTCGCTGCAGAACGCCGCACCACGGCCGCAGACGCCGTTCTACAACGAGGTGTCGACGAGCCTGCAGCGCACGTGGCACTCGCCCCGCAGCGTCTCCCCGGACTCCACCCCGGCCTCGGGCGACACGCTCATCACCGACGTCCTGCAGGGGAGGGCACTGCTGTGAGCGCCGCGACCACCACCGTCCCGGCCGCGGCTGACGCGGCCACCGGCGGTCCCCGCAAGCCGCGCCGGTCGGACCGGGCGCGCCAGGAGGCCCGGCTCGGGCTGCTGCTGTGCGCGCCCGCGATCCTCGTCCTCGTCGCCGTCGTGGGGTACCCGATCCTGCAGGCCGTCTGGGACTCGCTGTACAGCTACAAGCTCACCAACCCCGACGCGCGGCGCTTCGTCGGCCTGGAGAACTACGCGCTGATCCTGTCCGACCCGATCTGGTGGCAGGCGCTGTGGGTGACCGTGCTCATCACGGTCGTCACCGTGGTCGTCGAGCTCGTCCTCGGGTTCGCCCTGGCGCTGGTGATGAACAACGCGCTGAGCACCCTGCGTCCCGCGCTGCGCACGGCGATCCTCATCCCGTACGCGATCATCACGGTCGTCTCGGCGTTCGCGTTCCGGTTCATGTTCGACCTGACCAGCGGGTTCATGAACAGCTGGCTGCCGTTCGTGCCCGACGACGTGGACTGGTTCGCGTCGTTCGGCACCGCGATCACGGTCATCTGCATCTCGGAGATCTGGAAGACGACGCCGTTCATCTCGCTGCTGCTGCTGTCGGGGCTCGCACAGGTCCCGGGCGAGCTGCAGGAGGCGGCGAAGGTCGACGGCGCCACGTGGTGGCAGCGGATGCGCCGCGTGACGATCCCGAACATGAAGGCCGCGATCATGGTCGCGCTGCTGTTCCGGGCCCTCGACGCGTTCCGCATCTTCGACAACATCTTCATCATGACGAACGGCGCGGCCGGCACCGAGTCGGTGTCGTTCCTGGCCTACCGGCAGACCATCCAGCGCCTGGAGATCGGCATCGGCTCGGCGGTGTCCGTGCTGCTGACGATCTGCGTCGCGCTCATCGCGCTGCTGTTCGTCAAGGGCTTCAAGGTCAACCTGGCGGCGTCGACGAGGGCGGGACGATGAGCGGGCGGACGAAGGCGTGGTGGTGGGTCGGCGGGATCCTGATCGTCCTGTACTGCCTGTTCCCGGTGGCGTGGATCGTGTCGCTGTCGCTCAAGGCGCCGGCCGACCTCGACGACGGGTCGTTCCTGCCCACGTCGGTGTCGTGGCAGAACTACCAGCTGATCCTCACCGGCGGCGCGTCCGACCTGTTCCTGCCGGCGCTGCGCAACTCCGTGGGCATCTGCCTCATCGCCACCGGGATCGCGGTCGTGCTGGCGGCGCTGTGCGCGTACGCGGTCGCCCGCCTCGACTTCCCCGGCAAGGCGCTGGTGCTGGGGCTCGCGCTCGGGGTGTCGATGTTCCCCGTCATCTCGATCGTCACGCCGCTGTTCAACATCTGGCGTGCGATCGGGCTGTTCGACACGTGGCCCGGCCTGATCATCCCCTACCTGTCGATCACGCTGCCGCTGTCGATCTGGACGCTCACCGCGTTCTTCCGCGAGATCCCGTGGGAGATGGAGCAGGCGGCGCAGGTCGACGGCGCGACGACCGCGCAGGCGTTCCGCAAGGTCATCGTGCCGCTCGCCGGACCGGGCGTGGCGACCACGGCGATCATCGCCTTCTTCCTCGCGTGGAACGACTTCGTCTACGGCATCTCGCTGACGTCCACCGAGCGCGCCCGGCCCGTGCCGGCGGCGCTCGCGTTCTTCACCGGCGCCTCGCAGTTCGAGGAGCCGACGGGGGCCATCTCGGCCGCCGCGGTCATCGTCACCATCCCCGTCGTCGTGCTGGTCCTGCTGTTCCAGCGCCAGATCGTCGCCGGGCTCACCCAGGGTGCCGTCAAGGGCTGACGGGCCGTCGCAGGAGGAGGAGCGTCATGGCAGCGATCACGCTGAGCCACGTCGTCAAGGAGTACGGCGACGGGTACCCGGCAGTGAACGACGTGAGCCTGGACATCGACGACGGCGAGTTCGTCATCCTCGTCGGGCCGTCGGGGTGCGGGAAGTCGACCCTGCTGCGCATGGTCGTCGGTCTCGAGGACATCACGGGCGGCGAGATCTCGATCGACGGCGACGTGGTCAACGACAAGGCGCCGCGGGACCGCAAGCTGGCGATGGTGTTCCAGAACTACGCGCTGTACCCGCACCTGAGCGTGTTCGAGAACATCGCGTTCCCGCTGCGGCTCGACAAGGGCAAGTTCTCGGAGGCGGAGGTGCGTGAGCGCGTCGAGCGCGCCGCCGACACCCTGGAGCTGCGTGAGCACCTCGACCGCAAGCCCGCCAACCTGTCCGGCGGGCAGCGGCAGCGGGTCGCGATGGGGCGGGCCATCGTCCGCGAGGCGCGCGCGTTCCTCTTCGACGAGCCGCTGTCCAACCTCGACGCCAAGCTGCGCGGGCAGATGCGCACCGAGATCTCCCGGATGCAGCGCCGGCTCGGCACCACGACCCTCTACGTCACGCACGACCAGACCGAGGCGATGACGCTCGGCGACCGGGTGGCCGTGCTGAAGAAGGGCGTGCTGCAGCAGGTCGCCAGCCCGCGGGCGCTGTACGAGCAGCCCGTCAACCTCTTCGTGGCCGGGTTCATCGGGTCGCCGCCCATGAACTTCCTGCCGGGAGAGGTCGACGGTGACGTGCTGCGGCTGCCGCTGACCGAGGTCCCCCTGACCGACGAGCTGCGCGCCCGCATCGGCGACCGCCGGGTCGTCATCGTCGGTCTGCGCCCGGAGCACCTGGAGGACGCGGACATGCTCGACGACGACACCCGCGCGGGCGGTGTGACGTTCGGGGCCGACGTGGACGTCGTCGAGTGGCTGGGCGCGGAGCTCTACGCGTACGTGCCGTTCGAGACGCACGCCTCGGTGGAGAAGACCCTCGAGGAGCTCGACCGCGACCTGGACGGCGAGGGCATGCGGACCCAGCTGGTCGCGGCGCTCGGCTCCGAGGCGCGGGTCCGCGACGGTGACACCGCCGAGCTCTGGTTCGACCCGGCACGGCTGCTGATCTTCGACCCGGAGAACGGCGAGAACCTCACGTACGACGCGGAGTCGGCCCGCCGGTCCGACGAGGAGAGCGTCGAGGAGCGTCGCCGGACGACGGAGCGTGCGCACCGCCGCGCCGAGCGCGCCCGCGAGCCGGCCGCCTGAGCCCCGGCGTCGCGCCGTCCCGGCAGGCCCGGGGCGGCGCGACGCGGCACGACGGTCAGTCCTGCGGGACCACGCCCGGTCCGGCGCCGATGTCGCCGACGACGCGCGCGACGCGCGCGCGGCCGTCGGCCAGGGCGTACTCCAGCGCGACGATCGCGCACCGGCCGGCCGCGATCTCGTCCGCGAGCGACACGGAGTACCCGTGCAGCTGGCGCGCGGTGTGCAGGACGTGCTCGTGGCCGAGCGTGGCCGCGTCGAACGAGTCCAGCGGCCGCCCCGAGGCCGTGAGGCCGACGATCGACGGGATCACGCGGTCCACCACGGCCTGCACGAAGCCGGGCGGGACGTTCCCGCTGGTCATCGCGTCGACGGTGGCCGCGACCGCACCGCACGAGTCGTGCGCGAGGACGACCACGAGCGGGGCGCCCAGCACGTTGACGCCGTACTCGATCGACCCGATGACGGTCGTGTCGAGCACGTGCCCGGCCGTGCGGACCACGAAGAGGTCGCCCAGGCCCTGGTCGAAGATGATCTCGGCGGCGACCCGGCTGTCGGAGCAGCCGAACACCACGGCGAAGGGGTGCTGCTCGCTGCTGACCTCGGTGCGACGGTCGATCCCCTGCGAGGGGTGCAGCATCCGGTCCTCGACGAACCGCAGGTTGCCTGCGCGCAGCTCGGCCCACGCCTCGGCGGGCGTCGTCGGTGTCGTGGTCGCAGCCGTCATGCGTCGGTGCCCTCCGTCGTGTCGGTCGGTTCCTCGAGCTCGTCGCGCCGGGGCGGGTTCGCACCCGGGCGCGACACCGTGATCGCCGCGATCCGGGCGCAGCGCTCCAGGACGGCCTGCACCGTCGCGGCGTCGACGTCGTGCAGCGCGGCGCGCCGGTCGGCGCCGAGCAGGCCGGCCTCCCACAGGCCGTCGACCAGGCCACCCATGAACGAGTCGCCGGCGCCGACCGTGTCGGCCACCGTCACCCGGGGCGCCGCGACGGACAGGCGTGCGCCGGCCGACGTGACGGCGAACGCGCCCTCGCCACCGTGCGTGACCACGACCAGGGCGGGGCCGGACCGGCTCCACGCCTCGGCGATCTCGGCCGGCGCGACGCCGGGCCGCAGCCACGCCAGGTCCTCGTCGCTGACCTTGACGACGTCCGCGAGGGCCACCAGGCGCTCGACGACCGGCCGGACGGCGGCCGGGTCGCCCATCAGCGCCGGGCGCAGGTTCGGGTCGTACGTGAGGGTGGACGTGGCGCGGCGGCTCGCGAGGAGCCGGGCGACCTTCGCGGCACCGGGTGCGAGCACGGTCGCGATCGAGCCCGTGTGCACGACCAGGGGCGCGTCGTCGTCCTCGGCCCACGACGAGGGCAGGTCCCACTCGAGGTCGAACTCGTACGTCGCGACGCCCTCGGCGTCCAGGTGGGCGGTGGCCACCGGGGTGCGGACCGCGGCGCGGTCGCCGCGCAGCACGTGGACGCCCGAGCGCTGCAGGTGGCGGCGCACCAGGTCACCGTCCGCGTCGTCGCCGAGCCACGTCAGCAGGTCGGCGCGCCTCCCGAGGCGTGCCAGGCCGAGCGCGACGTTCGCGGGGCTCCCGCCCGGGTGCTCGTCACGCGTCCCGTCCGTGCGCCGCACGGCGTCGACCAGGGCCTCGCCGACCACCAGGGCACGTGCCTCGCCGGTCACTCGTCGTCCTCCGTGCCGCCGCTGCCGCGGGCGGCCGTCAGCCGTGCGCGCGCGCCGTCGAGCCACTCCTGGCAGCGCGCGGCCAGCGCCTCACCGCGCTCCCACAGCGCGAGCGACTCCTCGAGCGTCCCGGCGCCGGACTCGAGCCGGGCGACGATCGCGACGAGCTCGTCGCGCGCCTGCTCGTAGCCGAGGTCCGCCGGGTCCGGGAGGGTGGGGGCTGGGTTCTCGTCGCCGGCTGCGCCGGCCGTGTCGGGTCGTGCCACGCGCACAGTCAACCAGCCGACCAGCGCACCTGCCGCGCCGTCCCGCGTCGTCGCCCGTGCGCGGCGCACCGTCCCGGCCGGCGGGCCGTCACGGTGCGACGTCGGCCGCGAGCTCGCCCGCCGCGACGCGCACCCGCAGCCGGTCACCCGGGGTGACGTCGTCGGGGCTGCGCACGACCGCGCCGTCGGCGCGCTGCACGACCGCGTACCCGCGCTCGAGCGTCGCGGCGGGGGACAGGGCCCGCACCTGCCCGGCGAGACGCGCCGTGGCCGTCGCGGCCTGCGCGAGCGCGGCGTCGAGCACCGTGCGGCCGCGCCCGGTGAGCCGGTGCAGCGTGTCCTCGTGGGGGTCGACGAGCGTCCCGGGCCGGGCCAGCACCGGGCGGCTGCGCAGGTTCGCGAGCCCGGCCTCCTCGCGGGCGAGCCGGTGGGTGACGGCCGCGCGGGTCCGCGACCGTGCCTGCACGATCCGCGCGCGCTCCTCGGTGACGTCGGGCACGACGCGCTTGGCGGCGTCCGTCGGCGTCGAGGCGCGCAGGTCGGCGACGAGGTCCAGCAGGGGGGCGTCCATGTGGTGCCCGATCGCGCTGACCAGCGGCGTGCGGCACGCGGCGGCCGCACGCACGAGCGTCTCGTTGCTGAACGGCAGCAGGTCCTCGAACGAGCCACCGCCACGCGCGACGACGATGACCTCGACGCGGGGGTCGGCGTCGAGCTCCGCGACGGCCGCGCTCACCTCCGGCACCGCGCTGGGGCCCTGCACGGTGACGCGGCGGATCTCGAACTGCACGGCGGGCCAGCGGGCGCGCGCGTTGGACACGACGTCGTGCTCGGCGTCGCCCTGCTGCGCGCACACCAGCCCGACGACGGCGGGCAGGAAGGGCAGCGGACGCTTGCGGGACTCGTCGAACAGGCCCTCCGCCGCGAGCACGCCCTTCAGGTGCTCGATGCGGGCCAGCAGCTCGCCCAGGCCGACCAGCCGCACCCGGTCGGCCGCGAACCCCAGCGAGCCCTTCTTCACCTGGTACTGGGGGCGGGCGTGCACCACCACGTGCGCGCCGTCCGTGAACCGCTCGCCGAGGCTCATCGCGGCGACGGCCGGCAGCGTCACCGACAGCGACATGTCGAGGTCGGTGTCGCGCAGCGTGAGGAACAGCAGGGAGTTCCAGCGCCGGACGTTGAGCACCTGGCCCTCGACCCAGACGGGCGGCATGCGCGCCACGTAGTCCGCGACCTTGGGCGCGAGGTGCCGCACGGGCCACGGGCGCTCGGGTGTCGTGTCCGCGGCCTTGAGCGGGAGCGGCAGGGGGGCCGCGGGCGGTGGGGCGGGTGCGCTCGTCTCGTCCTGCACGCCCCCAGCCTGCCGCACGCCCCCGACACCGCCGACCACGGGTGCGCGTCCCGGTGCGGGGGACACGGACCTCGCGAGACCGGGCGCAAGTGCCACGGGCGACCTGGGCCCGCTCTCGCGGGGCACGCGTCTCACGCGGTGGCGGGAGGCGAGGGGGAGCGGGTGGAGTCGTGGAGGTCGGGTGACGGTGGCCGCCGTCACCCGGGTCGTCCGGGACGCCCGGCCTAGACTGGACCGGTGACCTCGACCGCCCCCGGCCCTGATCTCCGCGCCGACGTTCCGCCGGCGCGCAAGCGCGTGCTGCTCGCGGCACCCCGCGGGTACTGCGCGGGCGTCGACCGCGCGGTCGTCGCCGTCGAGAAGGCGCTCGAGCACTACGGCGCCCCGGTGTACGTCCGCAAGGAGATCGTGCACAACCGGCACGTCGTCGAGACGCTCGCCGCGCGCGGGGCGGTGTTCGTCGACGAGACGGACCAGGTGCCCGAGGGCGCACGCGTCGTGTTCTCGGCGCACGGCGTCTCGCCGGCGGTCAAGGCCTCCGCGGCGGCGCGCAACCTGCAGACGATCGACGCGACGTGCCCCCTGGTGACCAAGGTGCACAAGGAGGCCGTGCGGTTCGCCGCGGACGACTTCGACATCCTGCTCATCGGCCACGACGGCCACGAGGAGGTCGAGGGCACGCAGGGTCACGCGCCCGAGCACATCCAGGTCGTGAACTCCCCGGCCGACGCGGACCACGTCGAGGTTCGCGACCCGGAGCGGGTCATGTGGATCTCGCAGACGACGCTGTCGGTGGACGAGACCATGGAGACGGTCCGCCGCCTGCGCGAGCGGTTCCCGCACCTGCAGGACCCGCCGAGCGACGACATCTGCTACGCCACGCAGAACCGCCAGGTCGCCGTGAAGAAGCTCGCGCCCGCGTGCGACGTCGTCATCACCGTCGGCTCGGCCAACTCGTCGAACTCGGTGCGCCTCGTCGAGGTCGCGCTCGACGCGGGTGCCCGCTCGTCGTACCGCGTCGACAAGGCCGCCGAGATCGACCCCGCCTGGCTCGAGGGCGCGACCACCGTCGGCGTGACGTCGGGCGCGTCGGTGCCCGAGATCCTCGTGGCGGACGTCCTGGCGTTCCTGGCCGTGCACGGCTTCGCCGACGTCGAGGAGGTCCGCACCGCGACGGAGGACCTCATGTTCTCCCTGCCGCGCGAGCTGCGCGCCGACCTCAAGAAGGCCGGGGAGCCGGCGGGGCGCCCGCGGCCCGACGGTCGCCGCCGGCTGGACGTCCAGCCCGTCTGACGTCCGACCGCGCACCGCGCGCGACGTACCGCGCACCGCTCGCCGGCGCCGCGCGGCCCCCGGCAACGCGGACGTCGCCGGTGCTCATGTGACGCCGCGGCGGGCGGCATCCCGCACGCGGCGGCGCCGGCTGCCGTGGTGATCAGGCGGTCGACGCGTCCCCGTCGGCCGCGCGCCGCCGTGCGACCTCGTCCTGCAGCGCCCGGTCGTCACGGCGCCCGGCCGGGTCGCCCAGCACGAGGTCGTCCAGCGCCACGACCTGCTCCGCCGCCGACGCGACGAGCTCCGGCGCGCTCAGGGCGGTCAGCCGCGGGTTCGCCGGCCCGGGCGTCGGCAGGTCACCGTCGACGACGTGGAGGTCGGCGAACCGGCGGGCACTGACCAGCACGCGGGACTCCAACGACCCGACCGCCTGGTTGTACGCACCGGCGGCCGCGTCGATCGAGCGGCCGAGCCGCGCCAAGTGCGTGCCCATCGTCGCGAGCCGTCCGTGCAGCTCCTTGCCGAGCGTGAGCACCTGCTGCGCGTTGGCCGCCAGCGCGTCCTGCCGCCACGCGTACGCCACGGTCCGCAGCAGCGTGAGCAGCGTGACGGGTGTCGCGATGACGACGTTGCGCTCGAACGCGTACTCGATGAGCGTCGGGTCCTGGTCGGCCGCCGCGTGCAGGAACGACTCGGCCGGCACGAACATCACGACGAACTCCGGCGCGGGGGCGAACTGGTCCCAGTAGCGCTTGGAGGCGAGGTCGTCGACGTGCTTGCGCACGTGCCGGGCGTGCGCCGCGAGCCGCTGGGCGCGCACCGTCTCGTCGTCCGTCTGCGCGGCGTCGAGGAACCCCAGGAACGCGACCTTCGCGTCGACGACGACCTGCTTGCCCCCCGCGAGGCGCACCACCATGTCCGGGCGCTGCAGCCCGTCGTCCGTGCGCACCTGCTCCTGCTCGACGAAGTCGACGTGCGCGAGCATCCCCGCGGCCTCGACCACGCGCCGCAGCTGCACCTCGCCCCACCGGCCGCGCACCTGCGACGAGCGCAGCGCCGTGACGAGCTGCGACGTCTCGCCCCGCAGCTGCTCGGACGCCGCCCGCATCGCGCGCACCTGCTCGCCCAGCGCCGCGTTGCCCTCGACGCGGGCACGCTCGGCCTCGACGAGCTCGGTGCGGACGTGGTCGAGCGTGCGGGCGAGGGGCTCGACCATCGCGCGGACCGCCTGCTCGCGCTGCGCGAACTCACCCACCTGCGTCTGGTGCTCGGCCGCGAGCCGCTGGTGGGCCAGGGCGAGGAACTGCTCGCTGGTCGCCGCCAGCGCCTCGTCCGCCAGCGCCCGGAACCGGTCGCCGGCGCCGGCGCGCTCCGCCTCGAGCCGTGCCAGGGCACGGGCGGCCTCGACCTCCGCCGACCGCACCCGCTCCTCGGCGGCGCGGGTCGCGCGCGACGACCCCACCACCCACGCCACGACGGCGCCCAGGGCGGCACCGACCAGCAGGGCGGACAGGAGCAGCGGGAGGGCTGCGGTACCGAGCACGGGATCCATGGTGCGCAGCGTGCCAGAGGGGACCGACAGGGCCCGTCGTCCTGCCGCCGTGCCCCTGCTGTGCCCCAGCCGTGCCCTTGCTGTGCCCCTGCCGTGCCCAGTCCCGGGACGGAGGCCCGGTTCCGTCGCGCGACCGATCCGCCCGCCCGTGCCCGCGCCCTAGTGTCGATCGCGTGACCACACCAGACGCCGTCCCACCACCCGCTCCGGGCCCCGTCCCGGGCCCGTCCGGTGCGCCCGGGGTCGCGCCGACGACGGCCGCCCCCGGTGCCCCGTCCCCCCGACCCGGCGCGCCCGCCCTCGCCCTGCAGGGCATGTGGCGGCGCTTCGGTGACAAGGTCGCCGTCGCCGGCATCGACCTGACCATCCCGTCGGGCTCGTTCTACGGCCTGGTCGGCCCCAACGGGGCGGGCAAGACGACCAGCCTGTCCATGGCCACCGGTCTGCTGCGGCCCGACGCGGGCACCGTCCTCGTGCACGGCGTGGACCTCTGGGCGAACCCGGTCGAGGTCAAGCGGATGCTCGGGGTGCTGCCCGACGGGGTGCGCCTCTTCGACCGCCTGACGGGTGCGCAGCTCGTCACGTACGCGGGGCTGCTGCAAGGCCTGGATCGCGCGACGGTCGCGGCCCGCACCGACGACCTGCTCGCCGCCGTCGGCCTGTCGGACGACCGCGACACCCTCGTCGTCGACTACTCCGCGGGCATGACGAAGAAGGTCGCGCTCGCCTGCGCCCTGGTGCACGCGCCCCGCGTCCTCGTGCTCGACGAGCCGTTCGAGGCGGTCGACCCCGTGTCGGCCGCGAACATCCGCGAGATCCTGCACCAGTACGTCGCGGGCGGCGGGACCGTGGTCGTGTCGTCGCACGTCATGGACCTCGTGCAGCGCATGTGCGACCACGTCGCCGTCATCGCCGAGGGCCACGTGCTGGCAGCCGGCACCGTCGACGAGGTGCGCGCCGGTCGTTCGCTCGAGGAGCGGTTCGTCGAGCTCGTGGGCGGCCGGATCACCGGGGAGGGGCTCGCGTGGTTGCGCACCTCGTCCGACTGAAGCTGACGCTGCTGCGCAACGCCCTGCGCCGCAGCGCCTGGCAGGTCGTGGGCGTCGTCGTGGGCGCGCTGTACGGGCTGTCCGTGCTGCTGGCGGCCGTCGTGGGGCTCGTGGCCCTCGGCTTCGTCGACGTCGCGGTCCGCTCGGACGTCCTCGTCGCCGTCGGGTCCGTGGTCGTCCTGGGCTGGTGGGTCGTGCCGCTCCTGGCGTTCGGCGTCGACTCCACCCTCGACCCCCGGCGTTTCGTCACCTTCGGCGTCCCGCGCCGCGACCTGCTCGTCGGGCTCACGCTCGCGGGCCTGATCGGCATCCCCGGGATCGTCACCACGGTCAGCGCCCTGGCCATGCCGCTGTCGTGGTGGCGCGAGCCGGCCGCGGCGCTCGCCGCCCTCGTCGGCGGCGTGCTCGCGGTGCTGGCGTGCACCATCGGTGCCCGCGCCACGACGACGGCGCTGGCGCCGCTCATCGGCCGACGCCGGGTCCGGGAGGTCGTCGCGGCGCTCGCGATCCTCCCCGTGATGTTCATCGGCCCGATCCTCAACACCGTCGCCGACCAGGCCTCGGCCGTCGACGGGCTGGGGTCCGTGGCACGCGTCCTGTCGTGGACGCCGCCGGGTGCTCCGTGGGCGCTCGCACCGGCCGTGGCCGTCGGCGACTGGGCGGGTGCGCTGGCCCGGCTGGTCATCGCGGTGGCGACCGTCGCGCTCGCGCTCCGCGTGTGGTCGTGGGCGCTGGACCGCACGCTGACCGAGCCGGTCAGCGCGGGCGGTGACGCGCGTGCCCGCGGGCTGGGGTGGTTCGGCCGGGTGCCCGCCACCCCGACCGGGGCCGTGGCCGCGCGCGCCGTCACGTACTGGATGCGCGACCCGCGGTACTCGGTCGCCGTGGCGGTCGTGCCGGTGCTGCCCGTGTTGCTGGCGTTCGCGGCGCCCGGCGGCGAGCTCGTGCTCATCGCCGGCCCCGTGGCGGCGTTCATGATCGGCTGGAGCATCTCGGCGGACGTCGCGTACGACGGCACGGCGTTCTGGACCCACCTGGCGGCGCCGCTGCGCGGGGTGGCCGACCGGTGGGGGCGGGTGGTCGTGGCGGGCGCCGTCGGGCTGTTCGCGACGGTCGTGCTGGTGGTCTCCACCGCCTGGTACGCCGACCGCTGGGACGCGGTGCCCGCGCTGCTGGGTGCGGGTCTCGGCCTGCTGCTGACGGCCCTCGGCGGTGCCAGCGTGGTGTCGGCCGCCTTCGTGTACCCGGTGCAGCTGCCGGGGGAGAACCCGTTCGCCAGCAAGCAGGGTGCGGGCTCGGCCGCCTTCACGTCGCAGATGGTGGGGTCCCTGGCGGTCGGCCTGCTGGCCTCGCCGACCCTGATCCTCGCCGGGCTCGGCGTGGGGCGCGGGTCGGCGCCGTTCGGCTGGGCCGCGCTCGGGGTGGGGGTCGTCCTGGGGGTGGTCGTGCTCCTGGTCGGCGTGCGGCTCGGCGGCTCGATGCTCGACCGACGGGGGCCGGACCTGCTGCAGCGCATGCGGGCGTTCGCCTGACGCACGCGGCGCCGGGGCAGCCCGGCGCCGCGGCGGCGACCCCGGCGGCAGGAGGACCCTCCGACGCTGCGTAGACTCGACGCCCGTGGCTCTCACGATCGGCATCGTCGGCCTGCCCAACGTCGGCAAGTCCACCCTCTTCAACGCGCTCACCCGCGCGCAGGTCCTCGCGGCGAACTACCCGTTCGCGACGATCGAGCCGAACGTGGGCGTCGTCCCGCTGCCGGACCCGCGCCTGGAGACGCTCGCCAAGATCTTCGGCTCCGAGCGGATCCTGCCGGCGACGGTGTCGTTCGTCGACATCGCCGGCATCGTCAAGGGTGCGAGCGAGGGCGAGGGCCTGGGCAACAAGTTCCTGGCCAACATCCGGGAGGCCGACGCGATCTGCCAGGTGACGCGCGCGTTCGCCGACCCGGACGTCGTGCACGTCAGCGGCAGGGTGGACCCCGAGGGCGACATCGAGATCATCGCGACCGAGCTGGTCCTGGCCGACCTGCAGACCCTCGAGAACGCGATCCCGCGCCTCGAGAAGGAGGTCCGCGGCAAGAAGACGGCCCCCGAGGTGCTCGACGCGGCGAAGCGCGCGTACGCGGTGCTGGAGACCGGGCAGACCCTGTTCGCCGCCGGTCTGGCAGACGACGAGCACGTGCGCGCGCTGCAGCTCATGACGGCCAAGCCGTTCATCTACGTCTTCAACACCGACGACGCCGGCCTGGCCGACACCGCGATGCAGGAGCGGCTGCGCGCCCTTGTCGCGCCCGCCGACGCGATCTTCCTCGACGCGAAGTTCGAGTCGGAGCTGGTGGAGCTCGACGAGGACGAGGCGCGCGAGATGCTCGAGGCCAACGGCCAGGAGGAGTCCGGTCTGGACCAGCTCGCCCGCGTCGGCTTCCACACCCTCGGCCTGCAGACGTACCTCACGGCCGGTCCCAAGGAGTCGCGCGCCTGGACGATCCGCCAGGGCTGGACCGCCCCGCAGGCGGCCGGTGTGATCCACACGGACTTCCAGAAGGGCTTCATCAAGGCCGAGGTCATCTCGTTCGACGACCTCGTCGAGGCCGGTTCGGTCGCCGCCGCGCGCGCCGCCGGCAAGGCCCGCATCGAGGGCAAGGACTACGTCATGCACGACGGCGACGTCGTGGAGTTCCGCTTCAACGTCTGAGGCAGGACCGGGACCGCCCGGGGGTTCGGCAGGCTCCGGCGCAGCGATCGGCGAGGGACCACGGCGGGTCGCCGGCCCTGATCACCGGGTCCGGCCCGTCCGTCGGCTCCGCCGCTAGCGTGTATCTCGACATCGAGATATTTCGGAGGTGCGGTATGAGGCTCCACCACGTCCAGGTCGCCATGCCTCGCGGCGAGGAGGCCGAGGCGCGTCGCTTCTACGGTGAGGCTCTGGGGCTGGAGGAGGTCCAGAAACCGCCGTCCCTGGCCGGACGCGGCGGGTGCTGGTTCCGTGCGCACGACGGCGAGGTCGTCGTCGCCGAGGTCCACCTCGGGGTCGAGGACCCGTTCGTCCCTGCCGCGAAGGCCCACCCCGGTCTCGTCTGCGCCTCGCCGGCCGAGCTGGACGCCACGGCCGATCGCATCCGTCGCGGAGGCTACGAGCTCTCGTGGGCGGAGCGGGACACGTTCGAGGGGTACATCCGCTTCCATGCCCGCGACGGTTTC
The DNA here is from genome assembly GCF_018388445.1 of Cellulomonas wangleii. Taxonomy (NCBI): domain Bacteria; kingdom Bacillati; phylum Actinomycetota; class Actinomycetes; order Micrococcales; family Cellulomonadaceae; genus Cellulomonas; species Cellulomonas wangleii. The sequence goes on from NZ_CP074405.1 coordinate 1,091,562, forward strand.
GGGAACCGTGTCGAGGTGATGACCCCGACGTCGTGAAGCGGGCGGTGCCCAGCGGACCGTCGGGCGTGCGAGCCGGGCTGCGGGATCGTCAGTCCGCGCGCGGCGGGCGGCGGACCTGCTTGAGCTCCGAGCGTTCCCGCTCGTCCTGCAGCCGTCGTCGCCTGGGCCCGGGGTGACGTGCCGGTCGTGCACCCCGACATCCTGGTGCCGCGAGCCCGCGATCGCGGGCGTGGGCGGCCGCGCGCGCCGACGACCTGCAGTGACACCGCGTGAGCCGTCGTGGGGCGCTGACCGCACCGCCCGACCGGGAGCCGAGGGTCCTGGTTACCGAGGTGTTGCGTCTCAGTTTCTGAGACGTACTGCCCAGTATCGAATCCGTAACGATCGATTCCAGCCCCGGGCTGCGTCCCAGATGCCGGGATTTCGCGTTGTACTGTCGCTCGCATCCACCGTGGATGTCCGGTCAGGTGTGCCTCGATGGCAGCGCCGGATGCCATGCCTTTCAGGAGGAACATTGAGGACGACACGCAGGTCAACGGCGGTCGTGGCGCTCGCCACGACGGCACTCGTGCTCGCGGCGTGCACGAGCCCCGAGGCGAGCGAGCCGGCCGCCAGCCCGTCGGCTGACGCGACCGAGGAGGCGAGCACCACCGCCAAGGAGGACCTCGGGATCACCGAGACCGCCGACGGTGAGATCTTCTACTCGGTCGGCCAGGACGAGTGGACCGGGTACAACGCGTTCACCGCGGACACCTACTCCACGTACAACTCGGCCGTGAGCGACCGCATCAACCCCGGTGGCTTCTTCTACTTCGGCACCGACGGCACCATCTACCCGAACGAGGAGTTCGGCTCCGCCGAGGTCGTCTCCGGCCTCGAGGGCGACGAGCCGCTCGTCATCGAGTACACGGTGAACGACGACGTCAAGTGGTCGGACGGCAACGCGATCGACTACGCCGACTTCCTCTTCGAGTGGGTGGCGCAGAACCCGGCGTGGCTGTCCCCGGACCCGAAGGCCCCGGTCTTCAACCACGTCTCGGGCACGGACTACACGCAGACCAACGTCCCGACCGGCCCGCAGGGTGAGGCCGGCGACATGACCTTCACGGTCGAGTACGCCGAGAAGTACCCGGACTGGAAGCTCGTCACGGGCGCCTACCTGCTCCCCGCGCACGTCGTCGCGGAGCAGATCGGCATCACCGAGGACGACCTCGTCGCCGCGATCAAGAACGAGGACGTCGAGACCGTCACCAAGGCGGCCGAGTTCTGGAACAACTGGCTCTCGCCGACGCCGGGTCAGCTCCCCGACCCCGCCATCGCGCCCTCGGGCGGCCCCTACCAGCTCATGGAGGGTGGCTGGACGGCCGGCCAGTCGATCACGCTCGAGGCGAACCCGAACTACTGGGGCACGCCCGCGGCGACCGACCGCCTCACGATCCGCTTCCTCGCGGCCGACGCGCACCTGCAGGCGCTCGCCAACGGTGACCTCAACGTCATCGAGCCGCAGGCGACGGTCGACACCGTCAGCCAGCTCGAGGGCCTCGGCGACCAGGTCAAGGTCCAGACGGGCCAGAACCTGACGTGGGAGCACCTCGACTACAACTTCAACAACGGCGTGTTCTCCGACGCCGAGGGCGGCCTGGCCGCTCGCGAGGCATTCGCCTACTGCGTCCCGCGGCAGCAGATCGTCGACACGCTGATCAAGCCCGTCGACGAGGGCGCGGTCGTCATGAACACGCGTGAGGTCTTCCCGTTCCAGGACGACTACGACGAGGTCGTCGAGGCGTCCTACGACGGCCGTTACGACGACGTCGACCTCGACGCCGCCAAGAAGAAGCTCGCCGAGGCCGGCGTGACGGAGCCCGTCACGGTCCGCATCGGCTACTCGGCGCCCAACCCGCGTCGTACCGAAGAGGTCGCCCTGATCAAGGCCAGCTGCGACCAGGCCGGCTTCGACGTCCAGGACGTCGGCTCGTCCGACTTCTTCTCCAACGCTCTGGTGAACGGTGACTACGAGGTCGCGCTCTTCGCGTGGGCCGGGTCGGGCCAGATCGCCTCGGGTCAGAACATCTACTCGACGGACTACCCGCAGAACTACGGCGGCTACTCCAACACGAAGGTCGACGAGGCGTGGTCCGCGCTGGCCGCCTCGCTGGACCCGGAGGTCCACCTCGAGCAGACGAAGGTGATCGAGAAGGAGCTGTGGGACACGCTCTACGGCATCCCGGTCTTCGCTCACCCGGGTGTGATTGCTCACACGTCGGACATCGACAACGTCCGGTTCACCGCGACCCAGAACGGCGCTCTGTGGAACGCCGACCAGTGGCAGCGGGCCAAGTGAGCCTGAACGGCCGCTGACGACGCCGCCGGCCCCGGCCGGCGCACGCAGCACGCACGGTGGGGCAGGGGTTACCCCCTGTCCCACCGTGCGCGCGTGAGCGCGTACGATTCGGCACCGTGATCCGTGGGCCCGGGTCCGCCGGACGCCATCAGGCGTCGGCCGGACGACCCCCCGAACCGGGCGATAGAAGGGTTCGAAGCGTTGACCAGATTCATACTGCGCCGCCTGGGTATCTCCGCCCTGGTGCTGCTCGGCGGCTCGGTGCTCATGTTCGTCCTCACGATCAACTCGGGCGACCCCCTGCAGGACCTGCGTGAGTCGAACGATCCCAACCGCGACAACCTCATCGCCCAGCGGATCACGACCATGGGCCTCGACCTCCCGTGGTACCAGCGGTACTGGCAGTGGCTGACCGGAGCCGCGGGATGCCTCGTCGGTCGTTGCGACCTCGGCACCAACCGCGCCGGCGTCGAGGTCAGCAGCATGCTCGAGAACGCCGCCAGCTCGACGCTGCGCCTGGTGGTGGGGGCGACGCTGCTCGCCATCGTCGCCGGTGTCTTCTTCGGCATCCTGACGGCGATCCGGCAGTACTCCGGCTTCGACTACGTCGTCACCTTCTTCGCCTTCCTCTTCTTCTCGCTCCCCGTCTTCTGGGCCGCCGTGCTGCTCAAGGAGTACGGCGCCATCCGGTTCAACGACTGGATCGCGGACCCCTCGGTGAGCACGTTGACCACCATCCTCATCGGGTTGGTCCTGGGCTTCGTCGTCCAGGCCGCGCTCGGCGGGGACCTGCGGCGTCGGCTCATGACGGGCGGCGGGACCGCCCTCTTCGTCGTCGTCGCCATCACCTACTTCGACGCCGTCGACTGGTGGCGACGACCCGCCCTCGGCCTGCCGGTCGTCGCGCTCGTCAGCATCGGCGCCGGCGCGCTCATGGTGGCCCTGACGAGCGGGTTCGGTAACCGCCGCGTCGTGCGGGCCGTGGGCGCGACCGTCGGGCTCGGGCTCGTGTCCTACCTCGCGTTCGGCGGCGTCCTCGCGGACCCGACCTGGCCCATCCTCTTCGGCCTGTACGCAGTCGCGGTCGTGATCGCCCTCGCGTGCGGCTGGTTCCTCGGGGGCTTCTCGCGGCGCACGGCGATGTGGGCCTCGTTCGTCACCGCCAGCGTCATGGCGGGCACGGTCGTCATGGACAAGGCGCTCGGCGCCTGGGCCGGCTACCTGCAGCTGCAGCCGCGGCCCATCTCCACGATCGGCTCGCAGACGCCGAACTTCGACGGCACGTTCTGGCAGGACTTCCTCGACAAGGGGACGCAGCTCATCCTGCCGACGGTCGTCCTCACGCTGATCTCCCTCGCGTCGTACACGCGGTACACCCGCGCGTCGATGCTCGAGGTGCTGGAGCAGGACTACGTGCGCACCGCGCGGGCCAAGGGCCTGAGCGAGCGTGAGGTCATCAGCCGTCACGCGTTCCGCAACGCGCTGATCCCGCTCACCACGATCGTCGCGTTCGACTTCGCCGGCCTGATCGGCGGCGCGGTCATCACCGAGGCCGTCTTCGGCTGGAAGGGCATGGGCGAGCTCTTCCGGACCGGCCTCACGCAGGTGGACCCCGGTCCCGTGATGGCGTTCTTCCTCGTCACAGGCGTCGCTGCCGTGGTCATGAACATGCTGGCCGACATCAGCTACGCCTTCCTCGACCCGCGGATCCGGCGGTGAGCCCCGTGAGCAGCGCGGCCCACCCCGTCCCCACCGCGACCGGAGCGCACCATGACTGACCCGAACTCGCACGAGGCCCACGAGGCCATCGTCCCCATGCCGGGCGGCCAGGGGGCCGACCCCGGCAGCCTGCAGCCCGTGACCCGGGTCGAGGACGACCTCGAGGGCGCCACGACCGACCGGTCCTACTCGCAGGGGCAGCTCGTGCTGCGCCGGTTCCTGCGGCACCGCGCGGCGATGATCTCCCTCGCGGTCCTCGTGTTCGTCACGGTGCTCGCGTTCACGTCCATCGGCGTGGGCCCGATCCCGGGGTGGTGGAAGTACAACTACCTGCAGCCGGTCGAGGTGATCAACGGCGGTCGCCCCACGCTCTCGCTGTGGCCCTTCCGGATCGGGGAGCACCCCTTCGGCCAGGACACGATCGGGCGCGACTGGTTCGCCATGGTCATGCGCGGCACGCAGCGCTCGCTCATCATCGCGTTCGTGGTCGGCATCGTCTCGACGCTCGTCGGTACGGCCGTCGGCGCACTCGCGGGCTACTACCGCGGGTGGGTCGAGGCCCTGCTCATGCGCATGACGGACCTGCTCATCGTGATCCCGCTGCTCGCGCTGGCCGCGGCGCTCGGCCAGATCTCGGGCGGCCGCAACATCTTCGTCCTGGCGATGGTGCTCGGGCTCGTGACCTGGACCGGTCTGGCGCGCCTCGTGCGCGGCGAGATCCTGTCGCTGCGCGAGCGCGAGTTCGTCTCGGCGGCCCGCGCGGTCGGCACGTCGCCGGCGCGCATCATCGTCAAGCACATCCTGCCGAACACGCTGGGCACGATCATCGTGGCGGCGACGCTGTCGATCGCGTCGGCGATCCTGCTGGAGACTTCGCTGTCCTACCTGGGCTTCGGCGTCAAGCCGCCGGACACCTCGCTGGGTCTCCTGATCTCCGACTACCAGAACGCGTTCACGTCGCGTCCGTGGCTGTTCTGGTGGCCCGGCATCTTCATCCTCGGCATCGCCCTCGCCGTCAACTTCATCGGTGACGGCCTGCGCGACGCGTTCGACCCGCGCCAGAACAGGAAGAAGGACTGATGACGGTCACCACCGATGCCGGCACCACGCCGAGCGACGACCGTGTCCTGAGCTTCGAGGGCCTCGACGTCCGGTTCAGCACCGAGTTCGGCTCCGTCCACGCCGTCAAGGGCATCTCGCTCGACGTGCGCCCGGGCGAGGTCGTCGCGCTCGTCGGCGAGTCGGGCTCCGGCAAGTCGGTCACGTCGATGACCGCACTGGGCCTCCTGCCGAAGAACGCCCGCGTCGGCGGGAACGTCGAGGTCGCGGGCAAGTCGGTCGGCTCGCTCGACAGCCGTGGCCTGCGGCGGCTGCGCGGCAACGACGTGGCGATGGTCTTCCAGGAGCCGATGACGGCACTGAACCCGGTGCTGACGATCGGCCTGCAGATGAGCGAGGCGCTCGAGCTGCACGGGATCGCCTACGGCCGCGCCGCACTCGACCGCGCGGTCGAGCTGCTGCGGATGGTGGGCATCCCGGAGCCGGAGCGACGGATCAAGCAGTACCCGCACGAGCTGTCGGGCGGTCAGCGGCAGCGCGTGGTCATCGCGCTCGCGATCAGCTGCAACCCGCGGGTGATCATCGCCGACGAGCCGACCACGGCCCTCGACGTCACCGTCCAGGCCGACATCCTCGACCTGCTGCGGTCCCTGAAGGACCAGCTCGACACCGGCATCCTGCTGATCACCCACAACATGGGTGTGGTGGCGGACATGGCCGACCGGGTGGCGGTCATGTTCAAGGGCGAGATCGTCGAGCGGGGGACCGTCGACGAGGTGCTCAACCGCCCGCAGCACCCGTACACCCGACGGCTCCTCGAGGCCGTGCCGCACCTGGGGCGCGGCCCCGGCCAGTTCGGGACGTCGCGGCACGCCGCGGAGTCCGTCGACACGACCAGCGCGCCCGCGCTCGAGGTCAAGAACGTCGTCATCGAGTACCAGCGCACCGGCAAGCCGCCGTTCCGTGCCGTCGACGACGTGTCGTTCGACGTCCGGCAGGGTGAGGTCGTCGGCCTCGTGGGGGAGTCCGGCTCGGGCAAGTCGACCCTCGGCCGGGCCGCGCTGGGACTCATCGAGCCCGCCGCCGGCGAGATCTCGCTGTTCGGCGACCGCTTCACGGGGATGAACGCCAAGGCCTCCAAGCGGCTGCGCCGGCGGATCGGCGTCATCTTCCAGGACCCGGCCGCGTCGCTGAACCCGCGCCTGCCGATCGGTGACGTCATCAGCGAGCCGATGATCGTGCACGGTGTCGGCGACCGTCGGTCGCGCCAGAAGACGGTGTACGAGCTGCTCGACGCCGTGCACCTGCCGCGCAGCGTCTTCAACCGGTACCCGCACGAGCTCTCCGGCGGTCAGCGCCAGCGGGTCTCCGTGGCCCGCGCGCTCACGCTCGAGCCGGAGCTCCTCGTCGCCGACGAGCCCACGTCCGCACTGGACGTGTCGGTGCAGGCCAGCGTGCTGGCGATGTTCACCGAGCTGCAGGAGCGGTACAAGTTCGCGTGCCTCTTCGTCTCGCACGACCTCGCGGTCGTGGACCTGCTGGCGCACCGGGTCGTGGTGCTGCGCGACGGGAAGATCGTCGAGCAGGGCGACCGCGAGCAGGTGCTCCAGCACCCGCGCGAGGAGTACACGCAGCGGCTGCTCGCCGCCGCGCCCGTGCCCGAGCCGGGCGAGCAGCGTCGGCGGCGCGAGGAGCGGCACCGCCTGCTGGAGAGCCTCGGTGACGAGGTCACCGCGCTGCAGGTCGACCCGGCGCGCGAGCACGGACCGCTCGACGACAGCACCCGCGAGTAGTCGGGCCCGCGGTAGGGGGTGCGTCCGTCCGGCCTGCTCCGGGCGGGCGCACGCGCGGGCGCGGGCGTGCTCACGCTGCTCGCGGAGACGTGACGGGCGCCGGCGGCGTCGTCCTGGCAGCGCTCGTGGTGCGCACGCGCCTCGACCCGGACGCCGCACGTCAGCGGGCGGGGCTCGCTCCGGTCTGTCGTGCGTCGTCCGCTGGCGCCCGTCTCGTCGGTGTCCCTCCTGGTCTCGTCCGTTCCCACCGGTCCGGACGGATTCGGGGCTCTTGTGGGGTCAAGTCCGCGCGTTCGGTCGCCGATGTCCCGGTGTGCGTGGCAGGGTCCCGTCCGGGCGGCGGGAGCGCCGCGGACGGTGCAGGAGGAGCACGGTGACGAGCAGGTGGACGAGGGTGCCGGCGGCATCGCGACGGACGGCGGCAGCCGTGGTGCTGCTGCTGGGGGCCACGACGGCGGCGTGCAGTGCCGACCCGGTGGACCCCGAGCGGGCCGGGACGGTGGTCGTCACCACGGACCTGCCCTTCGCCTCGCTCAACGGGGGCACGCCTGCGGGCCGCTCCCCGGGCAGCGTCCTGGTGCGCGGCCTGGTGCAGTCCGGGTTCACGACCCTCGGCCCGGACGGCTCCGTCACTCCCGACCCGACGTTCGGCACGGTGGAGAAGGTCGCCGACTCCCCGCTGACCGTGCGGTACACGGTCGCGCCCACGGCCACCTGGTCCGACGGCGTCCCCGTCACCCCGGCCGACCTGCTGCTGGAGTGGGCCGCCCGCAGCGGGCAGCTCGACGAGGTCGTGCCGGAGCTCGGTGGTGACGGCGAGCCGGTCGAGCCCGCGGACGACGTCGTCCTGTTCGGGGCGACGTCGGCCGCCCTGGTGCGGGCGTCGGCGGTGCCCGTGGTGGACGGTGCCACGCTCACCGTCGTGTACGACGTGCCGGTGGCGGACTGGCAGGTCGCGCTCGACGTGAACCTGCCCGCGCACGTCGTGGGCCGCCTCGCGCTCGACCCCGCGACGCCCGCGTTCCCGGCCCCGGCGCCGACCCCGACGCCGTCCGACGGCGCCGCACCGACGGGGGAGGGCACCACGTCGCAGCCCGCACCGTCCGCGTCGACGGCGAGCACTCCTGCGCAGGGCACCCCGACGCAGGGCACCCCGACGCAGGGCACCCCGACGCCGGGCACCCCGACGCCGGACGCCACGGCGGGCGAGGGCGGGGGAGAGGTGCCCGACACCTGGGCGCAGGCCGTCGCGACCGCCGTGCAGCAGCAGGACCGGGCCGCGCTGACGGCGATCTCCCGTGTGTGGCGGGCAGCCGGGCGCGCCGGTGACGTCGGGGCCGACCCGACGCTCACCACCACCACGGGCCCCTACGTGCTGACACGCGTCGACGCGGACGGTGTGGAGGTGGCGCGCAGCGCGGCGTACACGGGCGCCGCACCGGCGGCCTTCGACCGGGTCCGCGTCCGCACGGACCTCGACCCGCTGGCGCAGGTCGAGGCGCTCGCGTCGGACGACGTCGACGTCGTCGCACCGGTCAGCACGGCGGACGTGCTCGCCGGCGCGGAGGCGCTGGAGGACGTCGCGCTGCGCACGGGCGGCGACGCCGTGCTGCAGGTGGTGCTGCAGGAGGCGGGCGGCGGCGTGTTCGACCCCGCGGCGCACGCCGCGGACCCCGACCCGGCGGCCACCGCGGCCGCGCTGCGCCGCGGCTTCGTCGGGAGCGTGCCGCGCGCGGACGTCGCCGACGTCGCGGTCCGGCCCCTGTGGGCCCGGACGGAGCCCTCGGACGTGGTCGCCGCCCAGGTGGGCCCCACGGCGCCGACGGTCCGGGTGCCGGACGTGCCGGACGTGCCGGACGTGCCCGCGGACGGGGCGACGGCGGGCGGTGCGACGTCGGACGGTGCGCAGGACCCCCCGACGGTCCGGGTGCTGACGAACCGGTCCGACCCGGTCCGGGCGGCGGCGTTCGAGCTGCTGTCCGAGGCCGCGGCCGAGGCGGGCTACCGCGTCGTGGCGGTGGCGGCCGACGACCCGGCGCGCGCGCTGCGCACGCGGGCCGAGGACTGGGACGCGGCGCTCGTCCCCGTCGCGCAGGAGGAGCTGCCGGTCGCGGGCTTCGTCTCCCGGTGGCGCACCGGCGGCGCCACGAACGTCGGCGGGCACGCCGACCCCGCGCTGGACACGGCCCTGGACGCGCTGGCGGGGCAGCCGGACGCGCAGGCCGCGGCCGACGCGGTCCGCGCCGCCTCGCAGACGCTGCTGGACTCCGGCGCGGTGCTGCCCGTCGTGCGCACGCCCGTGCTCACCGTCGCCGCCGTGCGCGACCCCCAGGACGCCCGGGGGCTGCCCGTCGTGGCCGACGTGCCGCCCCTGACGCCCGCTGCGGCGGACCTCACATGGTGGTGGGACTGGACACGGCGGTAAGGTGGGACGCTGCGCCGACGCCCGGCGCACCCCCCAGCCCACTGAGATGAGTACCCGCATGCCCGCAACCGACCAGGCCACCGGCGCCGCCGTGCGCTCCGACCTGCGCAACGTCGCCATCGTCGCGCACGTCGACCACGGCAAGACGACCCTCGTCGACGCGATGCTCTGGCAGTCCGGCGCGTTCGGTGCGCACGACCACGTCGACGAGCGCGCGATGGACTCGGGTGACCTGGAGCGGGAGAAGGGCATCACGATCCTCGCGAAGAACACGGCGATCCGGTACTCCGGGCCTGCCGCCGCGAAGATCGGCCAGCCCGACGGTGTGACCATCAACGTCATCGACACCCCCGGCCACGCCGACTTCGGTGGCGAGGTCGAGCGCGGCCTGTCGATGGTCGACGGCGTCGTCCTGCTCGTCGACGCGTCCGAGGGCCCGCTCCCGCAGACCCGTTTCGTGCTGCGCAAGGCGCTCGCCGCCAAGCTGCCCGTGATCCTGCTCGTCAACAAGGTCGACCGCCCCGACGCGCGCATCGACGAGGTCGTCCACGAGGCGACCGACCTGCTGCTCGGCCTGGCGTCCGACCTCCACGAGGAGGTCCCGGACCTCGACCTCGACGCGATCCTCGACGTGCCGGTCGTCTACGCCGCCGCCAAGGTCGGCAGGGCGTCGCTCGTGCAGCCCGCCGACGGCGGGCTGCCGGACAGCCCGGACCTCGAGCCGCTGTTCGCGACGATCCTCGAGAAGATCCCGGCGCCGTCGTACGACCCCGAGGCGCCGCTGCAGGCGCACGTCACCAACCTCGACGCCTCGCCGTTCCTCGGCCGCCTCGCGCTGCTGCGCATCCACAACGGCACGCTGCGCAAGGGGCAGACGGTCGCGTGGGCGCGCCACGACGGCACGATGCAGAACGTGCGCGTCACCGAGCTGCTGGAGACCAAGGCGCTCGACCGTGTCCCGACCGACCAGGCCGGCCCGGGCGAGATCGTGGCCGTCGCCGGCATCGAGGACATCACCATCGGTGAGACCCTCACGGACCCCGACGACCCGCGGCCGCTGCCGCTCATCACGGTCGACGACCCCGCGATCTCGATGACCGTCGGCATCAACACCTCCCCGCTGGCCGGCAAGGGCGGCAAGGGCCACAAGGTCACCGCCCGCCAGGTCAAGGACCGCCTCGACCGCGAGCTCGTCGGCAACGTCTCGCTGCGCGTGCTGCCCACCGAGCGCCCCGACGCGTGGGAGGTGCAGGGCCGTGGCGAGCTCGCGCTGGCGATCCTCGTCGAGCAGATGCGCCGTGAGGGCTTCGAGCTCACCGTCGGCAAGCCGCAGGTCGTCACGAAGAAGGTCGACGGCCAGGTCATGGAGCCGACCGAGCGCATGACGATCGACGTCCCCGAGGAGTACCTCGGTGCCGTCACGCAGCTGCTCGCGCAGCGCAAGGGCCGCATGGAGACGATGAGCAACCACGGCACCGGCTGGGTGCGCATGGAGTTCGTCGTCCCGGCGCGCGGCCTCATCGGCTTCCGCACCCGGTTCCTCACCGACACGCGCGGCACCGGCATCGCGTCGTCCATCGCCGAGGGCTTCGAGCCGTGGGCCGGCCCGATCGAGACCCGTGTCAACGGCTCGCTCGTGGCCGACCGGTCGGGTGTCGCGACGCCGTTCGCGATGCTCAACCTCCAGGACCGCGGCACGTTCTTCGTCGAGCCGACCTCCGAGGTGTACGAGGGCATGGTCGTCGGCGAGAACGCGCGCAACGAGGACATGGACGTCAATATCACCAAGGAGAAGAAGCTCAACAACATCCGCTCCTCGACGTCGGAGTCCTTCGAGAACCTGGTGCCGCCGCGCAAGCTCACGCTCGAGGAGTCCCTCGAGTTCGCCCGCGAGGACGAGTGCGTCGAGGTGACGCCCGAGGTCGTGCGGATCCGCAAGGTCGTGCTCGACCAGACCGAGCGGGCCCGCCAGACCGCGCGCAACAAGCGCGCCTGACCCGCGGACGGTGGCACGAGCATGACCGGCGGACTCCTGGCGGTCCACGCGCACCCCGACGACGAGACGCTCGCGACCGGGGCGCTGCTCGCGACGTGGGCCGCCGCGGGGCGGCCCGTCACCGTCGTGACGGCGACGCGCGGGGAGCGCGGCGAGGTCATCGGCAGGCGCTGGGCCCACCTCGAGGGTGACGGCCCGGCGCTTGCCGCGCACCGCGAGGACGAGCTGGCCGCCGCGCTGAGTGCCCTGGGCGTGCGCGACCACGGGTTCCTCGACGAGGCCGTGGCCGCGGAGGTCCACTACGAGGACTCGGGCATGGCGTGGGTGGGGGTCGGTCGCGCCGCGGCGCCGGACGACGTCCCCGTCGACGCCTTCGCGTTCGCCTCCCTCGAGGAGGCCGCGGACGCGCTGGCGCGCCTGCTGCGCTCCCGCCGGCCGGCCGTCGTGGTGACCTACGAGCCCGGCGGCGGCTACGGGCACCCCGACCACGTCCGTGCGCACGAGGTCACGACGCTGGCGCTGCAGCTCGCTGCTCGCGAGGACGACACGTACTCGCCCGCCCACGTCGTCCCGGTGGTCCTGTGGTCCGTGGCCGGCCGCGTCGCCCTGCGGCGCGCGCAGGTCGCACTCGCCGGTGACGCCGTGCTGGCGGCCCTCGGCGCGACGATCGAGTCGCTCACGCTGCCGGACCCGTCCGCCGAGCCGCCCTCGATGGCCGTCCCGGACGACGAGGTCGACCTGCTCGTCGACGTCGCGCCCGTCCGGGACCGCGTCCTCGCAGCCCTGCGCGCGCACGCGACGCAGGTGCAGGCCGTGCGCCCGGTGGCCGGTGAGGACGCGCTGGTCGGCTGCTACGCGCTGAGCAACGCCGTGCTGGCGGCCGTGCCCGCCGAGGAGGCCTACCGTTACGCGACCGGCAGCCTGCGCGCCGAGGAGGCCGGGCTGACCTGGCCGGCCGGTGTGCGGCCGGTAACCTGACGCCGTGCAGCTGCCCACCGCCGCGACCCTCTGGCGCGCCGCCGCCTCGTTCGCCCTCGGGCTGGTCGCGGGGACGATCGGCACCGTCATGCACCGTGCCGTCCGCCCCTGGGGGCTCGTGCTGTGCGTGCTCCTCGTCCTCGTCATCGTGCTGATCGCCCGGGCCTGGTGCGGGTGGTTCGGCTACGGGGCGAGCGCGGGCGGCGCCCTCCTCGCGATCCAGGTGCTGGCCACGGGCGGACCCGGCGGGGACGTGCTCGTCCCGGCCGGCGACCTGTGGGGGTGGGGCTGGGTGGGCGGCGCCGTGCTCGCCGTGATCGTCGTCGGGCTCGTCCCCCGGCGCTGGGTCACGGACGACGGGCCGACCGCGCCGTGACCGACGCCGACGTCACGGCGGACGCCCTGCGGGTCGTCGCGGCCCGGCTGGCGGCGGGGGTCGCCGTGGTGGCCGCCCGTCGGCTGGGGGTGGAGCACGCGGCGACGGTCAGCTCGCTGACCTCGGTGTCGCTCGAGCCGCCCCTGGTGCTGTTCTGCGTGCACGTCGACGCCCGGTTGCGTGACGTCCTGGACGACGTCGACACCTGGGCGGTGTCGGTCCTGGCGGACGACCAGGGCGAGGTGGCGGACTGGCTCGCGTCGCCGGGCCGACCCGCGGTCGGCCAGCTCACGCGGGTGCCGCACCGACCCGGGCCGGTGTCGGGCGCGGCCTGGGTCGACGGTGCCGCCGCCTGGTTGGACTGCCGCACCGAGGCCGTGCACCGGGCGGGGGACCACGACGTCGTCGTCGGCCGCGTGCTCGCCGCCGCCCAGGGTGCCCCGGACGCCGGTGGTCTGGTCCACCTGCGGGGCCGGCTGCGCGGCCTCCGGTAGGTGCCGTCGCCTCGGCAGGTGGTGGTGCGCGCCGGGCGGGACAGGCGACCAGGGCCTCGGCGGGCACGCAGACCATCGACGTCCGCAACGCCGTCGACGTCTCCGAGCTCGGGCTGGACGCCTTCACGCACCCGGCCGAGGACTCGGCCCGCCTGGCCGCTGAGCCGTCCGCCATCCGCGTCGAGTTCCGCACCGCGTGACTGCCGAGCGCGCGACGACCGCCGTCTCGAGCGTCACGTCCAACGACTCGGCCGCGAAGGGTCGCGCGCGGGCGCATCAGATCGCGGTGGTGGCGTACGCGGCAGCGCGGCCTCACCACGTGCGACGACGAGCACGCCGTCGCCTCCCGCGGCGCCGTCGTCCGCGCCGCCGCCATCACCTGGCTGCGTGTGTGAGATCCCGTTCGTCCGGCGCGAGGTCGATCGCGACCTGCTCGCCGGTCCGGACGAACCCGAGGCGCTCGCCCACACGCAACGAGGCGACGTTGTCCTCTCGGCAGCGCCACTGCGGCACCAGGCCGACGCCGATCGCGTGCACAGCGGCTGCCATGGCGGCGCGGGCTCCGAGGCCCTTGCCCCGTGATGCTGCGGCGACAGCCACACCGACGTGGGCGAGCCCGCCACCCCAGACCTCGTACCCGGCTGCACCCGCCGGCCGACCGTCCTCGCCGAGGGCGATCCACCGCCGGTCCATGTCGAGCAGCCCGCTCTCGTCGCGCTCCTCGACGGAGCACCTCGACAGGACGGCCTCCACCTCAGCCTCCGAGGCAGTCCGGGCGGCGTCGGCCCCGACCGGGGCAAGTGTCGTGCGATCGGCGAACGCCAGCGACGCCACCCCGAACAAGCGCGGCGCCCACGGCTCCAACGCCCCGAGCAGCGAGCCGACGTGGAGCAGGTGCCCCGGTCCGAGGGACCTCAGCCGGGACAGCGCGCGCTCGGGCGCCGCAACCGCAACGGTCCGGCCGAGCCGGACCACCACCGCCGCCGTCAGGTCCGACCTGTCGACGAAGACCGGCTGGGACTCCCGGAAGACGGCCGGCGCCACTCCCAGCCGCTCGGCCCAGACGCGGTGCACAACCGTCTCGGTCACGGACTCAAGACCACTCGCCACCGAGCGAGTCTGCCAGCCGATCGCCGGGATCAGCCTTCTCGTGCTCGCCGTGGCCGGACACGCCCGAGGTCGCTCGGGGTGTGCGCGTCCCGGGAGGGTCCTGCGGACCGCGGGTGATGATCGGTCACGGAACGCGTCGGGACGCCGTGGCGTGCAGGTCGCGCCCCTAGAATCGCCACGCGCGCGTCGTGCGCGCGTGGGACCAGCACGGGGGATCGATGACGCACGGGACCGACCGCGACACGCCGACCGACGACGCCGCGGAGCGACCTGTCGGCGACGGGCCCGCCGCGCCTGCGGCGCCCGCCGGTGGGACCGGTGTGGGCATCGAGGAGTCCGGGGCCGCGGCGGCGACCGGCACGACCGGCACGGACGAGGCGGCCGACGGCGACGAGCTCGCCCACGCCGACGCCGCTGTCGACGACGCTGCCGAGGGTGCCGCTGTCGGCGACGCTGCCGAGGGTGCCGCTGTCGGCGACGCTGCCGAGGGTGCCGCTGTCGACGACGCTGCCGAGGGTGCCGCTGTCGACGACGCTGCCGAGGGTGCCGCTGTCGACGACGCTGCCGAGGGTGCCGCTGTCGACGACGCTGCCGAGGGTGCCGCTGTCGACGACGCTGCCGAGGGTGCCGCTGTCGACGACGCTGCCGAGGGTGCCGCTGTCGACGACGCTGCCGAGGGTGCCGCTGTCGACGACGCTGCCGAGGGTGCCGCTGTCGACGACGCTGCCGAGGGTGCCGCTGCCGAGCGCGGTGCTGCCGGCGACACTGCCGAGCATGCCGCGGGCACGAGGGCCGCGGACGAGGGGACCACGGACGTGGCCCGCGGCGACACGCCCGGCACGGGCCGGGGCGCCGCGGTCGGCGTGGCCGCGACCCGCGCCGCCCGTCCGCTCGCGCCCCCGCAGGCCGAGCCGCTCGCCGCGTGGCCGTCGTGGGAGGACGTGGCGGTGACCGCACCCGCGCCCGCCCCGGCTGCGGACACCGACGACGTCCCGCAGACCGCCGAGGTCCCCCGGGCCGACGCCACGCCCGGTGCGGGCGACGCCGGGCATGACGCGACCGGTGCCGCCGAGCAGGGTGTCGCCGAGGAGCCCGAGCGCGACACGGAGGTCTCGGCCGCGGCCGACCCGGCCGACGACGGGCGGGACCCCGACGGCGACTCGCCGCGCGACGAGGAGCCGGACCCGCAGCCCCGGCCGGTGCTCGATCTCGGCGGCTTCTCCGCACTCGCCTTCACCGCGCTCAACGCCGCCTCCGTGGGTGTGCCGGCCCACGCGCTCGCGCAGAACCGTGCCGGTGGCGCACCGGCCGACGCCGCCGCACCGACCGACGCCGCCGCACCGGCCGACGCCGCCGCACCGACCGACGCCGCCGCACCGACCGACGCCGCCGCACCGACCGACGCCGCCGCACCGACGGACGACGGCTCCGCGGCCGGCAGTGAGACCCCTGCCGACGGGCCTGCGGCGACCGTGACCCCCTCGCAGGGCGCGGACGCGACGACGGACGGGCCGACCGACGCCGTCGCGCGGGATGGGGCGGGCCCGGACGGCGTGACCGGCGGACCGCCGTCGGACGACGCGCCCGCCCCGCGGGCGGACGGCACGGGCTCGCCCGCCCCGACCGCTGACGACGAGGAGCCGCAGCCCTCGGTGGGCGGCGACCGTGACGACGCCACCCCCGGCGCCACGGCCGCTGCGGCCACCGCCGCGGGTGCCGACGCCGACTCCACGGCACCCCCGGCGCCGTCGGACGACGCGCGACCGACCGACCGCCCGGAGGCGGACCCGCAGGCCACGGCGCTGATCACCGCGGTGCCCCGGTCCGCACCCGCGGCGCCCGCCACGTCGTGGCCGCGCACCGCGGGCGACGGCCGCGGTGACGGCGACGGACCGGTGGACGCGCCCGGCGACGGCCGTGCGACCTCGCCGCTCGACGGGTTCGACGCCGAGGACGGTCGCAGGCGCTGGCCGCGCAGGCTGGCCGTCGTCGGCGGTGCGGTCGTCCTGCTCGGGGGGCTGTACGTCGGGTCGTCGTACGCGCTCGCCGACCGTGTCCCGCGCGGCGCCACGGTCGCCGGCATCGAGATCGGCTCGATGTCGTCCGAGGAGGCGGAGCAGGCGCTGACCGCCGGACTGGCGGAGCGCACGACGACGCCCGTCCCCGTGGTCGCGCAGGAGGTGCAGTCCGAGATCGACCCCGTGGCCGCAGGGCTGACGCTCGACGTGGACGCGACGGTCGCGCGGTTGACCGGCGTCGACCTGACCGAGCCCGTGCGGCTGTGGCGTCACCTCGTCGGCGTCGGCGAGCAGCCGCCCGTCACGCAGGTCGACGACGACGCGATGGACGCCGCCCTGACGCAGCTCACGGGTTCGCTGACCCTCGCCCCGGTCGACGGCACGGTGGTGTTCGCCGACGGCGCCGCCCACGCGACCGAGGCGGTCGACGGGTGGGAGCTCGACGAGGACGGCGCCGCGGTGGTGCTGCAGGACTCCTGGCTCACCGGGACGCGTCCGCTCGAGCTGCCGACCGAGGTGCTGCCACCCGCCGTGTCGGAGGAGGAGACGCAGCGCGCGCTGCGGGAGATCGCCCAGCCCCTGGCCGCGGCGCCGGTGACCGTGCAGGTCGCCGACCGGCAGGCCACCCTCGACGTCCCGACGCTCACCGCCGGGGCGGCGCTCGTGCCCGTGGACGGCACGCTGCAGCTGCAGCTCGACGGCCCCGCTCTCGGCGAGGCCGTGCTGGCGCAGCTGCCCGACCTGCTGACCACGGCGGCGGACGCGCGGTTCGAGTTCCAGGACGGTGCACCGGTCATCGTCCCCGGCACGCCCGGCACGACGCTCGACCCGGCCGCCCTGGCGACGTCCGTCGCGCAGGCGGCGACGGCGGGCACCGACCGTGTCGCACCGGTCGAGCTGGTCCAGTCCGACCCGGCGCAGACCACCCAGGCCCTCGAGGCGCTCGGCGTCAAGGAGATCGTCTCGCAGTTCTCCACGCCCCTGACGAGCGAGCCGCGCCGCACGGCGAACATCGCCCAGGGCCTGAAGAACATCACGGGCAAGCTCGTGCGGCCGGGCGAGACGTTCAGCCTCACCGAGGCGCTGGGTCCGGTCGACGGCGCTCACGGGTTCGTGCAGGCCGGTGCGATCGTCAACGGCGAGCACAAGGACGCGTGGGGCGGCGGCCTGTCACAGGTGTCGACGACGACGTTCAACGCCGCGTTCCTCGCAGGCTACGAGGACGTCGAGCACACCCCCCACAGCGAGTGGTTCTCCCGGTACCCCGAGGGGCAGGAGGCCACGATCTTCACGGGCACCATCGACATGAAGTGGAAGAACAACACTCCCTACGGGGCGCTCGTGCAGGGTTTCGTCGCGGACGGGCGGGCGCACGTGCGCATCTGGAGCACCAAGCACTTCACCGTCGAGACGTCCACCAGCGGGCGCTCCGGCGTGGTGGCCCCCACGACGGTGTACTCCCAGTCCCCGACGTGCGAGCCGCAGAGCGCGGGCAACCCCGGGTTCACGGTGACCAACACGCGGCGCGTCTACCTCGGTGAGGAGCTCGTGGACACGCAGTCGAGGACGTGGCGCTACAAGCCGCAGAACAAGGTGGTGTGCGGGTCGCCGCCCGCCGCGACGCCGGCGCCCTGACGTCAGCCGGTGCCCCCGTCCCCCCGCCGCGCCCGCGGCGCCGGGGGCGGGGGCACCGTCTTCGCCCGGACGACGTCCTGCGCCGGCACGTGCACGACGCCCCGACGCGTGCGGACGGTGACCCCGGCGTCGTCGACGGCCACGACCTCGCCGAGCACGTCGGTGAACGGCGGCTCGCCGCCGCGCAGCGTCCCGGGCACCGTCCCCGGGGGCAGGTCGTCGCGTCGTCGGCGCACGACGACCCGCGTCCCGGGCGTCCAGGTGCGCCAGACGTCCGGGCTCACGCCGGTCCTCCCGTGTCGGAGGTTGGACGTCGGGTCGTGGCAGGTCGCACGTGGGGGATACTAGGTCGACCGCTGCACCCGTGGAGGACCCGCCGTGACGTATGTGATCGCCGAACCCTGCGTGGACGTCAAGGACAAGGCGTGCATCGAGGAGTGTCCGGTCGACTGCATCTACGAGGGCAAGCGCTCCTTGTACATCCACCCGGACGAGTGCGTGGACTGCGGTGCCTGCGAGCCGGTGTGCCCGGTCGAGGCGATCTACTACGAGGACGACGTGCCGGAGCAGTGGTCGTCGTACTACGAGGCGAACGTGCACTTCTTCGACGAGATCGGATCGCCGGGCGGTGCCGCGAAGATGGGGCAGATCGAGCACGACCACCCGATCATCGCCACCGTCCCGCTGCGCGTGCACGGCGAGTGACCGCCGCGCGCACCCGGGTGGGGGACCCGTGGGCCTGCTGACCGCCGCGCTGCCGGACTTCCCCTGGGACTCCCTGGTGCCCGTGCGCGAGCGGGCGCGCGCGCACCCCGGCGGTCTGGTGGACCTGTCCGTGGGGACGCCGGTCGACCCGACCCCGGAGGTGGTGCGCGAGGCGCTCGCCGCCGCCGCGGACTCGCCCGGCTACCCGACCACGCACGGCACGCCGGCGCTGCGCGAGGCCGTCGTGGCGTGGTTCGCCCGCCGTCGCGGCGTGCCCGGCCTGGACCCCGACGCGGTGCTGCCGACCGTCGGGTCCAAGGAGCTGGTGGCGTTCCTGCCGTCGCTGCTGGGCCTCGGTGCCGGTGACGCCGTGCTGCACCCGGCGACCGCGTACCCGACGTACGACGTCGGCGCGCGCCTCGCCGGTACGGTGCCGGTGCCCACGGACGATCCCGTGCGCCTGCTCGCGTCGCGCGACGACGTGCGCCTGGTGTGGCTGAACTCCCCGGGCAACCCCGACGGCTCGGTGCTGGGCGTCCAGGAGCTCGCCGCCGTCGTGGACGCGGCGCGTGCCGCCGCGGGACGAACGGGTCGGCCCGTCGTCGTCGCGTCGGACGAGTGCTACGCCGAGCTGGCGTGGGACGAGCCGTGGGCGAGCAGCGGCGTGCCGAGCGTGCTCGACCCGCGCGTGACGGGCGGCGACCTCACCGGGCTCCTGTCGGTGTACTCGCTGTCGAAGCAGTCGAACCTGGCCGGGTACCGGGCCGCGTTCGTGGCGGGTGACCCGGCGCTGGTCGCCGGGCTGCTGGAGACGCGCAAGCACGCCGGGATGATCGTCCCGGGTCCGGTGCAGGCGGCGATGACGGCGGCCCTGCAGGACGACGCCCACGTGGCCGAGCAGCGCGAGCGCTACCGCCGCCGCCGGTCCGTCCTGCGGCGCGGGTTCGAGGCCGCCGGGTACGTGGTGGACCGCTCGCACGCCGGCCTGTACCTGTGGGTGCGGCCGGACGGACCGCCGCAGGACGCCTGGTCGACGGTGGCCGACCTGGCGTCGCTGGGCCTGCTGGTGGCGCCCGGCGCGTTCTACGGGTCGGCTGCGGCGGGGCACGTACGGGTGGCGCTCACCGCCCCGGACGAGCGGATCGCCGAGGCGGCCGCACGGCTCACCGGCGCCTGAGTCACCCGGTCCGCCGCGCGGGTCCCGCTCACCCTGGCGCGCGTATAGATTGGGCGGCACCCGCTGTGAGGAACATCACATCAGGCCCAAGCCCCGCCCGCACGTTGGTCAAGACAGCGTTCTCGCAGGTACCGTCGCTGCGGGCCGACGGGGGTCACCACCGTGCGTCGGTCGTCCCACCGGTCAGCGCGGCGATCCGCCGGGGCAGGTCGGACACGCTCGTCGGCGCAGGAAGGAACACCCATGTCGGACGTCGTCACCGCACCGGTGCAGGCACCTGTCCAGCTCGTGGTCGACGGGCAGGCACGCGACCTGCCCGTGGTGCCCGCCGCGGAGGGCAACGACGGCATCGTCGTCTCCTCCCTGCTGCGCGACACCGGTCTGGTGACCGTCGACCCGGGGTTCATGAACACCGCGTCGTGCGAGTCGCGGATCACCTACATCGACGGTGACGCGGGCATCCTGCGGTACCGCGGCTACCCGATCGACCAGCTCGCCGAGCACTCCTCGTTCCTCGAGGTCGCGTACCTGCTCATCCACGGCGAGCTGCCGACCCCGCAGGCGCTCTCGGCGTTCGAGGACCGCGTCAACCGGCACACCCTGGTGCACGAGGACTTCCGCACCTTCATGGGGACGTTCCCGCGCAACGCGCACCCCATGGCGGTCATGGCGTCGGCGCTCAACGCGCTGTCCACGTTCTACCCGGAGTCCCTCGACCCGTTCGACTCCGACACGGTCGAGCTGGCGACGGTCCTCATCCTCGCCAAGACGCGGACCATCACGTCCTACGTGCACCGCGCCTCCAAGGGCGAGCCGCTGCTGTACCCGGACTACTCGCGCGGGTACGTCGAGGACTTCCTGCGCATGACGTTCGCGGTGCCGTACCAGCAGTGGGACCCGGACCCGACCGTGGTCAACGCGCTGGACAAGCTGCTCATCCTGCACGCGGACCACGAGCAGAACTGCTCGACCTCCACGGTCCGCGTCGTCGGGTCGAGCCACGCCAACATCTACGCCTCGGTCGCGGCCGGCATCAACGCGCTCTCCGGCCCGCTGCACGGCGGCGCCAACGAGGCCGTGCTGAAGATGCTGGGCCAGATCAAGGAGAACGGCGGCGACGCCACCGACTTCATGCGACGCGTGAAGAATAAGGAGGACGGCGTCCGCCTCATGGGCTTCGGCCACCGGGTCTACAAGAACTACGACCCGCGCGCGGCCATCGTCAAGCAGAGCGCGCACGAGGTGCTGCAGGCGCTCGGCGGTGAGGACGAGCTGCTCGACATCGCGCTGGGGCTCGAGGAGATCGCCCTGTCCGACGACTACTTCGTCTCGCGCAAGCTGTACCCGAACGTGGACTTCTACACCGGGCTGATCTACAAGGCCATGGGCTTCTCGGAGCAGATGTTCACGCCGCTGTTCGCGCTGGGCCGCATGCCCGGCTGGATCGCGCAGTGGCGCGAGATGATGAACGACCCGCAGACGAAGATCGGCCGCCCGCGCCAGGTCTACACCGGCGCCACCGAGCGCGACTACGTGCCCGGCGACCGCCGCTGACCCACGCCCCGTCGACCCCCGGCCGCCCTGCGCGGCCGGGGGTCGACGTCGTTCAGCCGGCGACGGTGAGGCGGACCTGACCGGGCGGCAGCGGGTCGGTCCCCGTCGGCTCCCAGGTCGGCGTCGTCCGCGTCCACACGACGTCGCCCACGGCGACCGCCTCCAGGTCGACGGCCCACGCGACCGCCACGGCCCACTGGCCGAGGAACCAGCCGGCCCGGCCGGGCTCGTCGAGCGGGAGCGAGCCCGCCGTGAGGTCGACGGTCGCCGGCCGGTCGCCCTCGGCGGGTGTCACGGTGGCCGGGGCGTCGCCGAGGTCGCGCGCGATGCGGGCGAGCACGGGGTCGACACCCCCCGCGTCCTCGACGGGGTGCAGGGTGCACCGCAGCGCTGCGGGGGAGTGGCCCGTGAGTGCCGACGCCCACGCCCGCGCCCGGACCTCGTGCTGGGCGTACGCGTCCGGGAACCCGCTGCGCTGCACCGCCTGGGCGGCCTCCGTGACCGCCATGTCCTGGTAGCCGGGGACCTTCTCCAGGCCCTCGAAGAACTTGGTGGTCGCGTAGACGGGGTCCATGATCTGCTCGACGGTGCCCCACCCCTGCGACGGGCGCTGCTGGTACAGCCCGACGGAGTCGCGGTCGCCGTAGTCGATGTTCTCGAGGCGCGACTCCTGCAGCGCCGTGGCGATGCCGATGGTGACGGCACGGGCGGGCAGGCCCCGCCGGGTGGCGACGGCCGACGCCAGCGCGGCGTGCTGCGCCTGGTCGGGGGTCAGGCTCCAGTCCGTGCCGTCCAGCTGCGCCACGCAGCGCTCGGCGGCCGGTGGGCTCGGCCGGGCACGGTCGAGCAGCGCGACGACCGCCGCCACGCCGAGCGCCACGAGGACCACGGCGGCCACCGCGGTGGCGAGCGCGGGCACGCACCCGCCGCGGCGACGTCTCGTCACGTCGTCAGTTGGCGTGCAGGGCGGAGTTCAGGTGCACGCCGGCGCCGGAGCGTGCGACGGCCTCGACCTCACCGGTGCGCGAGTTGCGGCGGAACAGGACGTTGTCCGCCCCCGCGAGCACGCGCGCCTTGACGACCCGGGCGCCGTCGTCGTCCGCGGCCCCGTCGACGTCGAAGCCGACGAGCCGCACCTTGGTGCCCGCCGTCACGTACAGGCCGGCCTCGACGACGCAGTCGTCGCCCAGCGGGATGCCCAGCCCGGAGTTCGCACCGAGCAGCGACCGCTGCCCGATCGAGACGACCTCGCGCCCTCCGCCGGACAGCGTGCCCATGATCGAGGCGCCGCCGCCCACGTCCGAGCCGTCGCCCACCACGACACCGGCGGAGATCCGCCCCTCGACCATGGACGTGCCCAGCGTCCCGGCGTTGAAGTTGACGAACCCCTCGTGCATGACGGTGGTGCCCGGGGCGAGGTGCGCGCCGAGCCGTACCCGGTCGGCGTCGGCGACGCGCACGCCCGACGGCAGCACGTAGTCGACCATCCGGGGGAACTTGTCGACCCCGTACACGGTCACCGGGGTGCCCGTGGCGGCGCGCAGCCGCAGCCGGGTCGCCTCGAAGTCCTCGACCGCGCACGGGCCGCGGTCGGTCCACACCACGTTGGGCAGGGCGCCGAACAGGCCGTCCAGGTTGACCCCGTGGGGGCGCACCAGGCGGTGCGACAGCAGGTGCAGCCGCAGGTAGGCGTCCGCCGTCCCGGCGGGGGGCGCGTCCAGGTCCACGACCGTGGCCACCAGCACGGCCAGGACGCGCCGGGCGGGGTCCTCGCGCTCGCACGCGGCGAGCTCGGCGGGGGCGTGCTCGCGCACGGACGCGGCGTCGCCGGCGTCCAGGCCCGCGGGCGGCTCGCCGAGCTCGGGCGCCGGGTACCAGACGTCGAGCGTGGTCCCGGTGTCGGTGACGGTGGCGAGGCCGAGGCCCCAGGCGGTGCGGTCGGTCATGGCCAGCAGCCTACGGCGCGCGCCGCACCCAGCCCTGCGCGCGTAGGGTCGGGACGTGGCTGCCGACGACCTCCTGGACCTGTCCGCCGACGTCGTGACGCTGACGCGTCAGGTGTGCGACGTCCCTTCCGTCAGCGGGGCGGAGACCGTCCTGGCGGACGCCGTCGAGGCCGCGCTGCGGGCGTACCCGCACCTGGAGGTGCTGCGCGACGGTGACGCCGTCGTGGCGCGCACGTCGCTGGGCCGTGGGCGGCGCGTGGTCGTCGCGGGGCACCTGGACACCGTGCCCGTCGCGGACAACCTGCCCACCCGGCTCGACGGGGACGTGCTGTGGGGCCGGGGCACCGTCGACATGAAGGCGGGCGTCGCGGTGGCGCTGTCGCTCGCGGCGGCGCTGACGGAGCCGGTGCACGACGTGACGTGGGTGTTCTACGACCACGAGGAGGTCGACGCCGACCTCAACGGGCTCGGGCGGCTCGTGGCGCACCACCCGGACTGGCTCGCGGCGGACTTCGCGGTGCTCGGCGAGCCGAGCGACGGCGGCCTGGAGGGCGGGTGCAACGGGACGCTGCGCGTCGAGGTGCGCCTCACCGGCGTCGCGGCCCACTCGGCCCGCGCGTGGGTGGGGGTCAACGCCGTGCACGCCGCGGGCGAGGTGCTGCGTCGGCTCGCGGCGTACGAGCCCGCGACGGTCGAGGTCGACGGGCTGGCGTACCGCGAGAGCCTCAACGCGGTGCGCATCACCGGCGGCGTCGCCACCAACGTGATCCCCGACGCCTGCGTGGTCACCGTCAACTACCGGTTCGCGCCGTCGCGCAGCGTCGACGAGGCGGTCGCGCACGTGCGCGAGCTGTTCGCGGGGTACGACGTCGTCGTCACGGACGCGGCGGCGGGTGCGCGGCCCGGACTCGACGCCCCGGCCGCGCAGGACTTCGCGGCCGCCGTCCTGGCCGTCACGGGCGGCCGCCCGGCGCCCAAGTACGGGTGGACGGACGTCGCCCGGTTCAGCGCGCTGGGGGTGCCGGCCGTCAACTTCGGACCCGGGGACCCGCTGCTGGCGCACAAGGACGACGAGCGGGTGCCGGTCGCCCAGATCGAGCTGTGCCACCGCGCGCTGCGGGCGTGGCTGACGGGTGCGCAGCCCGAGGACCTGCCGCTGGGCACCGCCTGACGTCCCCGTCCCACGTCTGACCCCGCCCGACCGGCCTCGCCTAGGCTCGGGGGATGACCCCCGACGACACGCGGGCACCCGCCCCCGAGTACCGCCGCGGCCCCGTCCTGCTGCGCCGCGACCAGATCCCCGCCACCACGTCCGACCAGCGCCTGCTGTCCGGCCCCGAGGGGGCCGGGTGGCTGCACTCCGACCCCTGGCGGGTCATGCGGATCCAGAGCGAGTTCGTGGAGGGCTTCGGCGCGCTCGCCGAGGTCGGACCCGCCGTCAGCGTGTTCGGCTCCGCCCGGGTGAAGCCGGGCGACCCCTACTACGCGATGGCGCAGGACGTGGCGCGCGGTCTGGTCGAGGCCGGGTACGCCGTGATCACCGGCGGTGGGCCGGGGATCATGGAGGCGGCCAACCGGGGGGCGACCGAGGCGAGCGGCCTGTCCGTCGGGCTCGGCATCGAGCTGCCGTTCGAGCAGGGCATGAACGAGTGGGTCGACCTGGGCGTCAACTTCCGCTACTTCTTCGCCCGCAAGACGATGTTCGTCAAGTACTCGCAGGGCTTCGTCGTGCTGCCCGGAGGGTTCGGCACGTTCGACGAGCTGTTCGAGGCGCTCACGCTGGTGCAGACCCACAAGGTGACCGGGTTCCCGATCGTCCTGCTCGGGGGCGACTACTGGACGGGCCTGCTGAGCTGGCTGCGCGACACCGTGCACCCGCAGGGCATGATCGCGGAGGTCGACGTCGACCTGCTGCAGGTCGCGGCCGACGCCGAGGAGGCCGTCGAGATCGTCGTGCGGCGCGGTGCCGAGCTGCGCGCCGAGGAGGAGGCGGCGGTGCGCGCGGCCGCGCGCGACCAGCGCGCGGCGGCCGCGGCCGGCGAGGCGCGTGCGCGCGACGGCCGGCGGGCACGGGACGCGGGCGCGACCGGGACGGACGGCCCGCTCACGGACGGCGGGTGGTGACCGAGCCGCCCCTGCCCGGCGTCCCGGCCGGCGCAGCGCCGCTGCGGCTGCGCGGTCGCACGTTCGGCGCCGACCACCCCGTGGTCATGGCGGTGGTCAACCGCACCCCGGACTCCTTCTACGCCGCGGCGCGTCACGGCGCCGACGCGGTCGACGCCGCGGTCGACCGCGCCGTGGCCGAGGGGGCCGACGTCCTCGACGTGGGCGGTGTGCGGGCCGGTCGCGGGCCCGTCGTCGACGAGGCCGAGGAGATCGCCCGCGTGCTGCCGGTCGTCGAGCGCGTCCGTGCCCGGTACCCGGACCTGCTGGTGAGCGTCGACACCTGGCGTGCGGGCGTCGCGCGGGCCGCGGCGGACGCCGGCGCCGACCTGCTCAACGACACGTGGGCCGGGCACGACCCGGCACTGGTCGAGGTGGCCGCCGAGCGCGGGCTGGGCGTCGTCTGCTCGCACACCGGCGGTGCCACCCCGCGCAGCGACCCCTTCCGTGTCACCTACCCCGCGCCGGAGGGCGTCGACCCCCTCGACGGCGTCGTCGCGGACGTCGAGCGGACGCTGACGGCGTCGGCCGCCCGGGCCGTGGCGCTGGGCGTGGACCCCGCCTCCGTGCTCGTCGACGCGACGCTCGACTTCGGCAAGACGACGTGGCACTCGTTGCACCTGCTCAGAAACACCCCGAAACTCGTCCACATCGGGCACCCTGTGCTCGTGGCGATCTCACGCAAGGACGTGGTGGGCGAGACGCTGGACCTCCCGCCCGAGGACAGGCTCGAGGGCACGTTGGCGGCGACGGCCGTGGCGGCCTGGCTCGGCGCCCGCGTGTTCCGGGTGCACGACGTGGCCGCGACCCGGCGGGCGCTCGACATGGTCGCCGCGATCCGCGGCGAGCGGGCACCCCTGCGGGCGCTGCGAGGGCTGCTGTGAGCGCCGGGACCCCCGCCCGGGGGGTGCCTGCCACCGCGGCCCCGCCGTCCCCGCGGGACGCCGGGGACGCGGGGGACGCGCAGGACGCCGACCCCCGCCGCGCCGAGGGGCCGGTCCACCGCCTCGTGGCGCGTGTGCGGGCGTGGCCCTGGTGGGTGCACGTGCTGCTCGTCTGGGGTGCGTCGCGCCTGCTCGCGGCGGTCGCGTTCCTCGTGACGGCCACCGTCCAGAAGCCGACGTCGTGGACCGCGGGCGACCCGCCGTACCAGCTCTTCGTCGCGGTGCCGTTCGACGCCGGGTGGTACCAGCAGATCGCCGACACCGGGTACCCGGCCGAGCTGCCCCGGGACGACCAGGGCCTGGTGCAGCAGAACCCGTGGGCCTTCTTCCCGCTGTACCCGATGCTCGTGCGGACCGTGATGACGCTCACGGGCGGCTCGTGGGTGGCGGTCGCCCCGACGGTGGCGCTCGTGCTGGGGGCCGCGGCGGTGCTCGTCGTGCACGAGGTCGTCCGGGTCGGTGCACCGCGCGCGGTCGCAGCCCGCCCCGGGCTCCCGCTGGCGACCGTCGCGCTGGTCTGCGCGTTCCCGTCCGCGGCCGTCCTGCAGGTGGCGTACACCGAGTCCACCGCGCTGCTGCTGGTGGCCACGTCGCTGCTGCTGATCGTGCGGCGGCGGTACGGCTGGGCGGCGGTCGCCGTCCTGGCGCTCGGGTTCGCCCGTGCCGTGGCCCTGCCCATGGTCGCGGTGGTCGTGGTGCACGCGGCGGTCCGCTGGTGGCGTGCCCGACGCGGTGAGGACGACCTCGGGCGCCGCGACGCCGCGGGTCTGCTCGGCCTGGCGCTGGCGGCGGGGGTGTCCGGTGTGGCCTGGCCCGCGATCTGCGGCTGGGTGACCGGTGTGCCGGACGGGTACCTGCAGACGCAGGAGGCCTGGCGCGGCGTGCGGGAGGTCACGCCCTTCCTCGGGTGGACGTACGTCCCGCAGTTCTGGCTCGGGGAGTGGGCCGTGCCGGCCCTGGTCGCCGGGTTCGGCCTCATGGCCGCGGTCCTGCTCGTGCCGGCCGCCTGGCGGCTGGGCCCCGAGCTCCACGCGTGGTCGGTGGCGTACGTGCTCTACATCGTCGCGGTCATCGAGCCCGGGTCGAGCCTGGCCCGGTTCCTGCTGCTCGCGTTCCCGCTGGGAGCGGTGACCGCCGGGGCGGTCCGGCGCCCGCCGTGGGCGCGGCGTGCCTGGTTCGTGGCGGTGCTCGTCGTCATGCTGGCGCTGCAGGCCCTCTGGATCCGGCAGATGTGGGAGTCCAACCCCGCCGGCGACTGGCCACCGTGACCCGTTCGTGCCGCCCGCACCCGGGCGGCGTCCTCGCGCGGTGAACTAGGATGTCCGGTGGACAACCGGCAGATCAGGCGGTTGTCGGGGCGACCCGGCAGCGCGCCGGGCCGGCAACGTACGAGGCGAAGGAGAGGCCCGGATGGCCGCGATGAAGCCGAGGACCGGCGACGGACCGCTCGAGGTGACCAAGGAGGGTCGCGGCATCGTCATGCGCGTCCCGCTCGAGGGCGGCGGACGGCTGGTGGTCGAGCTCAACGCGACCGAGGCCGCCGAGCTGGGTGAGGCCCTCACCTCCGTCGTCGGCTGACGACCTGCGGATGAGCCCTCGCACCACCGGCGTGGCCCCGCGGACCGCGCCGCGCACCCCACCGACCGTCGACCTGCACGCGGCGACCGTCGTCGACTCCCCGCTCCTCACGGACGGGTCGGTCGACGCGGTCGCGGTGCAGGTGGCCCCGCGGCGTCCGGGCGACGACGCCCTGCAGCCGCGCTCCGGCACGCCCCAGGCCGCGGCCCGGTACGGCGTCGACCTGGCGGAGCTGGCCGAGCGTGCCGGCCTCACCGGTGCGGCTGGTGAGGCGTTCACCGTCCACCTGCCGCTGCCGGTCGGCTCGTCCGTGGTGCTGCCCTGGGCAGGGCTGCCGCCGCGCATCGTCCTCGTCGGCGTGGGGGACGAGAGCCCTACCGCGCTGCGCCGTGCCGGTGCCGCGCTGGCCCGGGCGACCCGCGGCCTGCGGCGCGTCGCCGCGACCGTCGGCGCGCAGACCCACGACGACGACGCCGCCGCCGCCCGTGCCGCGCGCGCCGTGGCCGAGGGCTACCTGCTGGCGGCCTACACGCTGCCGCGCATGGCCGCGGAGCCCGCGTCCCCCGCGCAGGCGCCCGCCGACCTGGTGCTGCTGGGCCGCGACGGCCCCGCGGTGCGGGAGGCGGTCACGACCGCCGCGACCGGTGCCGCCGCCACGTGGCTGGTCCGGGACCTGGCGAACACGCCGTCGAACGTCAAGAACCCCGCCTGGATGGCGGACCGTGCCCGTCACCTCGGCTCGAAGGCCGGCCTGGACGTCGAGGTCCTGGGGCCGCGCGAGCTCGCCGCCGGCGGGTTCGGCGGCATCCTGGCCGTCGGCGGGGGGTCCGCCTCCACGCCCCGGCTCGTCCGCGTCTCGTACACGCCTGTCGACGGCGACGGCCGTCACGTCGTCGTGGTCGGCAAGGGCATCACCTACGACACGGGGGGCCTGTCGATCAAGCCCCGCGAGGCCATGGTGCCCATGAAGACCGACATGGCGGGGTCGGCCGTCGCCCTCGCCACCGTGCTCGCCGCGGCGCAGGCGCAGGTGCCGCACCGCGTCACGGCCGTGCTCCCGCTGGCGGAGAACCACGTGGGCGCGGCGTCGTACCGGCCGGGTGACGTGGTGACGATCCACGGCGGCACGACCGTCGAGATCGCGAACACCGACGCGGAGGGTCGACTCGTCCTCGCGGACGCGCTGGCCTGGGCCGACGCGACCCTCGACCCGGACGTGCTCATCGACGTCGCGACGCTCACGGGTGCCGCGACGCTGGGTCTGGGCCGTCAGCACGCGGCGCTCTACGGCACGGACGACGCGCTCGTCGCCGGGCTCTCGGCAGCGGGGGAGCGCACCGGTGAGCTCGTGTGGCACATGCCGCTCGTCGCGGAGTACGAGGAGGCCGTGCGCTCGTCGGTCGCCGACCTGCGCCACGTCCCCGAGGACCGTCGGATCGGTGGCGGGTCCATCACCGCCGCGCTGTTCCTGCGCCGGTTCGTCGGGCAGCGCCGGTGGGCGCACCTCGACATCGCAGGTCCGGCGCGCTCGACCTCCGACAAGCACGAGGTCACCGAGGGCGCCACGGGGTACGGCGCGCGGCTCCTGCTGGAGTACCTCGGCTCGCTCGACTGAGCCGCCCGGCTCCCGGCGGTGCCGCCCCGGTGGCGGCGCTGTCGGCCGGTCGTGGTCGGCGCCGCGCGGCCGGCCTCAGCGGCGCACGGCCACCAGCAGGCCGTCGCCCGTGGGCAGCAGCGCCGGCAGCAGCCGGTCGTCGGCGCGGACCTGGCGCCCGACGTCACGCACGGTCGTCGTGGCCTCGTCGCGCCGGGCGGGGTCGGCGACGCGGTCGTGCCACAGCGCGTCGTCCACCGCCAGGACGCCGCCGGGACGCAGGAGCCGGACGGCCTGCTCGACGTAGCCGGGGTAGTTCTCGACGTCCGCGTCGACGACGACCATGTCGTAGCCGCCGTCCGTGAGCCGCGGCAGCACGTCCAGCGCGCGACCGGAGATGGCCCGCGTGCGGGTGCTGCGCACACCTTCCTCGGCGAACGCCTCCTTCGCGGCGCGCTGGTGCTCGAGCTCGAGGTCGATCGTCGTCAGGACGCCGTCGGCCGGCATGCCGCGCAGCAGGTACAGCGACCCGACGCCGGCGCCCGTGCCGACCTCGACGACCGCCCGGGCCTGCGCCGCCGCGGCGAGCACGCGCAGCGCCGCGCCCGCACCCGGCAGGACGGGGGTGCAGCCGAGGTGGGACGCACGCTCCCGGGCCCGCAGCAGGACGTCGTCCTCGTCGAGGAACTCCTCGCAGTACACCCAGCTCTGCGCCTTGTCGGTGGAGATGACGGCCTCCTCGTCGCGGGCCCCGAGCGGGCTCGTCCTTGCCGGTCAGCGTAGTCCCGCGGCGTCGGCGGTGGCCGGACCCGGTGCGCGTGGCGCAGCCTCGTCCCGGAGGGGGTTCCGCCCACGACGAACACGGGTCGAGGACGCCGCCGTGACCTGGGAGACTGAGGCCCAGCGCCGGACCGAGGAGAGTGCCCGTAGATGAGTGCCCAGCCCCCCGAGTGGCAGGCCCCGTCGTGGGAGGAGATCGTCCGCGAGCACTCCGGCCGCGTGTACCGGCTCGCCTACCGGCTGACGGGCAACCGGCACGACGCCGAGGACCTCACGCAGGAGACGTTCGTGCGCGTGTTCCGGTCCCTGCACACGTACAGCCCCGGCACGTTCGAGGGCTGGCTGCACCGCATCACCACCAACCTCTTCCTCGACCAGGCGCGGCGCCGTCAGCGCGTGCGCATCGAGCCCATCGGCGACGACACCGAGCGCTGGACGTCGCCGGACCGGCTGTCGACGCCCGAGCGCGCCTTCGAGGCCGGCAACCTGGACCACGACGTCCAGCGCGCGCTCGACGACCTGCCCCCCGAGTACCGCGCCGCGGTGGTGCTGTGCGACATCGAGGGTCTGTCGTACGAGGAGATCGCGGTGACCCTCGGCATCAAGCTCGGCACCGTGCGCTCGCGGATCCACCGCGCGCGGGCGCGCCTGCGGGTGGCGCTGGCGCACCGCCGGGCCGAGGTCGCCGGGCACGCCGACGCCACGGCAGTGCTGCCGGACCCGGCGGAGGTGGTCCGGTGATGCACCTCGGGTCGCGCATCAGCGCACTGGTCGACGGGCAGCTCGACGCGGCCGCCACGGAGCGTGCCCTCGCGCACGTCGCGACGTGCGGGCAGTGCTCCCGGGAGCTCGCCGCGGCGCGGGAGGCGCGCCGTGCGCTCGCCGCAGCCGCCGAGGACCCCGTGGTGCCGACGGCGGACCTCACCGCCCGGCTGCTCTCGCTGTCGGCCCAGGCGGTACCGCCGGCGCCCGGGCCGCGCGACCCGTTCGCCGTCGCCGGCGGTGCGGCACTCCCGTACGCCGCGACGCACGCCCTGCGCGGCGACGTCGTCACGCGCCGCACCCCGGTGCGCCTCGTGGTCGGGTCCGTCGCGGGCCTGGGTGCGGTCGCCGCCGCGCTGTTCGTGCTGGGGGAGCGGCCGGTCGTCACGCCCACGTCGCACCCCGCCGCGGTGCTCGGCCTGCTGGCGCACGCCTCGGACGGCCCCGCCGCGGGGACCTCCCCGGCCGACGACGACACCGTCGCCTGGCTGCGCAGGCACGGGTGGACCTTCCCCGGGACCCTGCCCGAGGGGTGGCGCGTCGGCGCCGTCACGTGGTCGTCCGGCAGCCCGCAGGTGCTCTCGGTCGAGGTGGAGTGCCCCGGGGGGACGTTCGTCGTCACCGAGCAGCAGGGCCGCCTGGACACGGCCGCACTGGCCGGGGCCCCCGTGCGCGAGGTCGGCGGACGACAGGTGCACGTGCTGTCCGTCGAGCCGTGGCACGTCGCGTGGCAGTCCGAGGCCACGGTCGTGCAGGTGGTCGCGGCGCAGGACGACGGCGACGTCGACGCCCTGGTCGCCGCGTTCCCGTCCGGTGGCTACGACGACACGGTGACCGGGCGGATCAGCCGCGGCTGGCAGACCGTCTCGGCCGTGTGGGAGCGCCCGTGACCGCCGGCCCGCCGCCGTACGGCGCCGCGGACCCCGCGGACCCCGCGGACCCCGCGGACCCCGCGGCCGAGCCGGCACCTCCCGGCGACGCGGCCGAGCCGGCACCTCCCGGCGACGCCGCCGAGCCCGTTCCCGCACCCGTCGCTCCCGTTCCCGCACCCGTCGCTCCCGTTCCCGCACCCGTCGCTCCCGTTCCCGCACCCGTCGAGCCGGTCCCCGCACCCTTGCCCGTCCCCGCACCCGCTGAGCCCGTCGACCCGGGTGCCGGCGCCGTGCCGCCCCCCGCCGCGCAGGCGGGCAGCCCGGTCGCCCCGTCCGCGGCCCCCGCCCCGCTGTTCGCGGCGCCATCGGCGTACCGCCGGACCGACGTCGCGATCGCCCCGGGCGCAGGCTCGGTCCCGGGCACGGGGCAGGTGCGCGGGTACGGCGACCACCCGGGCGTCGCCGCCGCGCCGGGCGCCGCCCCGGCGGTCCCCGGTCACCCCGGTGTGCCCGGGTACCCCGGTGCGCCCGGGCACGGCGGTCCACCGGGTGCCCCGCTGCCCGACGCCCCCCTGTCCGACGCCCCTCTGCCCGACGCCCCGCGGCGTCGCCGCCGGCGCCGGGCGCTCTCGGTGGCGTGGGTGGCCCCGCTCGTCGCGCTGTCCCTCGCCGCCGGGTTCGCCGGTGGCCTCCTCGGTGCCCGCGCGCTGCCGGGCGACGGCCGCCGCGTCGACGCCGGCCTGCCGGTCGTCCTCGAGCCGGGCGTCCCTGTGGACCGCGAGCCGGGCTCGATCGCGGCGATCGCGGCCGGTGTGCTGCCCAGCGTCGTCTCGATCGAGGTGACCACCGCCGACGGCTCGGGCTCCGGCTCCGGGTTCGTGCTGCGCCAGGACGGGTACGTGCTGACGAACAACCACGTGGTCGCGGGCGCGTCCGACGGCGCGCTCGTCGTCCAGTTCTCCGACGGCACGGAGATGGCGGGCACGGTCGTCGGTGCGACCGGCGACTACGACCTCGCCGTGGTCAAGGTCGAGGCGACGGGCCTGACCCCGCTGGCGCTCGGCGACTCGGACGCGATCGCCGTGGGAGACCCGGTCGTGGCGATCGGTGCGCCCCTCGGGCTGGTGGGCACGGTGACCACGGGCATCGTCAGCGCGCTCAACCGTCCGGTCGTCGCCGGCGACCCGGGTGACACGGCGTTCATCAACGCGATCCAGACGGACGCGGCGATCAACCCCGGCAACTCGGGCGGCCCGCTCGTCAACGCCCGGGGCGAGGTCGTCGGCATCAACTCGGCCATCGCCCAGCTGCCCGGCCGGCTCACCGGTGTCGGCAGCATCGGCCTGGGCTTCGCGATCCCGTCCAACCAGGCACGCCGCACGGCCGAGCAGCTCATCGAGACCGGCCGCGCCACGTACCCGGTGATCGGTGTGCTGCTGGACCCGGAGTACTCCGGCGAGGGCGTGCGCGTCTTCGAGCAGGACCCGCCCGACACGCGTGCGGTCACGCCGGACGGTCCGGCCGACGTCGCGGGGATCCGCCGCGGCGACGTCATCCTCGCCATCGACGGCCGACCGGTGACCGCGTCGGAGGAGCTCATCGTCTCCATCCGCGCGCGCACACCGGGCGACACGGTGGTGCTGCGCGTGCGCACCGGCGACGACGAGCGCGACGTGCGGGTGCGGCTGGTCGAGGGGCCGTCGGACTGAGAGCCCGGCCGCCGTGCCCGTCGCGGTAACCTGAGCAGGTGTTCGGGATCAACGGCGGCGAGCTGCTCGTCCTGCTGCTCGTCGCCGCCCTGGTGGTCGGACCCGAGCGGCTGCCGGCCTACGCCGAGCAGCTGGCGGGGTGGGTGCGGCGCCTGCGCGACGTGGCCCGCGACACCAAGGACCGCGTCGACGCCGAGCTCGGTGCCGACGACGTCGACTGGGCGGCGCTCGACCCCCGGCGGTACGACCCGCGCCGCATCGTGCGGGACGCGCTGCTCGACGAACCGTCCGCCCACGAGCCGTCCCGGCCTGCCGCGCCGCGCCCCGGGCGGGTGCGCGCGACCGCGGCCGCCGCCGCACCGACGGCGGCGTTCGCCCGCGCGGCTGCGCCACCGGGTGGTCCCGCGCCGTTCGACGACGAGGCGACCTGACCGCCCCACGTCCGGCACCTCAGCCCAGCCGCACCATGCTCCACCCGCACCGCACCGGCCCCGGCCGACGACCCCCAGGAGGACCCCGCATGACCCAGGTGCTGTCCTCGTCGCAGCCGGCCACGCCGTCCGCCGCAGGCCGACGGATCTTCTCGGGCATGCAGCCGACGTCGGACTCCCTCCAGCTCGGCAACTACCTCGGCGCGCTGACCCAGTGGGTCGCGCTGCAGGACACGCACGACGCCATCTACTGCGTCGTCGACCTGCACGCGCTCACGGTCGGGCCGGACCCGAAGGTGCTGCGCGAGCGGACCCGGCGCACGGCCGCGCAGTACCTGGCGGCCGGGGTGGACCCGCAGCGGTCCATCCTGTTCGTGCAGTCGCACGTGCCCGAGCACGCCGAGCTCGCCTGGATCCTGTCGTGCCACACGGGGTTCGGCGAGGCGGGGCGGATGACGCAGTTCAAGGACAAGTCGGCCCGGCACGGCTCGGACGGCACCACCGTCGGGCTGTTCACGTACCCGGTGCTGATGGCCGCGGACATCCTGCTGTACGACACGGCGCTCGTGCCCGTGGGCGAGGACCAGCGCCAGCACCTCGAGCTGACGCGCGACCTGGCGCAGCGGATGAACTCCCGCTTCGGCAAGGGCACGGTCGTCGTCCCCGAGCCGTACATCGTGTCGGCCACGGCCAAGATCTACGACCTGCAGGACCCGACCGCCAAGATGAGCAAGTCGGCCGAGAGCCCCAACGGGCTCATCGAGCTGCTGGACGACCCCAAGGTCGTCGCCAAGCGCATCCGGTCGGCCGTGACGGACGCCGAGCGGGAGATCCGGTACGACCCGGCGACCAAGCCGGGGGTGTCCAACCTCCTGACCATCCTCTCGGCCCTGTCCGGGCGGGCGATCCCGTCGCTGGAGGCGGACTACGTCGGCAAGGGCTACGGGGACCTGAAGAAGGACCTCGCGGAGGTCGTGGTCGACTTCCTCACCCCGTTCCAGGAGCGGGTGCGCCACTACATGTCGGACCCGTCGGCGCTCGACGACGTCCTGGCCGACGGTGCGGCGCGGGCCCGTGAGCTCGCCACGCCGACGCTCGAGCGGGTGTACGACCGCTCGGGTCTGCTGCCGCGGCGTCGGACGCGCGCGTGAGGCTTCCCCGGGCCGCCGCGGGCGAGACGGTCGTCGGCGTCGCGATCGCGGTGCCCGAGCCGTTCCGCACGCAGCTGCACGACGCCCGCGTGCGGTTCGGCGACCCCGAGGCGCGCAACATCGTGCCCCACGTGACGCTCGTCGGGCCCACCCCCGTGGCGGACGACCGCCTGGCGGCGCTGGACGAGCACCTCGCGGCGACGGCGGCCCGGCACCACCCGTTCCGGATCCGGCTGCACGGGACGCAGACGTTCCGGCCGGTGTCCCCGGTGGTGTTCGTCGCTCTGGTCGAGGGTGCCTCGCAGTGCGCGGGGCTGGAGTCGGCGCTGCGCGTCGGGAGCCTGCAGGTCGCCACGCAGTTCCCGTACCACCCGCACGTCACGGTGGCGCACGACCTGGACGACGCCGCGCTCGACGCGGCGCAGGCCGCGATGGTCGACTACGACGCCGCGTTCGACGTCACCGGTATCCACCGGTTCGTGCACGACGGGACCGGCTGGTGCCCGGTCCGCCGGTTCGCCCTGGGCGCCGTGACCGGCGCCCCGGATGCCCCGGGGGCGGCGCACCCCTAGATTCGTCGCCATGGATCGGCGCACCACCCGGCACGAGCGGACCGTCGCAGCACCGCCCGCGGGCGCCGGAGCGGCGCACCGGCACGCCACCGAGGAGGCGCCGGACCCGGTGGCCGGGCCGCGGTGGGCGGCGGGGTTCCCCGGGGTCGTGCAGCGCGTGCAGGCTCTGCTCGCGTGGTGGCAGCGGACGCGGGTGGCCCGCGCCAACGCGCGTTTCGGTGCGGCCGGCGGCGGGCTGCTCACGGGCGGGATCGCGTACACGACGTTGTTCTCGGTGTTCGCCGGGCTCACGATCGGCTACACGGCGTTCATGGCGGTCCTCGGCGGGAACGCGGAGCTGCGTGCGACGGTGCTGCGGACGATCGGGCAGTCGCTGCCCGGGCTGATCGACACCGGCGACGGCGAGGGGCTGCTGAAGCCGGACCAGCTCGAGCTGAGCACGGGGCTCGGCATCGCCGGCGTCGTCGCGTTCGGCGTCCTGCTCTTCACCGCGATCTCCGCCACGGCGGCGCTGCGCACGGCGGTCCGCGCGATGTTCGGTGCGCACACCGCCGGCAACGTGGTCCTGGGCAAGCTGCGCGAGCTGGGCGCGTTCGTCGGCATCGCACTGGCGGTGCTGCTCTCGGCGGTCCTCGGCATCGCGGTGACGACGGCGGCCGACTGGCTGCTGGGGCTCGTGGGCTGGTCGGACACGTCCGGGCTGGTGGTGCGGGTCGCGGGCATCCTCGTCGCGTTCGTGGTCGACGCAGGGCTGTTCGTCATGATCGTGCGCGTCCTCGCCGGTCAGGCGCCCGCGCGGCGCGACCTGCTGGGGGGAGCCGCCATCGCCGGGGCGGGGCTCGGGATCGTGCGGGTCCTCGGCACGGCCGTGGTGGCAGGCTCGGTGCGCAGCAACCCGGTGCTCGCGTCCTTCGCGGTGATCGTGGTGCTGCTGGTGTGGATGAAGCTCATCGCCCGCATCGTGCTGCTCGCGGCGGCCTGGACCGCGAACCCGCCGGCGCCGTCACCGGCGGATCAGGAGGGCGACGACGCGAGCGCGGCCAGCAGCGCGGTGAGCCGCGCGGCGTAGGCCGCCACCCCGGCGCGGGTGCGCGCGGGCTCACCGACGCGCAGCAGGTTCAGCATGCCCGGGTCGCCGGCCTCCTGACCGGCGGCGATGCGGTCGGTCGACGCGGTCATGCGCGGGACCACGTGCCGCGCGACGTCCTGCGCGGCCGGCGCCGGGCGCCCCAGCGCGGCCGCCTGCTCCCCGTACGCCCGGGTGAGCAGGCGCAGGCGGCGCGCGCCCTCCTGCGCGCCGGGTTCGGCGTACAACGGCACACCGCTCCAGGCGAACATCACCAGGTCGTCCAGCGGCACGCCCGGGCCGGCGACGTCCCAGTCCACGACGCCCACGACGTCGTCGGCGCCGGGCCCGGCGACGAGCATGTTGTACATCGTCGCGTCGTGGTGGCACACGATCTCGCCGGGGGCGAGGTCCCGGTCCACCAGGCGCCAGCGCGCCTCGACCGGCCGCAGGTCCGCCACCGCGTCGTGGTACCGCGCCAGCCAGGCCGCGCCGGACGCGAGGCGGGCGTCGGTCACCTCGGCGAGGTCGACCACCTCACCGGGGAGGTGCTCGAGCACCTCGCGGCCCTGCGCGTCGATCCCCAGCGGGGCGGGAACCCCGTCCAGCCCGCGGGAGCGCACGTGGTCGAGGAGCGCGTGCACGGTCGGCGTCCAGGGTCCGGCCGGGCGGCGCACGGTGGGACCCACGCGCACGGCGCCGCCGACGTTGCCGCCCGGCAGCGTCACCTCGGGTGCGCCGGGGTCGGGCTCGACGTAGCGCGGCAACGCGTCCAGCGGGTCCGGGGCCGGCCCTGTGGGCGGACCGGCGGGGCGCTCGTCGGTGGGCACGCGTCAGCATGCCACGACGGGCGCCCCGCGCGTGCTGCGCAGGACGCCCGTCGGGCGTGCGGTGCTGGGGTCCGTCAGAAGGCGCGCGTGATCATCGCGCGCTTGACCTCCTGGATCGCCTTGGTGACCTCGATGCCGCGGGGGCACGCCTCGGTGCAGTTGAAGGTCGTGCGGCACCGCCACACGCCCTCCTTGTCGTTGAGGATCTCCAGGCGCTGCGTCCCGCCCTCGTCGCGGCTGTCGAAGATGAAGCGGTGCGCGTTGACGATGGCCGCAGGGCCGAAGTACTGCCCGTCGGTCCAGAACACGGGGCAGGACGACGTGCACGCGGCGCACAGGATGCACTTGGTGGTGTCGTCGTACCGTTCGCGCTGCTCGGGGGACTGCAGCCGCTCCTTGGTGGGCTCGGTGCCCGTGGTGACGAGGAACGGCATGATCTCGCGGTAGGACGCGAAGAACGGCTCCATGTCGACCACGAGGTCCTTGACCACCGGCAGGCCCTTGATGGGCTCGACGACGATCGGCTTGCCCGGGTCCAGGTCCTTGAGCAGCGTCTTGCACGCGAGGCGGTTGCGGCCGTTGATGCGCATCGCGTCCGAGCCGCAGATGCCGTGCGCGCACGACCGGCGGAACGTCAGCGAGCCGTCCTGCTCCCACTTGATCTTGTGCAGCGCGTCCAGGACGCGGTCGGTGCCGTGCACGTCGACCGTGAACTCGTCCCAGCGGGGCTCGGCCTCGAACGGCTCGCCGAACGCCGGGATGGCGTCGTCCGCCGGCAGGAACCGGCGGATCCGCAGCGTGACCTGGAACGACGGGACGGCGCCGGCCTCGGGCGCGGGGACTTCCACGGTGGCGGTCATCAGTACTTGCGCTCCATCGGCTGGTAGCGGGTGACGGTGACGGGCTTGGCCCCGAGGACCACCTGGTAGCCGTCGAAGGTCTCGGCCCGGCGGAACGACGCGTCGGACCCCGTGACGGTGGCGTCCGCGGCGCCGGCCGCGACCGGTCGCCGGTAGGCCATCGTGTGCTGCATGAACCGCGTGTCGTCGCGGTCGGGGAAGTCCTCGCGGAAGTGCCCGCCGCGCGACTCCTCCCGGTTGAGCGCCCCGACGACGACCGTCTCGGCGATGTCGAGCAGGAAGCCCAGCTCGACGGCCTCGAGCAGGTCCGTGTTGAACGTGCGCGTCTTGTCCTGCACCGACACGGCCTCGTACCGCTTGCGCAGCGCCTTGATGTCGGACAGCGCCTGGGTCAGGGACTCCGAGGTGCGGAACACCTGGGCGTTCGCGTCCATCGTCTCCTGCAGCGCGCGCCGGATGTCCGCCACGCGCTCGCCGTCGGGCCGCGTGCGGATCGTCTCCAGCTCGGCCTCGACGCGTGTCGCCGGGTTCGGGGGCAGCTCCACGAACGGTGCGGTGGCGGCGTAGGCGGCGGCCGACTGGCCGGCGCGCTTGCCGAAGACGTTGATGTCCAGCAGCGAGTTGGTGCCCAGGCGGTTCGACCCGTGCACCGAGACGCAGGCGACCTCGCCGGCGGCGTACAGCCCCTTGATGACGTCGGTCGGGTTGCGCAGCACCTCGCCCGCGATGTTCGTGGGGATGCCGCCCATGGCGTAGTGCGCCGTGGGGTAGACCGGCACGGGCTCGGTGTACGGCTCGATGCCGAGGTAGGTCCGCGCGAACTCCGTGATGTCCGGGAGCTTGGCGTCGATGTGCGCCGGCTCCAGGTGCGTGAGGTCGAGCAGGACGTAGTCCTTGTTCGGGCCCGCGCCGCGGCCCTCGCGCACCTCGTTAGCCATCGACCGGGCGACGATGTCGCGCGGCGCGAGGTCCTTGATGGTGGGGGCGTAGCGCTCCATGAACCGCTCACCGTCGGCGTTGCGCAGGATCCCGCCCTCGCCGCGGGCGGCCTCGGAGAGCAGGATGCCCAGGCCCGCCAGGCCGGTCGGGTGGAACTGGAAGAACTCCATGTCCTCCAGCGGGATGCCGCGGCGGTACGCCAGCGCCATGCCGTCACCGGTGAGGGTGTGGGCGTTCGACGTCGTCTTGTAGATCTTGCCCGCGCCGCCGGTGGCGAACACGACGGCCTTGGCCTGGAAGACGTGGATCTCGCCCGTGGCCAGCTCGTACGCCACGACGCCGGTGGCGTTGACCTCCTCGCCGTCGGGCACGTCGCCCGTGGCCAGGTCGTGGTCGACCAGCAGGTCGAGGACGTAGAACTCGTTGAAGAACTCGACGTCGTTCTTCACGCACTGCTGGTACAGCGTCTGCAGGATCATGTGGCCCGTGCGGTCCGCCGCGTAGCAGGAGCGGCGCACGGCGGCCTCGCCGTGGTTGCGGGTGTGCCCGCCGAACCGGCGCTGGTCGATGCGGCCCTCGGGCGTGCGGTTGAACGGCAGGCCCATCTTCTCCAGGTCGAGCACCGCGTCGATGGCCTCCTTGGCCATCACCTCGGCGGCGTCCTGGTCGACCAGGTAGTCACCGCCCTTGACGGTGTCGAACGTGTGCCACTCCCAGTTGTCCTCCTCGACGTTGGCCAGCGCGGCACACATGCCGCCCTGCGCCGCGCCGGTGTGGGAGCGGGTGGGGAAGAGCTTGGAGATCACGGCGGTGCGCACGCGCGTCGACGACTCGAGCGCGGCGCGCATCCCGGCGCCGCCCGCGCCGACGATGACGACGTCGTACTGGTGGGTCTGCATCGGCTGTGAGGCCTTCCTTGCTGGGGGGCGACCGGGGATCAGCGCGCGCAGAACGACGGCAGCAGATCGGCCGGGCTGTTCGGGGGGCACGGGTCGAACGTGAAGATCACGAGCGTGCCGAGGACGATGACGACGACGGTCGCGGCGTACAGCGCGAGCTTCAGCACCAGGCGGGTGCCGTCCTTCTCCGCGTAGTCGTTGATGATCGTCCGCACGCCGTTGGTGCCGTGGAGCATGGCGAGCCACAGCATCAGCAGGTCCCAGACCTGCCAGAACGGCGAGGCCCACTTGCCCGCGACGAAGCCGAAGTCGATGGCGCTGATGCCCTCGCCGGCGATCAGGTTCACGAACAGGTGGCCGAAGATCAGGACGACGAGCAGGACGCCCGACGCGCGCATGAACACCCAGCCGTACAGCTCGAAGTTGCCGCGGGTGGTACGGCGCGAGGGGCCGGGGCGCGAGGCGCGCGGCGCCTTGGGATCGGCGATGGTGCTCATCAGTGGCCCCCGAAGACGTTCATCAGGTGACGCGGCAGGAAGCCCGCCATCGTCACGACGAGCAGGCCCAGGACGACCCACAGCATGACCCGCTGGTACTTCGGGCCCTTGGCCCAGAAGTCCACGAGGATCAGGCGGATGCCGTTGAACGCGTGGAACACGATGGCCGCGACGAGGCCGGCCTCGCCCAGACCCATGATCGGGTTCTTGTACGTCCCGATCACGTCGTTGTACGCCTCGGGGGAGACCCGGACGAGCGCGGTGTCGAGCACGTGCACGAGCAGGAAGAAGAAGATCGCGAAACCGGTGATGCGGTGCGCGACCCAGGACCACATGCCTTCGCGCCCGCGGTAGAGCGTTCCGGCCGGCCGCGCTGGCGCGGTGGGCGCTGAGGACACGGTGGGGGGCCTCCTGTGGCGAGTTCGCGAGAGGACGTCGATGTCCTGAAGTCCTCTCACTGTAATGACCTGCGCCACGTCCGGACCTCGCCCCGAGCGGTGACGGCGCGGCACGGCGGCTGATTGTGACCAAGCCCACACGGCGCGCACCCCGTCCGGGACCTCGGTCCGTGGCCCGCGCCGCCCTGCCGGGGCCTGTCCACGGCGGTGCCCGCGGCACCGGCGCCCGGCCGCTACGTTGTCGGCATGCCGGACGCACCCATCGTCGACTTCCATGCCGTCGTCCCCGCCGGGGGCGCCGGGACCCGCCTGTGGCCGCTGTCGCGCGCGGGCCACCCCAAGTTCCTGCTCGACCTCACGGGCACCGGCCGGACCCTGCTGCAGGCCACGGTGGACCGTCTGCTCCCGCTCACCGGCCCGGGCCACGTGCTCGTGGTGACCGGCGCGCGGCACGCCGCCGCGGTCGCCGACCAGCTGCCGGAGCTGGGTGCCGAGCACGTCCTGGCCGAGCCGAGCCCGCGCGACTCCATGGCGGCGATCGGCCTGGCGGCCGCCGTGCTGGCGCGGCGGCACGGGCCGGACGTGGTGCTCGGGTCCTTCGCGGCGGACCACGTCATCACCGGTCTGCCCGGGTTCGAGGCGACGATCCGGCAGGCCGTGGCCGCCGCGCGCACCGGCGCCGTCGTCACGATCGGCATCCCGGCCACCGAGCCGTCCACCGCGTTCGGGTACGTGCAGGCGGGCGAGCCGCTGGGCGCCCCCGGCGCACCCAGCGCCCGGCGCGCCCTCGGCTTCACCGAGAAGCCCGACGCGCAGACCGCGGCCGCGTACCTGGCCGCGGGCGGGTACAGCTGGAACGCCGGCATGTTCGTCGTGCGCGCCGGCGTCCTGCTGGAGCACCTGGCCGCGCAGCTGCCCGCGCTGCACGACGGCCTGCTGCGGATCGCGGCCGCGTGGGACACCGACGAGCGCGACGCCCGACTCGCCGACACGTGGCCAGGGCTGACGAGGATCGCGATCGACCACGCCATCGCCGAGCCCGTGGCCGCCGCGGGCGGCGTCGCGGTGGTGCCCGGCACCTTCGGCTGGGACGACGTCGGCGACTTCGCCTCGCTGGGCGCGCTGCTCGGGACCGGCGACGGCGGCCCGACGCTCGGCACGCCGGACGACGTGCTGCGCATCGACGCGGACGGCTCGGTGGTCGCCACCGGCGGGCGCACGGTCACGGTCGTCGGCGTGCCCGACGCCGTGGTGGTCGACACCGCCGACGCCCTGCTCGTGACCACGCGCGCCCACGCCCAGCAGGTCAAGGCGGCCGTCGACGGGTGGCGTGCCCGGGGCCGCGACGACCTGCTCTGACCGCGGCGTCGGCGGGCTGCGGCGATACCCTCGTCCAATGCCCGCCACGCCCGTCGACCAGCTCGCCGCACCCCCCAGCGCCCAGGACGTGCCCGCGCTGCGCACGCTCTGCCCGGAGCCGACCGACCCGGGCGCCCGTGACCTGGCCGCCGTGCTGGACGGGATGCGGGCCGAGCTCGTCGCGATCCGGCGCGACCTGCACGCGCACCCCGAGCTCGGGCGCACCGAGGAGCGGACCACGCGCGTCGTCGCCGAGCGGCTGGCGGCCGCGGGTCTGACCCCGCACCTGCTGCCCGGGTCCGGCCTGTGGTGCGACATCGGCCCCACGGTCTCCGGGTCGGGCGCGCGCCGGGTCGCGCTGCGCGCCGACCTCGACGGGCTGCCCGTGCCGGACACGTGCGGCCTGCCGTGGGCGGCGGAGCACCGCGGCGTCGCGCACGCCTGCGGGCACGACGTGCACACGGCCGCGGTCCTCGGTGCCGGCCTGGCGCTGGCGCGCCTCGCGGCCGACGGCGGGCTCGACGTCGGCGTGCGGCTCGTCTTCCAGCCCGCCGAGGAGGTGCAGCCCGGTGGCTCCATCGACGTCATCAACGAGGGCGGGCTGGACGGTGTCGGCGAGATCTTCTCGGTGCACTGCGACCCGAAGCTGGAC
Organism: Cellulomonas wangleii; assembly: GCF_018388445.1. Taxonomy (NCBI): domain Bacteria; kingdom Bacillati; phylum Actinomycetota; class Actinomycetes; order Micrococcales; family Cellulomonadaceae; genus Cellulomonas; species Cellulomonas wangleii. The sequence goes on from NZ_CP074405.1 coordinate 1,134,944, forward strand.
GTCGGCATGGTCGGCACGCGCATCGGCCCGATCACGTCGGCGTCCGACGAGGTCACCGTCACGGTGACGGGTGAGGGCGGCCACACGTCGCGCCCGCACCTCACGGGTGACGTCGTGTTCGCGCTGGGCCAGGTCATCACGCAGGTGCCCGCGGTGCTGGGCCGGCGGCTGGACCCGCGCTCCGGCGTGAACCTCACGTGGGGCGCCGTGCGCGCGGGGACCGTCCCCAACGCGATCCCGGGGACGGGCACCGTGATGGGCACGCTGCGGTGCCTCGACGTGCGCGCCTGGGAGCGGGCGTCGGCCGTGTTCGAGCAGGCCGTGGCCGACGTCGTGCGCCCGCTGGGGGTCGAGGTCGAGGTGAAGCACCAGCGCGGCGTGCCGCCCGTGGAGAACCGGGCCGAGAGCACCGCCGTGCTGGAGGCGGCCGCCCACGACATGCTGGGACCGGAAGCCGTGCGGCTGACCGAGCAGTCGCTCGGCGGCGAGGACTTCGCGTGGTACCTCACGAAGGTGCCCGGCGCCCTGGCACGGCTCGGCACCCGCACCCCCGGGGGTCGGACGTACGACATCCACCAGGGCGACCTGCGGGTGGACGAGCGTGCCGTGGAGGCGGGTGCGCTGCTCCTCGCGCGGGCCGCCCAGCTGGCGGGCCGACGCGGCCGCGTCTGATCCGTCCGTATCGATGTGCGGACAGCACGACCGAAGGGCGGGAACAGGTTGCGAATTCATCACAGAACCTGCAGGGATACCCGCCGGTAACAGTTCGGTGACCTGCAGGTGCCTAGGGTCCACAGTGATCAAGCCGACTGGTCGGGCACGTCGGCGGTGCAACGCTGCGCCGTCCGTCCGTCCCGGGCACCTGTGCGGCGGGACGACGAGAAGTGGGAGACCTGTCGTGAAGAAGATCGTTCGAGTGGCCGCACTCGGTGGGGCGCTCGCCCTCACGCTCGCGGCGTGTGGCAGTGCACCCGACGCCGCGGAGCCGTCCGCCGGTGGTGACGAGGCCTCGGACTTCAAGGCCTGCGTCGTCTCCGACGCCGGTGGCTTCGACGACAAGAGCTTCAACCAGCTCAGCTACGAGGGCACGAAGGAGGCGACCGAGGAGCTCGGCGCCGGCTTCGCCGAGGTCCAGTCGGACTCCGAGGCGGACTTCGCGACGAACCTCGAGAGCCTCGTGGCCGAGAACTGCAACGCGATCGTGTCCGTCGGCTTCGCGCTGTCGGCAGCGACGGTCGAGTCGGCCGAGGCCAACTCCGAGATCGACTACATCCTGGTCGACGACGCCGCGGACAACGACTTCGACGGCACCAAGGACGCGGACAACATCAAGCCGCTGCTGTACGACACGGCGCAGGCCGCGTTCCTCGCCGGCTACCTGGCCGCCGGCTACTCGGCCGACAACGGCGTGTCGAAGGTCGGCACGTTCGGCGGCCAGCCCTACCCGACCGTCACGATCTTCATGGACGGCTTCAAGCAGGGCGTCGAGTACTACAACGAGGTCAAGGGCGCGGACGTCCAGCTCGTCGGCTACCAGGGCGGCGACCAGGGCTCCTTCACCGGCGGCTTCGAGGCCAACGACACGGCCAAGCAGGTCGCGGCCGGCATCATCGACCAGGGCGTCGACGTGATCCTGCCCGTGGGTGGCCCGATCTACCAGTCCGCGATGGACGCCATCGCCGACTCGGGCCGCGAGGTCGCGCTGATCGGCGCCGACGCCGACGTCTTCGAGACGGACCCGGCCACGCAGGACCTGGTCCTCACGTCGATCCTCAAGAACATGAAGCTGTCGACCTACGAGGCCGTCCTGGCCGCGGGCGAGGGCGAGTTCGACCCCGAGGCGTACGTCGGCACGCTGGCGAACGACGGTGTGGGCATCGCCCCGCTGCACAACTTCGAGTCCAAGGTGTCCCCGGAGCTGGTCACCGAGGTCGAGGAGCTCAAGCAGCAGATCATCGACGGCGACATCACGGTCACCTCGTACCTCTCCGAGTGACCGCGGCAGCGCACGTGTGACGCACACCCGGGCGGGTCGGCCACGGCCCGCCCGGGTGGTCACGTGCGACGATCGCAGGGTCGGCCGGCGACCCGACCGGACCACCCGCACCGCACCGTCCCGACCCGTCCCGAGGACCGTCCCCATGAAGCTCGAGCTGCGCGGCATCACCAAGCGCTTCGGCGCCCTGGTCGCCAACGACCACATCGACCTCACGGTCGAGCCGGGAGAGATCCACTGCCTGCTCGGGGAGAACGGTGCGGGCAAGTCCACCCTGATGAACGTCCTGTACGGCCTCTACCAGGCCGACGAGGGCGAGATCCTCCTGGACGACGAGGTCCAGCACTTCGCCGGCCCGGGCGACGCCATGGCCGCCGGCATCGGCATGGTGCACCAGCACTTCATGCTCGTCCCCGTCTTCACGGTCGCGGAGAACGTCATGCTCGGGCACGAGCAGACGACGACCGGCGGCCGGCTCGACCTCGACGCGGCGCGCAGCCGGGTGCGCGAGATCGCCGACCGCTTCGGGTTCCACGTCGACCCCGACGCGGTGGTCGAGGACCTGCCCGTCGGCGTCCAGCAGCGGGTCGAGATCATCAAGGCCCTGTCGCGCGACGCGCGCGTCCTGGTGTTCGACGAGCCGACCGCGGTGCTGACGCCGCAGGAGACCGACGAGCTCATGGACATGATGCGTCGGCTGAAGGCCGGCGGCACCGCGATCGTCTTCATCACCCACAAGCTCCGCGAGGTCCGCGAGGTCGCCGACCGCATCACGGTCGTGCGCCGCGGCGCCGTGGTCGGGGAGGCCTCGCCCACCGCGACGGACGCCGAGCTCGCCTCCCTCATGGTCGGCCGCCCCGTCGAGCTGGTCGTGCACCGGGAGCCGGCGCGGCCCCAGGGCGACGGGCTGAGGGTCGAGCACCTGCAGGTCACCGACGCACGCGGCACGGTGCTCGTCGACGACGTGTCGTTCGAGGTGCCCCGTGGCGAGATCCTGGTCGTCGCGGGCGTGCAGGGCAACGGGCAGACCGAGCTGGCGGAGGCGCTGGCAGGGCTGCAGGGGTTCGTCACCGGCAGCATCCGCCTCGGGTCCACCGAGCTCGTCGGGCGCTCGGTGCGCCGGGTGCTGGACGCCGGCGTCGGCTACGTGCCCGAGGACCGCACGCTGGACGGGCTCGTCGCCGAGTTCACCGTCGCCGAGAACCTCGTGCTCGACCGCACCGACGGGCCGCCGTTCGTGCGGGCCGGGGCGCTGCAGCTGCGGGCGCGCGACCGGTTCGCCCGCGACATGGTCGAGCAGTACGACATCCGCACCCAGGGCATCGACTCGCCGGTGGGGCGGCTGTCCGGGGGCAACCAGCAGAAGGTCGTCGTCGCCCGTGAGCTCTCGCGCGACCTGCGCCTGCTCGTGGCGGCCCAGCCGACGCGCGGCGTCGACGTCGGCTCGATCGAGTTCATCCACAAGCGCATCGTCGAGACGCGGGACGAGGGCGTCCCGGTGGTCGTCGTCGCCACCGAGCTGGACGAGGCGGTCGCCCTGGGCGACCGGATCCTCGTCATGTACCGCGGCCGTGTGGTCGGCATCGTCCCGTCCGACACCCCGCGCGACGTCCTCGGCCTCATGATGGCTGGCATCGCGCCGAACGAGGGAGAGGCCGCGTGAGCGAGCCCAAGGAGCCCGGCGACCAGGGCGTCGCCGACGTGGTCGTGCCCGACACGGTGGTGACCGACGTGGGCGGTGACGACGCCGGGCCCACGCCCGTCCGTGACACCCGGTGGAACGACGCGCTGCAGCGCGTGGCGTCCGGCGGCTGGGCGGTCTCGCTCGGTGCCGTGGTGCTCGCGGTGCTGGCCGGGTCGGTGATGATCGCCTTCACGGACGAGGGCGTGCAGTCGGCCGCCTCGTACTTCTTCTCGCGCCCCGGTGACACGTTCGCCGCCATCGGCCAGGCCGTCGGCGGCGCGTACGCGGCGCTCTTCCGCGGCGCGGTCTACAACTACACGGCGGACTCGTTCGCGCAGGGGATCCGGCCGCTCACGCAGTCGATGACCTACGCGACGCCGCTCATCGCCGCCGGTCTCGGGCTGGCGCTGGCGTTCCGCTCCGGCCTGTTCAACATCGGCGGGCAGGGGCAGATGCTCATGGCCGCGGCGGGTGCCGGCTGGGTCGGGTTCGCCTGGGACCTGCCGGGCGGGCTGCACCTGCTGGTGGCGCTCGTCGTCGGTGTCGCGGCCGGTGCGCTGTGGGGCGGTCTCGCGGGCCTGCTCAAGGCCGCGACGGGGGCGCACGAGGTGATCGTCACGATCATGCTCAACTACATCGCGTTCTACCTGCTGTCCTACCTGCTGGCAACGCCGGGCCTGCTGCAGGCGCCCGGGTCGGCGAACCCCAAGTCGCCGCCCATGGCGGACACCGCGCTCCTGCCGCGGCTGCTGGGCCCGGAGTTCCGCCTGCACCTCGGCTTCCTCCTCGCGCTCGGCGCGGTGGTGCTGACGTGGTGGCTGCTGGAGCGCTCGAGCCTCGGCTTCTCGCTGCGGGCGGTGGGCGAGAACGCCCGCGCCGCGCGCGTCGCCGGCATCCACGTGCCCCGCGCGACCGTGATGGCGATGCTCCTCAGCGGCGCGCTGGTGGGCCTCGCGGGCAGCACGCAGGTGCTCGGGCTCATCACCACGGGCTTCAGCTACGACATCGACGCGGGCATCGGGTTCGACGCGATCACCGTGGCGCTGCTCGGGTCGTCGAACCCGGTCGGGGTGCTGTTCGCGGGGCTGCTGTTCGGTGGCTTCAAGGCCGGGGGCTCGGTCATGCAGGCGTCCGAGGGGATCCCGATCGAGATCGTCCTGGTCGTGCAGTCCCTGATCGTCCTGTTCATCGCGGCGCCGCCGCTGGTGCGGGCGGTGTTCCGGCTTCCGCAGCCGGGCCGTCGGGCACCGGCGGGGACCCGCCGGTCCGGCGCCTCGCGCCGTGAGGAGGTGCAGCGATGAGCACGACGACGGTGGAGCCCACCGAGGCGTCCGGCGGTGCCGTCGAGCACCGCACGGTGACCGTGGTGTCCCGCAAGGGGCCCGTGGTGCTCGGCGTGGTGACGGTGCTGTTCGCGCTGCTGCTGACGGTGCGGCCCCGTGAGGGCGACGCGAGGTTCCGCCTCGCCAGCTCCGGGGACCTCGTGAGCCTGCCGAGCCTGGCCGTGCCCGGCACCGCGACCGGGTGGGTCTGCGTCGCGGTCATGGCGCTGCTGTCGCTGCTCGCCGCCTGGCGCGTCATGCGCCGGCACAAGGTCCCGGTGTGGGTCTCGGCGCTGTTCGCGGCGGTCTTCCTCGTCGGGTTCCTCGCCTGGGCCGCGGCCGGCAGCCCGAGCGACATCCCCGCGGTCCGCCTCATCGGTGGTGCCGTGCTGCTCGCGGTGCCCATCGTCTTCGGTGCGCTGGGCGGCGTGATCGGCGAGCGTGCCGGCGTCGTCAACATCGCCATCGAGGGCCAGCTGCTCGCCGGGGCGTTCTGCGCCGCGGTCGCGGCCTCGGTGACGAACAGCCCGTGGGTCGGCCTGCTGGCCGCGGTGCTCGCGGGTGTCCTGGTCGCCGCCGTGCTCGGGGTGTTCACGATCACGTACCGCGTCAACCAGGTCATCGTGGGTGTCGTGCTCAACGTGCTGGTGATCGGCGTGACCAGCTTCCTGTACTCGCAGGTGCTGGTGCCCAACCCCCAGCTCAACAGCACCACGCGGTTCTCGAACATCGCGATCCCCGGGCTCTCGCACATCCCCGTGATCGGCCCGTCGCTGTTCAACCAGACGGTCGTCGTCTACCTCATGTACCTGGTGGTGCCCGGTGTGTGGTTCGCGCTGTACCGCACGCGCTGGGGCCTGCGCCTGCGTGCCGTGGGGGAGCACCCCAAGGCCGCCGACACCGTCGGCATCAAGGTCGAGCGCACGCGGTACCGGGCGCTGCTCGTGGCGGGCGCGATCGCCGGTGTCGGTGGCGCGTTCTACACCGTCGTGTCGGTGTCGGCCTTCGGCAAGGAGATGACCGCCGGTGCCGGGTTCATCGCCCTGGCCGCCGTCATCTTCGGCAAGTGGGACCCGGTGCGCGCCGCGCTGGCCGCGCTGCTGTTCGGGTTCGCGTCGAACCTCGAGGGTGCCCTGAGCATCGTCGGAGCCCCGGTGCCGAGCCAGTTCATGCTCATGCTGCCGTACGTCGTGACGCTGCTCGCCGTGGCGGGCCTGGTCGGCCGCTCGCGCGGCCCGGCGGCGTCCGGCGAGGCCTACGTCAAGGAATGAGCGGAGAGGGAGACATGCCCAGCAGCACGCGGACCGTCGACTGGGACGGCCTGCGGGCCGCCGCACGCGACGTCATGACCCGGGCCTACGCCCCGTACTCGCGGTTCCCGGTCGGCGCGGCGGCGCTGGTCGACGACGGACGGGTGGTCGCCGGCTGCAACGTCGAGAACGCGTCGTACGGCGTCGGCCTGTGCGCCGAGTGCAGCCTGGTGTCGATGCTGCACGTGACCGGGGGCGGCCGGCTGGTCGCGTTCGTCTGCGTCGACGGGCACGGTGACGTCCTCATGCCGTGCGGACGCTGCCGGCAGCTGCTGTTCGAGCACGGCGGGCCCGACCTGCTGCTCGAGACGGTCAGCGGCGTACGACCCATGAGCGAGGTGCTGCCCGACGCCTTCGGGCCGACGGACCTCACCGTGCGCGGTAGGGGTCAGGACAAGGAGCAGGGATGAGCGAGCAGTTCGACGCCGTCGACGTCATCGTCGCCAAGCGGGACGGGCGCCGGCTGACCGACGGCCAGATCGACTGGGTGGTCGACGCGTACACCCGCGGGGTCGTCGCGGACGAGCAGATGTCGGCCCTCGCCATGGCGATCCTGCTCAACGGCATGGACCGCGCCGAGATCGCGCGCTGGACGGCGGCGATGATCGCCAGCGGCGAGCGCATGGACTTCTCCGGCCTGTCGCGGCCCACGGCGGACAAGCACTCCACCGGGGGCGTGGGCGACAAGATCACGCTGCCGCTGGCGCCGCTCGTCGCCGTGTTCGGCGTGGCCGTGCCGCAGCTGTCCGGCCGCGGGCTCGGCCACACCGGGGGAACCCTCGACAAGCTCGAGTCGATCCCGGGCTGGCGCGCCGCGCTGAGCAACGACGAGATGATGCGCCAGCTCGAGGACGTCGGCGCCGTCATCTGCGCCGCCGGGTCGGGCCTGGCACCGGCGGACCGCAAGCTCTACGCGCTGCGCGACGTCACCGGCACGGTCGAGGCGATCCCGCTGATCGCGAGCTCCATCATGAGCAAGAAGATCGCCGAGGGCACCGGCTCGCTCGTGCTCGACGTGAAGGTCGGCTCCGGCGCGTTCATGAAGGACGCGGAGCGCGCGGGCGAGCTGGCCCGCACGATGGTCGCGCTGGGCACCGACGCCGGGGTGCGCACGGTCGCGCTGCTCACCGACATGTCGACGCCCCTGGGCCTGACGGCGGGCAACGCGCTCGAGGTCCGCGAGTCGGTCGAGGTCCTGGCCGGCGGCGGCCCGGCGGACGTCGTCGAGCTGACCGTCGCGCTGGCGCGCGAGATGCTCGCCGCAGCGGGGCAGCCGGACGCGGACCCGGCCGCGGCGCTGGCCGACGGCCGCGCGATGGACGTGTGGCGCCGGATGATCGCCGCGCAGGGCGGCGACCCCGACGCCGAGCTGCCCGTCGCACGGGAGCAGGAGCAGGTGCTCGCCGAGGCCGACGGTGTCCTGACGACGCTCGACGCGTACGCCGTGGGCGTCGCCGCGTGGCGCCTCGGCGCGGGCCGGGCCCGCAAGGAGGACCCGGTGCAGGCCGGTGCGGGCATCGAGATCCACGCCCGCCCGGGGGACACCGTCCGCCGCGGCCAGCCGCTGCTCACGCTGCACACCGACACCCCGGAGCGCTTCGCCCGCGCGCACGAGGCGCTGGCCGGTGGCGTGGTCGTCGACCCGCAGGGCACGCCCGGTGCGACCCGCCCGCTCGTGCTCGACCGCGTCGCGGCGGACTGACGTCCGCACGGCCCGGTCGCGGCACCTGCGCGCCCGGGTCACGATGAGGAACGTCCCCTGCCGCCGCACCACCACGGAGGAGCCATGAGCACCGTCCCCGGAGCACAGTCCTGGCGCGACGCCGGCCTGGCGCCCGTCGACACGGAGCAGCCGCTGACGCTGACGGACGCCGACGAGACCGCCGACGACGAGCCGGAGGACCACGTCCCCGGTTTCCCCCGGCCGGACCGTGAGGGTCGCGCCGAGGAGGCCGACGTGGTCGAGCAGTCCGCCGAGGTGCACCTGGACGACGACGAGGGCGCCGACGCGTGACACCGACCCCTGACGGGCAGGACCTCGACGAGACGCTGCGCGCGCTGCCGAAGGTCCTGCTGCACGACCACCTCGACGGCGGGCTGCGCCCGGAGACGATGATCGAGCTGTCCGCCGCGATCGGCCACGAGCTGCCGACGACGGACCCGCAGGCCCTCGGGCGCTGGTTCGTCGAGGCGGCCGGCTCGGGCTCGCTGCCGCGGTACCTCGAGACGTTCACGCACACCCTGGCGGTCATGCAGACCGCCGAGGGGCTGCGCCGTGTGGCCCGGGAGGCCGTGCTCGACCTCGCTGCGGACGGCGTCGTGCACGCCGAGGAGCGGTACGCGCCCGAGCAGCACCTGGAGCGCGGCCTGACGCTGCAGCAGGTCGTCGACGCGGTGCGTGAGGGCTTCGCGCAGGGTGAGGCCGAGGCGCGGTCCGCCGGTCACGAGATCCGGGTGGTGCAGGTCCTGTCCGCGATGCGGCAGGCGGACCGGTCCGACGAGATCGCCGCGCTCGCGCTGGCGAACCGGGACGCGGGCGTCGTGGGCTTCGACATCGCCGGACCGGAGGAGGGGTTCCCGCCGTCGCGGCACGCGGCCGCGTTCCGCGTCGTGCGCGACGCGAGCTTCCCGGCCACCGTGCACGCGGGTGAGGACGCGGGGCTCGACTCGATGGCGGAGGCGCTGCACGTCGCGGGCGCCGTCCGGCTGGGCCACGGCGTCCGGCTGGCCGACGACGTCCACGAGGGGCCCGACGGGTCGTGGCGGCTGGGGCTGCTGGCGCACTGGGTGCGCGACCGGCGCGTCCCGCTGGAGGTGTGCCCGTCGTCCAACCTGCAGACGGGCGCGGCCGCCTCGGTGGCGGCCCATCCCGTGACGCTGCTGCGTCGCGCCGGGTTCGAGGTCACCGTCAACACGGACAACCGCCTGCAGTCCGGCACGTCGCTGTCGCGCGAGCTGGGTCTGCTGGTGCGGGAGGCGGGGTGGACGCTCGACGACGTGGTCGACGTGACCGTGACCGCCGCCCGGCACACGTTCCTGCACCAGGACGAGCGCCACGCGCTCGTCGACCGCATCACCGGCCCGGCGGTCCCGCCGGGCGCAGCACGCCCCGGGAGGCACCGCGCATGACCACCGACGACACCCCGACCACGCACGTCCCCCTCGACGCCGTCGGCCTCGCACGCTTCGTCGACCACACGCTGCTCAAGCCGGAGGCCACGCGGGCCGACGTGGAGGCGCTGGTGGCCGAGGGCGTCGAGCTCGGGGTGTACTCCGTGTGCGTGTCGCCCTCGTTCCTGCCGCTGGAGATCCCCGTCGGTCTGGACGGTGCGCCGGACCTGCTGGTCGCGACGGTCTGCGGGTTCCCGTCGGGCAAGCACCACAGCGACGTCAAGGCGGCCGAGGCGGCGCGCGCGGTGGCGGACGGCGCCGCGGAGGTCGACATGGTCATCGACGTGGGTGCCGCCAAGGAGCGTCGCTTCGTCGACGTCGGCCGCGACATCGCCGCCGTGCGCGCGGCCGTGCCCGCCCCGACCGTCCTGAAGGTCATCATCGAGTCCGCCGCGCTGACGGACGACGAGATCGTGCACGTCTGCGAGGCTGCGGAGGCCGCGGGTGCGGACTTCGTCAAGACGTCGACGGGCTTCCACCCGGCGGGCGGCGCCACGGTGCACGCCGTGCGGCTGATGTCGCGGACGGTCGGCGGCCGGCTGGGCGTCAAGGCGTCGGGCGGGATCCGGACGGCGGCGGACGCGCTCGCGATGATCGAGGCCGGGGCCACCCGGCTGGGGCTGTCGGGCACCGCATCCGTGCTCGCGGGCCTGACGGCGGACGGCGACTACTGACCTCTCGGGTTCCGGCGCGATGAGAGAGGCGTGAGAATCTGCCGCTCGGTCGGGTGAATACCCGCTGATCCGGACGATTCGGGCGTTGACTGGTCCGCGGAGGGCAGACCATGGTGGACGGTCGTCCGGATAGCGCTCGCTCGACGCCGACCACGCAGGTCAGGAGCAGGTCCGCCCGGTCCACCCGGACCCCGACGGCGCGCACCGCCGGGAGGAGACGCACGCGGCATGGGCCCGATCAGGCGCGGCACGGTCGTCGTGGCGCTCGTCGCGGCCTTCGTGCTGGGCGCGGCCCTGGCGAGCGCCCTCGGGGACCACGGGGCCGAGCGGCTCCGGCTCGCCGTCCCTGAGCCGTGGCGCGCCGCGTGGTCGGAGGCGCACGTGCTCGAGGGCGACCGGGTGGCGCTCGCGTGGGGCGGGCGCGCCGGGCCCGACCCGACCGCCGCGCCGGACGCCCTGCGGTTCGACCCGGACGTCGTCGTCGCCCAGCTCGAGGCGCTGCACGCGCTCGACGTCGACGAGGCCGGTCTGGGTGCGGACGAGGGGCCGCTGGCGGAGCACAAGCTCCTCGTCGTGGTCGACGGGACGTGGGCGCAGGGTCCGGGCGCCGCCACGCCCGTGGACCCGCCCGTGACCGCCGACGAGCCGTCCGGCGACCCGGTGCCGCCGACCCGGGGGGCGGTCGTCGACGGGATCGCGCTCCTGCGGGTGCAGCCCGCCGTGCTGGCGTCCTCCCTCGAGCCGGAGGTCGCCGCGGCCGCCGTCGCCGGTGCGACGGCGTCGGCCTCCGCCGCCGCGACGCCGTCAGCCGCGGGTCCCGCCCCGACCGACGGTGCGGCGCGGTCCGCGGGGGTGCCGGTGCCGGCCGGTACGCCGTGGGAGCTCGCCCGGGGTGTCGCGGAGGCCCTGCAGCACCTCACCGCGGCGGCGCACCCCGGGCACGGCCTCACACCCGAGTCGGCGGCGACCCTGCGCACGGCGGCGTCCGCGTACCTGGCGACGCTCGCGGTGCCAGGGGACCATGCCGACGTCTCGGACCACCTGCTCGCCCCGCACCTCGCCTGGGGCAGCGCACGCCAGGGTGCGGCGGGGTGGCTGCTGCTGCAGCACCTCGCCGACCGTTCGTCGCCGCGGCTCGTGGGCGACCTGTGGACCGGCTCCTCCGACACCGAGCACCTGCTCGGCGCGTACGTTCGGCTCACGTCCTCCAACGCCGCGGCGCTCAACCGCCGGGTGACGCAGTACGCCATGCGCGTGGCCGTCGACGACCTCACGCCGGGCGGGCTGCACCAGGGCGTGGACCCCGTCCTCGTCGCGCACCGCACCACGCCCGTGGAGGCCGTGGCGGACGACCCTTCGCACCACCGGGTGACCGGTACGTTCGCGCCGGGTGCGTACGGCTACACCGTGGTGCGGCTCGTGCCCGACGGGTCCGGCACCGACGTGCGGGTGCGCGTGCGCGGGCACGTCGGCAGCGGGGCGGGGGAGCACCCCGGCTGGAGCTTCGGGCTCGTCGCGGTCGGGCCGGGCGGCCCGCGGTACAGCCCCGTCACGGAGGCCACCGACGGTGAGCTGCGCCTCGCGCTGCGCGCCGGCGAGGACGAGGTGTACCTCGTGGTCACGGCTACGCCGACCGAGGTGGTCGCCTCGGGGCTGGAGACGTTCCCCCGGACCGCCCGCTACCCCTACGAGTTCCGGGTCGCGGGCGCGACGGTGTCCGACCCCGTCGCCGACCTCGCCGCCGAGGGCGGCCACCGGCACCCGCACGGGGGCGGCTGGGTCGACGACACCGCGCGCGTCGACCCTGCCGCGTACGTCGCGACGGGTGCCGTGGTGCGGGGCGACGCCGTCGTCGGCCCGGGAGTGCGTCTCGAGGGGCGCGCGTGGGTGGAGGGCGGCGCCGAGCTCACGGGCGACGTGGTCGTGCGCGACGTCGCACGGGTGCTGGGATCGGCGCGGCTGTCGGGCGAGGTCGTGCTGGGAGGTGACGCCGTCGTCGGGTTCACGTGCGACGCCGGCGCCTACACCGCCTACCGCCCGGGCGCGGTCTGCGACCCGTCCGCGGTGGACACCGACGTGAACCCCGTCGTGCCGCCCTTCGCCCCGGGGGAGACGACCCTCAGCGACGGACTGCCCACGGTGACGCCGTCGAGCGGGCCGACGCCCGAGGCCGGCCCGGAGCCGTCCGTCACGTCCCCGTCGCGTCCGGCGGCGGCGACGCCGCCCGCCGCTGCACCACCCTCGGACGGGGCGCAGCCGGGCGTGGCGGCGCCGCCGGCGGCCGTGCCCGCGGGCGCCTGCACCGCCACCTACGAGGTGGTGACCTCGTGGCCGGGCGGCATGCAGGCCCAGGTCACCGTGACCGCCACGACGTCGGGGGTCCGCGGCTGGGTGCTCACCTGGACGCAGCCCGACGGGCTGGAGATCACCGAGCAGTGGGCCGCGGAGATCACCCGCAGCGGGAGCACGGTGACGGCGGAGAACATGCCGTGGAACGGCATCATCGAGGACGGGGGCAGCGTGACGTTCGGTTTCAACGGCACGGCCGCGAGCGACACCGCCCGGTCCGTCCCGCAGGTGCGCTGCACGCGTACCGGCTGAGGCCCCCACGCACCCGGTCGAGCGGCGGACGCCGCCGCTCGACCGGTCAGCTCCCGTCCAGGCCCAGCGCGGTCCGCACGTCGGCCGCCAGGTGGTCCAGGCGCTCGCGTGCCGTGCGGTGCGCGGTGTCGAGGGCGCCACGGTCCGCGTCGGCGGCGACGGGGACGACGACCTCGAGGTAGGCCTTGACCTTGGGCTCGGTGCCCGACGGGCGCACGACCACCCGCGTGCCGTCGGCCGTGAGGAGCCGCAGCCCGTCGGTCGGGGGCAGCCCGCCGCGGTCGTCGTCGGTGCCGGCGGCCAGGTCCACGACCTCGACCACGGGCGAGCCGGCCAGCTGCGCCGGCGGCCGCTCCCGCAGCGCGGACATCGTCGCGCCGATGCGGCTGAGGTCGGCGAACCGCGCGCTGACCTGCCCGGTCGCGTGCAGGCCGTGGGCGCGGGCCAGGTCGTCCAGCGCGTCGACGAGAGTGCGGCCCTCCGCCGCCAGGCGGGCGGCCAGGTCGCACACCCGCACGGCGGCCGACATGCCGTCCTTGTCACGCACGTGCGCGGGGTCGACGCAGTACCCCAGCGCCTCCTCGTACCCGAAGACCAGACCGTCGACGCGGGAGATCCACTTGAAGCCGGTGAGCGTCGAGGCGAACCGCAGCCCGGCGTCGGCGGCGATCGCCGCCAGCAGGCGCGACGACACGATCGAGCACGCGAGCGTCGGTGCCGCGCCGTCGGGGCGGTCGTCCGCGCGCACCCGGGCGGCCGCGTCGGCGCCCAGCAGGGCACCGACCTCGTCGCCGGTGAGCATGCGCCAGCCGTCGGCCTGCGGGGTCTCCGGCCCGCGGGCGGGCACGTGCGCGCGGGGGTCGATCAGGGCGAGGGCGCACCGGTCGGCGTCGGGGTCGACCGCCACGACGAGGTCGGCCCGCATCGCGGCGGCCAGCGCCAGCGCGAGGTCGGTCGCGCCCGGCTCCTCGGGGTTGGGGAAGGCGACCGTGGGGAAGTCGGGGTCCGGCTCCGCCTGCTCAGGCACCAGGGTGACGTCGGTGAAGCCCGCACGCGTCAGGACGTCGCGCGTCAGGGCGCCGCCCACGCCGTGCAGCGGGGTCACGACGACCTTCAGCCGGGCGCGGTGGTCCGGGTCGCCGCCCGGGGCGACGGCGGCGGCGTCGGCGGCGTACGCCTCGACCACGTCCTCGCCGAGGACGGTCCAGCCGGACGCGGCGCGCGGCACGGACGCGACCGACGGCACGCGGGCGATCGCCGCCGCGATGGCGGTGTCCGCGGGCGGCACGATCTGGGCGCCCTGCCCGGCGCCGGTGACGACGCGCCCGCCGAGGTACACCTTGTACCCGTTGTCCTGCGGCGGGTTGTGCGATGCGGTCACCATGACGCCGGCGTCGGCCCCGAACCGCCGGACGGCCGAGGCGAGCACCGGGGTCGGCAGCGGCCGCGGCAGCAGCAGCACGTCGATCCCGACCGCCGTCATGACCGCCGCGGTGTCGAGCGCGAACGTGTGCGAGTTGTGGCGCGCGTCGTAACCGACGACCACGCGGGGCGGCGGGGTCGCACCCTCGAGCTCACCGGTGAGGAAGTCCGCCAGCCCCGCCGCGGCGCGGATCACGACGGCGCGGTTCATGCGGTGCGGTCCGCCGCCCAGCTCACCGCGCAGACCCGCGGTGCCGAACTGCAGGAGCCCGCTGAACCGGTCCTCGAGGTCGGCGCGGGCGGCCTGCGCCTCCTGGCGTGCCAGGTCGGCCACCGGTCCGTCGTCACCGGGCTCGGGCGTGTCCCGCGCGGTCTGCAGCAGCGACGTCAGCTCGTCGGCCGTCCGCGGGTCCGGGTCGTCGGCCACCCAGGCCCCGACCCGGCGCACCAGGTCGTCCCAGGCGTCGTCCTCCACCGGGTCGGCGGCGGGGTTCCGGTCGGTCGCGGCCGGCGCCGGGGCGTCCCCGCGCAGCACGTCGTCGTTGTCCGTGGCGCTCACGGACACCAACCTACTGGCGGGGCCACGGCCCGGCACCGTCACCGCGTGCGCCTCACAACCGCCGCACGACCTCCGCGAGCAGCGCGCTGATGCGCGGCCCGGCGGCGCGTCCGGCCTCGAGGACCTCGGCGTGGTCGAGCGGCTCCGGGCTGATGCCCGCGGCCAGGTTGGTCACCAGCGAGATGCCGAGCACCTCGAGACCCGCGTGGCGGGCGGCGATGGCCTCCAGGGTGGTGGACATGCCGACGAGGTCGCCCCCGAGGCGGCCGGCCATGGCGACCTCCGCGGGCGTCTCGTAGTGCGGGCCGGGGAACTGCACGTACACGCCCTCGTCGAGCGACGCGTCGACCTCCCGCGCCACGGCACGCAGCCGGGACGAGTACAGGTCGGTGAGGTCCACGAAGGTCGCGCCCTCGAGCGGCGACGTCGCCGTGAGGTTGATGTGGTCGCGGATCAGCACGGGCGTGCCCGGCCCCCACGCCAGGTTCAGGCCGCCGCAGCCGTTGGTGAGCACCACCGTCGACGCACCCGTGGCCGCGGCGGTCCGCACGCCGTGCACGACGCGACGCACGCCGCGCCCCTCGTACAGGTGGGTGCGCGAGCCCAGCACCAGCGCGTACCGGTCGGGCCGGGTGCCGTCACCCGCGATCCGCACCGAGCGCAGCATGCCGACGTGGCCCGCCACCGCGGCCCGCGTGAACCCGGGGACCTCGTGGCTCGGGATCTCGGTGACGGTCTCGCCGAGCAGGTCCGCCGCACCGCCCCACCCGGAGCCCAGCACGAGTGCGACGTCGTGCCGCGCGACGCCGGTGCGCTGCGCGATCACCTCCGCCGCGAGTCGTGCCACGTCGAAGGGGTCGGTCGTCGGGTCGTCGAGGCTGGGCAGCGCGCCACCGGTGAGGTCGCGGGCGGGGGAGACGTCGGTCATGGGAACAGGCTAACCACGTGCCGGCCGGGCAGGATGGGGCCCGTGACCAGCGAGCAGACCTCCGCAGCCCCCGACCAGCCGCAGGTGCCGGCCGTCACCGCCGCCTCGACCGTGCGCGACGCACCGGACGACCCGCCCGCCGGGCACGTCGTGATCGTGGGCGGCGGACCGGGCGGCTACGAGGCGGCGCTCGTCGCTCGACGCCTCGGCGCGCGCGTGACCGTGGTCGAGCGCGCGGGCCTCGGCGGCGCGGCCGTCCTCACCGACGTCGTGCCGTCCAAGACGCTCATCGCGACGGCCGAGTGGATGACGATCGCCGACCGCGCACCCGAGCTGGGCATCCGGCTGGACGCGCTCGCGGCCGTCGGCGCCGGTGCGTCCGGCGCCGGCCCCGGGACCGCGCTGCGCCACAGCATCGACCTGCGGGCGGTCAACGCCCGGGTCAAGGCGCTGGCGAGCGCGCAGTCCGACGACATCCGGGCGCGCCTGGCGCGCGAGGGCGTCGACGTCGTCACCGGCACCGGTCGACTGCTCGACCCGGGACGCGTGGCCGTGACCGGTGAGGACGGCCGGGAGCACGAGCTCGCGGCCGACGTGGTGCTGCTGGCGACCGGTGCCACGCCGCGGGTGCTGCCCGACGCGCGCCCGGACGGCGAGCGGATCCTCACGTGGACGGAGATGTACGACCTCGACGAGCTGCCGGAGCGGCTGGTCGTCGTCGGGTCCGGTGTGACGGGGGCGGAGTTCGCCGGTGCGTACACGTCGCTCGGCGCGGACGTCGTCCTGGTGTCGAGCCGCGACCGGGTGCTGCCGGGCGAGGACGCCGACGCCGCGGAGCTCATCGAGCGGATCTTCACCCAGCGCGGCATGACCGTGATGTCGCGCTCGCGCGCGTCGGCCGCGCGCCGGACGGCCGACGGCGTCGTCGTGACCCTGGAGGACGGCCGCACGGTGGAGGGCTCGCACGTGCTCTTCGCGGTGGGCTCGGTGCCCACCACGCGCGGGCTCGGGCTCGAGGAGGCCGGCGTGCGCGTGACGCCGTCCGGGCACGTCGAGGTCGACAAGGTCTCGCGCACCAACGTGCGCGGCGTGTACGCGGCCGGCGACTGCACCGGCGTGCTGCCGCTGGCGTCCGTCGCGGCCACGCAGGGGCGCATCGCCATGTCCCACGCGCTGGGCGACGCGGTCCGACCGCTGTCGCTGCGGGGCATCTCGGCCAACATCTTCACGGCGCCCGAGATCGCGACGGTGGGGCTCTCGGAGGCACGGCTGCGCGAGACGGGGACGCACTACCGCACCAGCACGCTCCCGCTGTCGCGCAACCCGCGCGCCAAGATGCTGGGCGTGCGCGACGGGTTCGTGAAGATCTTCGCCCACGCGGGCACCGGCACGATCCTGGGCGCCGTGGTGGTGGGCCCGCGGGCGAGCGAGTCGATCTTCCCGCTCACCCTGGCCGTCACGCACCGGCTCACGGCCGACCAGGTCGCGGAGGCCTCCACGGTGTACCCGTCGATGTCGGGGACGATCGCCGAGGTGGCGCGCATGCTCCACCAGCGGGCGATCGACTGAGGCGGCGCCCGGGCCGCGGGCCGGGCGTCAGCCGTCGAGGCGCGCCCGCAGCAGCGGCCAGGCGTCGGCGAACGCCGGCAGCAGGTCCCGGTCGACGACCTCGTCGACCGGGACCCAGGCGACCGTGATGCTCTCGGCGTCCGTCACGGCGGGCTCGACCGGGCCGCGGGCGTCGCCGAGCACGGTCGTGTACGCCCAGTCGGGGTGACGCAGCACGTGCTCGCCGCGCACCGCCACCGCCGCGGGGTCGACGCCCGCCTCCTCCTGCGCCTCGCGCAGCGCGGCCTGCGCCGCGGTCTCGTCGGGCTCGCGTGCGCCCCCTGGCAGGCCCCACGTGCCGCCCTGGTCGCTCCAGGGCGCGCGGTGCTGCAGCACGACGTCGGTGGCGCGTCCGGTGCCGTCACGCCGCACCAGCAGCAGCCCGGCGGCACCGTGCAGGCCCCAGTGGCGCCGCCCGCAGGCGCACTCCACCCACCCGTCGCCGGGGCGACGGGGCTGCGGACCCGTGCGCGACGCGCTCAGCCGACGATCTCGCAGATCGCGCCGCCGGCGCTCACGCTGGAGCCGACGCCGGCGACGAGCGACTGGACCGTGCCGGCGCGGTGGGCGACCAGGGGCTGCTCCATCTTCATGGCCTCGAGGACCACCACCAGGTCGCCCTCCGCGACCTGGGCGCCCTCGGCCACCGCGACCTTGACGATCGTGCCCTGCATGGGCGAGGCGAGCGTCGTGCCGTTCGACCCGCCGCTGCGCCCGGACCGCGGGCGTGACGTGCGTCGCGGACCGGCGCCGGGGCGTGTCCCGGCCCCGCCGCGACCCGGACCGGTCCCGGAGGTGCGTCCGAGCCCCAGGGCGGCCGGCAGCACGACCTCGAGCCGCTTGCCGCCGACCTCGACGACCACGCGCTCCAGCGCGCCGTCGGGCAGCTGCGCCTCCTCCGGCGCCGGGGCGGGGCGGCCCAGCCCCGCGACGGTCTGCGCGAACTCGGTCTCGATCCACCGGGTGTGCACGGTGAACGGGGTGGTGTCGTCCGCCGGGACGAACGCCTGCGACTGAAGGACCGCGCGGTGGAAGGGCACGACGGTCGGGATGCCGACCACCTCGAGCTCGGCGAGCGCGCGGCGCGCCCGCTCGACGGCCTGGCGGCGCGTCGCGCCCGTGACGACCAGCTTGGCGATCATCGAGTCGAACAGGCCGGACACGGTGTCGCCCTCGACGACACCGGAGTCCACGCGCACCCCCGGGCCGGAGGGGAGGCGCAGCCGGGAGATGCGACCGGGAGCCGGCAGGAACCCGGCGGCCGGGTCCTCGCCGTTGATGCGGAACTCGATCGAGTGCCCGCGGGTGACGACCTCGGTGTAGCCGAGCGGCTCGCCGGCGGCGATGCGCAGCTGCTCGCGCACCAGGTCGATGCCGCTGATCTCCTCGGTGACGGGGTGCTCGACCTGCAGGCGGGTGTTCACCTCGAGGAACGACACCGTGCCGTCGGCGCCCACGAGGAACTCGCAGGTGCCGGCGCCCACGTACCCGGCCTCCCGCAGGATCGCCTGCGACGCGGCGACGAGCGTGGCGTGCTGCTCGTCGGTGAGGAACGGCGCGGGCGCCTCCTCCACGAGCTTCTGGTGGCGGCGCTGCAGCGAGCAGTCACGCGTCGAGACGACGACGACCGTGCCGTGCGCGTCGGCGAGGCACTGCGTCTCGACGTGCCGCGGCCGGTCCAGGTAGCGCTCCACGAAGCACTCACCGCGTCCGAACGCCGCGACGGCCTCCCGGACCGCGGACTCGTACATCTCGTCGATCTCGTCGGCCTCGCGCGCGACCTTCAGGCCCCGGCCGCCGCCGCCGAACGCGGCCTTGATGGCCACGGGCAGCCCGTGCTCCGCCGCGAACGCGTGGATCTCCGCGACGTCGCGCACCGGCTCCGGCGTGCCCGCGACCAGCGGTGCGCCTGCGCGGTGGGCGATGTGGCGCGCGCTGACCTTGTCGCCGAGCGCCTCGATCGCCGCGGGCGGTGGGCCCACCCACACCAGGCCGGCGTCGGTCACGGCCTGCGCGAACTGCGCGTTCTCCGACAGGAAGCCGTAGCCGGGGTGGACCGCGTCGGCGCCGGAGCGCCGGGCCACGTCGAGCAGCTTGGCGATGTCGAGGTAGGTCTCGGCCGCGCGGGCGCCGTCGAGGGCGTACGCCTCGTCCGCGACGTGCACGTGCAGCGCGTCACGGTCGGTGTCCGAGTAGACCGCGACGGAGGCGACACCGGCGTCGCGGCAGGCACGGGCGATGCGGACGGCGATCTCCCCGCGGTTCGCGACGAGGACCTTGGTGATGAGGGGCACGGCTCACGGTAGCGCGCCAGAGACGCAGGTCCCGGCTGCGTCGCGGGCCCGCGTCGCAAGACTGGGGCAACCCCCAAGGCCCGCGCGGGCGCCTTGTAGGAACCCACCACGCCGCGCCGCGGGCGGTGGGCGTGGTGGCCCGCGTGCGGTGCGGTCAGGCCTGCCAGAGGGCGGGGACGGTGAGGTCGATGTCCGCCAGCAGGTGCCGCAGCAGGGGCAGGCTCACGCCGACCACGGTGTGGTGGTCGCCCTCGATGCGCTCCACGAACGGTCCGCCCAGCCCGTCGATCGTGAAGGCGCCGGCCACGGTCAGCGGCTCACGGGTCGCGACGTACGCCGTGATCTCGTCGTCCGAGAGGTCCGCGAAGTGCACCACCGTGGAGGCGGTCGCGCCGAGCGTCGCACCCGTGCCGCCGTCGGCCGGGTCGCGCTCGTCCACCAGCCAGTGGCCCGTGTGCAGCACGCCGCTGCGCCCGCGCATGGCCTGCCAGCGGGCCACCGCGTCCTGCGCGTCGACCGGCTTGCCCAGCACCTCGCCGTCGATCTCGAGCATCGAGTCGCAGCCCAGCACGACGACGTCCTCGTCCTGCCACCCCTCGACGTCGAGGTCGTCGAGGCGCCGCGCCACGTCCTCGGCCTTGGCCTGCGCGAGCACGAGCACCGCGTCCGCCGGCTCCAGGTCGCCGAAGCGCTCGCGGGCCGCGGCGAGGACGGCGTCCTCGTCGACGCCGGACACGGCGACCAGCGGAGCCAGGCCGGCGGCGGCGAGGGTCGCGCGGCGGGCGGGGGAGGCGGAGGCGAGCAGCAGGCGGGTCACGGCCCGACCCTAACGGCCCGCTCCGGCGCCGGCCGCGCCGCCCGCGTCCGGCGGCCCGGGGTGTGCGCGGGACGTGGGGCCTGCGTCGCACCCAGGTGTGCAGGGCAGAATGGCGCACCGGACCGCAGGGCGAGGAGGCCACGGTGATGGACGCCACCAGGAGCGTGCACGACGGCGACGTCGTGGACCCGGAGCACGACGACGTGCTCGACGACGAGCTCGGCCTGCCCGAGGACCCGGACCTGCTCGAGCCCGCGCCCCCCGCGTGGCGGCGGCGGACGGCGATCGAGATGCTCGTCTCGGGGCTCATCGGCCTGTACACGTCGTTCGTGCTGTCGTACGAGGCGATCCCCATCGCGGTGGCGAAGGCCACGAGCACGACGGCGACGCTGAGCTGCGACCTCAACTCGGTCATCTCGTGCGGCAAGGTCGGGGCCAGCTGGCAGGCGGAGCTCTTCGGCTTCCCCAACGCGTTCCTGGGCATCGCGGCCGAGGCGATCGTCATCACCGTCGCGGTGGCGATGATCGGCGGCGTCGTCTTCCCGCGGTGGTTCATGCTCAGCGCGCAGGCGGTCTACACGGCCGGTCTGGTGTTCGCGTGGTGGCTGTTCCAGCAGTCGTTCTTCGTCATCGGCGCCCTGTGCCCCTGGTGCCTGCTGATCACCGCCACCACGACGCTGGTGTGGGCGGGCCTCACCCGCGTCAACGTGCGCGACGGGCACCTGAACCTGCCGGGCCGGGCCGGGCCGTGGGGCCGGCGGTTCGTCGCGTCCGGCAACGACTGGTTCGTCACCGTGGCCGTGCTGGTGCTGTTCGTCGCGGTCGTCTTCGCCAAGTACGGCTGGACGCTGCTCTGAGCCGTGCGGTGGGGGTCGGCGCGGCCGCCCCCACCGCAGGCCTCAGGACGTGAGCGCGGTCGGCAGGACCGCCAGCGGCACCGACCCGAGCGAGAGCGCGCGGGCGTGGAAGTCCCGCAGGTCGAACACCCGGCCGCGCGCGGCGGCGTCGGCGCGCGCCGCGTCGCGGTACTGCTCCCACAGCCGCTGCCCGACCTTGTACGACGGCGCCTGGCCGGGCCAGCCCAGGTAGCGGGTGTACTCGAACCGCACGAACGACTCGGGCATCTGCACGTTCGCGAGCAGGAAGTCCCAGCCGGTCTGCGGGGTCCACGTCCCCACCTCGGCCGGGGCCGGCAGGCCCAGGTGCATCCCCAGGTCGAACACGACGCGGGCCGCGCGCAGCCGCTGGCCGTCGAGCATGCCGAGCCGGTCGCCCGGGTCGTCGAGGAACCCGAGGTCGGCCATGAGGCGCTCGGCGTACAGCGCCCACCCCTCCCCGTGGCCCGACGTCCAGGCGACGAGCCGGCGCCACGAGTTGAGCGTGGCGCGCTCGAACACGGCCTGCGCGATCTGCAGGTGGTGCCCGGGAACGCCCTCGTGGTACACGGTGGTGCGCTCGCGCCACGTCGAGAACGACGTGACGTCCGGCGGCACCGACCACCACATCCGACCCGGGCGGGCGAAGTCGTCGCTGGGTCCCGTGTAGTAGATCGCCCCCGTGCTCGACGGCGCGATGCGGCACTCCAGCGTGCGGACCGGCGCGGGGATGTCGAAGTGGGTGCCGTCGAGGGCCTCGATCGCCGCGTCGGACGTCGCCTGCATCCAGCCGCGCAGCGCGTCGGTGCCCGCGAGCTGCCGCTCGGGGTCCGCGTCGAGCAGCGCCGCGGCCTGCTCGACGGTCGCACCGGGACCGGCGACCTGCGCCGCGACCTCGGCCTGCTCGGCCTGCACGCGGGCCAGCTCCTCCAGCCCCCAGGCGTACGTCTCGTCCGGGTCGACGTCGGCACCCAGGTGGTGGCGCGACCACAGCGCGTAGCGCTCGCGACCCACGGCGTCGGCCTCCGGGGCGACGGGCGCCAGCTCGTCCGCGAGCACCTGCGCCAGGTCCCCGTACGCCGCACGGGCCGCGGCCGCCCCGCGCTCCAGGTCGGCGTGCAGCGGGTGGTCGTCACCCAGCACGCGGCGTGCGTCCGCACCCCGGACCAGCCGCGTGAACGGCGACGACTCCGGGTGCGCCGCCTCCCGGGCCTGACCGATCACGGCCTCGACCTGACGGACGGCGGCGACGTCGCCCCGCGCCGCCGCGCTCCGCAGGGCCGTCACGTACGACCCCAGCGAGGCCGGGACCCGGGCGAGCCGCGCGGCGACGTCGTCCCACGCCTGCTCGCTGTCCGTCGGCATGAGGTCGAACACCTCGGCCACCTGCTGCGACGGCGAGGACAGGTTGTTGAGCATGCGGTCGTTCTCGCCGGCGTCCTGCAGGTCGATGCCGGTGCGCAGCGACCAGTGCATGGCCGCGACCGTGACCTCGTCGACGGCGTCCGCGGGGGACAGGCCCTCGAGGGCGAGCAGCGTCGACCGGGCGCGGTCGGCGCGCTCAGCGGACGCCTCGGGCGAGAAGTCGGTGAGCTCGCGGTCGTGACCCAGGACGCCCAGCTGCGTGGCGCTGATGGGGTCGAGCCGGGCGAGCGCGGCCACGTAGGCGTCGGCGACGGCGTCGACGGGGCTGGTGGGACGGGGCGCGGGCGCTGGTGTCGTCACCCGGGCCACCCTACGGCGGGGCGCCACACGCTCCCAGGGGGTCGGTGGACGGGGTGGTGCCCGCCGCGACGTCAGGGGTGCAGGCTCCAGCGCCACGCGTCGTGCCCGCGGCCCGGCAGCGCACCGGCACGCGGCCGGAGAGCGGTCCAGCGCGCACGGGCCGACCGTGCGGCACCGTCGGTGTCCGGCGTCGCCGCGTCGTGGTGCGCGCCCGCGGCGACCAGGCCGGCCACGAGGGCCGCCAGCTCCATGTCGTCGGGCGTGCCGCGCACCACCTGCACGTGCGGGTCCACCGGCTCGGCCGTGGCGCGCCCCTGCCCGGTGGTCACAGGTCGTCCTCGTCGTCGTCCTCGTCGTCCAGCAGCACGGGGGCGCCGCGCCCGGCGCCCCACTCGCCGACGACGTAGCCGCGCTCGGTGAGGGTGTGCGCGATCTGCGCACCGCCGTCGTCGACGAGGTCGATGACGGCGTCGAGCGTCAGGTCGCTGACGGTCGACGGCAGCTCGACGACGAACCCCAGGTGGAACGTGTCGTGGTCGCCCGGCTCGACCGGGGCGTCCGCGTCGGGGTCGGCGTCGTCCCAGGTCATGCCGGTCAGGTCGGCGTGCAGCCCGAGCCGTGCGTGCAGCAGGTCGTACAGCCGGGCGTTGAGCGTGCCCACCCGCCCCTCGAGCGCCAGCACGCGGGGGTCCTCGTCGGCCTCTCGCGCGCCGAACTCGGCCCGGACGCCCACCGCCGTCTCGACGTACGCGTGCAGCGCCTCGGCGAGCTCGTCCACCGTGGTGTGCAGCTCGCGGGCGTCCACCCCCGCCAGCGGCTCGCGCCCGTGCGACGCCGGGTCGTGCTCGTCGGGGTGGTCGTGCTCGTGCTCGCTCATGCCGGGCTCCTCACAGCGGGATGTTGCCGTGCTTCTTGGGCGGCAGGCTCGCACGCTTGGTGCGCAGCAGCCGCAGGGACCGCACCACCTGGGCGCGGGTCGCCGACGGTTCGATGACGTCGTCCACGTAGCCGCGGTCGGCCGCGTCCCAGGGGTTGACGATGGCGTCCTCGTACGCGGCGGTCAGCCGGCGCCGCTCCGCCTCGACGTCGCCGCCGGCCTGCGCCACGGTCTGCAGCGCGCCGCGCTGCAGGATGTTGACCGCACCACCGGCGCCCATGACGGCGATCTGCGCGGTCGGCCAGGCGAGGTTCACGTCGGCGCCCAGCTGCTTGGAGCCCATGACGATGTACGCGCCGCCGTAGGCCTTGCGCGTGATGACCGTGACCAGCGGGACCGTCGCCTCCGCGTACGCGAAGATCAGCTTCGCGCCGCGCCGGATGATGCCGTTCCACTCCTGGTCGGTGCCGGGCAGGAAGCCGGGGACGTCGACGAACGTCAGGACGGGGATCCCGAAGGCGTCGCACGTGCGCACGAACCGCGCGGCCTTCTCCGCCGCGTTGATGTCCAGCGTGCCCGCCATGTGCATCGGCTGGTTCGCCACGACGCCCACCGGCTGGCCCTCGACGTGGCCGAACCCGACCACGACGTTCTGGGCGTACAGCGACTGCACCTCGAGGAAGCTGTCGTCGTCGAGCACGGTCTCGATGACCGTGTGCATGTCGTACGGCCGGCTGTCCGAGTCCGGGACGAGCGTGTCCAGCGCGAGGTCCTCGTCCGACGGCTCCAGGTCGGCCTCGTGCGCGTAGGCCGGCGGGTCGGCCAGGTTGTTGGTCGGCAGGTACGCCAGCAGCGTGCGCACCCAGTCGATCGCGTCGTCCTCGTCCGAGGCCATGTAGTGCGCGACGCCGGAACGGGTCGAGTGCGTCGTCGCGCCGCCCAGCTCCTCGAAGCCCACGTCCTCGCCCGTGACCGCGCGGATCACGTCCGGGCCGGTGATGAACATGTTGGAGGTGCCGTCCGCCATGACGATGAAGTCGGTCAGCGCGGGGGAGTACACCGCGCCGCCGGCCGACGGTCCGAGGATGAGGCTGATCTGCGGGATCACGCCCGAGGCCGCGACGTTGCGACGGAAGATCTCGGCGAACTGGGTCAGGCCGGCGACGCCCTCCTGGATGCGTGCGCCGCCACCGTCGCTGATGCCCACCAGCGGCACCCCGGTGCGCAGAGCGAGGTCCATCACCTTGGTGATCTTCTGCCCGTGCACCTCGCCCAGCGAGCCGCCGAAGACGGTGAAGTCCTGCGAGTACA
Organism: Cellulomonas wangleii; assembly: GCF_018388445.1. Taxonomy (NCBI): domain Bacteria; kingdom Bacillati; phylum Actinomycetota; class Actinomycetes; order Micrococcales; family Cellulomonadaceae; genus Cellulomonas; species Cellulomonas wangleii. The sequence goes on from NZ_CP074405.1 coordinate 1,160,118, forward strand.
CGCAGACCGGCCGGCCCTCGACCGTGCCGTGGCCGACCACGACGCCGTCGCCCGCGACGCGGCGGTCGCCCAGGCCGAAGTTGGTGGAGCGGTGCCGGACGAACGCGTCGAGCTCGACGAACGAGCCGGGGTCCAGGAGCGCCTCGACGCGCTCGCGGGCGGTCTTGCGTCCGCGGGCGTGCTGCTTGGCCGCGGCCTTCTGCTCGGCGACGTCGACGGCGGCCGCGCGGCGCGCGCGCAGGTCGTCGAGGAGCCCGGCGGTGGTGCGGGCCGGCGCGGCGGGGTCCGTCGGGGCCGGGTCCGTCGGGCCGGGTCGCACGGTGAGGTCGTCCTGGGTCACCCGACGAGGCTAGTTGTGGACGTCCACCAGCACCGTGCACCCCGCCGACCGTGTTGCCGGCGGACCGCTGTGGGGACCCGACAACGGGCGCGCGCGCCGCACCGGTGCCTCGTGCGGCGCGCGGGCACGTGGCTGCGCGATGATGGCGCGATGACCGAGCGCCCGCCCCTGCAGGTCGCCGCGCTGCGTGAGCTGCTGCTGGCCCCCGCCGGACCGCTGGCCCGCCTGGACGTGGTGCCCGAGACGGGGTCCACCAACGACGACGTGGTGGCCGGCCTGCGCGACGACCCCGACGCCTGGCCGCACGCGAGCCTGCTGGTCACCGAGCACCAGGTGGCCGGGCACGGGCGCGCGGGACGCACCTGGACGTCCCCCGCGAGGGCCGCGCTGACCTGCACCTTCGTCGCCCGCCCTCGCTCGGGCCCCGCGACCTACGCGTGGCTGCCGCTGCTGGCCGGGCTCGGTGCGGTCCGGGCGCTGCGGGCGACGGCCGGCGTGCGGGCGGTTCTCAAGTGGCCCAACGACGTGCTGGTCGAGCTCGGTGAGCAGGTCGAGCCCCTCGACGGCTGGGGCACCGCCCGCAAGGTCGCCGGGGTGCTGGCCCAGGCGGTGCCGCAGGTGCCGGGCGTCGCGGTCGGGATCGGGCTCAACGTCGACCAGCGCCGCGACGAGCTGCCGGTGCCGTGGGCGACGTCCCTCGTCCTGGCCGGTGCCGGGTCCGTGGACCGGGCGAGCCTGCTGGTCGCGCTGGTCGAGGCGCTGGACCAGGTCGCGCACCGGTGGGTCGAGCACGACGGCGACGCCGTCGCCGCGGGCCTCGTGGACGAGGTCGCCTCGGTGTGCTCCACCCTGGGACGGCCCGTGCGGGTGGAGCTGCCCGGCGGCGCCGCGCTCACCGGCACCGCCACCGGCCTGGCCGACGACGGCGCGCTGCTGGTCCGCGACGCGCAGGGCGTCGAGCAGCGGGTGCTCGCCGGGGACGTCGCGCACGTGCGGGTGACGGGGGACACAGGGTCGTGAACTAGGCTGCGACCCGTGCCGGGAGGTGTGCGGGACAGCGGGCGACCCGGGGCCGGTGCGCCCGGTGAGGAGCCGCGTCCTGCCCCGCCCACCGGGACCACCGACGCCCTCGACGAGCTGCTCCTGGGCGGTCCTCGCACGCTGAGCGCGCGCGACCTGGCACGTCGCACCGGGGTCGAGCTCGAGACGGTGCGGATCTTCTGGCGCACCCTCGGGCTGCCGAGCAGCGGCGACGACGAGGTCATGTTCACCGAGCGCGACGCGCAGGCGCTGGCCCGCGCACGGGCGCTCATCGAGGAGCACGGGCTCGAGCCGGCCACGGTGGTGACGGTGATCCGCTCGTTGGGGCACACCTCCGACCGGCTCGCGCTGTGGCAGGTCGAGGCGCTCGTCGAGGACATGGAGTCGCGCTTCGGCCTGGACGACACGTCCGCGCGCCTGCTGGTGCTCGACCGGCTGCGGGACCTCGCCCCGCTGCTCGAGCAGCAGCTGCTGCACTCCTACCGCCGCCAGCTCGCCGCCGTGGCCGACCGCTACGCGGCCGAGTTCGGCCACCTGCGGGACGTCGCGATCGACGGCAACCTGCTGCCGCTGGCCCGCGCGGTCGGGTTCGCGGACATGGTCTCGTTCACCCGCCGCACCGCCGGCCTGGGCTCCACGGACCTGTCGCACTTCGTCCAGCGCTTCGAGACCGCCGCGCGCGACGTGGTCGTCGGTGCCGGCGGGCGGGTCGTCAAGACGATCGGGGACGCGGTGCTCTTCATCGCCGACACCCCCGGGGTGGGGGCGGCGGTCGCCCTGGGCCTCGCCGACGCCTTCGGGACGTCGCTGGACGTCGAGGCCGCACGCGGCGCCGGTGGGCTGGCGGAGGGTGCGCGGGGGGTCACCCCGGTGCGCGTCGGGCTGGTCTGGGGCCGTGTGCTGTCCCGGTTCGGTGACGTCTTCGGCCCCAGCGTGAACCTCGCGGCCCGCCTCACGGACGTCGCAGACCCCAGCTCGGTGCTGGTCGACGCGGTCACGGCGCAGGTGCTCGGCGGCGACCCGCGGTTCCGTCTCACCGAGCAGCCCGCCCGGGAGCTGCCGGGGGTGGGCGAGGTCGTGCCGTACCGGCTGGAGTCCGCCGGGCGCTGACCGCGCGCTCAGCCGATGTCGGGCCCCTCGGGGGTGAGGAGGTCGGGGCCGTCGTTGGCCACCGCGTTGACGCGGGTGGACACGGGGGTCGCCCGCAGCGGGGGCGGGTCGACGGTCAGCAGCGCGCGCGCGTCGTCGGCCCCGACCGCGGGGTCGAGCCAGGCGGACCACGCGTCGGGCGGCAGGATCAGCGGCTGCCGGTCGTGGATCGCGGCCAGGGCCGGCGTGGCCGGGCGGGTCACCACGGTCACGGACACGAGCCAGCGCGCCGGGTCGTCGTCCGCCCGGGCGGGGTCCCGCCAGAACTCGTACAGCCCGGCCAGCGCGGCGACGTCACCGTCGGCCGGGTGGATCCAGAACGGCTGCTTGGGCGCGCGGCGGCGCGGTGCCCCGGCCGGCGGCTGCGGGCCGGCCTGCCACTCGTAGTAGCCGTCCGCCGGCAGCAGCGCCCGCCGGGCGGCGAACGGCCTGGCGAAGGCGGGCTTGTCCGCCAGCGTCTCGACGCGGGCGTTGATCATGCGGTTGCCGACGGACGGGTCCTTGGCCCAGGAGGGCACCAGGCCCCACCGGGCCACCCGCAGCTGCCGGGTGATCTCACCCGTCGCCCGGTCGGCGCGCTCGACGACCATCCGGACGCCGTCCGTCGGCGCGACGTTCCACGAGGGCGGCAGCAGCCGCGCGTCGTCCGCGACGGTCGCCACCGCGAACTCGTCGGCGATCGCCTGGTCCTCCCGGAAGGACGCGTACCTGCCGCACATGCCGGTCAGCGTGCCACCGGCCACCGACACCCGCACCACGAGGCGCACCCGCGTGTCGAATCGATTCGTGAACTGTCGCGGTCGGTGCGACGATAGAGGGCGATGCACCAGTCAGACCACCGCACCGCACCCGCCGGCCACGCACCGGTGAACCCCGCACCGGCCGACCCCGCGGCCGCCGTCCCCGTCGCCCCGGGAGGCGCCGGCGCGACGCCCACGGACGACGCGCCCCACCAGCGCCCCGACGCGCGCCACGTCCTGCTCCTGGGCGCGATGTGCGCGCTGCCCGCGATCTCCACCGACATCTACCTGCCCTCCCTGCCGGACGTGGCGCGCGACCTGGGCACCTCGGCCGCCGCCGCGCAGCTGACCATGACGGGCATGCTGATCGGCGGCGCGGTGGGCCAGCTCGTCATCGGTCCGCTGTCCGACCGCCTCGGGCGGCGCACCCCCGTGCTCGTCGGCGTCGCGCTGCACGTCGTGGTGTCCCTGCTCTGCGCGGTCGCGCCCGCGATCGTCCCGCTCATCGCGCTGCGCGTCGCGCAGGGGTTCTTCAACGCGTCCGCGACGGTCGTGGCCATGGCCCTCATCCGGGACCGGTTCGTCGGGTCGGACGCGTCGCGGCTGATGTCCCGGCTCATGCTGGTGATCGGCGTCGCCCCGCTGTTCGCACCGTCCCTGGGCGGGGTCATCGCCGGGCAGTGGGGCTGGCGGGCCGTGTTCGTCGTGCTGGCGGTGCTCGGTGTGGGGCTGTGGCTCGTGGTCGCGCGCCGCATGCCCGAGACGCTGCCCGTCGAACGGCGCCGGCCCAGCGGCGTGCGGGCCGCGTTGTCCGGCTACGCGCACCTGCTGCGGGACCGGCACTTCGTCGCGCTGGCCGTGCTGCCCGGTCTGACCATGGCCGTGCTCATGACCTACGTCGTCGCGTCGCCGTTCGTGCTGCGGGTCGGGTACGGCCTCACCGAGCACCAGTTCGCCCTGCTGTTCGCCGTCAACGGCGTCGGCCTGGTGCTGGGGGCGCAGGTCAACGCCGCCCTGGTGCGCCGCGTGGCCCCCATCCGGATCCTGCGGGTCGCGGTCGTGCTCACCGTGCTGCTCACCGCGGCGCTGCTGGCGGTCGCGCTCACCGGGTTCGGTGGGCTGTGGTCGCTCGTGGTCGTGCTGTGGCTGGTGCTCGCGCTGGTCAACTTCGCGCCGCCCAACGCCACGGCGATCGCCCTGGGCCGGCACGGCACGATGGCCGGCACTGCGGCCGCCTTCATCGGCGCGCTGCAGGCGGGCACCGGTGGCGTCGTCGCCAACCTCTCCGGCGTGCTGGGCGGCGGACCCGTCGCGATGGCCGTGGTCATGCTGGCGTCGGCCACCGTGGCGCTCGCGGTGCTGGCGCTGGCCACCCCGGCGTTCCGCCGCGGCGGTGCCTGGCAGCAGCTCACCTGAGCAGCAGCTCACCTGAGCCGGGCCCGGCCGGGCGCCGGCCCGGTCGTCAGCCGAACGCGCGGCCCAGGCGGGCGACGGCGTCCTCCAGGACGTCCCGGCGCTTGACGAACGTGAAGCGCACCCAGGTCCGCAGCGCGTCGTGCGTCGGTGACCCGGCGCGGGTGAACGCGCTGACGGGCACGGCGACCACCCCGGCGCGCTCCGGCAGCGCGCGGCAGAACGCCGCGCCGTCCGTGGCGCCCAGCCCGGCGGCGTCGGCCAGCACGAAGTAGGTGCCGTCGGGCCGGACCACGTCGAAGCCCGCGTCGCGCAGCCCGTCGCTGAGCAGGTCACGCCGCTCCGCGAGCGACGCCACCAGGTCCTCGACCCACGCGAGGGCCGCCGGATCCGTCAGCGCGTGCGCCACGGCGGGCTGGAACGGCGCACCGGACACGTACGTGAGGAACTGCTTGACCGTCCGGACCGCCGCGACGAGCGCGGCCGGTCCGGTCACCCAGCCGATCTTCCACCCCGTGAACGAGAACGTCTTGCCGCTCGACGAGACCGTCAGGGTGCGCTCCGCCATGCCCGGCAGCGTGGCCACGGGCACGTGCCGGACGCCGAACACCAGGTGCTCGTAGACCTCGTCGGTCACCACGAGCAGGTCGTGCGCCACGGCGAGGCGCGCCACCGCCGCCAGCTCGTCGGCGCGCAGCACGGCCCCGGTCGGGTTGTGCGGGGAGTTGAGCAGCAGCAGCCGCGTGCGCGGCGTGATCGCGCGTTCCAGGGCCGCGACGTCCAGCCGGAAGCCGTCGGCGGTCGGGCGCAGGGGTGCGGTGGTGTGCGTCGCGCCGGCCATGGCCACGACCGCGGCGTAGGAGTCGTAGTACGGCTCCAGCGTGAGCACCTCGTCACCCGGGGACGCCAGCGCCAGGACCGCCGCGGCGAGCGCCTCCGTCGCCCCGGTGGTGACGAGGACCTGCGTCGCGGGATCGACCTCCAGGCCGTAGCGCACGCGCTGGTGCGTGGCGACGGCCGCGCGCAGCGGGGCGGTGCCGGGGCCGGGCGGGTACTGGTTGACGCCGGCCAGGATCGCGTCGGCGGCCACCCGCGCGACCGGCCGCGGGCCGTCGACGTCGGGGAACCCCTGCCCGAGGTTGAGCGCACCCGTCCGGTCGGCGAGCGCGGACATCTCCGCGAAGACCGTCGCCCGCGCGGTCCCGTCGGGGTCCAGCAGGCCTGTCGCCGCCGCCACCTGCTGCCACCGCGTCGTCACGGCGCGAGCATAGGCGTGCGCGTGCGGGGCCGACGGCCCGCCCGGCCGGCTGGGTCGGCGGGTCGGCTCAGAACGTGCCGGCGGCCGAGAGCAGGCCGACCACGACGAGGAGCGCGAGCGAGAGCCACGCGGTCACGACCCACCACTCGGCACGGTGGCGGCGGACCTCCCGGGTGTGCGTGCGAACGGTCATGTCTCCACGATCGGCAGATGGGGGGCCTCGGACGACGTCCCGGAGGGCGGGTCGTGGATTTCACCCGCTCCCCGGGGCAACCCGTGGGCCACCGACGACAGGGGAGCGACGACCCGGCAGTGCCGGGCCGTCGCCCGGGTCACTCGGTCGCGGACCTCAGGTCCTGGCCGAGGGCGTCGAGGTGGGCGCCGAGCGTCTGCAGCGCACCACCGGCCTCGTCGCCGGCGCCCGCGGCCGCGGCGTCGAGGTCCGCGCGTGCGGCGTCGACCTTGGCGCGGGCGTCGGCGAGCGCCTGCGCGGACGCCTGCGCGCCCTCGGCCTGCGCCTTGTCCAGCGCGGCCTGGGCCTCGTCGACCGCGCCCTGCGCGTTGGTCACGGCCTGGTCGGCCTTGCCTCGCGCCTCGTCGTCGAGCCCGCTGAGCGAGCTGCGGGCCTGGTCGACCTCCGCCCGCGCCTCGTCGGCGTGGGTCCGGGCGGTCGCCAGGACCTCCTCGAGCTTGTCCCCGGCCGCCGTGATCTCGTCCGCGGCACCCTGGGCGGCGCTCGCGATGTCGTCGCCCGCCTCCTGCACGGTGGCGTCGCTGCAGGCGGCGAGCCCGAGCGTCAGTGCACCGCCGGTCGCGAGCGCCGTGAGCAGGCGCGCGGACCTGCCGGGGGCCGCGGTGGTGGTCGGCTGACGGCGGACGGATGTCATGGGCGCAGCCACGGGGACGCCTCCTTCGTCGGGGACCGGCCGAGTCGACCGGGCGTCCAGTTTGCCCCGTCATCGTCCGTCGCGCTCGGCGAGGGTGCCGTCCCGGCCACGTGCCGGGACGACGACGCCCCCGCCGGCGGTGCCGGCGGGGGCGTCGGAGCGGTGACGGGGGCGCCGCCCCGTGGGGTGGGGCGCTGGACCGTCGGGGAGGTCGGTCAGGCCCCCGTCCGCTCGCGGCGTCCACGGACGTCCTCCAGCGACGTGCCGTAGTAGGCCGCGGTCATGATGTCCTTCATGTCGCCGATCATCGGCATGCGCGGGTTCGCGGGAGCGCACTGGTCCTCGTAGGCGCCCATGGCGACCTCGTCGAGGCGGTTGATGAACTCCTGCTCGTCGACGCCCTGCGCCTGGAAGGACGACGGGATGCCGACCTTGGCGCGCAGCGCCTCGACGGCCAGCGCGTAGGACTCGACACCCTCCTCGGGCGTGGAGGCCGGCAGGCCGAGCATCGCGGCGATCTGCTGGAACCGCTCGGGCGCCACGTAGGACTCGTACTTCGGCCAGCTCGTGAGCTTGGTCGGGACGGTCCCGTTGTAGCGGATCACGTGCGGCAGCAGCGTGGCGTTCGTGCGGCCGTGCACCAGGTGGTACGTCGAGCCGATCACGTGCGCCATCGCGTGCACGATCCCGAGGAACGCGTTGCCGAAGGCCATGCCGGCGATCGTCCCCGCGTTGTGCATCTTCTCGCGGGCGTCCTGCGTGGCCGGGTCGGCCGGGTCGCCGTTCACCGACTGCGCGAGGTTGTCGAAGATCAGGCGGATCGCCTGCAGCGCCATGCCGTCGGTGAAGTCGTTGGCGTAGACCGACACGAACGCCTCGGTGGCGTGCGTCAGGGCGTCGAAGCCCGAGTCCGCCGCCAGCGAGCGCGGCATCTTCGAGGTCAGCACCGGGTCGATGATCGCGACCGTGGGGGTCAGCGCGTAGTCCGCCAGCGGGTACTTCTTGCCGGCGTCGGGGTCGGAGATGACCGCGAACGGCGTGACCTCGGCGCCCGTGCCCGACGTGGTCGGGATGCACACGAGCTTGGCCAGGTCGCCCAGGACCGGGAACTTGAACGCGCGCTTGCGGACGTCGAAGAACTTCTGCTTGAGGTCGGAGAAGACGATCTCCGGGTGCTCGTACAGCAGCCACATGACCTTCGCCGCGTCCATGGGCGAGCCACCACCGAGCGCGATGATCGTGTCGGGGCGGAAGTGGCGCATCTGCGCCGCGCCCGCCTGGACCGTCTTGACGGACGGCTCCGGCTCGACCTGGTCGATGATCTGCACGGCCACGTTGTTGCCGCGGCGCCGCAGGACGTCGAGGACCTTGTCGACGAACCCGAGGGTCGTCATGGTCGCGTCGGTGACGATGGTGACGCGCTCGACGTCCGCCATGTCCGCGAGGTAGCGGATGGCGTTCGGCTCGAAGTACGTCTTGGCGGGGACCTTGAACCACTGCAAGTTGTTGTTCCTCCGGCCCACGCGCTTGACGTTGATGAGGTTCACCGCCGACACGTTGTTCGACACCGAGTTGTGGCCGTAGGAGCCGCAGCCCAGCGTCAGCGACGGGATGAACGCGTTGTAGATGTCGCCGATGCCGCCGAGGGACGACGGGGCGTTGCAGATGACGCGGATCGCCTTGACGCGCTTGCCGAACTCGACCGTCAGGGCCTCGTCGCGCGTGTGGATCGCGGCGGAGTGGCCCAGGCCGTCGAACTCCACCATCTGCTCGGCCAGCGCGAAGCCCTCCTCGGTGGAGGTCGCGCGCAGCACGGCCAGCACGGGGCAGAGCTTCTCGCGGGTCAGGGGCTCGTGCGGGCCGACGCCGGTGACCTCGGCGAGGATGATCGACGTGTCCGCCGGGACCGTGAACCCGGCCTGCTCGGCGATCCACACCGGCGACTTGCCGACGACCGCGGGGTTGAGCTTGGCGCCGCCGCAGTTCTCGCCGCCGGCCTCGACGCCGAAGATGAAGCGCTCGAGCTTCGCCTTCTCCGCCGGGGTGGCCCGGTAGGCGTGCAGCTTGGCGAACTCGGCCATCGCGGCGTCGTAGATCTCGTCGTCGAGGATCGCGGCCTGCTCCGAGGCGCAGATGACGCCGTTGTCGAAGGCCTTGCTCAGGACGATGTCGTTGATCGCGCGGGCGAGCTTCGCGGACTTCTCGACGTACGCCGGGACGTTGCCGGCGCCGACGCCGAGGGCCGGCTTGCCGCACGAGTACGCGGCCTTGACCATCGCGTTGCCACCGGTCGCGAGGATCGTGGCGACGCCCGGGTGGTTCATGAGCGCACCGGTCGCGGCCAGCGACGGGGTCTCGACCCACTGGATGCAGTGCTCGGGGGCACCGGCGGCGACGGCCGCGTCACGCACGACGCGTGCGGCCTCGAGCGAGGAGCGCTGCGCGTTGGGGTGGAACGCGAAGATGATCGGGTTGCGGGTCTTCAGCGAGATGAGCGACTTGAAGATCGCGGTGGACGTCGGGTTGGTCACCGGGGTGATCCCGGCGATGACCCCGACGGGCTCGGCGATCTCGGTGATGCCGTTGAGGTCGTCGACGTTGATGACGCCGACGGTCTTGAGGTTCGCCATCGAGTTGGTGACGTGCTCGCACGCGAAGATGTTCTTGACGGCCTTGTCCTCGAAGACGCCGCGCCCGGTCTCGTCGACGGCGAGCTTGGCGAGGTTGCCGTGCTGGTCGAGTGCCGCGACCGCGCCCTTCTTGACGAAGCGGTCCACGTCCTCCTGGGTCATCGACGAGAACTCGGCGAGCGCCTTGGTGGCGTTGGCGACGAGCCGGTCGACGGCCTGCGCGACCTCGTCGACCTCGGCGACGCCGAGGGCGCTGCCTGCGGGCTGGGCGGCGGTGGCCGAGGTCGCCTCGGCCGGCGCGTCGGCAGCGGCCTTCGCGCGGGTGCTCTTCTTGGTTTCGGACACCTGGACTCCCCGGGTAGTGGTGAGAGGGGGGCGGACGCTGGAGGCCGTCCGTCGCTGGTTCCGACGCTAGGGATCAGGGGGCCCGGAAACGTGGGATGAAAGTCCCCGCGGGTGTGACGCACGCCGCTCCCGCGTCCCGCGGCGCGGCCGTGAGGGGACCTCGGTCCTGCTCCGCGGGCCCGTCGGGGCCGCCGGACGCGTCGCCGCGCGGGTGTCGGACCCCGGTGGCACGGTGGCCCCATGAGCGACGTCCTGCCGCACTCCGCCGTCACCGCCGCCGTCGACGCCCGCCACTGGCGCGTCCTGCTCGGCACCCTGCGGGCGGCGTTCCGCACGCCCGACTGGGCCACGGGCGCCGAGCTGGTCGCCCGGGTCGCGCGGGCCGCCGACGCCGCCGACCACCACCCGGACGTGCTGCTGCGGTACGGCCAGGTCACGGTCACCACCAGCAGCCACGACGTGCACGGCCTCACGCAGCGTGACGTCGACCTGGCCGCCGCCGTCACCGCCGTCGCGGACGAGCTGGGCCTGCAGGCCGCGGAGCCCGCGGGCGAGATCCTCGAGATCGCGGTCGACGCGCTCGACATCCCGGCGGTCCGCCCGTTCTGGAAGGCGGTGCTCGCCTACGACGACGTCCCGGGCGACCCGGGCGCGCTCGCCGACCCGGCCGGGACCGGGCCGGCGGTGTGGTTCCAGCAGATGGACGCGCCGCGCCCGCAGCGCAACCGCCTCCACGTCGACGTGACGGTGCCGCACGACCTGGCCGAGGAGCGGGTCGCGGCGGCCCTCGCCGCCGGTGGCCGGCTGGTGTCGGACGACGCCGCACCGTCGTTCTGGGTGCTGGCCGACCCGGAGGGCAACGAGGCGTGCGTGTGCACGTGGCAGGGGCGGTCGACGGCCTGAGCGTCAGACGAGCCGTCGTCGCAGGGTGCCGCGCACGTCGAGGGGCTCGGCCGCGTGCAGCAGCGGGGCCCTGCCTGACACGTCGACGCCCAGCGGCAGCGTCATGGTGTTCGTCGTGATGTCGCACTCCGCGGGCGCAAGCCGCCACGGCGCGTGCTCCACACCGCCGACCCACAGCCGGCGCGGCGCGCGGGGCGCCAGGTCGCTGGTGTACATCCGGTAGCGCTCGGTGAGGAAGTGCTCGAGCGTGCCCGGCTCGGACGCCCGCGCCGGACCGGTGCGTGCGTAGACGGCGCGGAACGCGGCCGCCGGCGCGCGCGGGTCGGTGCGGTCGCTGGCGTACCGGACCGTCCCGGCCGTCTCCTCGAGCCGCATGCGGGCGCGGTGGTAGGCCAGGCTCATCGTCGCGCGCCCGACCGCGACGCCGGTCGCGCTGGCGGCGTCCAGGCTGAAGAACCACACCCCGGGCTCGCCGCGGTACGTCACGTAGGTCCGCACGTTGAGCTCGTGGAAGGCCCCGGGGCCGAACCCCAGCGGCGGGGTGAGGCGGGGTCGCACCACCGGCATCGTGAACGGCACGACCGCGAGCCAGGCGTCGCCGTCGAACGTGTCGATGTCGAGCAGCGGCGGGACGTGCGGCCGCAGCGTGGCCACGGGCACGGGCCAGTGGCAGAACAGCAGGCGGGACCAGCGCATCGCGACGGCCCACGGTGCACGGGGGAGCGGGTCGGTCGCCATCCGGGCACGGTAGCCCGGCGGGGCGCCCGTCCGCGCCGCCCGCGCGGGTTCAGACGACCTCGGGACGCTTCTTCCGCGCGAACCGGGCCGGCAGGTCGGGCCCGTCCCACACCTGGATCGACCGCCACACGGACGCGGCGATCGGCACGGCCAGCACGGCCCCGGTGATGCCGGCCAGCACCGTGCCGGCCGTCAGCGCGAAGAGGATGACCAGCGGGTGGAGCGACAACGAGCGACCCATGACGACCGGCTGCAGGAAGTCGCCCTCCAGCTGGTTCACCAGCACGACGATGCCCACGACGATCAGCGCCTGCACCGGTCCGACGGCGACCAGCGCGACCAGCGCGGCGAGGATGCCGGCGACCGTCGCGCCCACGAGCGGGATGAACGCGAGCAGGAAGACCAGGACCGACAGCGGGATCACCAGCGGCACGCCCACGCCCGCCAGCCCGATGCCGATGCCGACGGCGTCCACCGCGGCGACGATCGCCGTGCCCCGCACGTACCCGCCGAGCGCCTGCACGGTCGCGGCGCCGACCCGCTGGCCGCGCCGGTACCGCTCGCCGTCGAACGGGCGCAGCAGGAACTCCCAGATCTTCGGCCCGTCCTTGAGGAAGAAGAACAGGACCACGACCATGATGAAGAACCCGGCGACGAAGTCGGCGGTCTGCGAGACCCCCGCGATCGCGCCCGACCCGACGGCGTCGGACTGCAGGAGGCCCACGGCCGACTCCCGCACCGAGGCGATCTGCTCGTCGGTGATGTCGAACGGCAGGCTCTGCACGTACGCCTGCAGCTCGTCGAACCCGTCGAGGGCCTGGTCGCGCAGGTCCTCCCACTGGTTCACGACCGCCCGGACGACGAGCCAGACGATCCCTCCGAGCAGTGCCAGCAGGCCGAGCAGGGCGATCCACGTCGCGAGCAGCGAGGGCACCCCGCGCCGGCGCAGGGTGCCGACCACCGGCGAGATCGCGGACGCCAGCACGAGCGCGATGAGCACGGGGATGACCACGAGGGTGAGGCGGGTCAGCGCGAACACCGCGACCGCGACCACGGCCAGGACGGCCAGGACCTGCACGGCGCGGGTGCCCGCCCGCCCCAGGCCGTCGGCCCACAGCACACCCGCGGTCCGGGTGGGGGCGGCGGCCGGTCGCGCGAGCGCGTCCTCGACCTGCTGCGGCGGGGGGCGGCGTCCGAACAGACCCATCGATGTCCTCCAGGTGGCGGCCGGCGACGTCCGGCGGCACAGACGCTAGGGGGGTCGGCGGCTCACCGCGCGTCGAGGCCGCCCGCTACGCCCGCGCGGACACCAGCGACGCACCCCAGCCGAAGGCGCGTCCGAGCTCCGCCTCCGTCGGCCCGGTGGTGGTCCCGGTGACCTCGAAAGACGCCGGCGGGGCGACGAGCCTCCCGGACAGCGCCTGCAGCCGCTCGGCGATCGCGTGCGCGGCCGAGCCGCTGTCCGCGGTGCCCCAGGACGTGTCGAACGCGGCCACCGGGGTACCGGCCACCAGGGCCGGCGCCGAGGTGAGCCAGCGGTCCAGCCCGGTCAGGCCGGAGACGGTCGGGCCGTGCGTGCGGGCCTGCGTGCGGGAGTCGTTGGTGCTCATGCCGCGCAGGTGCGTCGGCCCTCCGACGGCCAGCAGCAGCACGTCCGTCGCGCGCCACGGTGCGCGCTCCCCGTCACCCACGACCCGGCCGACCTCGACGACGTCGACCGCCAGGCCGCACGACGCGATGCCCGCAGCGACCGCCTCCGCGATCGCCAGGGTGCCGCCGAACATGGACTCGAACACCACCATCGCTGTCATGACCCCACGGTCCTCGCCGGACGGGCGCGGCGCCGCGGCCGTTGGTCCCGCGTCCCTGCGGGTGCGGGGCCCGGGGGCCAGGGGAGTGCTCGGGCCCGTCCGGGCCGGCAGGGGTCAGGGGGTGGCGCCCGCCGGCCCGACGGGTGCGACCACCGCGCTCGCGGCCCCCGCGGCGCCGGCCGTGCCGGCATCCGGGAGGCAGGCGTGCAGGGCGTTGTAGAGCAGCACGAACCCCGCGAACGCCCCGCCGGCCACCAGGAAGCGGTTCATCCGCGGCCGGACGTCCCGGCCGAGCACCTGCCGCTGGGCGTGCGGCTCCAGCACGGCGCCGCGGTGGACGTCCACCACGCCGTCGCCGGCGTCCTGCACGGTGAGCACCACGTCCGGCGCCCGCAGCTCGGCGTGCGCGACCCGGTCGCCCACGGTGAGCGGGTGGCGGGGCGCGCCCAGGACGTGGAGGACCTCGGCGACGTCCGCCCGGGCGACCTGCAGACGACGGCGTCGGCCGTCCAGCGTGACGGTGACGTCCTCGCCCGCGCGCAGGGTGGCCGGGTCGAGCCGTTCGGGCAGGTCGACGGGGTAGGAGAGCGTCACCGTCCGGCGGCGGTAGCCGTAGGTGTAGGCCAGGCGGTGGTCGGCGTCGTCGCCGTCGCGCAGGTGCCACTCCTCCCACAGGGAGAAGCGCCCGGTCGCGGCGTCGCGGGCCCGGTAGCAGACGAAGCCGCGGGCGGTGGCCTGCCACCCGGTCCGTCGCCCGAGCGTGCGGCCCAGGCGGACGCGGGTGCGGGGGACGGGCTGGTGGACGAGCACGGCCACCGACGGTAGCCACCGGCCCGTGCCCCGGCCTGCGTGGTCACCCCATCGTGCGGGCGCGTCCCCCGTCCGGTCGCAGGCGCAGGGAGCGGCGTGCGCCCCCGGACGCGCGAGAGCCCCACGGCCGGGGAACGGCGGTGGGGCTCTCGTGTGGTGCGCCCGAAAGGATTCGAACCTTCGACCTTCTGCTCCGGAGGCAGACGCTCTATCCGCTGAGCTACGGGCGCGCGGCGATGCCCGAGACTACCAGCACCCGCGGGGGCGTGAGGTCACGCGCTCGCGGACGCGGCAACCCCCGCGCGGCGCGCCTCGGTGCCGCGGCCGGTCAGCCGTCCTCGAGCAGGCCGGACAGGTAGCCGCTGGTCTCGGCGGCCGCGCGCTCCGGATCGCCGGCCACGATCGCCTCGATCAGCGAGTCGTGCGCGTCCGCGGCGTGCACGTCGGTGACGAAGTTGAAGCGGATGTTGTCGCCGATGGCCTCGATGAGGTTGTCGTACAGCGAGCGCAGCACGGGGTTGCCCGCCGTCCGCACGATCGCGCGGTGCAGCGCGAGGTCGGAGGCGACCATCTCGTCGAGGTCCCCGCCCTCGTAGGCCGCGGCGCGGGCGTCGCGCTTGGCGAGCAGGTCGGACGCGTCGTCCGCGGTGCGGCGGCGCGCGGCCAGCCGCGCGGCCTCCATCTCCAGGGCCCGCCGCACGGACACGACGTCGCGCTGCCGGGCGTCGGCGATCTGCCGGCCCATGGTCACGGCGAACTCGGAGGACGACAGCACGTACGTGCCCGACCCCTGGCGTCGCTCGAGGAGCCCGGCGTGCACGAGTGACTGCACGGCCTCGCGCACGGTGTTGCGCCCGACGCCGAGCAGCTCGACCAGCGAGGGCTCGGGCGGGATGCGCGTCCCCACGGGCCACTCGCCCGAGCCGATGCGTGACCGCAGCGCCTCCACGGCGGTGTCGATCAGTCCGGTGCGTCGCGCCATGGGCGGTGGTCTCCTCGTCGTCGGCGTCGGGGCGTGCGCCGCCCGCTTCGCGGCCCCGGCGCCCTGCCCGAGTCAACACGTCCGACGACCGGACGACCAGCCCTGGCGCTCTGCGCGCGCCGTGCGTCGCCGCGCCGTGACCGACTGTGCCGGTGCGGACGAGGCGTCGACAGGACGACCTCTCACCACCGGGACGGTCGTCGGGGGAGATCCGCGACACGTCACGGCGGCCGGAGCCGGGCCGTCGGCGGCGGCGGAAGGTCCCTTGCGGGGCGGGGGCCGGCCCGCCACTGTGTTCCCCGACGCGCAGGGTGGGCGGATCCGCAGGGGGCTCCGACGTCCTGCGGGATAGGACCCGTGGTGTCGCCGCCAGCTGCTGTTCCTGTGCCAAGAAACGAATCGACAGGCAGTCCGGCCATCGAGGCGGAAGGTCTTCGGAAGTCGTTCGGACGAACTCACGCGCTCGACGGTTTTGACCTCCGGGTCGCCGAGGGAGAGGTCCACGGATTTCTCGGCCCCAACGGTGCCGGGAAGTCCACGACGATCCGCGCGCTGCTCGGGCAGCTGCGTCTGGACGGGGGCCGGGCGAGGATCTTCGGCCGCGACTGCTGGTCCGACGCCGTCGAGGTGCACCGCCGGCTGGCCTACGTCCCCGGCGACGTCGCGCTGTGGAACGGGCTGTCGGGCGGCGAGTGCATCGACATCCTCGTGCGCCTCCAGGGCGGTGGCAGCGCCCGCAGGCGTCGCGAGCTGGTCGAGAGGTTCGACCTCGACCCGACGAAGCGCACCCGCACGTACTCCAAGGGCAACCGGCAGAAGGTGGCGCTCGTCGCCGCGCTCTCGAAGGAGGCCGACCTCCTCCTGCTCGACGAGCCCACCTCCGGTCTCGACCCGCTGATGGAGGAGGTCTTCCAGTCCTGCGTGCAGGAGGTGAAGGCGGAGGGTCGCACCGTCCTGCTCTCGAGCCACATCCTGAGCGAGGTCGAGGCGCTCTGCGACCGCGTGACGATCATCCGGGCGGGACGTGCGGTGACCAGCGGCACTCTCGACAGCCTGCGAGGCAGCACCCGCACGACCGTGCTCGCCCTCACCGCCCGGCCGCTCGGGCCCCTCGACGCGGTGCCCTCCGTGACGGACCTGCACGCCGAGCAGCACGCCGACGGCGTCCGGACGAGGCTGCGGGTCGGTCCGGAGGACCTGCCTGCCGCCATGGAGGTCGTCATGGCGGCAGGGCTCCTGCGCATCACGGTGGAGCCACCCAACCTCAACGAGCTGTTCCTCACGGCCTACCACTCCGCGGGTGCCGGGACAGCGGGGCTCCACGCATGACCGGTGTCGTGGGCTGCCTGCGGCTGCTCCTGCGCACGACGTGGGTGAGCGTGCTCGGCTGGCCCGTGGTGATGACGGTGCTGCTGTGGTCGGCCGCCGCGTCGATCCTCGACCTCTACCCGGACGCGGCTCACCGCGAGCTCTACGCCCAGGCGGTGACCGGCTCGGTCGCCACCAGCGTGTTCCAGGGGCGCGGCTACGACCTGACGACGGTCGGGGGGATCCTCGCCCAGGAGATGGGCATCATCACCCTGACGCTGTTCCCGCTGGTCGGCGCGCACATCGCCGTGCACCTCACCCGCTCGCTCGAGGACCGCGGCCACCTCGACATCGTCCTCGCCGGTCCCGTCGGCCGCTTCGCCCCCGTCGTGGCCGGGATGCTCGCCTCGACCGCGAGCGCCGTCCTCGTCGGCGTCCTCGGGTACCTCACCCTGCTCGGGGCCGACTACCCCGGAGCAGGGTCCGCGCGGTACGCGGCGGCACTCACCCTGCTCATGGTGTGGGCGTCGTCGCTCGGGCTGCTCGCCGGTCAGCTCGCGCGCACGTCACGCGACGCGCACCAGCTCGCGTTCGGCATCTGCTACCTGGTGCGCGGCTTCGTCGACGTCGAGCGGCTCGACGCGACGTGGTCCACCCCGATGTCCTGGCTGGCGGAGGTGCGGCCGTTCGCCTCCTCCCCGCCCGTGTGGCCCGCCGTCGCGTTCGCCGTCGTCGCTGTCGTGCTGTCCGCTGCCGCGTTGTGGGTCACGGCGCACCGTGACCTCGGCGGCGGCGTGATGCAGCCCCGGCCGGGGCGGGCGGAGGCCTCGCCGGCGCTCCGCGGACCGACCGCCCTCGTCGCGCGGCTGACCCGCGCACCGTCGCTCGCGCTCCTCGTCGGTGGTGGCGTGGTCGCGTTCGTCTTCGGCTTGTTCGCCCGGGACATGGCCAGCGAGGGACTCGAGGCTCGCCTCGTCCTCCTCGTCCAGGTCAACGCGCTCCTCGCGGCCGCCGTGGCCGTCCGGTGCGCGCTCGTGACCGCGCAGGAGGAGCGGGCCGGTCGCACGGGGCGCGTCCTCGCCGCGCCGCTGAGCCGCGAGCGCTGGCTGGGGTCGGCGGGCCTGGTCGCCGCGGGGTGGTCGCTGCTGATGCTGGCGTGGGCAGGACTGCTCAGCGGGCTGGGGCTCGCGATCGCTCTCGAGGACGACGCGAGGGTGGCCGACGGTCTTCGTGACGCGATGTCGTTCGCGGCGCCCGTGCTGCTCGTGGGGGCCCTGACGGTCCTCCTCGGGGCGATCAGCCCGAGGCTCGCTCCGCTCGGGTGGGTCGTCGTGGTCTGGGCCGCGGTCGTCGCGCTCCGCGCGGACCTGCTCCGGCTGAGCGACACCGCGCGCCACCTCTCGCCACTGGAGTGGATGGGCAAGGTGCCGCTCGAGACCTGGGACCGCGGCGCTGCGGCGGGTATGGCGGCCGTCGCCGTCGCCCTGTTCGCCGTGGCGCTCGTCCTGCTGCGCCGGCGTGACCTCGTCGCCGGCTGAGTCGGCCCCGCCGCCGACGGGCGCGCACGGAGGTGGGCGGCCCGTCCCCTACCCTGGAACCGTGACTCCCGACCAGCTCGCCGACGCACTGCGCGGCGCTCTCGTGCACGCCGTCGACGACGGCACGTTCACCCTCGACCCGGCCGCGATCCCGGCTCGCGTGCACATCGAGCGACCCCGCCAGCGCGAGCACGGCGACTGGTCGACGAACGTCGCGCTGCAGCTGGCGAAGAAGGCGGGCGTCAACCCCCGCGCGTTCGCCGAGGAGCTCGCGCGGCGCCTCGCCGACGTGCCGGGCATCGCGGCGGTGGAGATCGCCGGCCCCGGGTTCCTCAACATCCGGCTCGACGCCGCGGCCGCCGGCGAGCTCGCGCGCGGCATCGTCGAGCAGGGTGCCGACTACGGGACCAACGAGACGTTCGCAGGC
Organism: Cellulomonas wangleii; assembly: GCF_018388445.1. Lineage (NCBI taxonomy): Bacteria > Bacillati > Actinomycetota > Actinomycetes > Micrococcales > Cellulomonadaceae > Cellulomonas > Cellulomonas wangleii. The sequence goes on from NZ_CP074405.1 coordinate 1,178,438, forward strand.
CTCAAGGTCAACCTCGAGTTCGTCTCGGCCAACCCCACGGGTCCGCTGCACATCGGCGGCGTGCGCTGGGCGGCGGTCGGCGACGCGCTCGCCCGCGTGCTGACCGCGTCCGGCGCCGACGTCACGCGCGAGTACTACTTCAACGACCACGGCGCGCAGATCGACCGCTTCGCGCGGTCCCTCCTGGCCCGCGCCCGCGGCGAGGAGGCCCCCGAGGACGGCTACGGCGGCCAGTACATCGCCGAGATCGCGGACCAGGTGATCGCCGACGCGCTCGCGGCCGGTGAGCCGGACCCGCGCACGCTCCCGGACGACGAGGCGCGCGAGGCGTTCCGCGCGCGCGGCGTCGAGCTGATGTTCGGGGAGATCAAGCAGTCCCTGCACGACTTCGGCGTCGACTTCGACGTGTACTTCCACGAGGACTCGCTGCACGAGTCCGGTGCCGTGGACCGCGCGGTCGAGCGTCTGCGGGCGGGCGGCCACATGTTCGAGAAGGACGGCGCGCTGTGGCTGCGCACCACGGACCTCGGCGACGACAAGGACCGCGTCGTCATCAAGTCCGACGGCGAGGCCGCCTACATCGCCGGTGACATCGCCTACTACCTCGACAAGCGTGAGCGGGGCTTCGACCGCGTCGTCATCATGCTGGGCTCGGACCACCACGGGTACGTGGGTCGCATGATGGCCGTGTGCGCGGCGTTCGGTGACACCCCGCACGTGAACCTCGAGATCCTCATCGGCCAGCTCGTGAACCTCGTCAAGGACGGGGAGCCGGTGCGGATGTCGAAGCGCGCGGGCACGATCATCACGATCGACGACCTCGTCGAGGCCGTCGGGGTGGACGCCGCGCGCTACGCGCTGTCGCGCTCGTCGTCGGACCAGCAGATCGACCTCGACCTCGACCTGCTCGCCAAGGCCACCAACGAGAACCCCGTCTACTACGTGCAGTACGCGCACGCGCGCACCGCCGCGGTGGCCCGCAACGCCGCCGAGGCGGGGGTGCGCCGCGAGGACGGGTTCGACGGCTCGCTGCTCGACCACGAGTCGGAGGCCAAGCTCCTGGGTCTGCTGGCCGACTTCCCGCGGATCGTGGCCCAGGCCGCGGACCTGCGCGAGCCGCACCGCGTCGCGCGGTACGCCGAGGACGTCGCCGGGGCGTACCACAAGTGGTACGACCAGAAGCGCCGCGTCGTGCCGTGGGGCGACGAGGAGGTCACCGACGCGCACCGCACGCGCCTGTGGCTCAACGACGCGACCCGCCAGGTGCTCGCCAACGCCCTCGGCCTGCTCGGGGTGGGCGCGCCGGAGCGGATGTGACCGCCGGGCCGCTCGGCCCGCCGTGGTCCTCCGGCGTCGTGCGCGGCGCCGACGGTGCCGTGCGGGTCGCGGACGTCGACGTGCGGGACCTGGCGGCGACGCACGGCACCCCCGCGTACGTCGTCGACGAGGCGGACCTGCGAGCCCGTGCCCGGGCGTACCGCACGGCGTTCGAGGCCGCGTGCGCGCAGGTCGGCACGGGCGTCGACGTCTACTACGCCGGCAAGGCGCTGCTGACGCGCGCGGTCGCGCGGTGGGTGCACGAGGAGGGCCTGCGCGTCGACACGGCCAGCGGCGGGGAGCTCGCCGTCGCGCTGGCGGCCGGCGTCCCCGGCGCGGACATCGGCCTGCACGGCAACAACAAGTCCGACGACGAGCTGCGCACCGCGCTCGACGCGGGCGTCGGGCGCATCATCGTCGACTCGCTCGTCGAGGTGGACCGCCTCGCCGCACTGGTGCGCGCGCACCGCGGCCCGGACGGCGCCCCCGCGCCGGTCATGGTCCGCGTGACCACCGGTGTGCACGCCGGTGGTCACGAGTTCATCTCCACGGCGCACGAGGACCAGAAGTTCGGGCTGTCGCTGGCCGCGGGACCGGATGGCGGCGACAGCCCCGCCCTGACGGCGCTCCTGCGCGTCCTGGAGCACCCCGCCCTGCGCCTGCTGGGCATCCACTCGCACATCGGCTCGCAGATCCTCGACCCGTCGGGCTTCGCCGTGGCCGCGCAGCGCGTGCTCGCGCTGCGGGCGGCGCTGCACGCCCGCACCGGCGTCCTGGTCGACGAGGTCGACCTGGGCGGCGGCTACGGCATCGCCTACCTGCCGGGCGACGTCCCGCTCGACCCGGACCGCATCGCGAAGGAGGTCGCCCAGGCGGTCGCCGACGCGGCGCGCGAGCTGGGCACCCCGCTGCCGCGGCTGTCGATCGAGCCGGGCCGCGCGGTCGTCGGCCCCGCGGGGCTGACGCTCTACACCGTGGGCACGGTCAAGCCCGTGCGTCTGGACGACGGACGCGTGCGCACGTACGTCTCCGTGGACGGGGGCATGAGCGACAACATCCGCCCCGCGCTGTACGGCGCGCAGTACCACGCGGAGATCGTGTCGCGGCTGTCGGACGCCGCACCCGTGCTCGCACGCGTGGTCGGCAAGCACTGCGAGAGCGGTGACGTCGTCGTCCACGAGGTGCAGCTGCCCGGCGACGTGCGGGCGGGAGACCTGCTCGCGGTCGCCGCCACGGGGGCGTACGGCCGGTCGATGGCGTCGAACTACAACCTGCTGACCCGCCCGCCGGTGGTCGCGGTGACCGCGGGGGCCTCGCGCGTGCTCGTGCGCCGCGAGACCGTGGCGGACCTGCTGGCGCTCGACGTCGCGGCGTCCTGAGCCGACCGGCACGGGCTGACCCCGCCTGCCGGTGCCACCCCGCTCAGCCGAGGTGCACGGCCGCGAGGTCGGCGAACACCGCCCGGTTGAGCCGGAAGGCGATGCGGGCCTCGGCGACGACCTCCTCGCGCTGCGTGGGCGTCAGGGGCAGGGCGTCGAGCCGGTCGCGGTACACGTCCTTGAAGGGCTTGAGCCTGTGGATCTGCGGGAAGTCGTAGAACGACACCCCCGCACCGCTCAGCCCGTGGTGGCGCTCGATCATGCGCTTGAGGATCTGGCCGCCGGACAGGTCGCCCAGGTAGCGCGTGTACGCGTGCGCGGCGTAGCGCGGCAGGTCGTCGCCGACGGCCTCGAGGCGCGCGACGTAGTCGGCGGTGGCGGGCAGCACCCGCACCTGCGTGCGCCAGCCGTCGCCGAGCAGGTGCGCGAGGTCCGCCTCGATGGCGGGCACCCGGACGAGCTCGGGGAAGACGAGGTCGCCGTGGGTGCCGGCCGCGACCAGGCGGTCGCCGGCGGCCTCCAGGGCGCGGTACACGGCGTGCTGCTGGGCGGCCAGGTCGACGTACCCGGCCAGCGGGAGCGTGCCGCCCATCAGGTGCTCGACGAACGCGGACCGCTCGGCGTCCTCGTGGTCCTGCCGGGTGCCGGTGCGCAGCGCCGTCGACAGGGTGTCGACGGTCTCCGGGGTGGTGGCCATGGTGCTCCTGGTGCGCGAGGGCGTGCCAGGACTTGCTGACACTCTGTCAGGACGGACGCTACCGGCGGTGAGGACGACCTCACAAGACCGCCGTCCAGCCGCGCGGCGCCCGGAGCGCGGACCCGCGGGACGGCGCCGGGCGTGCGCGCCCTATCCTGGGCCCCGACCGGCCCTCGCGGGCCGGTCCGACGCACGACCCCCACGACCTCCGGCGGCCGTCGGCCGCCCCGCTCGGAAGGCACCTGCGTGGCCCTCACCCCCGGCACCCACCCGCCCCTGCGCGTCGCCGTCCTCGGCTGCGGCGTCGTCGGGACGGAGGTGGTCCGCCGGCTGGTGACGGAGGCCGACGAGCTCGCCGCCCGCGTCGGGGCGCCGCTCGAGCTCGTCGGGGTCGCGGTGCGCTCGCTGGACGCCGAGCGCGACCCCGTGGTCGACCGCGCGCTCCTGACGACGGACGCCGAGTCGCTCGTCGAGAAGGCCGACGTCGTCATCGAGCTGATGGGCGGGATCGAGCCGGCCCGCACCCTCGTGCTGCGTGCCGTCGAGCACGGGGCGTCGGTCGTCACCGCCAACAAGGCGCTGCTCGCGCAGGAGGGGCCTGCGCTCTACGACGCCGTGGACGACGCGGGCGTGGACCTGTACTACGAGGCCGCGGTCGCCGGCGCCATCCCGATCGTGCGCCCCGTGCGCGAGTCGCTCGCGGGCGACACCGTGCAGCGCGTGCTCGGCATCGTCAACGGCACCACCAACTACGTCCTCGACTCCATGACCACCACCGGGCAGGGCCTGGACGAGGCGGTCGCGGACGCGCAGGCCCTCGGGTACGCCGAGGCGGACCCGACGGCCGACGTCGAGGGGTACGACGCCGCCGCCAAGGCCGCGATCCTCGCGTCGCTCGCGTTCCACACCCGTGTGGCGCTCGCCGACGTCGACCGCACGGGGATCACGGGGCTCACCGCCGACGACGTGACCTGGGCGGGTCGCACCGGCCACGTCCTGAAGCTGCTCGCGGTCGCCGAGCGGGCACGCGCGGCCGACGGGCGCGAGGGTGTGCTCGTCCGCGTCCGGCCCACCCTCGTGCCCGCCGAGCACCAGCTCGCGGCCGTGCGGCAGGCGTTCAATGCCGTCTTCGTCGAGGCCGAGGCCGCGGGCGAGCTCATGTTCTACGGCCGCGGAGCGGGCGGCAGCCCGACCGCGTCGGCGGTCCTGGGCGACCTCGTCTCGGTGGCGCGGCACCGGGTCCTCGGCGGCAAGGGACCTGTCGAGTCCTCGCACGCCGACCTCCCCGTGCTCGACGGCGGCGAGGCCCGGTCGCGGTACCAGGTGCGCCTCGAGGTCGACGACCTCCCGGGCGTGCTCGCCCGGGTCGCGGCCGAGCTCGCGGCGCAGGACGTCTCCATCGAGTCGGTGCGCCAGACGCTGCAGGACACGGACGGCGACGTGTCGGCCACGCTCGTCATCACCACCCACACCGCACCGGAGCGCGCGCTGCGCTCGACGGTCGACGCCGTCGCCGCGCTCGACGTCGTGCGCGCCGTCGTGTCCGTGCTGCCGGTGCTCTGAACACCCCACCCCACCCACCCGAGGAATCGCATCCCATGGCCCACCAGTGGCGCGGCGTCATCGCCGAGTACGCCGACCGCCTGCCCGCGCACGTCCAGCAGCGCATCGTCACGCTGGGGGAGGGCGGCACGCCGCTCGTGCCCGCACCCGCGTTGTCGCGGCTCACGGGCGCCGACGTGCACGTCAAGGTCGAGGGCATGAACCCGACCGGCTCCTTCAAGGACCGGGGCATGACCACGGCGATCTCCGCCGCGGCGGCGCGGGGCGCGCAGGCGGTCGTGTGCGCGTCCACGGGCAACACCTCGGCGTCCGCCGCGGCGTACGCGACCCGCGCGGGCATGGTCTGCGCGGTCCTCGTGCCGGACGGCAAGATCGCGATGGGCAAGCTCAGCCAGGCGATCGCGCACGGCGCGCGGCTGCTGCAGGTCGACGGCAACTTCGACGCCTGCCTGGTCGCCGCCCGCAAGCTCGCCGAGGCGTACCCGGTCGAGCTCGTCAACTCGGTCAACCCCGACCGCATCGAGGGGCAGAAGACCGCGGCGTTCGAGATCGTCGACGCGCTGGGCGACGCCCCCGACATCCACTGCCTGCCCGTCGGCAACGCCGGCAACATCACGGCGTACTGGAGGGGCTACCGCGAGTACGCGGGCCTCGACGCGGGCGAGGCCCTCCCGGCCGTCGCCGGTCGCACCCCCGCGATGTGGGGCTTCCAGGCCGCGGGCGCCGCCCCGATCGTGCTGGGTCACCCCGTCGACACCCCCGAGACGATCGCCACCGCGATCCGCATCGGCAACCCCGCGTCGTGGCAGCAGGCCGAGGAGGCCCGTGACGTGTCGGGCGGCGTCATCGAGTCCGTCACCGACGAGCAGATCCTCGCCGCGCACCGCGTGCTGTCGGCCGAGGTCGGGGTGTTCGTCGAGCCCGCGTCCGCCGCGGGCGTCGCCGGGCTGCTGGCGCGCGCCGAGCGTGGTCTGGTCCCGGCCGGTGCGCGCGTCGTCGTCACGGTGACCGGCCACGGTCTGAAGGACCCGCAGTGGGCGCTGCGCACCGCGGACGGTGACGAGGTGCAGCCCGTGCGCGTGTCGGCGGACGTCGTGTCCATCGCCGACGCCCTCGGCCTGGACTGAGCGCCGTGCGGCTGCGCGCGGCGCACGTGCGGGTCCGGGTCCCCGCCACCTCCGCCAACCTCGGTCCGGGCTTCGACGCCCTCGGGCTCGCCCTGGGCCTGCACGACGAGCTCGAGGTGCGCGCGCTCGGTACCCCGGGCGTGCGTGTCGAGGTGCAGGGCGAGGGAGCCGGGACCCTCCCCGACGACGAGACGCACCTGGTGGTCCGGGCCCTGCGCGCCGCGCTCGACCACGTCGGTGCCCCGCAGACCGGGCTGCACCTGGTGTGCCACAACCGGGTGCCGCACGGCCGCGGGCTCGGCTCGTCGGCCGCGGCCGTCGTGGCCGGCGTGCTGGCCGCCCGCGGGCTCGTCGGGGACCCCGACGCGCTCGACGACGACGTGGCGCTCGCGCTGGCCACGGGCCTCGAGGGACACCCCGACAACGCGGCCCCCGCGCTGCTGGGTGGGCTCACGGTCGCGTGGACGGACGACGCCGGTCAGGCGTCGGTCCCGCGGGTGCACGCGGCGCGCCTCACCGTGCACCCCGACGTCGCCCCCGTGGCGATCGTCCCGCCCGGGCACCTCTCGACCCGCGCGGCGCGGGGCGTGCTGCCGGCGCAGGTGCCGCACGTGGACGCGGCCTGGCAGGCCGGTCGCTCGGCGCTGCTGGTCGAGGCGCTCGGCCGACGACCCGACCTGCTGCTGCCCGCGACGGGCGACCGGCTGCACCAGGAGTACCGGCGGCAGGTGATGCCGGCGTCCCTCGCGCTCGTCGACGCGCTGCGCGCCCAGGGCGTCGCCGCGGTCGTCTCCGGCGCCGGCCCGACGGTGCTGGCGCTCGCGCGGCGCGTCGCCGGCGGGGAGGGGGACGGCGCGACCGACGCCGACGCCGCCGTGTCGGCGGCGTTCGGGGGAGTCATGGCGGGGTGGCGCGTGCTGCCGCTGCCGGTCGACACGCAGGGCGCGTCCGTCGTGACGCTGCTGGACTGAGCGGCGGCGGGCGCGCGCCCGGGTGAACGCGCCGGACCCGCCCCGGGGCCGGTGTCCCCGGTGCTACGCTTTGTTCCGTTCCCCGGACCTCGTCCTCCGGCCCCCTGTGGATCCTGTCGGTGACCCGGCGTGGACCTTCCACGGTCCTCAGCTCCCCGACCACCTCCTGGAATCCCGCCGGACGGTCCACCGAGTCGACGACGAGGGGAACATCCAGCCCGCGCGAGCAGACGTCGTCGTACGCAGCGCGCGTGGCACCGCTCCGTCCGGTCGTGTCCGACCGGACGCAGGCCTCCTCCCGGTCGGACCGGGTGGGCCCCGACGAGGGGGAAGGATCCTTCGTGACAGACACCATCGACGCCGCCGCGACCACTGCGGGCGGCTCGGGTTCCGGCAGCATCTCCGCGATGCGCCTGCCGGAGCTCCAGGCCCTGGCAGCGCAGCTCGGCGTGAAGGGCACGAGCAAGATGCGCAAGGGCGACCTGGTGCAGGCGATCTCCGCCGCGCGCTCCGGTGAGCGCCCGCAGGCCGCGGAGCCCCGTGCGACGACGCGCCGGGCCCAGGCCGTCGCGCAGGAGGCGCCCGTGACGTCGGAGCCCGCCCCGCAGCGCGCGCAGACCTCCGCACCCGTGGACGTGCCCGCCGTCGACCTGGCACCCGTGGAGCGACCGGCGCGTGCGCGCCAGCGCTCCGGCAGCCGGGACGCGCTCGCCGGGCTGGAGGCCGCGCTCGACGCGCGCCTCACCCCGCCGGAGCAGCGCGAGGAGCGCGGGACGCGCGCCGAGGGTGCCGGTGAGCGCCGCTCCCGCCGGGCCGGACGCGGGGCCGGTGCGCCCGTCGCGGTCGAGCCCGCGGACGACGCCACGGTCGAGCGGCAGCGCCCCGAGCGTCGCCCCGACGACCGCGTGCGGGACGAGCGGCAGGACGACCGTGCGGGGGACCGCCAGCGCGGCGACCGCCAGCGGGACGACCGTGCCCAGGGCGACCGCCAGCAGGGCGACCGTGCCCAGGGTGACCGCCAGCAGGGCGACCGCCAGCAGCCCGACCGCCAGCAGTCCGACCGTCAGCAGGCCGACGGTCAGGACGTCCGCCAGGGCGGCGACGACCGTCAGGACGACGACGAGCGCGGCGGCCGGCGTCGCCGGTCGCGCGACCGGTTCCGCGACCGTGACCGCGACCGCAAGCGGGGCCGCACGGGCCGCGGCACCCAGGGCGACCTGGGTGGCCTCGACGAGATCGAGGTCACCGAGGACGACGTCCTGGTGCCCGTCGCCGGCATCCTCGACGTGCTGGACTCCTACGCCTTCGTGCGGACGACCGGCTACCTGCCGGGACCGAACGACGTGTACGTGTCGCTCAACCAGGTGAAGAAGCACGGGCTGCGCCGCGGTGACGCGATCACCGGTGCGGTCCGTCAGCCGCGTGAGGGCGAGGCGGCGCCGCAGGGCGGCCGCCCCAACAAGTTCAACGCGCTGGTCCGGCTCGACACGGTCAACGGCATGGACCCGGAGGTGGCGCGCCAGCGCCCCGATTTCACCAAGCTGACGCCGCTGTACCCGCAGGAGCGGCTGCGCCTGGAGACCGAGCCCGGTCGCCTGACGCCGCGTGTCATCGACATCGTCGCGCCCATCGGCAAGGGCCAGCGCGGCCTCATCGTCGCGCCGCCCAAGGCCGGCAAGACGATCGTCATGCAGCAGATCGCCAACGCGATCACCGCGAACAACCCCGAGGTCCACCTCATGGTCGTGCTCGTCGACGAGCGCCCTGAGGAGGTCACGGACATGGAGCGGACGGTCAAGGGCGAGGTCATCGCCTCGACGTTCGACCGCCCCGCGTCGGACCACACGATCGTCGCCGAGCTGGCCATCGAGCGGGCCAAGCGGCTCGTCGAGCTGGGGCAGGACGTCGTCGTGCTGCTCGACTCGCTCACCCGCCTGTCGCGGGCCTACAACCTGGCGGCGCCCGCGTCGGGCCGCATCCTGTCCGGTGGTGTGGACGCCTCGGCGCTCTACCCGCCCAAGCGGTTCTTCGGCGCCGCGCGCAACATCGAGAACGGTGGCTCCCTGACCATCCTGGCCTCCGCCCTGGTGGAGACGGGGTCGAAGATGGACGAGGTCATCTTCGAGGAGTTCAAGGGCACCGGGAACATGGAGCTGCGGCTGTCCCGCTCGCTGGCGGACAAGCGCATCTTCCCGGCGGTGGACGTCAACGCGTCCGGCACCCGCCGCGAGGAGGTGCTCATGAGCAACGACGAGCTGAAGATCGTCTACAAGCTGCGTCGCGTGCTCGGCGCGCTCGACCAGCAGCAGGCGATCGAGCTGCTGCTCGGCAAGCTGCGCGAGACCCGGTCCAACGTGGAGTTCCTGCTGCAGGTGCAGAAGACCACCCCGGGCGGCAACGGCCCCACCCTCGAGGAGGGCGTCAGCCGCACGGTCGTGTGACCGGCGCACCGTCGCCGGGCGGCCCCGCACCCCCGAGGTGCGGGGCCGTCCGCGTCCCGTGCGGGAAGTTTTCGCCCTGGCCCACGGTTCTGGCACAATGGTCCGTCGGTCTGCGGTTCACCGGCGCGGGACGCGCGTCCGGACCCGGAGACAAACCCCCAAGGAGAGCTCCCGTGAAGTCTGGCATCCACCCGGAGTACGTGGTCACCGAGGTCACGTGCACCTGCGGCAACTCGTTCGTCACGCGGTCGACGGTGACGAGCGGCAAGATCCACGCCGACGTCTGCAGCGCCTGCCACCCGTTCTACACGGGCAAGCAGAAGATCCTCGACACCGGCGGCCGCGTGGCCCGGTTCGAGGCCCGCTACGGCAAGAAGCCGGCCAACTAGCTCCTCAGCAGCGCCGGTGCGCCCGGCGGACGACGGCCCTCCATGGTCGTGTCCGCCCGCGCACCGGCGCTGTCGCTTTGCGCGCGCACGTCCGGTGCGTGTGCCCGGGGCCGGTCGCAGTGGGAAGGCAGCACGTGGAGCAGCTCGACGCCGTGGAGGCGATGCTCGCGGAGCACGCCCAGATCGAGCGGGACCTGTCGGACCCCGCCGTGCACGCCGACGCCGCCCGTGCCCGGCGGCTCGGACGGCGGTACGCCGAGCTGGGGCGCGTCGTCCAGGCCTACCGCCAGTGGCGTGCGGCGGCCGATGACGCCCAGGCCGCGGGTGAGCTGGCCGCCGAGGACCCGGCGTTCGCCACCGAGGTGCCGGCCCTGCAGGCCGCGGCCGACGACGCCGCGGAGCGGCTGCGGCGCGTCCTGGTCCCGCGGGACCCCGACGACGGCCGCGACGTCATCCTCGAGATCAAGGCGGGGGAGGGCGGCGAGGAGTCGGCGCTGTTCGCCGGCGACCTGCTGCGGATGTACACGCGGTACGCCGAGCGGCAGGGCTGGAGCGTGCAGGTCCTGGACTCCACCCCGTCGGACCTGGGCGGTGTGAAGGACGCGCAGGTCGTGGTCAAGGCACGGACCGCCGGGCCGCCGGAGGACGGTGTCTGGGCTCACCTGAAGTACGAGGGCGGGGTGCACCGCGTGCAGCGGGTGCCCGTCACGGAGTCGCAGGGCCGCATCCACACGTCGGCCGCGGGCGTCATGGTCTTCCCCGAGGCCGACGACGAGGGTGACGTCGACATCGACCCGAACGACCTGCGCATCGACGTCTACCGGTCGTCCGGCCCGGGCGGGCAGTCCGTCAACACCACGGACTCCGCGGTGCGGATCACCCACCTGCCCACGGGCATCGTCGTGTCGATGCAGAACGAGAAGTCGCAGCTGCAGAACCGCGAGCAGGCGCTGCGGGTGCTGCGGGCACGGCTGCTCGCGGCCCGTCAGGAGGAGGCGGCCGCGGCGGCGAGCGAGGCGCGCCGCTCGCAGGTGCGCACGGTGGATCGCTCGGAGCGGATCCGGACCTACAACTTCCCGGAGAACCGCATCGCGGACCACCGGACCGGCTACAAGTCGTACAACCTCGACCAGGTGCTCGACGGCGACCTGGGCGCGGTGATCGCGTCGGCGGTCGAGGCCGACGAGGCGGCCCGCCTCGCGGCGGCCGGCGGGGTCACGGCGTGACGGGCGCGACCCGGGGCGCCGACGCCGCGCCGCAGGGGGCCGTGTCCCGCGACGCGACGCCCGGCCTGCGCGCGTACGTCGAGGGGGCGACGACGGTGCTCGCGGAGGCCGGTGTGCCGTCCGCGCGGCACGACGCGCTGGCGCTGGCCGCCCACGTGCTCGGCCTGCCGCGCGTCGAGCTCGTGCTGCCCCCGCCGCTGCCGGCCGGGTTCGCCCGCGACTACGCCGCGGTGGTGGAGAGGCGCCGCAGCCGCGAGCCGCTGCAGCACATCGTGGGCAGCACCGTGTTCCGGTACGTCACGTTGCGGGTCGCGCCCGGCGTCTTCGTGCCGCGTCCCGAGACCGAGACGGTCGCGCAGCTCGCGGTCGACGAGGCCGCGGCCCTGGCGGCCAGGGGCGGGCGGCCCCTCGTCGTGGACCTGTGCACGGGGACGGGGGCGATCGCGGTCTCGGTGGCCACGGAGGTCCCTGCGGCCCGCGTCGTCGCGGTCGACCTGTCCGCCGACGCGGTCACCCTCGCCGGCGCCAACGCCCGCGCCGCGGGCGCCGACGACCTGCGCGTGCTGGCCGGTGACGTCCGGGACCCCGCGCTGCTCGCGGAGCACGACGGCACCGTGGACGTCCTGGTCTCCAACCCGCCGTACATCCCGCCGGACGCGGTCCCGCTGGACCCCGAGGTGCGCGACCACGACCCGGACCTCGCCCTGTACGGGGGCGGGTCCGACGGTCTCGACGTGCCGCGCGCGGTCGTGGCGGCCGCGGCCCGGCTGCTCGCGCCGGGGGGCCTGCTCGTGATGGAGCACGCCGAGGTGCAGGGCCCCGCCGCCTGCGCCGCCGCCCGGGCCACCGGGGCCTTCGCGGACGTGCGGACCGTGCCCGACCTCACCGGGCGTCCGCGCACGCTCGTGGCACGGCGGGTCGCGCTCGCGGTCGTGGGAGACTCGCCCGCGTGAGCCTCATCCGGATCAAGGACGCGACCGACCCCGCGACCTGGGGCCCCGCGATCGACGAGGCGGTCAACGCCGTCGGCCGCGGCGAGCTGGTCGTCCTGCCCACCGACACCGTGTACGGCATCGGCGCCGACGCGTTCGACCCGCGCGCGGTGCAGGCCCTGCTCGACGCCAAGGGCCGCGGCCGCCAGATGCCCCCGCCGGTCCTCATCCCCGACGTGCGGACGCTCGACGGCCTGGCCACCGACGTGCCGGACGGGGTGCGTGCGCTGGCCGAGGCGTTCTGGCCCGGTGGCCTCACCGTGATCCTGCGCGCCCAGCCGTCGCTGGCGTGGGACCTGGGGGAGACGAACGGCACCGTGGCGCTGCGGATGCCCGACCACCCGGTCGCGCTCGCGCTGCTGCGGCGCACGGGGCCGCTCGCCGTGTCCAGCGCCAACCTCACCGGCCACCCGGCCGCCACGACGGCCGTCGAGGCGTACCGCCAGCTCGGCGCCAAGGTCCCCGTCTTCCTCGACGGCGGCACCAGCCCCGGCGGGGTGGCCTCCACCATCGTCGACGCGACCGGCGACGTGCTGCGCATCGTGCGCCTCGGGGCGCTGGACGTCGCCACGCTCGCCACGGTCGCCCCCGTCATGGCGCCCCCGCCGCCGGACCGCCCGGGCCCCGCCGCGGACGGTGCCGCCGCGGACGGTGCCGCCGCCACGCCGGGGGCCCCCGCGCCGTGAGGGTCTACCTGCTCATCATGGTCATCGCGGCCGTGGTCACGTACCTCATGACGCCGCTCGCACGGTGGTGCGCGCTGCGGTGGGGTGCGATCACGGCGGTGCGCGACCGTGACGTGCACGCGATCCCCACCCCACGCCTGGGCGGCATGGCGATGTTCGCCGGGCTGCTGGTGGCGCTGCTCATGGGCTCCCGGCTGCCGTTCCTCGAACCGGTGTACGCCAACCCCCGGCCGATCCTCGGTGTGGTGGGGGGCGCGGCCCTGGTGTGCGCGCTGGGTGTCGCCGACGACATCTGGGACCTGGACTGGCTGACCAAGCTCATGGGCCAGGTGCTGGCCGCCGGGTTCCTGGCCTGGCAGGGCGTCCTGCTCTACCAGCTGCCGATCGGTGGGGTGCTGACCGGGTCGTCGCGCATGTTCGTCTTCATCACCGTCGTCTCCGTGATCGTCGCGATGAACGCCGTCAACTTCGTCGACGGGCTCGACGGCCTCGCGGCGGGCGTGCTGGCGATCGGCGGTGTGGCCTTCTTCCTCTACGCGTACCTGCTGACGGTCGACACCAGCCGGGACGACTACTCCAACCTGGCGGCGCTGGTGGTCGCGGCGCTCGTGGGCGTCTGCCTCGGCTTCCTGCCCCACAACCTGTACCCGGCGCGCATCTTCATGGGCGACTCGGGGTCGATGCTGCTCGGCTTCGTGATGGCCGCTGCCGCGATCGTCGTGACGGGGCAGATCGACCCCGCCGCGGTGGTCGACCGCGTGCAGTTCCCGGCCTACGTGCCGATCCTGCTGCCCGTCGCGGTGCTGGTGCTGCCGCTGCTCGACATGGGGCTGGCGATCGTGCGGCGGCTCCTCAAGGGCAAGAGCCCGTTCCACCCCGACCGGCTGCACCTGCACCACCGGCTCCTGGCGCTGGGGCACAGCCACCGGCGCGCCGTGCTCATCATGTACATCTGGACGGCCGTGCTCGCCTTCGGCGTCGCGGCCCTCGCCGTCCTGTCGACCACCACCGTGCTCGTCGCCACCGGCGTCGGCGTGGTGGTGGCGACCGCCCTGACCCTCGGCCCGCTGCGCGGGCGCACCCCGGAGCCCGTGGAGGCCCAGCCATGACGACCAGCGACCCCACCCCCGCCGCGCCCGCGCCGGACCCGACCGCGGCGGTGTTCCGTCGCGCGCTGCGCGACACCGGCCTGCTGCTCGGCGGGCTCGCGGTCGTGGGCCTCGGTGCGGGAGCGCTGCTGGCAGGCGCGCCCGGGGTGTGGGGCGCGCTGATCGGCGTCGGCCTCGCGCTGGTGTTCTCGGGGACCACCGTCGTGGCGATGCTGCGGACGCTGCACTCCCCGCCGACCACGATGGCGGCCGTGGTCATGGGGACCTGGCTGGCCAAGGTGCTCGTCGTGGTGGTCGTCCTCGCGCTGCTGCGTGACCACGACTTCTACTCCCGTGGTGTGCTGGCCGCGGTGCTGGCGCTGGGCGTCGTGGGGGCTGCCGTGCTCGACTTCCGGGCGGTCCAGACGGGCCGGGTCCCCTACGTGGAGCCCGGCGCCCCGGCGCGGTGACCTGCGTCACCACATGAAGCGTCCCCGCAGGCCGGACCAAGGTCATGCATGGGTTAGGCTTCCCCCATCCACGACGGCCAGGTGCTGCTGGTGTGCCCGCGACGAGGCGGCACCGGCCATCACGACCACAGGAGACCGCCCTGTCCAGCATCGCGACGATCCTGCCGCTCGCCGCGGACGAGAACGTCTTCCACACGCCCTCGATCGCGGACTTCTTCCCGCCGGCCATCCTGTTCGAAGGCACGATCTTCGAGTTCAACCGGATGCAGTTCGTGCGGGTCGTGGCCGTGGTCGTCCTGCTGACGATCATGATCGTCGCGGCGCGCAAGGCGCGGCTCGTGCCCAGCCGCGGGCAGAACGTGATCGAGCTCCTGCTCGACTTCGTCCGGGTGAACGTGGCCGAGGACATCATCGGCAAGGAGAAGGCGCACAAGTACGTCGCCTTCCTCACCACGGTGTTCTTCGCGATCCTCGCCTTCAACATCACAGGGATCATCCCCGGGCTGAACATCGCCGGGAGCGCGCTGATCGGCCTGCCGATCATGCTCGCGCTGTGGGTGTACGTCATGTACCTGGGCGCGGGGATCCGCGCCCACGGGCTCGGCGGCTTCCTCAAGGTCAGCCTGTTCCCGCCGGGCGTCCCGCCGTTCCTCTACGTCCTGCTGACGCCGGTGGAGTTCCTCACCGTCTTCATCCTGCGGCCCGTGACGCTGGCCGTCCGGCTCATGGCCAACATGGTCGCCGGCCACCTCATGCTGGTGCTCTGCTTCGCGGCCACGGACTACTTCGTCCGCTCCATGTCGGGCATGAGCGTGTTCGCCGTCCCGAGCCTGCTCGGCGGCTTCGCCATCACCCTGTTCGAGGTGTTCGTCGCCGCGCTGCAGGCCTACATCTTCGTCGTCCTCGCGGCTGTCTACATCAGCCTGTCGATCTCGGACGAGCACTGACACCACGCCCCGCGGGCGCGTGGTCCCGCACGTGAGTACGAGCCCCCGGCCGACCGGCCGGGGACCCAACGGAAGGAACGAGCCACCGTGGCAGACACCAGCATGATCCTTGCCGCCGCTGACGCCGTCTCCGGGAACATCGCGACCGTCGGCTACGGCCTCGCGGTGCTCGGCCCCGGCATCGGTCTGGGCATCCTCATCGGTAAGACCGTCGAGGGCATCGCGCGCCAGCCCGAGGTCGCCGGCCAGCTGCGCACCACGATGTTCATCGGCATCGGCTTCGTCGAGGTCCTCGGCCTCCTCGGCCTCATCACCGGGTTCCTCTTCCAGTGAGCGGCGCCGCGGTCCCCGCGGGCGTCGTGACGGCCGCGGGGGAAGAGGTCGAGGGCATCCGGCTGCTCGTCCCCGCCGGCTACGACCTGTTCTGGTCGACGCTCGTCCTGGTGGTCATCGGCGTCGCGTTCTACAAGCTGGTGCTGCCGAAGTTCCAGGCGGTGCTGGACGAGCGCACGGCGAAGATCGAGGGCGGGATCGCGAAGGCCGAGTCGGCCCAGGCGGAGGCGGCAGCGCAGCTCGAGGAGTACCAGAAGCTGCTCGCCGACGCTCGTGCCGAGGCCGCACGCATCCGCGAGGACGCGCGCACCGAGGGTGGGCAGATCCTCGCCGAGTCGCGTGTGCGCGCCCAGGAGGAGGCGGCTCGCATCGCCGAGACCGCCCAGCGCCAGATCGAGGCCGAGCGCCAGCAGGCCGCGGTGTCGCTGCGCGCGGACGTCGGCACGCTCGCCACGCAGCTCGCCTCGAAGATCGTGGGCGAGTCGCTCGAGGACGAGGCGCGCCGCTCGCGCGTCGTCGACCGGTTCCTCGACGAGCTCGAGGCGGGCACCACCACGAGCGCAGGCAAGGGGAACTGATGCGCGGGACCAGTCGCGCCTCGCTGGAGGCGGTGGAGAACCGGTACACGCCGGTCGTCCGCGCCGCCGGCGGGCAGGCACGCAGGATCAGCGAGGAGCTCTTCGCCCTCGTGGACGCGCTCGACTCGTCGAGCTCGCTGCGTCGCACCCTCGCCGACCCGTCGGTCGAGGGCGACCCGAAGAGCGCGCTGGTCGCGCGGGTGCTCGACGGTGCGGACCCCCGCACCGTCGAGATCGCCCAGGCGCTCGTGCGGTCCCGGTGGTCGGCGGACGCCGACCTCGCGGGCGCGACCGAGCGGCTCGCCTTCCGTGCGCTGCTGTCGTCCGCGGAGGCGGACGGCACGCTGGGCGAGGTGGAGGACGAGCTGTTCGGGCTGACCCGGTCCCTGGCCGGGCAGCGCGAGGTGCGTCGCTACCTGCTCGACGACGCGTTCCCCGCGCAGGCCCGCGGCGACCTGGTCGACCGGATCCTCGGCGGCCAGGGCACCGCGATCACCCGTGCGGTGGCGCGCCGCGCCGCGGTCGCGCCGCGCGGACGCCGGTTCGTCACCACGCTCAACCACGTCGGTGACCTGATCGCCGAGCTGCGCAGCCGTGAGGTGGCCACGGTCGTGGCGGCCGCGCCGCTCAGCCCGACGCAGACGGACCGTCTCGCCGCCCTCCTGGGGCGTGCGCTCGGACGGCCCGTCCAGGTGAACGTCGTCGTCGACCCGGATGTCGTGGGGGGTCTGCGCGTGCAGGCCGGTCCCGACGTCATCGACTCGACCGTCCTCTCCCGACTCGCCGACGCCCGCCGGCAGCTGGCCGGCTGACCCACGCCGGAGCACCGGCCCACGACACACCGCACGCGCGAGGCGCGTGCGTCAGATGAGGAGAACGCCATGGCTGAGCTGACGATCCGGCCGGAGGACATCCGCTCCGCGCTGGACAGCTTCGTGAAGTCCTACGAGCCCAAGGGACCGGCGACCGAAGAGGTCGGCCGGGTCTCGATCGCAGGCGACGGCATCGCGCAGGTCGAGGGCCTGCCCGGCGCGATGGCCAACGAGCTGCTGAAGTTCGAGGACGGCACGCTCGGCCTGGCGCTCAACCTCGACGTCCGCGAGATCGGTGTCGTCGTCCTGGGCGAGTTCACCGGCATCGAGGAGGGCCAGGAGGTCCGCCGCACGGGCGAGGTGCTCTCGGTCGCCGTCGGTGACGGGTACCTCGGTCGCGTCGTGGACCCGCTGGGCCAGCCGATCGACGGCCTCGGCGAGGTCGCCACGGACGCCCGCCGCGCCCTGGAGCTGCAGGCGCCGGGCGTCATGGCGCGCAAGTCGGTGCACGAGCCGCTGCAGACCGGCCTCAAGGCGATCGACTCGATGATCCCGATCGGGCGCGGGCAGCGTCAGCTCATCATCGGCGACCGCCAGACCGGCAAGACGGCCATCGCGATCGACACGATCATCAACCAGAAGGCGAACTGGGAGACCGGCGACCCGTCGAAGCAGGTCCGCTGCATCTACGTCGCGATCGGCCAGAAGGGCTCGACGATCGCCTCGGTGCGCTCCGCCCTCGAGGACGCCGGCGCGCTCGAGTACACGACGATCGTCGCGGCCCCCGCGTCCGACCCGGCCGGCTTCAAGTACCTCGCCCCGTACACCGGCTCGGCCATCGGCCAGCACTGGATGTATCAGGGCAAGCACGTCCTCATCGTGTTCGACGACCTGTCGAAGCAGGCCGAGGCGTACCGCGCCGTGTCGCTGCTGCTGCGCCGCCCGCCGGGCCGCGAGGCGTACCCCGGCGACGTGTTCTACCTGCACTCCCGCCTGCTCGAGCGTTGCGCGAAGCTCTCCGACGAGCTCGGCGCGGGCTCGATGACCGGGCTGCCGGTCATCGAGACCAAGGCGAACGACGTCTCGGCGTACATCCCGACCAACGTCATCTCCATCACCGACGGCCAGATCTTCCTGCAGTCGGACCTGTTCAACGCCGACCAGCGCCCGGCCGTCGACGTCGGCATCTCGGTGTCCCGCGTCGGTGGTGCCGCGCAGGTCAAGGCGATGAAGCAGGTGTCCGGCACGCTGAAGCTCGACCTGGCGCAGTACCGCTCGCTCGAGGCGTTCGCCATGTTCGCCTCCGACCTCGACGCGGCGTCGCGTGCGCAGCTCACCCGTGGTGCGCGCCTCATGGAGCTGCTGAAGCAGGGCCAGTACTCGCCGTACCCGGTGGAGAACCAGGTCGCGTCGATCTGGGCCGGCACCAAGGGCAAGCTGGACGACGTGCCGATCGAGGACGTCCGCCGCTTCGAGACCGAGCTGCTGGACCACCTGCGTCGCAACACCGACGTGCTGTCCACGATCGCCGAGACGGGCAAGCTCGACGAGGCGACGGAGCAGGCACTGGCCGGTGCGATCGACGAGTTCCGGCTGGGCTTCCTGAAGTTCGACGGGACGCCGCTCGTGGGCGGCGACGCCGAGAACGAGGGTGTCGAGGTCGAGCAGGAGCAGATCGTCCGCCAGAAGCGGGCCTGAGCATGGCCGGTCAGCAGCGCGTCTTTAAGGCGCGGATCAAGAGCACCCAGTCGCTGAAGAAGATGTTCCGCGCCCAGGAGCTCATCGCGGCGTCGCGCATCGGCCGGGCGCGCGGGCGGGTGACCATGGCCACGCCGTACGCGCGCGCGATCACGCGCGCGGTGTCGGCGGTCGCCACCCACTCCGACGTGTCGCACCCCTTCCTCGTGGAGCGGGACGACACGAAGCGGGTCGCTGTGCTGCTCATCGCCTCGGACCGTGGCATGGCCGGCGCGTACTCGGCGAGCGTCATCCGCGAGACCGAGCGGCTCGTGCAGCGTCTGGAGCAGTCGGGCAAGCAGGTCTCGCTCTTCGTCTCCGGGCGGCGAGCGGTGGCCTACTACACCTTCCGGCAGCGTGAGCTCGCCGGGCGGTGGACCGGGTTCTCGGACGCGCCCACCCCCGAGGTGGCCGACGAGATCGCGGACGCCCTGCTGGCGGCCTTCCGTGCTCCGGCCGACGAGGGCGGCGTGGGCGAGGTGCACGTCGTGTTCACGCAGTTCGTGAACATGGTGACGCAGCGCCCGCGCGTGATCCGGATGCTCCCGCTCGAGGTCGTCGAGGGCGTGGAGCCCGCCGGCGAGCACGACGCCCTGCCGCTCTACGAGTTCGAGCCGAGCCCGGAGGAGGTGCTGGACTCGCTGCTGCCGCGGTACGTCCGCACCCGCATCTACGCGAACCTCCTGCAGGCGGCCGCGTCCGAGCTCGCCGCGCGGCAGCGTGCCATGCACACGGCCACCGAGAACGCCGAGGACCTCATCCGCCTGTACACGCGACTGGCCAACCAGGCGCGTCAGGGCGAGATCACGCAGGAGATCAGCGAGATCGTGTCGGGTGCCGACGCTCTCGCGGCCTCCTGACCCGAACGACAGCACGACACCGACCCCAGCCGGGCGCCCGAGCGTTCCGGACGAGCGAAGCGAGGCAGACATGACCGCCACCACCGTCGACGCGACGGCCGCGAACGCCGGCACGCCCGGCGTCGGCCGGGTCGCGCGGGTCATCGGGCCCGTCGTGGACATCGAGTTCCCGCCGGACCAGATCCCCGAGATCTACAACGCGCTCGAGGTCGACATCGACCTCTCGGCGCAGGGCGAGGGTGAGGCCTCCGGCGGCTTCACGATGACCCTCGAGGTCGAGCAGCACCTCGGCGACTCGCTGGTGCGCGCGATCGCGCTCAAGCCGACCGACGGCCTGGTCCGCGGCGCGCAGGTGCGCGACACGGGTCTGCCGATCTCGGTGCCCGTCGGTGACGTCACCAAGGGCAAGGTCTTCAACGTCACGGGTGAGGTGCTCAACCTCGCCGAGGGCGAGACGCTCGAGATCACCGAGCGCTGGCCGATCCACCGCAAGCCCCCGGCCTTCGACCAGCTCGAGTCGAAGACGCAGATGTTCGAGACCGGCATCAAGGTCATCGACCTGCTCACCCCGTACGTCCAGGGCGGCAAGATCGGCCTGTTCGGCGGTGCCGGTGTCGGCAAGACCGTCCTCATCCAGGAGATGATCCAGCGCGTCGCGCAGGACCACGGTGGTGTCTCCGTGTTCGCCGGTGTCGGCGAGCGCACCCGTGAGGGCAACGACCTCATCGTCGAGATGGAGGAGGCGGGCGTCTTCGACAAGACGGCCCTCGTCTTCGGCCAGATGGACGAGCCCCCGGGCACGCGTCTTCGCGTCGCCCTGTCCGCCCTGACGATGGCGGAGTATTTCCGCGACGTGCAGAAGCAGGACGTGCTGCTCTTCATCGACAACATCTTCCGGTTCACGCAGGCGGGCTCCGAGGTCTCCACGCTGCTCGGCCGCATGCCGTCCGCGGTGGGCTACCAGCCCAACCTCGCCGACGAGATGGGTCAGCTGCAGGAGCGCATCACCTCCACGCGTGGTCACTCCATCACGTCGCTGCAGGCGATCTACGTCCCCGCGGACGACTACACCGACCCGGCGCCGGCCACGACGTTCGCGCACCTCGACGCGACCACCGAGCTCAGCCGTGAGATCGCGTCGCGCGGTCTGTACCCGGCCGTCGACCCGCTGGCCTCGACCAGCCGGATCCTCGACCCGCGCTACGTGGGCCAGGAGCACTACGACGTCGCGACGCAGGTCAAGCAGATCCTGCAGCGCAACAAGGAGCTCCAGGACATCATCGCGATCCTCGGTGTGGACGAGCTCAGCGAGGAGGACAAGACGATCGTCGCGCGTGCGCGCCGCATCCAGCAGTTCCTCTCGCAGAACACGTACATGGCCGAGAAGTTCACGGGCGTCGTCGGCTCGACGGTGCCGGTGTCCGAGACGGTCGAGGCGTTCAAGAAGATCGCCGAGGGCGAGTTCGACCACATCGCGGAGCAGGCGTTCTTCAACATCGGTGGCCTCGAGGACCTCGAGCGCAACTGGGCCCGCATCCAGAAGGAGTACGGCGTCTGAGCCTGCGGGCACAGACGACGTACCAGGACTCAGGAGGCAGCACGGTGGCTCAGCTCGAGGTCGACGTCGTGGCGGCGGACGGCAAGGTGTGGTCCGGCACCGCACGTCTGGTGTCGGCCCCCGCGGCCGACGGTGACATCGGCATCCTCGCCGGGCACACGCCGATCCTGTCGGTGCTGCGGCCCGGCGCGGTCCGCGTGGTGCCCGCCGGCGGCGGCGCGCCGCTGTCGTGGGACGTCGACGGGGGCTTCCTGTCCGTCGACTCCGACCAGGTGACGGTGGTGGTCGACTCGGTCTCCGGGTCGGCCGGCACCGCCCCGACCGGGCGCTGACGCGGCGGACGTCGGCGTGGAGGTCACGGCGTGAACGGTGCGGCGTGGATCACGGTCGCGGCGACGCTGGTGCTCCTCGCCGGGGTCGTCGCCGTGGTGTGGTTGTCCCGCACGAGCACGCTCTCGCGCCGGGTCGGTTCGTTCTCGTGCCGCCTGGTCGAGGCGGCGCACGACGGCAGGACGCCGTCCGCCCGGGGGGTCGCGCAGTACGGTTCGGTGACCCTCTACTGGTGGCGGCGGGCGTCGGTCATGCCTCGTCCGGCCCGGACGTGGTCGCGCGGCAGCATCGTCGTCCTCGAGCGCACGGTGCTGCCGCTCGTCCCCGGCAAGCCGCAGGCGGTGGTCGCGCGCTGCCAGGTCGCTCCCGCGACCGGCGGTCCGCTCCAGGAGATCCGGCTGCAGATGTCCGCCGACGCGTACGCCGGCTTCACGTCCTGGCTGGAGGCCACCCCCTCGCGGGTCGGCAAGGTGTTCTGATCCCCCCGAAGCACTGAAGGAGCGTCCATGCGCCTGGTGGTCGCCGAGTGCGCGGCGCGGTACACGGGACGGCTGTCGGCGCACCTGCCCCGCGCGCGCCGGCTCGTGGTGGTCAAGGCCGACGGGTCGGTGCTGCTGCACTCCGACGGCGGCTCGTACAAGCCGCTGAACTGGATGAGCCCGCCGTGCTCCCTCGCCGTGGGGGAGCCGGACGCCGAGCAGCGTGCCGCCGGCGTGACACAGGTCTGGACGGTGCAGCACGCCAAGACCGACGACCGGCTCGTGATCGACCTCTACGAGGTGCACCACGACTCGGCGCACGAGCTGGGCGTCGACCCCGGCCTCGTCAAGGACGGCGTCGAGGCGCACCTGCAGGAGCTGCTGGCAGCCCAGATCGGGTTGCTCGGGTCCGGCCACACGCTGGTGCGGCGCGAGTACCCGACGGCGATCGGCCCGGTCGACATCCTGGCGAAGGCGCCCGGCGGCGGGAGCGTGGCCGTCGAGATCAAGCGGCGCGGTGACATCGACGGCGTCGAGCAGCTCACGCGCTACCTGGAGCTGCTCAACCGTGACCCGCGCCTCTCGCCCGTGCGGGGCGTGTTCGCCGCGCAGGAGATCAAGCCGCAGGCGCGGGTGCTCGCCACCGACCGCGGCATCACGTGCCTGGTGCTCGACTACGACGCCATGCGGGGCGTCGACGACGTGGACGCCCGCCTCTTCTGACGTCGTGAGCGGGTTCGGATGAACGTGTTCACTTGCACCATGGACACGGTGCGGACGGGCGAACCCGCAGACCTCGCCGACGGCCGGCATGCCGACAGGGGCGAGCACGTGACGGCCGGTGCTCCTGCGGCGGTCGCGCCGTGAGCGCGCGGCGCACCGCGGACGAGACCCGCGAGCTGATCCGGTCGACGGCCCTGCGGCTGTTCCGCGAGCGGGGGAACGACGACTCGGAGGGCTCCCGGCGCACCCGAGCGCTCATCGACGGTGCGGCACCGGTCGTGGGGCGACTCGTCTCGCTCGCGCGTCTGCCGGTCGTGCCCGGTGCGGCGCAGGACGTGCTGCGCCTCGTCGCGGCGGCCCGGGCGTGATCCGGCACTGGACGGCGCCGGCCGTCGTGGGGGTCGTCGTCGCTGTGGTCACGGCCTGGGTCGTGCGCGCCGCGGCGTTCCTGCTGGTCGACGGCCCCGGCGCGCAGGCCTTGACCGGCTCCGCGACGTGGCTGCTGTACGCAGCCGGGCCCGCTGTGCTCTGCGCGGTGCCGCTCGTGGTGCTGGCGCGGGCGGTGCTGGGGCGGTTCGGCCCGGGGCCGGGCGTGTACGCAGGGCTGGGCCTGGTCGGGGGTGCACTGGTCGGTGTGGTGCAGACCGGAGTGCTGCTGTCGGCGTGGCCCTGGCAGGCGGGCTCGGCGGCGTGGGACCTCATCGGGCTGCCGGCCCTGGCCGGACTGGTCGGCGGGCTGGCGGCGGGCGCCGTGCGGGCGCGCCGCGGGACCGCCGCGCCGCGCGAGCGGCGCTGACGCGTCCCGTGCCGCGCCATGATGGGGCCATGGTGAGCCACGCCCCCGACCCCACCGGTCCGCTGCTCGTGCGGGGGGACGTCGTGACGCCCACCGGGGTGCTGCGTGACGCGGTGGTGCACGTGGTGGACGGTCGCGTCGACCGGGTCGAGCCCGCGGCGCAGGTACCGGCGGAGCAGCGGCCGGACGCCCCGGCGCCGGGCACGCTGGTGCTGCCGGGGCTGGTCGACCTGCACTGCCACGGCGGTGGCGGCGCCGGCTTCCCCGACGCCACGGGGCCGCAGGACGTGGCGCGGGCAGCGGCCCAGCACCTGCGGCACGGCACCACGACCCTGGTCGCGTCCCTCGTCACGGCCCCCCGCGCGGTGCTGCTGGAGCGGGCCGCGCTGCTCGCCGACGCGGCGGACGCCGGTGTCGTCGCGGGCATCCACCTCGAGGGGCCGTTCCTGGCGCCCGCCCGCTGCGGTGCGCAGAGCGCCGACGACATGCTGCCGGGCGACCCCACGCTCGTGCGCGACCTCGCTGCGGCCGCGAGGGGCCACCTGGTGACGATGACGGTGGCACCCGAGGTCCCCGGTGTGGCGGACGGGGGGCAGGACGTGCTCGCCGCTCTCGTCGCCGCCGGTGCGCTGCCCTCCGTGGGGCACACCGACGGGACGGCCGAGCAGGTCGAGGCGGCGGTCGCGCGAGCCTTCGACCTGCTCGCGACGTCGCCCCGGGCGAGGGGTCCCCGGCCGACCGCCACCCACCTGTTCAACGGCATGCGCCCGCCGCACCACCGGGACCCGGGGCCGGTCGCCGCGTGCCTGGCCGCCGCTGCGCGGGGTGAGCTCGTGGTCGAGCTGGTCGCCGACGGCACGCACCTGGCGCCGGCCACCGTCCGTGCGGTCATGGAGCTCGTCGGCCCCGACGGTGCCGTGCTCGTGACCGACGCGATGGCCGCGGCCGGCATGCCCGACGGGGACTACCGCCTGGGCCCCGCCGCCGTCCGGGTCGCCGACGGTGTCGCGCGGGTGCTGCAGCCCACGGCCGACGGCGGGGTCAGCACCGGTGCCATCGCCGGCGGCGTCGCGCACCTGCTCGACGTCGTGCGGGCGACCGTCGCGGCGGGTGTGCCCCTGGTCGACGCGGTCCGGGCGGCGTCCGCGACGCCGGCCGACGTGCTCGGCCGGCACGACGTCGGTGCGCTCGTGCCGGGGCGGCGCGCCGACCTGGTCGTCACGACGCCCGACCTGCGCCCGTTGCGTGTCGCACGTGGGGGGCTCTGGGTCGCCTGACGGTCGCCGCCCGACCGGCCGCGGGGACGTCCGGCCCGACGCCCGGCGTGCCGGTCACGTCAGTCGCACGGTGGCCAGACGCGCGGACCCGAGCAGCCGGAGGCGCAGGTCGCGCGGACCGTCCGCCCTCGTCAGGGCGGAGTCCGGGGCGAGGGGCGTCGTCAGCGTGCACCAGTCGTACCGGCCGCCGCCGGCGGGCACGTCGATGCGGACCTGGACCGACCCGTCGGCCGCGTCCAGCAGCTCGACGGCTGCGTCGCCCGCCCGCGTGCGGGCCACGGTGAGCTCGACCGCGGCTGCTCCCGCGACGTCGCAGTCCCGCAGCAGCACGCTCCCGGCCGGGTGGCCCCGCCGGACCTGCACGCAGGTGCCGGTCGTCGGCGTGAGGTCGGCGGGGTCGACGCCCGCCAGCGCGTCGGCGTCGACCGCACGTGCGGGCCGGGTGCGCAGGTCGCGCGGAGGCACGGGGTCGCCCGCCACCCACAGGTCGGCGCGCGGCCCGTCGTGCGCGCTCGACGGGGCGGCGGTCAGCACGTAGCGGCCCGGCTCCACGACCCACCGGTCGCGGGTCACGTCCCACACCGCGAGGTCGGCGACGGCCACGTGCAGGGTCGCGACGGCGGTGCCACCCGGCGGCACGACGACCCGCGTGTGGGCGACCACGCGGTGCGGGTACGCCAGCCGGTGCTCGGGCGCGTCGACGTAGAGCTGCACGAGCTCGTGCGCCGGCCGGTCGCCGGCGTTGGTGACGGTGACGTGGGCGACCACCCCGTCGCCGTCACGCACCGGGCCGGGGGTGCACCACAGGTCGTCGTACACGGGCGCGCCGTACGTCAGCCCGTGCCCCAGCCCGTACCGGGGACGGGTGCGGCTGTACCAGGACGTGGCGTGCGTCGCGATGACGTCCTGGTCGAGCAGGTCGCCCGCCTGCGCGGCGTCGGCGGGCCACTCCTGGGCGAGCCGCCCCGTGGGTTCCGCCTCGCCCAGCAGGACGTCCGCCAGCCCGTTGCCCAGCTCCTGCCCGGCGTGGCACGACCAGACGACGGCGTCGGCCTCGTCGCCGGCCGGGCCGAGCACGTACGGGTACGACGAGACGACGACCAGCACCGCCCGTGCACCCGCGGCCCGGGCGGCCCGCCACAGCGCGACCTGCGGTGCGGGCAGGTCCAGGTGCGGGCGGTCCTCGGTCTCGCGCCCGTGCAGGTGCGGGTCGTTCCCGACCGTGACGAGGACGACGTCGGCGGCGGCCGCGGCGTCCGCGACCGCGGCGGCTCCGCTGCGCAGCAGGTCGACGCGGAAGCGCTCGGCGAGCGCGGCGTCCGGTGCGTCGGCGACGAGCGTGCCGGCCTCGTCGTGCTGCACGCGCAGCCAGCGGCCGGACCCGGCGTGCTGCAGCGACCACGTGCCGTCGTCGTGCCGGGTGCGTCGGAAGGACTCCTGGGCGACCCAGCCGCCCACGCGGGTCGCGTCGGCGCGCACGGCCCAGCGCGCCCCGGACCACAGCAGGTCGCGACCGACGTCGCGCAGGGTCAGCAGCCCGTCGCCCCAGTCGGTGAGGTCGTGCCCCGGCGGCTCGTCGGCGTCCGCCACCAGCGTGCCGTCCGCCAGCGCGCGCACCCCCCGCCCGGTGCTGGTCGCGGTGAGCGTGATGCGGTCGGCGCCGTCGGCGACGTGCACGGCGTGCGTGCCCAGGCGCGTCGCCAGTGACGGGGCCAGCCCCACCAGGTACGGCGGCGTGCCGGAGTACCAGTCGTGCAGGACCCGCTCGGCGTGCGGTCCGACGACCGCCACGTTCGCGAGCGGGTCCAGGGGGAGCGCACCGTCGTTCGCGAGCACGACGACCCCCCGTGCGGCGGACTCCCGCGCCAGGGCGCGGTGCGCGGGCAGGTCGATCGCGTCGGGGCCGACCCGCCACGGGTCCAGCTCGGGGTCCAGCTCACCGGTGCGGATGCGCAGCTCGAGGTGGCGCAGGACCGCGCGGTCGACGTCCGCCGGTTCGAGCAGGCCGCGGTCGAGCGCCGCGGTGAGGCGGGCGACCGTGGGGCCGGCGTCGGCGTCGTTGTCGGTGAACGAGTCGACGCCCGCGCGCAGCAGCGCGGCGTGGGAGGCGACGTGGTCGTCGTGGTAGCGCTGGAACGTCACGACGTTGCCCGGCGCGGCGGCGTCCGAGACCACCAGCAGGGACTCGTCCGACCACGAGCGCAGCTCGTCGAGCAGCTCGCCGCACAGGTGGGCTGGACGCCCGTTCACCAGGTTGTACGACGGCATGAGGGCGCCGACGACGCCGGCTCGCAGCGGTCCGCGAAACGCCGGCAGCTCGTACTCGCGCAGCACGCGCGGGGGCAGGTTGCTGCTGGTCACGGCCCGGTCGGTCTCGTTGCCGTAGCCCAGGACGTGCTTGAGGGTCGGCACGGTCCGCCAGTACACGGGGTCGTCGCCGCGCAGGCCCCGGGCGTAGGCCGTCGCCAGCAGGGCGGTGACGTGGGGGTCGCTCGAGAACCCCTCCTCGGTGCGGCCCCACCCGGGGTGCCGCAGCGGGTTGACGACCGGCGCCCAGACGTTGAGCGAGACCGTCGGGTCCGCCGCGTGCTTGGCCCGCAGCTCGGTGCCGACCACCGCGCCGACGCGCTCGAGGAGGTCGGTGTCCCACGACGCGGCGAGCCCGACGGGTTGCGGGAAGACCGTGGCGGTGCCCAGCCAGGCCACGCCGTGCAGCGCCTCCGACCCCGTGCGGAAGGCCGCCAGGCCGAGGCGGGGGACGGCCGGGGCGTGCTGGTGCAGCAGCGCGATCCGCTCCTCGGGGGTGAGCGCGACGAGGAGTGCCTCGGCGCGACTCCGCACGGGCAGCGTCGCGTCGCGCCAGGCCGGTGGGGCGTCGGCGACGAGCAGGTCGGGGGTGGTGGCGTCGGCCACGTCGCTCCTCGTCGTCGGGGGCGTGCGATGGGTGCGCACGAGGGCTCGGGGCCGCCGGTACGCGTGCGATGGTCGAACCGTTTCGATGACCACGTCGGGCGTGCTGGCCAGCCATCGTGGCCGAATCGGCCGGCGCTGACAAGTTCCTCCTGTCAGTTGTGGGGGTCTTGCCTGAATCGGTGCCGTCCCCTAGATTCCCGAGCACGAAACCGAGTCGAACCGCTTCGATTGCGCGATGTCCATCGGGGTCATCGAGGACCCGCGGCGCCGCGCGACGGCCCGGTCGACCGCAGCACGTCCACATCCACGAGGGAGTGAAGGGCGCTGATGAACACCACCACCTCCGCCGGGAGCCTCGCCGACCGGCCCGTGCATCGCCGCTCGTTCCTCGGCATGGTCGCCGCAGGTGCGGCCGTCGTCGGCGTCCCGTCCCTGCTGACGGGCTGCGGCACGAGCGACGCCCCGGCCGCCGCACCCGGCGCCGTCCCCTCGGGCGACGTCCTGCCGACGTACGTGCCGATCGACTACGTCGAGCCCGACTTCCCCAGCGTCAACGGATCCACCCCCGGCTACGCGACGCTGCCCGCCGAGCTGGTCCGGTCCGTCCCCGAGGCCCCCGGCAGCGGCGCCACCTTCACCGCGATGACGCCGCTGTGGGGCACCATCCCGCCCACCAAGGGCAACCAGTACTACGAGGCCGTCAACGGCATCCTCGGCTCGTCCATCGAGTTCCGGATCACCGACGGCAACACCTACGGCGACAAGCTCGCCACGGTCCTGGCGTCCGCCAAGGACGTGCCGGACTGGGTCTGCGTACCCACCTGGAACATCCCGCCGCGGTTCGGCTCGGAGATCGTCCCGAACATCTTCCAGGACCTCACCGACCACCTCGGCGGCGACGCCGTCAAGGAGTACCCCAACCTCGCGAACATCCCCACGGACGCGTGGAGGTTCTGCGTCTTCAACGGCCGGCTCTACGGCCTGCCGTTCCCGGGCGAGACCATCACGGACGCCACCTTCGTGCGCACCGACGTCCTCGACGAGCTGGGCATCACGCTGGACGTCAGGAACGGGCAGGACCTGCTCGACCTGGCCGCCGAGCTGACGGGCGGCGGCCGCTGGGGTGCCGAGGACCTGTGGAACACCTCGGCGACCATCCACGCGGTGCCGCCGAAGTGGCGGCTCGACGGGGACCGCCTGGTGCACCGCGTGGAGACCGAGGAGTACCGCGCCGCCCTGGCGTGGAACGCCGAGCTGTTCGCGTCCGGCGCCGTCCACCCGGACGCCGTGGCCGACCAGCAGGGGGAGGCCAAGACCCGCTTCCAGTCCGGCACGTCGCTCCTCATGAGCGACGGGCTCGGCGGGTGGCACGAGGCGCTGCGTGACAACCTGGCGAGCAACCCCGGGTTCTGGCAGCAGCCCCTCGACCCGTTCGCGGCGGACGGCGGCACGCCCGTGCTGTGGAAGGGCAACCCCGCCAACATCTTCTCGTTCCTCAAGCGCAGCGACGACGAGGAGCGGATCCGCGAGCTGCTCGCGCTCGCGAACGTGCTGGCGGCACCGTTCGGCACCACCGAGTTCGACCTGGTGCAGAACGGCGTCGAAGGCGTGCACTACACCAAGGGGGAGGGCGGCGTGCCCGTGCCCACCGCGCTCGCCGCGACCGAGCTGCAGCCGACGTACATGTTCCTCGTCGACGGCCCGATCGCGAACACCCGGGTGCAGTACCCCGGCTACGTCGAGGCGTCCTCGACGTGGCAGCAGAAGGCGGCCGAGTTCGTCACGGACCCGCTCTTCTACGCGCAGCAGATCGTCGAGCCCGCGCAGTTCGCGTCGATCGGGCAGCCCTTCGTCGACCTCGAGAAGGACATCTCACGGGGCCGCAAGTCGCTCGACGACCTCGACGCGGCGGTCGAGACCTGGCGTTCCGCGGGGGGTGAGGAGCTGCGCTCCTTCTACCAGGAGATCCTGGACGCGCAGTGACGGGCCTCGGTCAGATCGTGCGTCGCGGCGGAGGGAGGGCCGCCACGGCGCCGGACCCGGTCCGGGACCCCGCGGGCACGTCCGCGGGGGCCCGGCCGGAGCCCCTCCCGGTCCGGCGGCTGTCGGTGCGCACGCGCCTGCGGCGCGACGGGGCGCTGCTCGTCATGACGCTGCCGGCGGTGCTCCTGCTCGCCGTGTTCGCCTACGTGCCGATGCTCGGCAACGTCATCGCGTGGCAGAGCTACTCGCCGTACACGGGGTTCCTGCGCAGCCCGTTCGTCGGTTGGGCGAACTTCGAGCGGGTGCTGTCCAACCCGCTGTTCCTGGACGCGGTGCAGAACACCCTGGTGATCACGGCGTTCCAGCTCGTCTTCTTCTTCCCCGTGCCGATCGTGCTGGCGCTGCTGCTCCACAGCGTCGTGACGCCGCGCATCCGCACGACCATCCAGTCGATCGTGTACCTGCCCCACTTCTTCTCGTGGGTGCTGGTCGTGACGATCTTCCAGCAGATCTTCGGGGGTGCGGGCCTGGTCAACCAGACCCTGCGCGACGCGGGGCTCGGCACGGGCTTCGACCTCATGACGAACCCCGACACGTTCCTGGTGCTGGTCACCATGCAGTCGGTCTGGAAGGACGCCGGCTGGGGGATCATCATCTTCCTCGCCGCGCTGTCCACCGTGTCGCCCGAGCTCTACGAGGCGGCCGCCGTCGACGGCGCCAACCGCTGGCGGCGGATGTGGCACATCACGCTGCCGGCGCTGCGACCCGTGATCGTGCTGCTGCTCATCCTGCGGCTGGGCGACGCGCTCACCGTGGGCTTCGAGCAGCTCATCCTGCAGCGCGGCGCCGTGGGGGCCGACGTCGCCGAGGTGATCGACACGTACGTCTACTACCAGGGCGTCATCTACGGGGACTGGGGCTTCGCGGCCGCGGCAGGCCTCGTCAAGGGCGTCGTCAGCCTGGCGCTGGTCCTCGGCGCCAACAAGCTCGCGCACGTGTTCGGTGAGTCGGGGGTGTACCAGAAGGCATGAGCATCGGCAGCGGTCAGACACCGGAGATCAGCTCGGACGTGCTCCTCGTCCCGCGGGACGCGGCCCCCGAGGAGGCGACGCGCGTGCCGCGCCGCCCACGCCCGCGGCGCTCGCGGCACCGGCCCGCGTGGGAGGAGCCGCCGTCGCGGGTCGGCGCGCTCGTCAAGGCCCTCGTCCTGACGGGCGTGGTCCTGGCGGTCGTCCTGCCGCTGTGGACGGTCGTCCTCACCAGCCTGTCCACGCAGGCCGAGACGATCCGGGTGGGCGGGCTCGTGCTCGTCCCGGGCGAGCTCACCCTCAACGCGTACCGGCAGATCCTGTCCGGCGGCATCGTCACCCGGGCGGTCCTGGTGAGCGTCGGCATCACGGCCGTCGGCACCGTCCTGTCGACGGTGGTGTCGGTGCTGGCCGCCTACGGGCTGTCGCGCCCGTCGTCGCTGTGGCACCGCCCCCTCCTGTTCGTCTTCCTCGTGACGATGTTCTTCGGGGCGGGCCTGATCCCGACCTACCTGCTGGTGAGCGGCCTGGGTCTGATCGACTCGTACTGGGCGCTGATCCTGCCCGGCGCGGTGTCCGCGTTCAACGTGCTGATCCTGCGCAACTTCTTCATGGGGCTGGAGCCGGCGATCCTCGACGCCGCCCGGATCGACGGTGCGGGGGACTGGCGCATCCTGGGCGGCGTCGTGCTGCCGATGTCGCGGGCCGTGGTCGCGGTGGTCGCCCTGTTCTACGGGGTGGGGTACTGGAACGCGTTCTTCAACGCGATCCTCTACATCAACGACAACGCCAAGTGGCCGCTGCAGCTGGTGCTGCGCTCCTACGTGCTGCAGGGCGTGACGCTGCCCGGGTCGGGCGTCGGCCAGGTCGACGTCGCGACGGGCGCCGTGACGGGCCTGCCGGTCAAGATGGCGGTCATGGTGCTGGCGATCGTGCCGATCCTCGTGGTGTACCCGTTCGTGCAGCGGCACTTCACCAAGGGCGTCATCTTCGGCGCCATCAAGGGCTGACGCCGGTGGTGCGCACGGGACGCACGGCTGGGTGGGCGGCCGCGTGGTCAGCGCGCGGGGGGAACCGTGC
The DNA here is from genome assembly GCF_018388445.1 of Cellulomonas wangleii. Classification (NCBI taxonomy): domain Bacteria; kingdom Bacillati; phylum Actinomycetota; class Actinomycetes; order Micrococcales; family Cellulomonadaceae; genus Cellulomonas; species Cellulomonas wangleii. The sequence goes on from NZ_CP074405.1 coordinate 1,210,218, forward strand.
TGGCGCGCTCGACCAGCTGCGGGGTGAGCAGTCGCGTCTCCGCCGGGGCGGACTTCTCCACGCGGGCCATCGCCATCTCCACGGCCACCGTGCCGATGGTGTGCGCGGGGATGTCGATGCTCGTCAGGGGCAGCGGCTGGCCGACGGCCACGTCGGGCGGGCAGACGGCCAGGACCGAGACGTCGTCCGGGACGCGCCGCCCGCGCTCGCGGAGGGCAGCCAGCACCCAGGGCAGCGCGACCTCGTTGTGGACGACGAGCGCCGTGACGTCCGGCTGCCGGGCGAGCACGCGGTCGATCGCGTCGACGGCGCCGACCATCGACGACTCGCACGGCTCCACGATGCCCTCGACGCCGGCGTCGGAGGTCGCCTGCGTGAACCCGCGGATCATGCGCTCGGCGTACGACGTGTGCCGCTCGAGCACCGCACGCGGGGAGCCGACGAGGGCCACCTGCCGGTGGCCGAGCCGGGTGAGGTGGCGCACGGCCAGCCGGCCCGCGGCGTCGAAGTCGAGGTCGACGCACGACAGCCCCTCGGGGTCCCGCGGCAGCCCGATGAGCACCGCGGGCTGGCTGAGGCGTGCCAGCACGGGCACGCGCGGGTCGTCGGCCTCGATGTCCATCATCACCAGCGCGTCGACCATCGAGCCGGTCGCGACGCGCTCCATGCCGGCGATCTCGTCGGCGGTCAGCAGCAGCACGTCGTGGTCGTACGTGCGCGCGGCGGTGACGACGCCGGTGACGAACTGCATGATCACCGAGACGTTGACGTCGACGCGCAGCGGGGCCATGAGGGCGAGCACGTTGGTGCGGCTGGAGGCCAGGGCGCGGGCGCCCGCGTGCGGGCGGTACCCCAGGTCGCGGATGGCCCGCTCGACGCGCTGGCGGGTGGGGGCCGAGATCGGCCGCTTGCCCGACAGCACGTAGGAGACGGTGGAGGTCGACACCCCTGCCGCTCGCGCCACGTCGTCGATGGTGCTCGCCACGTCGCTCCGTCCGTCAGGTGCTCGGGGCTCGCCGGATCGCGCTCCCACCCGCTGGTGCGGCACACCCTAGCGCGCGGTCCGGGTGCCCCGAGCGGCCCGGTGGCGCGGGTTCACCCGCGTGGACGGGCAGGGTCGGCACGCAAGCGCTTCGCCTCGCACCTGGTCGGACGTCCGGCTCGACGCCGGGGGACCCACGCGGAGGTAGAACGATATCGACCCGCTAGGCTGGTGAAGCGCTTCGACGATCAAGGCGCCCAGGGGCGCGGCGGGAGGCGGACCTCGTGACGGACCTCGCGACACCCCGCGCGGCACCCGCGCCCACCCGGCCGCTCGCGCGCCTCACCGACGAGGTCGGCCTCCTGCTCGGCGCCGACTGGAACCCCGAGCAGTGGCCGCCCGAGGTCTGGCGCGAGGACGTCGCTCTCATGCGCGACGCGGGCGTGAACCTCGTGACGGTCGGCGTCTTCGCCTGGGCCGCGCTCGAGCCCCGGCCCGGGCGCTTCGAGCTCGGCTGGCTGGAGCAGGTCGTCGACCTCGCCGCCGACCACGGCATCCTCGTCGACCTCGCCACCCCGACCGCCTCGCCCCCGCCCTGGCTCGGGGTGCTCTGGCCGGGCACGCGAGCCGTCACGCGGGACGGCGTCCGCCTGTCGCACGGGTCCCGCAACCACTTCTGCCCCTCCTCCCCGCAGTACCGCGAGCGGTCCCTGTCCGTCGTGCGGACGCTCGCCGCGCGGTTCGGCCCCCACCCCGGCGTGCGGATGTGGCACGTCGGCAACGAGTTCGGCCAGGTGTGCTGGTGCGAGCACTGCGCGCAGGGGTTCCGCACGTGGCTGCGGGCACGGTACGGCAGCCTCGACGAGCTGAACCGGGCGTGGGGCACCACGTTCTGGAGCCAGCGCTACGACGAGTGGTCCGAGGTGATCCCGCCGCGGACCGCGCCCTACCTGGTCAACCCGACCCAGGTGCTCGACCACCGGCGGTTCGCCTCCGACCAGCTCCTGGCGCTCTACCTCGAGCAGCGCGAGGTCGTGGAGCAGCACGCGCCCGGCGTGCCGGTCACCACCAACCTCATGGGCTTCCACCACCCGACCGACTACTGGCGCTGGGCCCCGCACCTCGACGTCGTCGCCGACGACGTCTACGGGGACCCGGCCGACCCGGACGACGTGGTGCGGGTCGCGCTCACGCACGACCTCGCGCGCGGCCTGGCCGGCGGCGCGCCGTGGATGGTCATGGAGCAGGCGGCCGGTGCCGTGAGCTGGCGGCCCCACAACGTGCCCAAGTCGACCGCCCGGCTGCGCCTGGACTCGCTGCGCGCGATCGCCCGCGGCGCCGACGGCTCGTGCTTCTTCCAGTGGCGGGCGTCCGTGGTCGGCGCCGAGCGCTTCCACTCGGCGCTCGTCCCGCACGCCGGGCCGGACACCGCGCGGCACCGCGCGGTGGTGGCGCACGGTGCTGAGCTGGGCAGGCTGCGTCGCGTCGTCGGCACACGGGTGCCCGCACGGGTGGCGCTGGTCATGGACTGGTCGAGCTGGTGGGCGGCCGAGGAGCCGGGCGGCCCGTCGGAGCGGCTGCGCGTGCTCCCGCAGCTCCTGGCCTACTACCGGCCGCTGTGGGAGGACGGCGTCGCGGTGGACGTCGTGCCCCCCGGTGCGGACCTCGACGGGTACGACCTGGTGGTGGCGCCGCAGCTGTTCCTCGTCGACGACGCCCACGTCCCGGGCCTGCGTCGCGTGGTCGAGCGTGGTGGCGTGCTGCTCGTCGGGCCGTTCTCCGCCGTGGTCGACCGCGACGCCCACGTGCGCACCGGCCGGTTCCCCGTCCCGTTCGCGGACCTGGTCGGCGGATCGGGGGAGGAGCACGTGCCGCTGCCCGACGTCGGGGTGAGCGTGCGGTCCGACCTGCTCGGTGACGTCGTGGTGCACGACTGGGCCGAGCGCCTGCGCGTCGACGACGGTGAGGCCCTCGCCACGGTCGACGGGGGTGACCTGGACGGCTGCCCGCTGGTGGTCCGCCGCCGGCACGACGGCGGCGGGCAGGGCTGGTACGTCGGCGCGCTGCTACCGCCGGACGCCGTGGGGGCCGTGGTCCGCGCCTGTCTGGCGGCGGCCGGTGTCGCGGGCCCCGCCGACGTGCGGGCCGAGGCGGGCGTGGAGGTCGTGCGCCGCGGGGACGTCCTCTTCTGCCTCAACGCGAGCGACCGGCCGCGCGCCGTCGAGCTCACCGACGCCGGGGCCGGAGCCTGGCACGACCTGCTGACCGGCACCGACGTCACCGGCCGTGTGCCGCTGGCGGCGCACGGCGCCCTCGCCCTGACCGAGAGGACCCCATGAAGTTCACCGACGGCTACTGGCAGCTCCTGCCCGGGGTCACCGAGCTGCGTCCCCGCCACGTGGACGACGTCGTCGCCGGCGAGGACACGCTCACCGTGTACGCGTCGACGGCGCCGATCGTCACGCGCGGGGACACGCTCAACCGGCCACTGGTGACGGTGACCCTGCACTCGCCCATGGACGGCGTCGTCGGCGTGACCATCGAGCACTTCCAGGGTGGGCTGGACCGCGGTCCGCGGTTCGCGCTGCACCGCAGCGTGGGCGACGTCAAGATCACGACGCCGCAGCTCAACGGGGCCCCCGTGGCGACGCTCCGCTCGGGCCCGCTCGAGGCGCGGGTGGCGACCGAGGGGGACTGGTCGGTCGAGTTCGTCGCCGACGGCCGCGTGCTCACCTCGTCCGTGGCCCGCAGCGTCGGGGTGATGACCGACGCCGCGGGGCGGCACTTCGTCCGTGAGCAGCTGACCCTGGGCGTCGGGGAGCACGTCTACGGCCTGGGCGAGCGGTTCGGCGCCCTGGTGAAGAACGGCCAGACGGTGGACATCTGGAACGCCGACGGCGGCACGGCCAGCGACCAGGCGTACAAGAACGTGCCGTTCTACCTCTCGGACACGGGGTACGGGGTGTTCGTCGACCAGCCGGAGCGGGTCTCCTTCGAGATCGGTACCGAGGTCGTCTCGCGCGCCCAGTTCTCGGTGGAGGGGCAGTCGCTGACCTACTACGTCGTGGCCGGCCCGACGCCCAAGGACGTGCTGCGCCGGTACACCGCGCTCACCGGCCGCCCGGCGCGGGTGCCCGACTGGTCCTACGGCCTGTGGCTGTCCACCTCGTTCACCACCAGCTACGACGAGGCCACGGTCACGCACTTCGTCGACGGCATGGCCGAGCGCGACCTGCCGCTGAGCGTCTTCCACTTCGACTGCTTCTGGATGCGGCAGTTCCACTGGAGCGACTTCGTGTGGGACCCGGCGACGTTCCCGGACCCCGAGGGGATGCTGCGCCGGCTCAAGGAGCGCGGTCTGCGCATCTGCGTCTGGATCAACCCCTACATCGCGCAGCGCTCGGCGCTGTTCGCGGAGGGCAAGGAGCTCGGCCACCTGGTGCGCAACGCGGACGGGTCCGTGTGGCAGTGGAACCTGTGGCAGGCGGGGATGGCGCTGGTGGACTTCACCAGCCCGGACGCCGTCGCGTGGTACCAGGGCAAGCTGCGCACGCTGCTGGACCAGGGCGTCGACTGCTTCAAGACCGACTTCGGCGAGCGGATCCCGACCGACGTGGTGTGGCACGACGGGTCGGACCCGCAGCGCATGCACAACTACTACGCGCACCTGTACAACCGGTGCGTCTTCGAGCTCCTGGAGGCCGAGCGGGGACCGGGCGAGGCGGTGCTGTTCGCGCGCTCGGCCACCGCGGGCGGCCAGCAGTACCCGGTGCACTGGGGCGGCGACTGCGAGTCGACCTTCGTCTCGATGGCGGAGTCGCTGCGCGGCGGGCTGTCGCTGGCGCTGTCGGGGTTCGGGTTCTGGAGCCACGACATCGGCGGGTTCGAGGGCGTGCCCGACGCCGCGGTGTTCAAGCGGTGGGTGCCGTTCGGGCTGCTGTCGTCGCACAGCCGGTTGCACGGCTCGGACTCCTACCGGGTGCCGTGGGCGTTCGACGAGGAGGCGGTCGAGGTCACGCGGCGCTTCACGCGGCTCAAGCTGTCGCTCATGCCCTACCTGGCGCAGGCGGGCCGGGTGGCGCACGAGGAAGGGCTGCCCGTCATGCGGCCGATGGTGCTGGAGTTCCCGCACGACCGGGGGGCCGCGACCGTGGACACCCAGTACATGCTGGGGGAGTCGCTGCTGGTGGCGCCCGTGTTCTCGGCGGACGGGGACGTCGACGTCTACGTGCCGGAGGGGACGTGGACGTCGCTGCTGACGGGGGAGCAGGTCACCGGCCCGCGCTGGGTCCACGAGCGGCACGGCGTCGACTCGGTCCCGCTGTACGTGCGGCCGGGCACGGTGCTGCCCGTCGGCGCGCACGACGACCGCCCCGACCGGGACCACGCCGACGGCGTCACGCTGCGGCTGTTCGGGCTGGCCGACGGTCACGTCTCGACGCTGCGCGTGCCGAGCGGGCAGGGCGAGGCGACGTTCGAGGTGCGGCGCGTCGGGGCGACCGTGCGGGTGCGCGCGGTCGGGGCCCCGGGGGCGTGGGCGGTGCACCCGTGGGGCGGGGACCGGGTCGACGTCGCGGCGGGCACGGCGGAGGTCGAGCTGCGGGCGTGAGCGACGCCCGCTGAGTCGTCCCAGGGGTGCGGGAGCGGTCCCACTCCCTGTATCGTATCGATTCGACCCGTGGGGCACCGTTGCCGCACGGCCGCGGCGGGTGACCGTTCCGGTCCCGCCGGACCACGTGGACCCACGGAGGCCAGCATGACCAGCACGACGAGGCCGTCCGGCCGTCCCTTCCCGGCAGACTTCCTGTGGGGCTCGGCCACCGCGTCGTACCAGATCGAGGGAGCCGTCCACGAGGACGGCCGCGCCCCGTCCATCTGGGACACGTTCTCCCACACCCCGGGCAAGGTGCTGAACGGGGACACCGGCGACGTGGCGATCGACCACTACCACCGCGTGCCGCAGGACGTGGCGATCATGAAGGACCTGGGCCTGCAGGCGTACCGGTTCTCGATCGCGTGGTCGCGCGTGCTGCCCACCGGCACGGGCGAGGTCAACCAGGCGGGCCTGGACTTCTACGCCGACCTCGTCGACCGGCTGATCGCCGACGGCATCAAGCCGGTCGTGACGCTGTACCACTGGGACCTGCCGCAGACGCTCGAGGACGAGGGCGGCTGGACCAACCGGGCGACCGCGGAGGCGTTCGCGGAGTACGCCCGCGTCGTCGCCCGCGCGCTGGGCGACCGGGTGCACCTGTGGACCACGCTCAACGAGCCGTGGTGCTCGTCCTTCCTCGGCTACGGCTCCGGCGTGCACGCCCCGGGCGTCACGGACCCGGCCGCGGCGCTCGCGGCGGTCCACCACCTCAACCTCGCGCACGGGCTGGCCGCCCGCGCGATCCGTGAGGAGCTCGGTGCGCAGACGCCCGTGTCGATCACCCTCAACCTGCACGTGACGCGCGCCGCGTCCCACGAGCCCGCGGACGTCGAGGCCAAGCGCCGCATCGACACCATCGCGAACGAGGTCTTCCTCGGCCCGCTGCTCGAGGGCGCGTACCCCGAGCGTGTGTTCGCGGACACCGCCGGCATCAGCGACTGGTCGTTCGTGCAGGACGGTGACCTCGACCTCATCCGCGTCCCGATCGACCTGCTGGGCGTCAACTACTACTCCACCGGCCGCGTCCAGCACGGGACGCCGCCGGTCGGCGACGGAACGCCGGGTCCCGACGGGCACCGGTCGTCCGTCGTCAGCCCCTGGGTCGGTGCCGACCAGGTCGAGTGGCTGCCGCAGCCCGGGCCGCACACGGCGATGGGCTGGAACATCGAGCCCCAGGGCCTGGTGGACCTGCTGCTCGAGCTGCACGAGCGCTACCCGGGGCTGCCCCTGGCCATCACCGAGAACGGCGCGGCGTTCTACGACACCGTGACGCCGGACGGCCGGGTGCACGACGCGGAGCGCGTCGCGTACCTGCACGACCACCTCGACGCCGTCGGCGAGGCCATGGACAAGGGCGTCGACGTGCGCGGCTACTTCGTGTGGTCGCTGTTCGACAACTTCGAGTGGGCCTACGGCTACGACCGCCGCTTCGGTGTCGTGCACGTCGACTACGACACGCAGGTGCGGACCCTCAAGGACTCGGCGCGGTGGTACCGCGAGCTCGTCCGCACGGGTGTCATCCCGACGCCGGACTCCGCGGCGACCCTCTGACGCACGCCCCACCGTCGCCCCGCCCGCCGCGACCGCGGCCGGCGGGGCGTCGGCGTCCCGGGCCGCGGGAGCGGGCGGGTCGGCGGCCGGGTGAGGATGGTGCCGTGCCACGCTCCCGCCGATCGTCCCGTCGCCCCTACGGGACCGGTCACGTGCCCCTCGACCTGGACCGGGTGACGGGCGGACGCCGGTCCGAGAGCGGGCCCGACGGCGAGTGGGTCGTGCAGCGGGTCGCCGGGTCGGACCGCGAGTACCGCTGCCCCGGCTGCTTCCAGACCGTCGCGGCCGGCACCGCCCACGTCGTCGCGTGGCGCACCGACTCCTGGCGCGGGGACGGACTCGACGAGCGGCGGCACTGGCACACCGCGTGCTGGCAGGCGCGCACCCGGCGCGGGCCGACACGCCGGTGAGCGCCGCACCCGAGCAGGACTCCGGCACGGTCACCGGCACGGGCGACGACGTCCGGCTGGTCGCCAGCGACCTGGACGGCACGCTGCTGCGCCCCGACGGGACGGTCTCGGACCGCACCGCCGCCGCGCTCGCGGACGCGGAGGACGCGGGCCTGGACGTCGTCTTCGTCACCGCCCGGCCGCACCGCTGGCTCACGGACCTGGCCGCCCACGTCGCCGGCCACGGCGTCGCGATCTGCGCCAACGGCGCGTCCGTCGTCGACGTCGCGGGGCTGCGCGTGCTGGAGGAGCACGGCATGGACGCCCGGCGCGTCGCTGCCGTGGCCGCGCGGCTGCGCGCGGCGTGGGGCGCGGACCGCGTGCACCTCGCCGTCGAGTCCGCCGCGGGCTTCGCCTCCGAGCGCGGCTTCGTCTCCGAGCACGACGTGCCGCCCGGCAGCCCGCGCGCCGAGCGCATCGAGGACGTCCTGCCACCCACGACCCTGAAGCTGCTGCTGCGGGCGACCGGGCGCCCCACGGACGCGGACACCTTCGTGGCGGACGCGCAGCGGGTGGTCGGCGACCTCGCGCAGGTGACGTCGTCCGCCGCCGGGGCGCTCGGCGAGATCGCGGCGCCCGGGGTGACGAAGGCCGCCACGCTCGGCGACTGGTCCGCGCGCCGCGGGATCGCGCCGGCCCAGGTGTGGGCGGTCGGCGACGCCCCCAACGACCTGCCGATGCTGCGGTGGGCCGGGCGCGCCTTCGCGGTCGCGAACGCCCACCCGGCCGTGCGTGCCGCGGCGCACGCGACCCTGCCGTCCAACGCGGACGACGGGGTCGCGGTGCTGCTGGAGCGTGCGGCGCGCCTCGCCCGCGCACGCAGGGCGGGCCGCCCGCCCGGTCGATAGTGTCGTCAGCGGGCGACCGCACCGGTGGTCGCTCGGCCCCACCTCCTGGAGGACGCATGACCGCGAGCCCGATCGTCCTGCTGCACGCCTTCCCGCTGGACCACCGCATGTGGGACGACGTCGCAGGCGCGCTCGCGCGGACCCGCCCGGTGCTCGCCCCCGACCTGCCGGTCCCCGTCGGCTCCGACCTGCCCGAGCCCTCGCTCGAGGCGGCGGCGGACCACGTCGCGCAGGTCGTGCGCGACGCGGGCACCGGACCGGTGGTCGTCGCCGGGCTCTCGATGGGCGGGTACGTGGCGCTCGCGCTCCTCGAGCGCCACCCGGAGCTCGTGGCCGGCCTCGCGCTGGTCGACACCAAGTCGACCGCGGACACCCCCGAGGCCGCCGCGAAGCGCGAGGGCGTCGCCGCGGAGGTCGAGGCCGCCGGCTCTGTCGACCCGGTCCGCGGCATGGTGGGCACACTGCTGGGGGAGACCACCCGCGGTGCCCGCCCCGAGGTCGTCGAGCGCGTCACCGCCTGGATCGGCGAGCAGGACCCGGCGCGTGTCACCTGGGCGCAGCGGGCCATGGCGGCGCGACCCGACCGGACGGAGACGCTGCGGCTCTTCACGGGGCCGGTCACCGTCGTCGTGGGCGACGAGGACGCCGTCACGGGCACCGACGCGGCCGACCACATGGTGGCGACGGCGGCGGACGGGCTGCTGGTCGTGGTGCCGCGGGTCGGTCACCTGTCGGCGGTCGAGGACCCGGCGGCCGTGGCGACGGCGCTGTCCGAGCTCGCCAACCGCGTGGACGCCGGCTGACCGGACGCTCACGTGGCCGGCGTCAGACCTCGCCGGCCAGCACCCGCGCCAGGGCGTCGGGCAGGTCGATCGACTCGCCGTCCTTGCCGCCCGCACCGATGACGAGCGGCGGGTCCTGCGGCACCGGCTGCACCCCGCGGAAGCGGGCCGTGAGGCTGGGCGGGGCGGTCAGCACGTAGAACTCCCCGGCGGTGTCGACGCCCACCGTCTCGTCGCGGCGCAGGTACCAGCCCCGCAGGGGCGTGCGGTAGCGCGCGCGGCCGTCGTACGAGCGCACGTGCAGCGGGCCCGGGGCCACGCCGCGCTCGCGCGCCTCCGCGAGGAAGCCCGCGATGATCGCCCGCGCCCGCGTGGACTCGGCGCGCTGCCGTGCGGCCAGCGCGTCGGCGTGCGCGCGCGCGGCCTCCCGGCGCTGCTCGCGCCACTGCGCGGCGCGGTCGGGGCCGGGCTGCTCCGAGGCGGCCTGCGGCGCGGCCGGGGTCGGTCCCGCCGGCCCGTGCGGGGGGACGCCGGGCGCGCGCCCCGCCGGACGGTCGGTGCGACCGTCCGGCGAGGGCTGCGGGCTGCTCATCGGGTGGTCAGCGACCGTCGGACGACGCGTCCGTCGCCGTGTCGGCCTGCTGCTCGACGGCGGGGGAGGGCACGACGGGCACGGCCGCCGAGACCGGTGCCGGGCGAGCCTTCGACGTGCGCGCGGGCCGGGCCGGACGCGCCGGGCGGGAGCCCTCGTCACCGGCCGGCTCGGTCTGCGGGCCGGCGGCGTCGCCCGAGCCGGTGGACCCGGTCGTCCCGGTGCGGTCGCCGGCACCGTCGGGGGCGGCGTCGGCCGCCTCCGTGCCGGCGGGGCGGGCCGCCGTGGCCGGCTGCCGCTCGGCGCGCTGCGCGGGTGCGGCCGCGGTGCCGCCCGACTGCTCCTTGACGAACTTCTCCTCGATCCTGCCCGCCTTCTCCAGCGCGGCCCGGTCCGGGTTGGTGCCGAGCAGGTGCCGCAGCTCGTCGAGGTAGGACGTGATCGACTCGCGCTGCCGGTGCAGGTCCTCGACCTGGCGCGTCGCCGTGGTCCGCTCGCGCTCCGCCTCGGTCATCGCGTCCGAGATCTGCTTCTCGGCGTGCTCCCGTGCCTCGGCGACCACGCGGTCCGCGTTGCGCCGCGCGTTGGCGAGCAGCTCCGCTGCCTGCTGCTCGGCGTCGACCCGCACCTTCTCGGCGTGCGCGAGGGCCTTGGCCACGCGCTCCTCCGCCTCGGAGGCGTGCGCCTCGGCGTCCGCGACGAGCCGCTCGGTCTCGGCGCGCGCGGTCTCGTGGCGCTCAGCGTCGTGCCGCTCGGCCGCCTCGTGCTGCGCCGCGATGGCGAGCTCGGCGTCGGAGAGCTGCTGCTCGGCGCGCCGGACCAGCTCGTCGGCCTGCGTGCGGGCCTGGGTCATCGCCTCGGCGACCGCCCGGCGAGCCTCGTTCTGCAGACGCTCGACCTCGAGCCGCGTGCGCTCGCGCAGCTCCGTGGTCTCGCGGTCCGCGGCGGCCCGGGCCTCGGACGTCTCCCGGTCGGTCGTGGACCGCAGCTCGTCGGTCTCACGCTGGGCCGTCTCGCGCAGGTGGGCGACCTCGTAGCCGGTGCGCTCGCGCAGCTCGGTCGTCTCGCGCTCGGCGGACGCCCGCAGCTCCGCGGCGTACTGCTCCGACTCGGTGCGCAGCGTCGCGACCGCGTCCTCGGCCTCCGCCCGGACCTGGGCGATCTCGTCGTGCGTCGCGGCGCGCAGCTCGCCGGCCTCGCGCTCGGCGGTCGCGCGGACGTACGCGGCGTACTGCTCCGCCTCGGTGCGCAGCGCCGCCACCTCCGTGGCGACCCGCTGCTGCAGCGCCGCCGCGTCGCGCTCCGCGGCAGCGCGTGTCGCGTCGGCGTACTCGGCCGCCGAGGCACGCAGCGCCGTGGTCTCCTCCGCCGCGGCCTGCCGCGCCGCGGCGACCTCCGCGTTGACCTCGGACCGCAGGCGCGCGACGTACCGCTCCGCGTCGCTGCGCAGCGCCGCGACCTCGGCCTCGGTGCGCTGACGCAGCTCGGTGGTCTCCTGGTCCGCGCTCTGGCGCAGGTCCTGCGCGTACCGCTCGGTCTCCTCGCGCAGCGCCGTGGTCTCCGCCTCCGTGCGCGTCCGCAGCTCGGTCGCGGTGCGCTCGGTGGCGACGCGCAGCTGGGTCGCCTCGTGCTCGACGCGTGCCCGCAGCGTCCCGAGCTCGCGCTCGAGGGACGTCCGCCGCTCGCTCTCCTCGGTCGCGACCGCGCTCTGGATCCGCGCCGCCTCCCGCTCGGCCGACCCGACGAGCTCCTCCGCGCGGCGGTGGGCAGCCAGCACCGAGCTCTCCGCCTCCGCGGCCGCCGTGGTGCGGACCTCCTCGGCCTCGCGCCGGGCGGTGGCCAGCAGCTCGGCCACCTCGTTCTCCGCGCGGGCGCGCAGCTGACCCGCCGCCAGCTTGGCCCGCGCCAGCGAGTCCGCAGCCTGGGCGTTGGCCTGGGTCATGACGTCGGACGACTGCTCCTCGGCCGAGCGCAGCAGCTGCTCGATGCGCGAGCCCAGGCCCGCGTACGTCGGGCGCTCCGCCTCGCGCAGCTGGCGGTGCGCCTCGGAGAGCTCGCCCGCCACCTTCATCTTCTCGGAGTCGAGCGCCTCGACCTGCGCCCGCGCGTCGGCCAGGGCCTTCTCGAGCGCGCCGATGGTCTCGTCGACCGCGTCGCGGTCGTAGCCGCGGAAGTTGACGACGGGAAACGGGTTCCGGGCTTCGGGCACGAATGATCCTCCTGGAAGACGGGCCCGGCCGGCGGCGGTGGCCGAGGTCCTCCTCGGTGGGCCGGTGCCCCGGTGCCAGGATACGCGGCACACGGTCCCTGAAAAGGACGGACCACGCGCCCGGCGACGCCCGCCGGCGAGTGCGTCGGTGCTGGTGAGCGGCCTGTGCGTGGGCAGGGTGCCGCGTCTGTCCGGGTTCGCCCCGCAATCTCCCTCCGCGTCGTCCCGACGTGATCGGGAGGTGGAGGTCGGGTGACGATCGGGCCGTCACCCCTCGTCCGGGTTCGGCCCGTCGTGACCCGTCTGCCTATCCTGGGGCCGTTCGCGACCGGAGAGGACTGTGCGTGCTGAAGCGACTGATCGTCGCCCTGGTGGGATTCCTGGGTGTCGTGGTCATCGCCCTCGGGGTGGCCTCTGCGACCGCATGGCGTGCTGACGACGTGCTCGTCGCCGAGCTGCGGGCCGACGAACCCCTGGTGGTGACCGACCCCGGCGTGCTCGAGCTGGCCGGTGACGAGGTGACGGTCCGGGCCGAGGCCGACGGACCCGTCGTCCTCGCCGTCGGCCGTGACACGGACGTGGCGGGCTGGGTCGGGACCGACGCCCACGAGCGCGTCACCGGGCTCGCCGGCTGGCACCGGCTGGCCGCGGAGGACGTGGCCGCACCGGCTCCCGAGCCCACGGAGGCCGCCGAGGGTGAGGCGCCTGCCGAGGGTGAGGCGCCTGCCGAGGGTGAGGCGCCTGCCGAGGGTGAGGCGCCCGCCGAGGCCGGGGCCGCCGTGACGGTGCCCGACCCGACCGGCTCCGACCTGTGGGTCGTGGAGGCGACGGGCGACGGCTCCGCCGAGATCACGTGGACCGCGCAGCCCGGCCGCTGGAGCGTGCTGGCCGCCGGTCCGGGCGGCTCGCCCGTGACCCTGTCGCTCGCCTGGCCCCAGGTCGTCACGACGCCCTGGCTGTGGCCGTGCGTCGTCGTCGGCAGCCTGCTCGTGCTGGCCGCAGCGGCCCTGCTCGCCCGCGACCTGCGTCGCAGGCGGCGAGGCTCCGACGCGGACTGGACCCCCGTGCTCACCGGGCCGATGCCCGTGGTCGGCCCCGACGGGGAGCCCGCCGGGCTCACGCGCCGGCAGCTCCGGGAGCTGGCGGCGCAGGGTGCCGCCCGTGCGTCCGGCGCCTCGCCCGCGGACGAGCCCGTGCACGCGTCGGCGGCACGCGACGACGCCGCGGTGACACCGGTCGCGGCCTCGCCTGCCGCCTCCACCGGCGCCGCCCCTGGTGGGCGGTCCGCCTCCGACGGCGCACCCGGCACAGGTCGGACGGCCGGCACGGCCGCGCCGACGCGCGCGGGTGGGGCACCCACCCCGGCCGCCGGCCGGGCAGCAGCCGGTGCCCGGAGCACGGACCCGGCGGTGCCCGCAGAGCCCGCGCTGCCCGGCGAGCCCGTCCGGGCCGCAGGGCCGCTCGCCGCGGTGGCCCCCGCGACGCGGCGTGCGCTGCGCGCCGTCACCTCCCGGGGCTCGAGCGGCCGCGAGGCCCGCGCGACCGGGCAGGGGGAGGACGCGCACACCTCGGGTGCGCCCGAGGGTGCCGACGCCCCGGAACCGCGGACGCCCCGCGGCCCGGCCGTGCCCGTCGGCGGGCGCCGCGACGGCGGCGCGCCCACGGGCGGCGCCGTACCGACGGGCGACGACGCGCCGACCGGCTGGATCCCGGCCGCCACCGCCGCGCGGACGACAGCCACCCGAGGCGGCGGGCCGATGACGGGGACGCCGGCCGCGGCGTCACCCGGCCCGGCGTCGGAGCACCCGCACGGTCGCCCCGCCTGGCTCGGCGGCGAGCACTCGACGCGCCCGGCCGGCAGCCCGCAGCTCCCGCCGCCGGGGCCGCGCACGGCCGGTACCCCGCAGCCCGCGCCGGCGCGTCCGGCCGGTACCCCGCAGCTCCCCCCGGGGCGGGCGGGTGCGAGCCCGCAGCTGCCACCGGCACGTCCGACGGGGAGCCCGCAGCTGCCCCCGCCCGGAGCGGCGGGCTCGCCCGACGCCCCCGGCGGGCGGCGTCCGACGTCCGCGCGCCCGGGCTGGGCCACCGGTCCGGACGCGCCGGGCCGTGGCCCGTCCGCGGGGCCCCAGGCGTCCCGTGCCGCCGGTCCGGAGGGGCCGCGGGCCGTGACGGGCGCCGACGCGACCCCTGGCCCCGTCCCGGGGCGCAGCGCTGGCCCCGCCCCGGCCGACCCCCCGCGTCCGGCCTGGCTCCGCGACGCCCCCGTCCCGACCGGACCGCGCGCGGCGGGGACCGAACCCGCCGCCGGCCCGCGCGCAGACGCCTGGCGACGCGCGTGGGGCCTGCCGGCCGACGACGACGACCCGACCACGGAGGAAGGACGATGACCCTGACCCGCACCCGCGCCCCGCAGCCCGCCCAGGGCGTCGTCGGCGCCGCACGGCCCACACGCCGTGCGCGGCGTGCGCTCGCCGCCGCGGCGGCGCTCCCGCTGCTCCTGCTCACCGGCTGCGGCACGCCGCTGCCGACCGCGCAGCCGGACCCCGTGCCCGCCGTCGCACCGCCTGCCCTGTCGGTCGCCCAGGCGCAGCGCGTGCTCGGCGCCGTGTCCGAGGTGGTCGCGGCGGGCGACGCGGGGAACGACCCCGCGGGTCTGGCGGCGCGTCTCGAGGGCCCCGCCCTGGCCATCCGCACCGCCGAGTACGTGCGCAACACGGCCAACGGCGGGACGAAGCCGCCGACGGCGCTGCCGTTCGACGAGCAGGCGCTGGTCGTGTCGGAGACGGACACCTGGCCCCGCACCCAGCTGGTCGTGACCGAGCAGCCCGACGACCTGCAGGCACCCCGCGTCCTCGTGCTGCGCCAGGCGTCCCCGCGGGATCAGTACAAGCTGTGGGGCTGGGCCAAGCTCATGCCGTCGGCGCAGACGCCCGCGACCGCGGCGCCCGAGGAGGGCAGCCCCACGCTCGCGCCGGACGCGGAGGGCCTGGTGCTCACCCCGCTCGACGCGGTCGCGCAGTACACCGACGTCCTGGCGAACGGTGACGCGTCGCCGCACGCGGGCGCGTTCGCGCCGGACGCCTTCCGCTCCGCGATCGAGGCCGAGCGGGCGCAGGTCGTCTCGCAGCTCGCCGACGCGGCCACGCTGACCCAGACGTACACCCCGGCCGCCGAGCCGGTCGTGACCGTCGGCACGGTCGACGGTGGGGCCATCGTCGTCAGCGAGATCGCCACCACGTCGACCGTGACGCTCGCGGCGCCCGGCGGCACGATCACGGTCGAGCCGTTCTACTCGGCGCTCGCGGGCGGGGCGACCACGGCGGGATCGAGCCTGACGCGCACGTTCACGGGTGTGGTGGTCATGTACGTGCCGCCGGCCGGCAGCGACGCGCAGGTGCAGGTGCTGGCGGGGGAGCAGTCGGTCACCGCGGCGACGGCCCAGTGACGCGCCGCGGCGGACGCCGCTGCGCCCTGGGCCTGCGACGATGGACAATGCGCGGACGGCACCGCACCCACGTCCGTGGGGCCGACCCGCGGTGACGTCCTCACCGACCTGAGCACGCACGACCACACCGAGGAGCTCGTGATGTCGCAGCCGTCGCAGCAGCCCGGCCCCCGCCTCGACGCGCGCGGAGCAGTCGACCTGTCGGCCCTGGCACGTCCGGCCACCCCGCCGCCCGGGAGCCCGGGCGGCCTGCCGACCGCCGGCGGGTACGTCCGGGACGTCGACCAGTCGACGTTCGCCGACGTCGTCCAGTCCTCGACCCAGCACCCGGTGGTCGTGGTGCTGTGGGCGCCGTGGAGCGAGGTGAGCCAGCAGGTCGCGACGGACCTCGCGGCCCTCGCCGACGAGGACGCGGGACGCTGGCTCCTGGCCCGCATCGACGCTGAGGCCAACCCTCAGGTGGCCGCCGCCTTCCAGGCGCAGTCGGTGCCGACCGTCGTGGCGGTGCTGGGCGGGCAGCCGGTGCCGCTGTTCCAGGGCGCCTACCCGCGCGAGCAGGTGCGGGCGGTGCTCGACCAGCTCCTCGCGGCGGCCGAGGCGAACGGCATCACGGGCCGCGTCGCCGCAGGCGCTCCCGCCCCGGAGCCCGAGCCGGAGCCGGCCCTCCCGCCGCTGCACCAGGCGGCGTACGACGCGATCGAGCGGGACGACCTCCCCGCGGCGCGCTCGGCCTACGAGCAGGCGCTGCGGGAGAACCCCCGCGACGCGATGGCGAGCGCGGGCCTGGCGCAGGTGGGTCTCATGGAGCGCACCGCGGGTGCGGACGTGCGCGCGGTGCGCGAGGCGGCCGCCGCCCGGCCCGACGACGTCGACGCGCAGCTCGCGGTCGCGGACCTGGACGTCTTCGGCGGTGCCGTCGAGGACGCGTTCGCCCGGCTCGTCGAGCTCGTGCGTCGCACCGCCGGCGAGGACAGGGAGCGGGTGCGAGTGCGGCTGGTCGACCTCTTCGAGGTCCTGGGCACGGACGACCCGCGTGTCGTCGCCGCCCGCCGCGCGCTCGCGTCGGCCCTGTACTGACCGCGATCGACCTCTCACCACCACCGCGTGAGCAACGCCGTCGGCCTCCCGGCCGGCGGCGTTGTCGCGTGCCGGGGAGGGTCCGCCGAGAGCATCGTCGGTGCCCCCGGTCACACCCGCTCACGCGACTTGCGCGTCGGCCGGGTGCTGCGTAATGTTCCCCCGGCCGCCCGGCAGGGAGGAACGGACACCGAGCTCGACCCGGTGGTCGGTCCCCGCGGACGGCACCCCCCTCGACCTCGTCGGCCGGCGCTGAGCGCCAGCCGCGTCGTGGCGTCGTGGGGGCGGTCGGACCGGGTCGCAGGATCGGGTACGGTCATCCAGCCGCTCAGCCCCTCGGGGCCGGAGAGGCGGGTGTCGGACCGGGTCGCAGGATCGGGTACGGTCATCCAGCCGCTCAGCCCCCCGGGGTCGGAGAGGCGGGTGTCGGACCAGGTCAGCGGATCGGGTACGGTCATCCAGGCCCACGGCTCCTCGGAGCACGGGGCCGGCCGGCCGGGTCTCACGACCCAGGCGAACGAGCCAGGGACGCCGAGAGGCCGCCTTGACCGGGAGCCGCGGAACGGCTAAGTTAGAACGGTTGCCTCCAGACGGGCCCGAGAGGGTCCAGCGGATGCGCGTCTGTTCCTTGAGAACTCAACAGTGTGCCAAGTAGTCGATGCCATGTTTGTGGTGTCGAGCCTGGCTGGGTCCACCCCGTGGGTCTGGTCAGGGATGATGCCAGTTGATGCCCCTCTTTTGGGGGGTTCTTTGTGTGTCTGTTGCTCGCCGGTTTCGGTCGGTGGGTGGCTGTTTGACATTCACGGAGAGTTTGATTCTGGCTCAGGACGAACGCTGGCGGCGTGCTTAACACATGCAAGTCGAACGGTGAAGGTCAGCTTGCTGACCGGATCAGTGGCGAACGGGTGAGTAACACGTGAGCAACCTACCCTTCACTCTGGGATAAGCCTTGGAAACGAGGTCTAATACCGGATACGAGACGCACGGGCATCTGTAGCGTCTGGAAAGATTTATCGGTGGGGGATGGGCTCGCGGCCTATCAGCTTGTTGGTGGGGTAATGGCCTACCAAGGCGACGACGGGTAGCCGGCCTGAGAGGGCGACCGGCCACACTGGGACTGAGACACGGCCCAGACTCCTACGGGAGGCAGCAGTGGGGAATATTGCACAATGGGCGAAAGCCTGATGCAGCGACGCCGCGTGCGGGATGACGGCCTTCGGGTTGTAAACCGCTTTCAGCAGGGAAGAAGCGAAAGTGACGGTACCTGCAGAAGAAGCGCCGGCTAACTACGTGCCAGCAGCCGCGGTAATACGTAGGGCGCAAGCGTTGTCCGGAATTATTGGGCGTAAAGAGCTCGTAGGCGGTTTGTCGCGTCTGCTGTGAAAACCTCAGGCTCAACCTGGGGCTTGCAGTGGGTACGGGCAGACTAGAGTGCGGTAGGGGTGACTGGAATTCCTGGTGTAGCGGTGGAATGCGCAGATATCAGGAGGAACACCGATGGCGAAGGCAGGTCACTGGGCCGCAACTGACGCTGAGGAGCGAAAGCATGGGGAGCGAACAGGATTAGATACCCTGGTAGTCCATGCCGTAAACGTTGGGCACTAGGTGTGGGGTCCATTCCACGGATTCCGTGCCGCAGCAAACGCATTAAGTGCCCCGCCTGGGGAGTACGGCCGCAAGGCTAAAACTCAAAGAAATTGACGGGGGCCCGCACAAGCGGCGGAGCATGCGGATTAATTCGATGCAACGCGAAGAACCTTACCAAGGCTTGACATACACCGGAAACGTGCAGAGATGTGCGCCCCGCAAGGTCGGTGTACAGGTGGTGCATGGTTGTCGTCAGCTCGTGTCGTGAGATGTTGGGTTAAGTCCCGCAACGAGCGCAACCCTCGTCCCATGTTGCCAGCGGGTTATGCCGGGGACTCATGGGAGACTGCCGGGGTCAACTCGGAGGAAGGTGGGGATGACGTCAAATCATCATGCCCCTTATGTCTTGGGCTTCACGCATGCTACAATGGCCGGTACAAAGGGCTGCGATACCGCGAGGTGGAGCGAATCCCAAAAAGCCGGTCTCAGTTCGGATTGGGGTCTGCAACTCGACCCCATGAAGTCGGAGTCGCTAGTAATCGCAGATCAGCAACGCTGCGGTGAATACGTTCCCGGGCCTTGTACACACCGCCCGTCAAGTCATGAAAGTCGGTAACACCCGAAGCCGATGGCCCAACCTTTTGGGGGGAGTCGTCGAAGGTGGGACTGGCGATTAGGACTAAGTCGTAACAAGGTAGCCGTACCGGAAGGTGCGGCTGGATCACCTCCTTTCTAAGGAGCATCTGGCATCACGTCGTCCTGTCATGGGGTGGTGGTGGTGTCCAGGCCCACGCTCGGTCCGAACGCGGCCGGGGTGGTGCTCACGGGTGGAACATCGACTACTGGCCGGCTCGTTGGGTCGGTGGCTTTCTAGTACGCCTGCAGCTTGTCTGTGGGGAGGGAACGAAGAGCTCACCGGTTCGTCGCGGGTCGGCTTGGCACGCTGTTGGGTCCTGAGGGAACAGCCACGTGGTGGGTGTTGCCTTGGTCGGGACCGTGAGGTCCGGTCGAACCGCCGGCTCGGGTGGTGCTCGTCCCTTCGGGGGTGGGTACTGGTCGGGTGCGGTAGGCGCCGGGGTGTCTTGCGGTGGCCGGTGGTTGCTTGAGAACTGCACAGTGGACGCGAGCATCTTTGAATGATCTTTGTGGTCAAGTTTATAAGTGCACAGGGTGGATGCCTTGGCACCAGGAGCCGAAGAAGGACGTAGTAGCCTGCGATAAGCCTCGGGGAGTTGGCAAACGAACCGTGATCCGAGGATGTCCGAATGGGGAAACCCCGCACGAGTCATGTCGTGTGACCCGCACCTGAATATATAGGGTGTGTGGAGGGAACGCCGGGAAGTGAAACATCTCAGTACCGGCAGGAAGAGATATTCCGTGAGTAGTGGCGAGCGAAAGCGGATCAGGCCAAACCGAGCGCGTGTGATAGCCGGCAGGCGTTGCGCGTTCGGGGTTGTGGGACCTTTCAGTCCGGGCTGCCGCCTGGGCAGGGAGTCAGAAAGCCGCGTTATAGTCGAAGGGTCTTGAAAGGCCCGGCACAGAGGGTGTTACCCCCGTAGACGAAATGGCGTGGCCTCCCGAAGGGGATCCCAAGTAGCTCCGGGCCCGAGAAACCCGGAGTGAATCTGCACAGACCACTGTGTAAGCCTAAATACTACCTGGTGACCGATAGCGGACAAGTACCGTGAGGGAAAGGTGAAAAGTACCCCGGGAGGGGAGTGAAATAGTACCTGAAACCGTGTGCATACAATCCGTCGGAGCCTCCCTAGCAGGGGTGACGGCGTGCCTTTTGAAGAATGAGCCTGCGAGTTAGTGGTACGTGGCGAGGTTAACCCGTGTGGGGAAGCCGTAGCGAAAGCGAGTCCGAATAGGGCGACCGTAGTCGCGTGCTCTAGACCCGAAGCGAAGTGATCTAGCCATGGGCAGGGTGAAGCGCGGGTAAGACCGCGTGGAGGCCCGAACCCACCAGGGTTGAAAACCTGGGGGATGACCTGTGGTTAGGGGTGAAAGGCCAATCAAACTTCGTGATAGCTGGTTCTCCCCGAAATGCATTTAGGTGCAGCGTCACGCGTTTCTTGCCGGAGGTAGAGCTACTGGATAGCCGATGGGCCCCACAAGGTTACTGACGTTAGCCAAACTCCGAATGCCGGTAAGCCAGAGCGTGGCAGTGAGACTGCGGGGGATAAGCTCCGTAGTCGAGAGGGAAACAGCCCAGACCACCAGCTAAGGCCCCAAAGCGTGTGCTAAGTGGGAAAGGATGTGGAGTTGCACAGACAACCAGGAGGTTGGCTTAGAAGCAGCCACCCTTGAAAGAGTGCGTAATAGCTCACTGGTCAAGTGATTCCGCGCCGACAATGTAGCGGGGCTCAAGCACACCGCCGAAGCTGTGGCATTCACACATGAGACAAGCCTTCGTGGTTCAGTCGTGTGGATGGGTAGGGGAGCGTCGTGCCGGCAGTGAAGCCGCGGGGTGACCCAGCGGTGGAGCCGGCGGCACGAGTGAGAATGCAGGCATGAGTAGCGAAAGACGGGTGAGAAACCCGTCCGCCGAATGACCAAGGGTTCCAGGGCCAGGCTAATCCGCCCTGGGTAAGTCGGGACCTAAGGCGAGGCCGACAGGCGTAGTCGATGGACAACGGGTTGATATTCCCGTACCGGCGAAGAACCGCCCATACCGAGCCCGGTGATGCTAACCGTCCGAGCCTGCCTCATCGTCCTTCGGGACACCGGGGCAGGGGAGCACGGGACCCGAACCGGTAGTAGGTAAGCGTATTAACAGGGGTGACGCAGGAAGGTAGCCCAGCGTGGCGATGGTAGTCCACGTCCAAGGTCGTAGGGTGAGGTGTAGGCAAATCCGCACCTCGTGAAGCCTGAGAGCCGACGGGTACCGCGTATGCGGGAAATGGGTGATCCTATGCTGCCAAGAAAAGCCTCGACGCGAGGTTCTAGCCGCCCGTACCCCAAACCGACTCAGGTGGTCAGGTAGAGAATACCAAGGCGATCGAGAGAATCGTGGTTAAGGAACTCGGCAAAATGCCCCCGTAACTTCGGGAGAAGGGGGGCCTCAAGCGTGAACCGGCATGCCCGGGGAAGCGTGGAGGGCCGCAGAGACCAGGGAGAAGCGACTGTTTACTAAAAACACAGGTCCGTGCGAAGTCGCAAGACGATGTATACGGACTGACGCCTGCCCGGTGCTGGAAGGTTAAGAGGACGGGTCAGCACGCAAGTGCGAAGCTCAGAATTTAAGCCCCAGTAAACGGCGGTGGTAACTATAACCATCCTAAGGTAGCGAAATTCCTTGTCGGGTAAGTTCCGACCTGCACGAATGGCGTAACGACTTCTCCGCTGTCTCAACCGCGAACTCGGCGAAATTGCACTACGAGTAAAGATGCTCGTTACGCGCAGCAGGACGGAAAGACCCCGGGACCTTTACTATAGCTTGGTATTGGTGTTCGGTGCGGCTTGTGTAGGATAGGTGGGAGACTGTGAAGCCGGCACGCCAGTGTCGGTGGAGTCAACGTTGAAATACCACTCTGGTCGCTCTGGATATCTAACCTCGGTCCGTGATCCGGATCAGGGACAGTGCCTGGTGGGTAGTTTAACTGGGGCGGTTGCCTCCTAAAATGTAACGGAGGCGCTCAAAGGTTCCCTCAGCCTGGTTGGCAATCAGGTGGCGAGTGCAAGTGCACAAGGGAGCTTGACTGTGAGACTGACAGGTCGAGCAGGGACGAAAGTCGGAACTAGTGATCCGGCGGTGGCTTGTGGAAGCGCCGTCGCTCAACGGATAAAAGGTACCCCGGGGATAACAGGCTGATCTTGCCCAAGAGTCCATATCGACGGCATGGTTTGGCACCTCGATGTCGGCTCGTCGCATCCTGGGGCTGGAGTAGGTCCCAAGGGTTGGGCTGTTCGCCCATTAAAGCGGTACGCGAGCTGGGTTTAGAACGTCGTGAGACAGTTCGGTCCCTATCCGCTGCGCGCGCAGGAAACTTGAGAAGGGCTGTCCCTAGTACGAGAGGACCGGGACGGACGAACCTCTGGTGTGCCAGTTGTTCCGCCAGGAGCACGGCTGGTTGGCTACGTTCGGAAGGGATAACCGCTGAAAGCATCTAAGCGGGAAGCCTGCTTCAAGATGAGGTTTCCATGCCCTACGGGGTGAGAGGCTCCCAGCTAGACCACTGGGTAGATAGGCCGGATGTGGAAGGCAGGACTAACGACTGCCGCAGCTGACCGGTACTAATAAGCCGACAACTTGACTAACTTCATTCATTGCTACGCGTCCACTGTGCGGTTCCCGAGAAACCAACGGTTCATTCCCGTTGACATCTCGACAGGGTTACGGCGGTCATAGCGAAGGGGAAACGCCCGGTCCCATTCCGAACCCGGAAGCTAAGCCCTTCAGCGCCGATGGTACTGCACCCGCCAGGGTGTGGGAGAGTAGGACGCCGCCGGACAATCATTCAACGAAAGGCCCACCCCGCGAGGGGTGGGCCTTTCGTCGTTCCCGTAGAAGTCGACGAGCGCCCCGGACTGCCTCGTTGCACCTCGGTAGCCGACCGTCGGCGGCTGCTGCGACGGCTCGGCCCACCGGGCACGGCGGCCCGGACGAGGCCCGGCGCCCCTCGCAGGGCGTCCGTGCGGCCCGCTCGACCCCTTGTGGCGTGCGGGCGGTCCGGTGACATGGCGTGCGGGCGGTCCGGTGACCGAACCGCCAGGGCCCTGACCACACCCGCCGGCACAGCCGGGGTGGCCCGTGCCGTGCCCCGGAGACGTCTGTGCCCCTGCCGACAGAGCATCGGCAGGGGCACAGGCACGTCCGTGCGGCGCTCCTGGCGCCGTGCGGGGCCAGAGGCTCAGGCGGGCGTGGGCTCGCCGTCCTCGTCCAGGACGAAGACGACCGCCCCGAGCGGAGGGACCCGGATCGAGGCCGACCACGGGCGGCCGTAGTGCTCGACCGGCTCCGCAGCGATCGCGCCCAGGTTGCCGACACCGGACCCGCCGTAGACCTCGGCGTCCGAGTTGAACGCCTCGCGCCACGTGCCGCCGGTGGGCAGCGGGACACGCCAGCCCTCGTGCGGGACGCCCGCGAAGTTCACGACGACGACGGCCGGGGGCGTGTCCACCCCGTACCGCACGTACGCCAGCAGGTTGAGGTCCGCCTCGTCGGACGCGAGCCACGCGAAGCCGTCGGGGGTGTGGTCGAGCTGCCACAGCGCGGGAGTGCGGCGGTAGACCTCGTTGAGGTCCCGCAGGCTGCGCTGCACCCCCCGGTGGGCGTCGTCGTCGAGGCTGTGCCAGTCGAGCGAGCGGGACTCCGCCCACTCGCCCTGCTGGGCGAACTCCTGGCCCATGAACAAGAGCTGCTTGCCGGGATGGGTCCACTGGTAGGCGAGCAGCGCCCGGACGCCGGCGAGCTTCTGCCAGTGGTCTCCCGGCATGCGCCCGTAGAGCGAGCCCTTGCCGTGGACGACCTCGTCGTGGCTGATGGGCAGCACGAAGTGCTCGGAGTAGGCGTAGACCATCGAGAACGTGATCTCGTGGTGGTGGTACCGGCGGTTGATCGGCTCCTCGCGCAGGTAGCGCAGGGTGTCGTTCATCCAGCCCATGTTCCACTTCAGGCCGAAGCCCAGGCCGTGCGCGGACGTCGGCGCCGTGACGCCCGGCCAGGCGGTCGACTCCTCGGCGATCATCATGATGCCAGGGGTGCGCCGGTACGCCGTCGCGTTGGTCTCCTGCAGGAACGAGATCGCCTCGAGGTTCTCCCGGCCGCCGTACGCGTTGGGGCGCCACTGGCCCGCCTGGCGTGAGTAGTCGAGGTAGAGCATCGACGCGACGGCGTCGACACGCAGCCCGTCGACGTGGAACTCCTCGAGCCAGTAGGTCGCGTTCGCGACGAGGAAGTTGCGCACCTCGGGGCGCCCGAAGTTGAAGACGTACGTGCCCCAGTCCGGGTGCTCACCGAGCAGCGGGTCCGGGTGCTCGTAGAGCGCCGTGCCGTCGAAGTGGGCGAGCGACCACTCGTCCTTCGGGAAGTGCGCGGGCACCCAGTCGACGATGACGCCGATGCCGGCGCGGTGCAGGCAGTCCACGAGGTACCGGAAGTCGTCCGGGTGGCCGAACCGCGAGGTCGGGGCGTAGTACGACGACACCTGGTAGCCCCACGAGCCGCCGAACGGGTGCTCCGCCACGGGCAGCAGCTCGACGTGGGTGAAGCCCAGCTCCAGCACGTACTCGGTGAGCTGGTGGGCCAGGTCGCGGTACGACAGCCCCTGGCGCCACGACCCGAGGTGGACCTCGTAGACGCTCATCGGCCCCGCGTGCGGGTCGCGCTGCGCCCGGGCGGTCATCCACGTGTCGTCGTACCACGTGTAGGTCGTCTCGACGACGACGGAGGCGGTGGCGGGCGGCACCTCGGTGCCCTTCGCCATCGGGTCCGCCTTCTGGCGCCACGACCCGTCCGCCCCGAGGATCTCGAACTTGTACCGGGCGCCGGCGTCGACACCCGGCGCGTACAGCTCCCAGATGCCGCTGTCACCGAGCGAGCGCATGGCGTGGGTCGCGCCCTGCCAGTGGTTGAAGTCGCCGACGACGCGCACCGCGCGGGCGTTCGGTGCCCACACGGCGAAGGACGTGCCACGGACCGGACCGAGCTGCCCGTCGTAGGTGCGGACGTTGGCACCCAGGACCTGCCAGAGCTGCTCGTGACGGCCCTCGCGCACCAGGTAGCGGTCGAGCTCCTGCACGGTGGGCAGGAACCGGTACGGGTCGTCGACGACCGCCGTCCAGTCCGCGTAGGTGACCTCGAGGCGGTAGTCGGGCACGGTGGTCCCGGGCAGCAGGGCGTACCAGATGCCGTCCAGCTCGTGCTGCGCCTCGACGCGGGAGTCCGCCGTGACCACCACGACGCGGTCCGCGAGGGGACGCAGCGTACGGACCGTGACGGTGCCGTCGCCGACGTGCGGACCCAGGACCGCGTGGGGATCGTAGAAGGAGCCCGCCGCCACGGCGCGCAGGGTGTCGTGGTCGACGGGCACGGGGGACGTGGCAGCCGCAGTCATGTCCCTACCCAATCACCCCGGGCGCGTTGCCGCAGGTGGTGAGTGGGCGCGTCGTCACGCCTGCGCCGGATCGTCGCGCACGGCACGCGGCCGCCGTGCCGTGCTGCCGCGGGCGACGAGGCGCGGCAGGGGGGCGGTCGACGTGGTCGCACGGCCCGACGCCAGGAGGTTCAGCACGGCGTCGCCCACCTGGACGCCCATGGCGTGCACGTCGAGGCTCATCGCCGACAGCGGTGGGTGCGACAACCGGCACAGCGCCGAGTCGTCCCAGGCGAGCAGGGAGACGTCGGACGGCACCCCGAGCCCCAGCTCGTTCGCGACGCCCAGCCCGGCGACCGCCATGACGTCGTTGTCGTACACGACCGCCGACGGCGGGTCGTTGCGGCCGAGCAGCGCGCGGGTGGCCCGGGTGCCGGACTCCTGCCCGTAGTCGGCCTCGACGACCACGCCCCTGGCGCCGCGTTGGACGCACTCGTCGAGGAAGGCGTGCGTGCGCGAGCGCGTGTGCGCGAGAGCCGCCGGTCCGGACACCCGCCCGATCGTGCGGTGCCCCAGGTCGACGAGGTAGCCGACCGCGTCACGCATGGCCTGGCCGTTGTCGATCCACACGTGCGCGACCCCGGGCAGCGACCGTTCCGGGCCGCCGACGACCACCGTCGGGATCCCGAGCTCGCCGAGCACCGCCAGGCGCGGGTCGTCGACGACGAGGTTGACGAGCACGACCGCGTCGACCAGGCCACCCCGGCCCCAGCGCCGGTAGGCGGCGATCTCCGCGCCGTGGTCCGGCACGACGTGGAGCAGCAGCGAGCGGTCGTCCGAGGACAGCGTCTCCTCGATGCCGCCGATCAGCTCCATGAAGAACGGCTCGAACCCCAGCATCCGCGCAGGACGCGCGAGCACCAACCCGACCGCGTCTGCGCCCACGGCGCTCAGCGTACCGGCCGGCCCCGTGCCGGCGCGGTCCGTGACGGTCCGGGCGCGCGGTGCGGTCACGCCCCCGGGGCGCGGGCCGCCACGACGACGTCGTTCGCGCTGCGCAGCACCGGGGCGGTGACGAGGGCGGCCGGGTCCAGGGTGGCAGCCGTGCGGACACGGAACGTGGCACGGGCGCCGGCCGGCAACGTCACCAGTGCCTCGTCGACGCTCGCGGCGGGGTCCAGCCGGTCGACCAGCAGCGTGAGGTCACGCACGAGCGAGCGTGCCGTCACCTCGACCGCGTACCCGTCCTGCACGGGGTGCACGCGCGCGTCGAACGGCGTCGGGTCCAGGGCGAGGTCGACGTCCTCGACCCAGGTGTGCACCGCCCGACGGCGGTCCAGCGACACGACCAGGACCTCGGCCGTCGGGTCGCCGGGCGTCCGCAGCGCGGCCGCGACGGGGAAGGTGCCCACGGACCACGCGCCGACGGTCAGCGGCACCTCCGCCCGGGCCAGCACGTCGCCGCCGAGCGTCTGACGCTCCAGCAGGGCCGTCGCCTTCCACAGGACGGGGGTGTCGTTGACGACGACGAGGGACTCGCGACCGTCGCGCGGCTGCACGGTCACCAGCCGTTCGGCGAACGCCGCACGCAGCGCCCACCACAGGGGCTTGGGTCGTCCGTCGCCGTCGATCGCCGCCCACGACGTCACGGGCCAGCAGTCGTTCAGCTGCCACACGACGGACCCGGCGGTGACGGGCCACCAGGAGCGGTGGTGCTCGATCGCGAACCGCACCGCGCGCGCCTGGTTGAGCTGACCTGCCCACAGCCAGTCGTCCGGGTCGGACGGGACACCGAGGTGCGGTGCCATGCCGCGGTCGAGCTTGCCGTTGCCGTCCTCGGCCTTCTGGTGCAGCAGGAAGGTGGGGTGCTCCTTGCCGGCCACCGAGCCGTCCTCGGCGCGGACGGCGCGCGCCAGCGTCGACCACGTCGGCGGGCCCTGGAAGCCGAACTCCGAGCAGAACCGGGGGACCTCGTCGCGGTACACGGTGTAGTCGACCCGGTTCCAGACATCCCACTGGTGGTGGGAGCCGTGGTCCGGGTCGTTGGGGTGCACGTCGCGGATGTCGTACCCGGGCGAGGTGGGGCTGTTCGCGACGTACGGCCGGGTCGGGTCGAGCTCGGCCACCACGGCCGGCAGCACCTCCGTCGCGTACGCGTGGCCCCAGGTGCGCCCGTCGAGCTCGGGCTCCCAGCCCCAGTCCCGGAAGCCCCACAGGTTCTCGTTGCCGCCGTTCCACAGCACCAGCGACGGGTGCGGCGTCAGGCGGGCGACGTGCTCGCGGGCCTCGGCCTCGATCTCCTCGCGCAGCGGGGACTCCTCGGGGTACGCGGCGCACGCCAGCAGGAAGTCCTGCCACACCAGCAGCCCGCGCTCGTCGCACAGCTCGTAGAAGTCCTCGGACTCGTAGATCCCGCCGCCCCAGACCCGCAGCAGGTTGAGGTGGGCCCCCAGCGCCTGGTCGAGGCGCCCGGCGAGGCGGTCGCGCGTGATGCGGGTCAGCAGGTGGTCGTCGGGGATCCAGTTGGCGCCGCGGACGAACACCGCGCGCCCGTTGACCCGCAGCGTGAAGGCCGACCCGTGGTCGTCGGGCAGGGTGTCGAGCTCGACGGTGCGGAACCCGATGCGGCGGGACCACGCGCCGAGCAGCGGGCCGGTGCCGCGCGGGCCCGCGGGGGCCGCGGGGTCGCTCGCGCGCAGCTCGACGTGCAGGTCGTGCAGCGGCTGGCCGCCGTGGCCGACCGGCCACCACAGCGGCGCGTGCGGGACCTCGAGGCGGACGGTGCCGGTGGTGGACCCGGCACGGACCTCGACCACACCCTCGGCACCGGCCACGTGCGCCGTCACCACCAGCGGGACCTCACCACCCGCGAGCCCCGACCGCTCGACGTCGACCACGACCTCGACCACGCCCGTGCCGTCGGGCTCCACGGTCACCAGCGCGCGCACGCCGGCGAGCCGCGCGACGCGCCACCGCTGGACGCGGACCGGGCGCCACAGGCCGGCCGTCTGCAGGTCGGGTCCCCAGTCCCAGCCGAAGGAGCAGGCCATCTTGCGGACCATGTTGAACGGCTGCGCGTAGGCCATGGGCCGGGGTCCCAGCCGCGCGGCCTCCGCCTCGGCGTAGGTGAGCGCCGACGTCAGGTCCACGCGCAGCACCTGCGGTCCCGGGCACAGGTGGTCGCGCAGGTCGACCCGGTAGGTGCGGTGCTGGTTGGCCGTGCGTGCGAGGACGGTGCCGTCCAGGCGCACGGCGGCGACGGTGTCGACGCCCTCGAGAACCAGGTCGACGCGCTCGTCGTCGGCGGCAGGGGTGACGTCGAGCGGCCGGGCGTACGACCAGTCCACCCGCTTCATCCAGGCGACCTCGAGCTCGTTGCGGTCGACGTACGGGTCGGGGACGAGCCCGGCCGCGAGCAGGTCGGTGTGCGTGGTGCCGGGCACCCGCGCGGGGACCCCCGACACGAGCCGGGAGGCGAGCGCGGCCGGCAGCCCGGAGGGCAGCGTGGCGGGGTCGGCCGTGAGGGTCCAGCCCTCGGCGAGGACGTCGTCGGTCATGTCGGCTCCCGGTCCGCGGCTCCGGTGGCCACGCGTCGCGCGCGGCAGGTCGGCGTCGACCCGGGGAGCGACACCCATTGTTAGGCGACCGAAATAAGCAAGTCAACGACATAGGGTGGGCGCGATCACAACGGAGGTGAGCGGTGCCAGAGCGTCCCGACGACGAGACGACCCCGACGAGCGACCGGGGGGACCGGCAGCCACCCGAGCGACCGGACGAGCTGCTGCACCTGCGCGCAGCCGGCGTCAGCCTCGTCCTGGACCTCGCCGGCCTGCCGCGCGTGCTGCACTGGGGCGCCGACCTCGGCCCCCTCGACGGCGACGCGCTCGCGGACCTGCGGCTCGCCGGCCGCCCGGCACTCATGGGGTTCCCCGTCGACGGCGGCGTGGTGCCCGGCGTGCTGCCGCTGCAGGCGGACGGCTGGCTCGGCACCCCGGGCCTGACGGGCTCGCGCGCCGGCCGCTCCTGGTCGCCGGACTTCCGCGCCGGGGTCCCGCAGCTGACGCGCACGGGCGACGGCGGTGCCGTGCTCGTCGTGCCCGCCACCGACCCGGCCACCGCGCTGGCGCTCGAGCTCGTGCTCGAGCTCACGCCGCAGGGGCTCGTCCGGCAGCGCGCCACGCTCACCAACGCGGGCGACGACGTCTACGAGCTCGGCGGGCTGCTGCTCACCCTGCCGGTCCCGGTCCGGGCGACCACGCTGCTCGACTTCGGCGGGCACTGGGCGCGCGAGCGGTCACCGATCCGCACGGAGTTCACGCACGGCACGCGACTGCGCGAGAACCGCCGCGGACGCACCGGGTTCGACACCCCGTACGTGCTGGTCGCCGGGACCGAGGACCTCGCGCACCGCCGCGGCGAGGCGTGGGGCTGGCACGTCGCCTGGTCCGGGAACCACCGCAGCCTCGCGGAGCGCACGCACTACCACCCCGGGCTGCTGGGCGGCGGCGAGCTGCTGGCACCCGGCGAGGTCCGGCTGCAGCCCGGCGCGTCCTACACGAGCCCGTGGGTGTACGGCGCGTACGGCGAGCAGGGGCTGGACTCCCTCGCCTCGCGGTTCCACACCTGGCTCCGTGCGCGTCCGCAGCACCCGCACAGCCCGCGCCCGGTCACGCTCAACACGTGGGAGGCGGTCTACTTCCAGCACGACCTGGGCCGGCTCGTCGAGCTGGCGGACGCGGCGGCGGCCGTCGGGGCGGAGCGCTTCGTCCTGGACGACGGGTGGTTCGGCTCGCGACGTGACGACCGCCGGGGCCTCGGCGACTGGTACGTGTCCGACGAGGTGTGGCCCGACGGGCTGCACCCGCTCATCGAGCACGTGACCGGGCTGGGCATGCAGTTCGGGCTCTGGGTCGAGCCGGAGATGGTCAACCCCGACTCGGACCTCGCGCGTGCCCACCCCGACTGGATGCTGCGCCTGCCGGACCGCCTCCCGGGCGCCGCACGGTGGCAGCAGGTGCTCGACCTCGCGCGCCCCGAGGTGTTCGACCACATCCTCGGACGGCTCGACGCGCTGCTCAGTGAGAACGACATCGCGTACCTCAAGTGGGACCACAACCGTGACCTCGTCGACGCCGGTCACGGGTCCGACGGCGTGCCCGGCGTGCACGGGCAGACGCTCGCCGTCTACCGCCTCCTCGACGCGCTGCGCGCGCGTCATCCGCGCGTCGAGATTGAGTCCTGCTCCTCCGGCGGTGCCCGGGTCGACCTGGAGATCCTCCAGCGCACCGACCGGGTCTGGGGGTCGGACTGCATCGACGCGCTCGAGCGACGCGCCATTCAGCCGTGGACGAACCTGCTCATCCCGCTGGAGCTCATCGGTGCGCACATCGGCTCCGGGACGGCCCACAGCACGGGCCGCAGCGCCACCCTCGGCTTCCGGGCCGGCACCGCGCTGTTCGGCCACCTGGGCATCGAGTGGGACCTGCGGGAGGCCGACGAGGCGCAGCGCGCGGAGCTGGCGGCGTGGGTCGCGCTGTACAAGGAGGTGCGTGGTCTGCTGCACACCGGGGTCAGCGTGCACGCCGACCTGCCGGACCCGGCGTTCGAGGTGCACGGGGTGGTCGCCCAGGACGGGTCCGACGCGCTGTTCGCCGTCGCCGCGGTGGCGTCGTCCGCGCAGATGCCCGCGAACGCGGTGCCGCTGCCCGGCCTCGACCCCGACGCGACGTACCACGTGCGGCCCCAGGCTCCGGGCGACGTCATCACCCACGGCTGGAAGGCCCCGTGGTGGACGCCGCAGGGCGTCCGCGCGACGGGCCGCGTGCTCGAGCAGGTCGGGGTGCGGGCACCGCACCTCTCGCCCGAACGCCTCGTGCTGGTGCGCGCCACCCGCGTGGACTGACCGGCCGGGTGCACCGGCGCGCGCCCCGTGCGCCGGTGCACCCGCCACCCGCGCGGGCTCACCCGGACGCCGCAGCCCCGTCGCCGCTCGCGGGCGGCGGGGGGTGGCTAGGCTCGGTCGGGTCGCCACCCGGCGGCCGCACGGCGACGGGAGCAGGAGTGTGAACGCAGGCACGCCCGGCCCGCGCACCGGCAGTCGCAGCGCGATCCTCGACGTCATCCGTGCCGCCGGCACCATCAGCCGCGTCGAGCTGACCCGCGCCACCGGCCTGACGGCCGCGACGGTCTCGACCGTCGTCCGACGCCTGCTCGACGAGGGCCTGGTGGTCGAGGCCGGCCGCGCCGAGTCCACCGGCGGCAAGCCCCGGATGCTGCTGCAGCTCGACCCCGACGCGGGCTACGCCGTCGGCGTCCACCTGGACCACGCCGGCATCACGTACGTGATCGCGAACCTCGGCGGGCAGGTCGTGGCGCGGTGGCGGCGCCCGGGCGCCGGGTCCGACGACCCGCGGGACGTGGTCGGGCGCATCGCGGCGGAGGTCGCGGCCACCACCGCGCGCGTCGGGGTGGACGGGGACCGCCTGCTCGGGGTCGGCGTCGTGTCGCCCGGTCCGCTGTCGACCACCACCGGGATGACGCTGGCGCCGCCCGTCATGCAGCACTGGGCGGACTTCCCGCTGGCCGAGGCGATCGAGGACGCGGTCGGGCTACCCGTCCTGCTGGACAACGACGCGACGGCGGCAGCGCTGGGGGAGTACTGGTCCGGCGGCGTGCCGACCGGTGCGGTGTGCGCCGCGCTGTACATGGGCACCGGCATCGGGGCGGGGATCATCGTCGACGGGACGGTGTACCGCGGCCGGTCGTCGAACGCGGGCGAGATCGGGCACGTGTGCGTCGACGTCGACGGGCCGCCGTGCTGGTGCGGCTCGCGCGGGTGCGTCGAGGTGTTCGCCGGCCCCGCAGCCGTGGTCGCGCGGGCCGCCGAGGCCGGTATCGCGCTCCCGGGTCGGGGCGTGTCCGAGGACTTCGCGGCCCTGGCCCGGGCGGCGGCGCGCGGTGAGGAGGAGCCCGCGCGGCTCCTGGGGGAGTCGGCCCGGTACCTGGCCGCTGCCGCGCAGGTGCTCGCCAACGTGCTGGACCTCGACCTGCTGGTGCTGACGGGGGCGTCGTTCGCGCAGGCCGGCTCGCTCTACCTGCCGGTCGTCCAGCAGCGCCTGGCCGACGGGTTCTTCGCCCGCGCCACCCACCCGGTGCGGGTCACGATCTCCTCGC
This sequence comes from Cellulomonas wangleii, assembly GCF_018388445.1. Taxonomy (NCBI): domain Bacteria; kingdom Bacillati; phylum Actinomycetota; class Actinomycetes; order Micrococcales; family Cellulomonadaceae; genus Cellulomonas; species Cellulomonas wangleii. Next base: position 1,242,604 of record NZ_CP074405.1, read on the forward strand.
AGGCGTCCGAGGCGGCCGCCCTGGGCGGTGCCGCGCTGGTGCTGCAGGCGGAGGTGGCTCCTCGGCAGGCGGGGATGCGGATGGTCGTCGACACCCTGACCGAGCTGCCCGCGGGGTCCGGCGTCGCCTGACGCCGCGGCTCTCAGCCGAGCAGGCGGTCCAGCCCGGCCTCGGGGATCGGCGCCCAGGTGGGACGGTTGCGCGCCTCGTACACGGCCTCGTACAGCGTCTTGTCGAGCTCGAGCGCGCGCAGCAGCAGCGTGCTGGTCGGGTCGTCCGTCACGCCGTAGCCCGCGAGCAGGGCCGCCCGCGCGTCCGCGGTCCACGCGGCCGCGGGTGCGCCGCTCAGGCCCCCCACCGCTGCGGCGTAGTCGAACGACCGCAGCAGGCCCGCGACGTCCCGCAGCGCGAGGTCCGGCAGGACGCGGGCGGCCAACGGCGCCAGCGGCTCACCCTCGAAGTCGATGACGAACCAGCGGCCCGCCGAGCGCAGCACCTGCCCCAGGTGCAGGTCGCCGTGCACGCGCTGCCGCGCCGGCGTCGTGGGCAGGGCCGCGACCTGCGCGGCCACCGCCTGGACGGCGGGCTCCCGGTCCGCCAGCGACGGCACGGCGTCGACGGCCCACGCGAACCGCTCGTGCAGGGCCCGCGCGAGCGCCTCGCCGCCGGCCGGGTCGGGGTCCGCGCCGAACGCCCGGACCAGCGCCGCGTGCATCCCGGCGACGGTCTCGCCCAGCTCGGCGGCCGGACCGCTGAACGCGCGCCCCTCGCGGGCCCACCCGCACGCCAGCTCGAACCCGTCCTGCGCACCCGGGACGAACGCGCTCAGGACACCCAGGTAGCCGACCACGGGCTCGCCGTCGGGCCCTGGCCACCGCGCCTGCGACCACGCGAGGGGCGCCGGGACACCGTCCCACCCCGCCTCCACGAGCCGCCGCGGCACGTCGATGTCCGGGTTCTCGCCCGCGGCGACCGCACGCAGCACCTTGAGCATCCCCACCGGGGTGCCGTCCGGGGCGGGCAGCACGACCGACGTGTTCGACTGCTCGCCGGTCACCACGCGCGCGCCCGTCACGTCGACCTCGGCGCCCGGCCCGTCCGCCGCCGCGAGCCAGGCCCGCAGGAACCGGGCGTCGCCGGTCGCGTCCAGCACCGTGCGACCGCCGACCTCCCCGACGATCGACGCGCGGTCGGTCCCGACGGGCGCCGACCCGGCCAGCAGCACCAGCGGGACCTGCAGCAGCACGTCGCGCCCCGCGGCGTCGACCTGCACGAGCAGGATCCGCACGTCGTCGGTCAGGTGCACCGCACCCGCAGCCGACAGCCGCGCGTCGGACCCCTTGGCGGGGTACCAGCGGCGGTGCGGCAGCCACGCGTGGAGCAGCGCCACCAGCTCGTGGTCGACGTCGTCGGGGGCACGTGCGTCGAGGATCACGGCGCCGTCAGCTCCAGCCAGTAGAACTCGCGCGACCCGAGGGTGAACGTGATGGTGCCGTCGTCGCGCACGTCGGGGAAGTGCGCCCCGCCGAACACGTCGCGTGCGGACCAGCCGGCGTGCTCGGGGAGCGTCACCGTCGCCGCACGGGCCGTCGCCGCCAGGTTCGCCACCACGAGGACCGTCTCGTCCTCCGTGCGTCGCAGGAAGGTCAGCACCGCCTCGTTGTCGCAGGACACGACGTCGAACGTGCCGAGCCCCAGGGCGCGGTGCTGCCGGCGGACCGCCAGCATGCCGTGCACCCAGTGCAGCAGCGACGTCGGCTGGGCCAGCTGCGACTCCACGTTGACGTTGCCGTAGTGGTAGACGAGCGACTGCACCAGCGGCAGGTACAGCTTGCCCGGGTCCGCCGTGGAGAACCCGGCGTTGCGGTCCGGCGTCCACTGCATGGGCGTGCGCACCGCGTCACGGTCCGCGAGCCAGATGTTGTCGCCCATGCCGATCTCGTCGCCGTAGTACAGGCAGGGGCTGCCGGGCAGCGACAGCAGCAGCGCGTGCGCCAGCTCGATCTCCTTGCGGGAGTTGTCGAGCAGCGGTGCGAGGCGGCGGCGGATGCCGATGTTGGCGCGCATCCGGGAGTCCGGCGCGTACCAGCCGTACATCGACGCGCGCTCCTCGGTGGACACCATCTCGAGCGTGAGCTCGTCGTGGTTGCGCAGGAACGTGCTCCACTGCCCGCTCGCCGGGATCGGCGGGGTGTCCGCGAGGATGTCGACGATCTGCGTGGCCCGCTGGTCGCGCAGCGCGTAGTAGATGCGCGGCATGACGGGGAAGTGGAAGCACATGTGGCACTCCGGCTCCTCGTCGGTGCCGAAGTAGTGCACCACGTCCTCGGGCCACTGGTTGGCCTCGGCCAGCATGATGCGGCCCGGGAACTCCTCGTCGATCATCCGGCGGACCTTGCGCAGGAACTCGTGGGTCTCCGGCAGGTTCTCGCAGTTGGTGCCCTCGGCCTCGAACAGGTACGGCACGGCGTCGAGCCGGAAGCCGTCCACCCCGAGGTGCAGCCAGAACCGCGCGACGTCCATCATCGCGTCGACCACGCGCGGGTTCTCGAAGTTGAGGTCCGGCTGGTGGCTGAAGAACCGGTGCCAGAAGTACTGGCGCCGCACGGGGTCGAACGTCCAGTTCGACGTCTCGGTGTCCACGAAGATGATGCGGGCGTCGTGGTAGCGGGTGTTGTCGTCGCTCCACACGTAGAAGTCCCCGTACGGGCCGTCCGGGTCGGAGCGGGAGGCCTGGAACCACGGGTGCTGGTCGCTGGTGTGGTTCATCACGAGGTCGACGACGACCCGCATGCCGCGGCGGTGGCACTCGATGACGAGCATGCGGAAGTCGTCGAGCGTGCCGTACTGCGGCGCGACGGCCGTGTAGTCGGACACGTCGTACCCGCCGTCGCGCATGGGCGAGGGGTAGAACGGCGGCAGCCACAGGCAGTCCACGCCCAGCCACTGCAGGTAGTCGAGGCGCTGGATGAGACCGGGCAGGTCACCGCTGCCGTTGCCCGAGGCGTCCGCGAAGGTGCGCAGCATGACCTCGTAGAACACGGCCGTGCGGTACCACTCGGGGTCCGTGTCGCGCCCGCCCGAGGGCACCGGCGTCGGCACGTCGGGCTGCCGGCGACCGGGCAGCCCGGACAGGGCGATCGCCGCGGTCGTCGGGGGCGGCTCGAGGCGGGCGGGGACGGCGTCGGGTGACGGCATGGAGCCCGGGGGCGGGGTGCCCACCGGCGGCTCCGTGGACGTCGTCGGCGTGCCGAGCACCGGGGTCCGGGGCGTGCGGGGATCGCCCGACGCGGAGGCGGCACCCTCCGGGGGCGGGAGCACGGGCCTCATCGTGCCCCGTGCGGGTGCTCGAGGTGGACCACGTGCGCGACGCTGACCATCGGGTCGAGCCGGACGTAGACCTGGTCGGACCAGGCGTACGTGTCGCCGGACAGCGCGTCGTGCGCAGCCACCGGCCGGTCGACGGGCAGGCCGAAGGCGGTCAGGTCCAGGTGGACCACACCCTCCCGGGCGTGGTGCGGGTCGATGTTCACGACCACCACCACGGTGTCCGGCCGGCCCGTGGGCGAGTGGGCGGCGTCGAGGTGGCGCGAGAAGCACACGAGCGCGTCGTCGGTCGTGGGGTGCACCCGCACGTCGCGCAGCTGCTGCAGCGCCGGGTGCGCGCGCCGGATCTCGTTGAGGCGCCCCAGGAGCAGGGCGATCCCGAGGTCGTCGGCGCGGGCCCAGTCCCGCGGGCGGAACTCGTACTTCTCGTTGTCGATCTGCTCCTCGACCCCGGGCCGCGGCACGTTCTCGACCAGCTCGTAACCGGAGTACACGCCCCAGGTGGGCGAGCCCGTCGCCGCCAGCACGGCCCGCACGGCGAAGCCGGGGACCCCGCCCTGCTGCAGGTACGGCGGCAGGATGTCGTGCGTCGTCGGCCAGAAGCTCGGGCGCAGCCAGGCCGCCTCCTCGCCGCCGACCCGGGCGAGGTACTCCTCGAGCTCCGCCTTGGTGTTGCGCCAGGTGAAGTACGTGTACGACTGGTGGAAGCCGACCTTCGCCAGCGTCAGCATCATCGCCGGGCGGGTGAACGCCTCGGACAGGAAGATCACCTCGGGGTGCGACGCGTTGACGTCCGCCAGCAGCCGCTGCCAGAACGACAGCGGCTTGGTGTGCGGGTTGTCGACCCGGAACGCCGTCACCCCGTGGTCGATCCACACCTGCAGGACCCGGCGGACCTCGGCGTAGATCCCCTCGGGGTCGTTGTCGAAGTTCAGGGGGTAGATGTCCTGGTACTTCTTGGGCGGGTTCTCCGCGTGGGCGATCGTGCCGTCGGCCCGCGTGGTGAACCACTCCGGGTGCTCGGTGACCCACGGGTGGTCCGGCGAGGCCTGCAGCGCGAGGTCGAGCGCGACCTCCAGGCCCAGCGAGCGGGCCCGCGCGACGAAGGCGTCGAAGTCGTCGAACGTGCCGAGCGTCGGCTCGATGGCGTCGTGCCCGCCGTCCGGGGAGCCGATGGCGTAGGGCGAGCCGGGGTCGCCGGGCAGCGCGGCCAGGGCGTTGTTGCGGCCCTTGCGGTGCGTGGTGCCGATGGGGTGGATCGGCGTGAGGTACACGACGTCGAAGCCCATCGCCGCGATGCGCGGCAGCTGGTTCGCCGCCGTGCGCAGCGTGCCCGACGTCCACCGCCGGGTGGCCTCGTCGTACGTCGCGCCGTGCGACCGGGGGAACATCTCGTACCACGACCCGGTGAGCGCCAGCCGACGGTGCACGACCAGGGGGTAGGCCCGCGACCGGGTGACCATGTCGCGCAGGGGCGCGCGGTCGAGCACCTCACGGACCTCGGGCGCCAGCGCCGCGGCGAGCCGGGCGAGCGGGGGACGGGACGTGTCGCGCAGCCCGGCGACGGCGTCGAGGAGGACGCGGGCGTCGCGCGGGCGCATCGCGTCCTCGCCGGTGCGGCCGGCGGCGCGCTGGAGCACGAGCTCGCCCTCGGTGAGCATGAGCTCGACGTCGATGCCCGCCTCGACCTTGATCGCGGCGTCGTGCGCCCAGGTGCCGTACGGGTCGGACCAGCCCTCGACGCGGAAGGACCACTCGCCCTCGGCGTCCGGGACCAGGCGTGCCTCGTACCGGTCGAGGCCGGGCGCGATGTCGACCATGCGGGCCACGGAGTGGACCGAGCCGTCGGGCCGCAGCAGCACCGCGGTCGCGCCCAGCGCGTCGTGGCCCTCGCGGATCACGGTCGCCCGCACGGGCACCGCCTCGCCCACCGCCGCCTTCGCGGGGAAGCGTCCCTCCTCGGCGACGGGGGAGACGTCGAGCACCGGGATGCGACCCACGGGCACCACGGGCACCACGGGCACGGGAGCGTCCGTGGTCGGGGTCACGTCGGGCTGCGGGGGCAGTACGGGGGCGACGGCACGTGCGGGGCCGGGGGATGTGGCCGGTGACGTGCGACGAGAGCGGCGGGGAGTCGTCACGGTCCCGAACCTATCCGCCCTGCAGGGGTGGTGGCATCCGGTGGGCGGCGCGTCGGCCGCCGCGCCGCGCCGCGGGCCCCGGCTCGCGGTCGGGAAGCCGGACGGGCGTCCGGGTCGGACGTCCAGAACCGCTGTGCGATCCGTCCGTTCTGCGTAGTCTGCGCGCGTGAGAGCCATCCGCCGGTTCACCGTCCGCACCCTCCTGCCTGCACCGCTGGCCGAGCTCGAGGAGCTCGCGCACGACCTGCGGTGGGCCTGGCACCCGCCGACGCGCGCCGTCCTCGCCGACCTCGACCCGGCGGCCTGGTCCCGCGTGGGAGGCGACCCCGCCGCCCTGCTCGACGCGCTCGAGCCGGAGCGGCTCGCGGCCGCCGCCGCGGACCCCGCGCTGGTGGCCCGCGTCCGGGCGGCGGCGGCCGACCTGCGGGCTTACCGCACGGGACCACGGTGGTACCAGGGCCAGAGCGGGGCCGCGCTGCCCGCCGCCGTCGCGTGGTTCCCGCCCGGCCCCGACGACGCCCCCGCAGCCGCGCCGGACGACCCGGCGCCGAACGCCCCGGCACCCGGCGACCCGGCCCCCCACAGCCTGGAGGCCCTCGCGAGCGACCACCTGCGCGCGGCGTCCGACCTGGGCGTCCCCCTGGTCGCCGTCGGGCTGGTCGACGACCTGCCGCGCGGGGCGACGGACGGCACCCGGGACACCGGCCCTGGCGCGACCCGGTCGGCCGCTCGGGACGGCGGCGCCGCGCCGCTGCTGCGGGAGCCCGACGGGACGCCGGTCGTCGTGCAGGTCGCAACCCCCGGGGGTGGTGCGCTGGGCGCCCGGGTCCGCGTCGCCCGTGCCGGGCGCGTCCCCGTGCTGCTGCTGGACCCCACGACGCCGGGGACCACGGCGGCCGGGGCGCGTGCCGCTGCGGGGTCCGCCGCGGACCGTCGGCTCGAGCGGGCGCTGCTGCGGGGGGTCGGCGGGCTGCGGGCGGTGCGGGCCCACGCGCGTCTCACCGGTGCGCCGCAGCCCGAGGTGGTGCACGCCGGCGGCGCGCACGCCGGGTTCGTCGGGCTGGAGCGGGTGCGCGAGCTCGTCGCCGGCGGCGCGACGTACGACGTCGCGCTCGAGCTGGTCAGGGCGACGTCCGTCCTCGCCGTGCAGGTCCCCGGTCCGGCGACGCTGCTCGACGGCGCGCTGGTGGCCGAGCACCTCGCGGCGCTCGACCCCGCCGGCGACCTGCCCGTGACCGACGTCCTGACGCTCGGCGCACGCGCCGGGGACGGTGTCGGCACCCCCGTCGACACCGCCGTCGACACCGCCGTCCTCGCGCTGCGCCTGGCCGACCGCGCGAGCGGCGACTCCCGCCGCCACGGCCGCGCGTGCCGCGAGGCCTTCGCCGACCTGTGGCCGGGCTTCGACCCCCAGGAGGTCCCGATCGGCTCGGTCACCGCCGGCGTGCACGCGCCCACGTGGGTCGCGCCCGAGGTGACGGACCTGGGCGCCCGCCGGATGAGCGCGCGCGACCTGGCCACCGGCGCCGGCTGGGACGCCGGCGGGCCCGTCGAGGACGCGGAGCTCTGGGAGCTCCGTCGTCGGCTGCGCGCGCGGCTGGTCGACCTGCTCCCGGGCGGGGCGGACGGACCGCGCGGGTCGGCGCCCGGTGCCGACGAGGTGCTCACCGTGGGAGTGGTGCACCGGCCGTCGTCGGGTGCACCCCTGGACCTGCTCCTCGCCGACCCGGAGCGCCTGGTCGCGCTGCTGCTCGACGCGGCCCGCCCCGTGCGCCTGGTCGTCGCCGCCCCGCCGGGCGGCGTCCCCGCCGGGCTCGCCGCGCTCGCGGACCGGCCCGACCTGGGCGACCGGCTCGTCGTCCTCACCGACGCCTCGTGCGACGTGGTCCGCGCGCTCCATGCCGGCTGCGACGTGTGGCTCGACACGCCCGTGGACCCGTCGGGGGCGAGCACCCCGTCGGGGATGCGCGCGGCGCTCAACGGCGTCCTCACCGTCGCGGTGCGCGACGGCTGGTGGGACGAGTGGTACGACGGCGAGGACGGCTGGGCGCTGCCGCGGCCCGCGCCCGACGAGGGTGACGAGGCGACGTCGCAGCGCGCCGCGGCTCTGCACGACCTCCTCGCGGAGCAGGTGCTGACCTGCTTCCACGACCGGGACGGTGACGGGCTGCCGCGCCGCTGGCTGGCGACGGTCCGACGCACGCTCGTCAGCCTCGCGCCCAAGGTGCAGGCGACGCGCATGGTCGCCGACCACGTCGCGCACCTCTACGCGCCTGCCGCCGCGGCGGGCGCGGCCCTCGCCGCCGACGACCTCGCCAGTGCCGTCGCGCTCGCCGGCTGGCGGTCGCGGGTCCGGGCCGCGTGGCCGGGTGTCGCCGTCGACGACGTCGAGGTCACGGGCGCCGGCACGCCGCCGCGGGTCGGTGACGTGCTGCGCGTGCGGGCGTCGGTCACGCTCGGCGGCCTGCTGCCCGACGACGTCGCGGTGCAGGTGCTGCACGGGCCGGTCGGCCCGGACGACGAGATCACGGACCTGCACGTCGCGGCCCTGACGCCGGTGGCTCCCGCCCCCGGCGCGCCGGACGGCGGCGCCGACGCGGAGCCGGTCGGCGCCGGCGGCGCGGAGCCGGACGGCGACGGCCGGGCCGGGGACGGGCGGTACGCGTACGTCGGGGAGGTCGGGCTGACGCGCACCGGACCGTTCGGGTGGACCGTGCGGGTGGTGCCCCGGCACGACGCGCTGACGTCGGTGGCCGCGACCGGGCTGGTGGCGACCGCGGGCTGACCGGACGGCGTGCTCAGCCGGCCGCGAGGGCGCGCCCCGTGGTGCGTCCGGTGAACAGGCAGCCGCCGAGGAACGTCCCCTCCAGGGCCCGGTGGCCGTGGACGCCGCCACCGCCGAACCCGGCGGCCTCGCCCACCGCCCACAGCCCCGGCAGCACCTCCCCGTCGGGGCGCAGCACGCGCCCCTCGAGGTCCGTGGCGAGCCCGCCGAGGGTCTTGCGGGTGAGGACCGACAGCCGCACGGCGTACAGGGGCCCGTGCTCCGGGTCGAGCAGGCGGTGCGGCGGCGCGACCCGCACGGCCCGGTCGACGACGTACCGGCGGGCTGTCGCGGTCGCGACGACCTGCAGGTCCTTGCCCAGGCCCGTGGCCACCTGGGCGTCACGCGCCGCGATCGTGGCGGCGAGCGAGTCCGGGTCGATGCGGTCCGTGCCCGTCAGCGCGTTCATGCCTGCCGCGAGGCCCACCGGTGTGGTCGCCGTGACGAACTCCGGCGACCGCTGCGCGAACGCCTCGACCGGGCCGACCGCCCCCGCACGCACGCGCTGCAGCAGGAGCCGCAGGTCACGGCCCGTGAGGTCCGGGTTCTGCTCGGAGCCGGACAGTGCGAGCTCCTTGCCGAGGATCGTGCGGTCGAGCACGAACCACGAGTGGTCGTGCCCGTGCGACGTGAGGTGGGTGAGCGTGCCCAGGGAGTCGAACCCGGGGAACAGCGGGGCCGGCAGCCGTCGGCCGTCGGCGTCCAGCCACAGCGAGCTGGGTCCCGGCAGGATCCGGATGCCGTGCGCCGTCCACACCGGGGAGTGGTGGGCGACGCCCTCCGGGTAGTGCCACATGCGGCCGGCGTGGGCCACGTGCGCGCCGGCCGCGCGGGCCGCCGCGATGCCGGAGCCGTCCACGTGGTCGGGCACGCCGGAGAGCAGGCGCGCCGGGAGGGGGCCGGCCGCGACGGGCCACGTGGCGCGCACCAGGTCGTGGGCGGCACCGATGCCCCCGGTCGCCACGACCACAGCGGGGGCGTCGACCTCGAACGGACGCAGTACGGCCCGCGACGACGGCACGCCGCGGGCCGCACGGTCGGGTGCCAGCACGTCCCCCCGGACGCCGGTCACACGCCCGTCCGTCGTGGTCAGCGCGGTGACCCGGTGGCGGAACCGCACCTCGACGAGCCCGTCGCGGTGCCCGTCCAGCAGCGTCCGGACGAACGGCTCGAGGACCGCGGGACCGGTGCCCCACGTGACGTGGAACCGCGGCACGGAGTTGCCGTGGCCGTCGGCCAGGTAACCGCCACGCTCCGCCCACTGCACCAGCGGGAACCAGCGCACGCCCTGGCCGTGCAGCCACGACCGCATCCCCCCGGCGGCGAACTCGACGAACGCCTCCGCCCAGGCCCGCCCCCAGCGGTCGGACCCGTCGTCGGCGAACGCCGCCGACCCGAGCCAGTCCGCGAGCGCCAGCTCGGCGCTGTCCCGGACGCCCAGACGCCGCTGCTCGGGGGAGTCGACCAGGAACAGCCCGCCGAACGACCACCACGCCTGCCCGCCGAGGCCCGCGGGCGGCTCCGCGTCCAGCAGGAGCACGCGGCGCCCGGCCCGCAGCAGCTCGGCGGTGGTGACCAGGCCCGCGAGCCCGGCACCGACGACCACGACGTCGTGGGGGTGCGTCATGGCGGCACGCTACCGCCGCCGAGGGCCGGCGTCAGGGGCGCACGTACACCCGCATGCTCAGCGGCTCGACCGTCGTCACCGCACCCCCCGGCGGGTGCAGGCCGCCGGAGATCGCCACGGTCGAGACCTCGGACGGGTGCTCCCACACGGAGTCCCACGCGAGCCGCCACGGCCGCTCGTCGCCCGCCACGAGCCGCACCTCGGCGGCGTCGAGCGCCCCGTTGACGACGAGGAGCACCTGGTCGTCGTGGGGTGCGGGTGCGACCCGGACCATCTGGAACGTGCGGACGCCCGCGTCGTGCCAGCGGGCGTGGTCGAACTCGACGCCGTCCGTGCCGTACCAGCCGAGGTCCGGCGGCCCGCCGGGTACCCAGGGGCTCCCGGAGTAGAACGTCTGGGTGCTCAGGGCCGGGTGGCTGTGCCGCAGGGCCATGAGGTGCCGGGTGGTCGCGAGCAGCGACGTCCGCCACGGCGCCAGGTCCCAGTCGACCCAGGAGATCTCGTTGTCCTGGCAGTACGCGTTGTTGTTGCCCCGCTGCGTGCGCCCCATCTCGTCGCCCGCCGTGATCATCGGGGTCCCGGCGGACAGCACGAGCGTGGCGAACAGGTTGCGCAGCGACCGGCGGCGCAGCGGCGCGATGTCGGCGGCGGGGGAGTCGCGCTGCACGGGACCCTCGACGCCGTGGTTCCACGACCGGTTGTCGTCCGAGCCGTCGCGGTTCTGCTCGCCGTTGGCGGTGTTGTGCTTGTGCTCGTAGGCGACGAGGTCCGCCAGCGTGAAGCCGTCGTGCGCCGTCACGTAGTTCACCGACGCGCGCGGGCCACGGGCCAGGCCGGGTGACCCGCCGCCGAACAGGTCGACCGACCCCGACAGGCGCGTGGCGAGCTCGCGCACCCGGTCCCCGGGCAGGCCGTGCGCGGCGCGGCCGGGGTCGGCGAGCCAGAAGGAGCGCACCGCGTTGCGGAACTTGTCGTTCCACTCCGCGAAGGGCGGCGGGAACTGCCCGGTCCGCCAGCCGCCCGGGCCGACGTCCCAGGGCTCCGCGACGAGCTTGAGCCCGGCGAGCCGCGGGTCGGTCGCCGCCGCCACGTACGTCGCGTGGTCGGCGCGGAACCCGTCGGTGCCCCGTCCGAGGGTGACCGCGAGGTCGAACCGGAACCCGTCGACGCCGACGACGTCCGCCCAGTAGCGCAGCGAGTCCAGGGTCATTTGGACCACGCCGGTGCGGCGGAAGTCCAGGGAGTTGCCGGTCCCCGTCACGTCGGCGAGCGTCGCCGGGACCGCGCCGCCGTGCGCGTAGTAGTAGGCGTTGTCCAGGCCGCGCCAGGACACGTGCTGCCCGTCCGTGCCGCCCTCGCAGGTGTGGTTGTAGACGACGTCGAGCAGCACCTCGAGCCCGGCCTCGTGCAGCGCGTGGACCGTCGCGCGCAGCTCCGCGAGCACGGCCGCCGGGCCCGCCGCGCGGGCCGCCGCCGTGGCGTACGCCGCGTGCGGCGCGAAGAAGCCGAGCGTCGAGTAGCCCCAGTAGTTGGTCAGGCCCTTGGCCACCAGGTGCGGCTCGGACGTGAACGCGTGGATCGGCAGCAGCTCGATCGCGGTGACGCCCAGCCCGAGGAGGTGGTCGATCACGGCGGGGTGGGCGAGGCCCGCGTACGTGCCGCGCAGCTCCTCCGGCAGGGCGGGGTGCAGGCGGGTCAGGCCCTTGGTGTGCGCCTCGTAGACGACCGTGCGCGACCACGGCGTCCAGGGGCGGTTGGCCGCCGGGTCGGGCCCGGGCAGCGCACGCGTGTCGACGACGACGCCGTGCGGCACGTGCGCGGCGCTGTCGCGGTCGTCCGGCGGGCCGTAGGGGTTGCCCGTCAGGTCGCTCGCCACGACGTGGCCGTACGTCTCCGGGCCGTAGCCCAGGTCGCCCACGAGGCCCCGGGCGTACGGGTCGACCAGCAGCTTGGCGGGGTTGTACCGCAGGCCGTAGGCGGGCTCCCACGGGCCGTGCGCCCGCAGGCCGTAGCGCTGCCCGGGCCGGACCCCCGGCACCGACGCGGTCCAGTGGCCCAGCCGCGGGCCCGACAGCGGCACGCGGCGCTCCGTGGGGGCGTCCAGGGGGCCGTCGAGCAGGCAGAGCTCGACCGCGGTGGCGTGGGGGGCGAGGACGCCCACGTCGACACCCGTGTCGGTGACGTGGACGCCGAGGCGGTACGGCCCGTGCGCTCGGCCGGTCGTCGTGGGGTCGGTCACCCCCACATCGTGCCAGCAGGACGGTCCGGTCCGTGTCGGCGGTGTTTCCAGCAGGCGACACGGACCGGGAGCGTCGGGCCCTGCGGGAGGTAACGTTCGGGGGGTGAGGATCGTCGTCTGCGTGAAGTTCGTCCCCGACATCCAGTCCGACCGGCAGCTCGGTCCCGACGGGCGCGTCGTGCGCGACGGCGGTGACGGCACCCTCAACGAGCTCGACGAGAACGCCGTCGAGGCCGCGCTCACGCTGGCCGAGGAGCACGACGGCGAGGTCGTCGTGCTGACCGTGGGCCCGGACGACGCCGTCGACGCGGTCCGCAAGGGCCTGCAGATGGGCGCCGACGAGGCGGTGCACGTGCTGGACGACGACGTGGCCGGCTCGGACGCGATCGGGACCGCGACGGTCCTGGCCGCGGCGGTGCGTCACCTGGCCGCGGACTCCCCGGTCGACCTGGTCGTCACCGGCATGGCGGGACTCGACGGCCTGACGTCGCTGCTCCCGGCCGCGCTGGCCGAGGAGCTCGACCTGCCCGCCCTGCCCCTGGCGTCGGCGCTCACCGTCGACCCGCAGGCGCGGACCGTGACGGCCACGCGCCGCCTGGACCACGCGACCGAGACGCTGCAGGCGCCGCTGCCGGCCCTGGTGTCGGTCACGGACGGCATCAACGAGCCGCGCTACCCGAACTTCAAGGGGATCATGGCGGCCCGCAAGAAGCCCGTCACCACCCTGACCCTCGCCGACCTGGGCGTCGACCCCGCCACGGTCGGCGCCGCGGGCGCCCGCACGCAGGTGCTCGAGGCGGCGCCGCGCCCGCCGCGGGAGGACCGTGTGCTCGTCACCGACACGGGCGACGCCGGCACCCGGCTGGCCGCCTGGCTCGTCGAGCGCAAGCTCGTCTGACGCCGGCCCGCCCCACCCCCGTCACCCCGCACCACCCGGAGGACCCGCCGTGACCGCCACCCCCGTGCTCGTCCTGCTCGACCACGCCGCCGACGGCACGCTGCGCCCGCCGGTGCGCGAGCTGCTGACCCTCGCGCGGGAGCTGGCCGGCGACGCCGGTGTGCACGGCGTGTGGGCCGGTGCCGAGGACGTCGCCGGGGCGCTGCCCGTGCTCGCGGCGCAGGGCGTGAGCACGGTGCACCGTCTGGTGGCCGACGCCGACCCGCACCTCTCGGCCGTGCTGGCCGACGGCCTGCAGGCCGCGCTCGCGGCCTCGGGCGCCACGGTGCTGCTGCTCGTCTCCTCCTTCGAGAACAAGGAGGCGGCGGCGCGCGTGGCCGTGCGCACCGGCGCGGGGGTCGTCACGGACGCCGACGGCGTCGTGCTCGAGGACGGGCGCGTCGTCGCGCACAAGACCGTGCTGGCCGGCACGTGGACCACGCGGTGCGCCGTGACCGCGCCCCGCGCGGTGGTCACCGTCAAGGCGAACTCGGTGACCGCGCAGGACGCCGCGGTCCCGTCCACGCCGGCCGTCGTCGACCTGCCGGTCGAGGTGCGCCCCGGCTCGACCCGCGTGCACCTCGTCGAGCGCACCGAGCACGCCGACTCGGGCCGCCCGGACCTCGGCTCGGCCCACGTCGTGGTGGTCGGGGGGCGCGGCACCGAGGGTGACTTCTCGGTGGTCGAGGAGCTGGCCGACGTGCTCGGGGGTGCCGTGGGCGCCACCCGCGTCGCCACGGACGAGGGCTGGATCGCGCACGACGCGCAGATCGGGCAGACCGGCGTGACCGTGTCGCCGCGCCTCTACATCGGGGCCGGCGTGTCCGGGGCGGTGCACCACCGCGGCGGCATGCAGGCGTCCGGGACGATCGTCGCGGTGAACAACGACCCCGACGCGCCGATCTTCGAGATCGCCGACTTCGGTGTGGTCGGCGACCTGTTCACGGTGCTGCCGCAGGCGGCGGCGGAGCTGCGTCGCCTGCAGGGCTGAGCGCGCCGGCACCGGGGCCGGCGCGGCCGCGGGGTCAGCTCAGGTCGCGCAGCCAGCGCAGCGTGGCACCCGCCTGCGCGGCCTGGAAGGCGCGCAGGTTGGGGATGCCGGTCGGCGACGGCTGTGCGGACGACCAGGCGAAGTACCCGGCCAGTCCGGCCAGTGCCGACCGCAGGTCGTCGGCGCCCACACCCTGAGCCGCCTCGCTGCTGGCGAAGAGCGCGGCCGGGTCGCTACCGGCACCGCCCTGGAGCATGACGCTCGGCAGCATGAACGCGAGGTCGATCCACGGTGCCCCGACGCACGCGTGGGGCCAGTCGATGAGCCACACGCGGTCGTGGCCGTCCTCGATCATGAGGTTGTCCGCCCGCAGGTCCCCGTGCACCAGGGAGTCGCCGGCGCACACCCGCAGGGCGTCCTGCTCCCACGCGACCAGCTCGTCCAGGTGGTCCAGCGCCCAGCGGCCCGGCTCCTCGAGCAGCTCGGCCACGTGCTCGCGCTGCTGCGGCGTGCCGCGCAGCATCGAGCGCCACCCCGTGAAGTCCTCGGCCAGCAGGTCGTCGGCCCGCGGCAGGTCGTGGCCGGGCGCGGGGGTGCAGCGCGCCAGGTCGTCGAGCGCGCGGAGCACCAGCGCGAGGTCGTCCGAGCGCCACGGCAGCTCCGGGGACCGTCCGTGCACCGCGTCGAAGCCGAGCAGGACCCAGTGGCCGTCGTCGTCCCACCAGCGCAGCGCGGGCGCGGGCACCTCGGGGGGCAGCGCACGCGCGGCGCGGATCTCGGCCCGCGCGAGGTCCGGCGAGTGCGGGTTCTGGTCCGCCGAGACGGCCTTCACGAAGACGGCGCGACCGTCGGTGAGCTCCAGGACCGCGCAGAACCCGGGCGAGAACCCGCTGGTGGCCGACATCTCGGCGGTCACGCGGGCACCGGCCAGCGTCTCGATGCGCTCGCGCACCGCACGCGGCAGGTCACGCCAGTCCAGCCGCTGGCCGCCGAAGGCGAGCGGCAGCGCCATGACGTCGTCGGCACTCACCCCCACATCCTGCAGCATCCCGGACCGGTCCACGGCACTCCGGGCACTCTCGTGCGGGCGAACGTGGGCCGAGGACGGGCGGATCCGGACGAACCGGGCGGACGTGAGCGCCCGGGGCGGACCCCGGGCGTTCGTAGACTGTCGGGGTGAGTGCACCCCGCACCCGCGCGGTCTACCTCGACCACGCGGCGACCACCTCGATGCGCCCCGCGGCGCTCGCCGCCCTGACGGCCGGGCTCGCGCGCACCGGCAACCCCTCGTCGCTGCACACGGCGGGGCGGGCGGCGCGCCGGACCGTCGAGGAGGCCCGCGAGCAGGTCGCGGCGTCCCTGGGCGCACGGCCGAGCGAGGTGGTGTGGACCGCGGGCGGCACCGAGGCCGACAACCTGGCGGTCAAGGGGCTGTTCTGGGCGCGGCGCACGCAGGACCCGTCGCGCCGGCGCGTCGTGGTGTCCGCGGTCGAGCACCACGCGGTCCTCGACCCCGCCTTCTGGCTCGCCGAGCACGCCGGCGCGGAGCTCGCGCTGCTGCCCGTGGACGGCGAGGGTCGCGTGGACCTCGACGCGCTGCGCGCCGAGCTCGAGGAGCACGGGGACGCGGTGGCGCTCGTCTCGGTGATGTGGGCCAACAACGAGGTGGGCACGCTGCAGCCGCTGGAGCAGGTCGTCGGCCTCGCGCACCGGTACGGCGTCCCCGTGCACGCGGACGCGGTGCAGGCGGTCGGGCAGGTCCCGGTCGACCTGCGCGCGTCCGGGGTCGACGCGCTGACGGTGAGCGGTCACAAGGTCGGCGGGCCCGGCGCCACCGGCGCCCTGCTGGCGCGCCGCGGTCTCGACCTCACCCCCGTGCTGCACGGGGGCGGGCAGGAGCGCGGCGTGCGGTCCGGCACGCTCGACCCCGCGCTGCTGGCGGCGTTCGCGGCCGCGGTGGACGAGGCGGTGACGACGCGCGAGGACCACGCCGCGCGCGTCGGGGCGCTGCGCGACGACCTGGTGCGGCGCGTGCTGGCGGCCGTCCCCGGCGCGACGCTGCGTGGCCCTGCCGACGCCTCTCACCGCCTGCCCGGCAACGCCCACCTGACGTTCGCGGGCTGCGAGGGCGACTCCCTGCTGTACCTGCTCGACGCGGCGGGGGTCGAGGCGTCCACGGGCTCCGCGTGCCAGGCCGGCGTGCCGCGGCCGTCGCACGTGCTGCTCGCGATGGGCGTCGGCGAGGACGACGCGCGCGGTGCGCTGCGGTTCTCGTTCGGCGCCACCTCGACGGCCGACGACGTCGACGCCGTGGTCGACGTGCTGCCCGGCGCGGTCGAGCGGGCGCGGGCCGCGGGGCTGTCGATGGCGGTGGGGGCCTGATGCGCGTGCTGGCGGCCATGTCCGGCGGTGTGGACTCCGCGGTGGCGGCGGCCCGCGCCGTCGACGCGGGCCACGACGTGGTGGGCGTGCACATGGCGCTGTCGCGCACGCCCGCCCAGGAGCGCACCGGGTCGCGCGGCTGCTGCTCGATCGAGGACGCGTCCGACGCGCGCCGCGCCGCCGACGTGCTGGGCATCCCGTACTACGTCTGGGACATGTCCGAGCGCTTCGAGGCGACGGTCGTGGCGGACTTCCTGTCCGAGTACGCGGCGGGGCGCACCCCCAACCCGTGCGTGCGGTGCAACGAGCACGTGAAGTTCGCGGCGCTGCTGGACAAGGCGGTCGCGCTCGGCTTCGACGCCGTGTGCACCGGCCACTACGCGCGGGTGGTCGAGGGCGCCGACGGCGTCCGCGAGCTGCACCGCGCCGCCGACGCGGCCAAGGACCAGTCCTACGTGCTGGCCGTCATGGGCCCCGAGCGGCTGGCGCGCGCGGTGTTCCCGCTGGGGGACGTCACGTCGAAGGCCGAGGTGCGCGCCGAGGCCGTCGCGCGGGGCCTGTCGGTCGCCGCCAAGCCCGACTCGTACGACATCTGCTTCGTCGCCGACGGGGACACCCAGGGCTTCCTGCGCCGCGCGCTCGGGGAGCAGCCCGGCGACATCGTCGACGAGGACGGTGCCGTGGTGGGGACGCACGACGGCGCCTACGCCTACACGGTGGGGCAGCGGCGTGGTCTGTCGCTGGGCCGCCCCGCGCCCGACGGCCGGCCGCGGTACGTGCTCGCGGTCGAGCCGGTCCGGCGCCGCGTCGTCGTCGGGCCCGCGGAGCACCTCGACGTCGCGCACGTCCGCGGGGACGCCGCGGTCTGGTTCGGTGCCGTCCCGTCGGCGGGAACGTCGTGCACCGTCCAGGTGCGCGCGCACGGCGCCGACGTCCCGGCGCGGGTGCTCGCCGCCGACGCGGCGTCCGTGACCGTCGACGTCGCCGACGGGGGCGTCCGCGGGGTCGCCCCGGGGCAGTCCCTCGTGCTGTACGACGGTTCCCGGGTGCTGGGGCAGGCCACCGTGGCCGGGACGCGCACCGCCGCCGACCTGGCCGGTGCGGCATCGGACGGCGCCGCGTGACCGCGGTCAGCGGCGTCGGGCCGTGGCCCGGCACGGACGCGCTCGAGGCCGCGACCACGGTCGTCGGCGACCTGGGGGACACCCCGGCCGAGGTGGTGGGTCTGCCGTTCGCCGTGCTGCTGCCGGCGCGCGGGCCCTGGGGCGACGCGACCGGTGCGGCCGTCGCGCTGCTCGCGGACCTGCCCGCCGAGCTCGGACCGCACGGCTGGAAGCTCGCCGACCGGCCGGGCCGCGACCTGGCGCGCGCCCGCGCCCTGGCGCGGGAGGACCTCGACGCGCTCGCGGTGGCCGCCCACGGCTGGCCCGGCGGGCTCGTGCTGCCGGTGCTCGGGCCGTTCACGCTGGCCGCCGAGGTGTACCTGGCCCGCGGGGACCGCATCCTGTCCGACCCCGGGGCGGTGCGGGACACCGTCGCGTCGGCCGCGGAGGGCATCGCCGCCCGCGTCGCGGACGTGCGGCGCGTCCTGCCCGGCGCGGACGTGCGGGTGCTGCTGCGCGAGCCGCTGCTCGCGGCCGTGCTCGCGGGCGTGGTGCCGACGTTCAGCGGGCGGGCCCCGCTGCGGCGCGTCCCGCTCCCGGTGGTCGCCGACGGTCTGACCGCCGTCGCGGACACCGTGCGCGCCGCGGGTGCCTCCGCCGTGGTGGTGCACCCCGGGGCGTCGTGGTCGGCGCTCGGCGCGATCCGCGCCTCCGAGGCGGACGGCGCGGCGCTGGCGGTCGCGGACCTCGGCGAGCGCGGCTGGGAGGAGGTCGCGGGTCTGGTCGAGTCGGGGCGGTCCCTGTGGGCCGAGCTGCCCGCCCAGCGGTCGTCGCAGTGCGCCGGGCCTGACGTCGTGGGGCAGGCGGACGCGCTGACGCGGCCCTGGCGGGGCGTCGGCCTGCCGGCGGCCGCGCTGCGGGACGTCGTCCTGCTGGCCGGCGCACCACCCGAGCGGGCCACGCCCGACGACGCACGCGGTGCGCTCGCCGGCCTCGTGCGCGCCGCGAGCATCGTCGCCGAGAGAGCAGAGTCGTGAGCGCACCCACCCGTCGTCGTCCCCGTTCGCGCCGCCGCGCGCTCCTGCTGCTCGCCGCGTCGGGAGTGGCGCTCGTGGGCGTGCTGACGCTCGCGGGAGTCTGGCTCGGGCTGGGGGTGAACGCGCTGCGGGTCTCCGCGACCGGGGAGGAGCCCTGCCTCGTCGCCTCCGAGACCGACAGCGACGTGCGCATCCGCTTCGACCTCGTGCCCGCCCGTGCGCTGTGCGTGCGCGAGACGGGGACCGAGCGGGACGAGGTCGTCCTCGCCTCGGCACCGACGGGGGTCGTCGTCGGGGGGATCGTGTTCGCCGTCGTCGGGATCGCGGGCACCGTGCTGGTGCTGCTGCCCGCCCGTCGGCGCCCGGCGCCGCCGTCCGGTGACGTGCCGGCCGACCGGCCCGTGGGAGCCGCCGGCACCGGGTGAGGTTCGCGGCCGCAGGCCCCCGGCGGGCACGTCGCACGCCATGATGTCCGCCGTGAGCGACGCCCCCACCACAGCCCCCGCACCACGCCCGGCCCTGCGGGCCTGGCTGCGTGACCTGGGCGCGGTCGTGGCCCACGGCGTGCGGCTCTGGGTGCGCACGTGGCCCCTGCTGCTCGTGATCGCGCTGCTGGCCGTCGCCGGCCGGCACGCGGCCGGCTGGGCCGCCGTCAACGCGTCCGCCGTCAACAACACGCTCGGGTGGGCGGTGCTGGTGCTCGCGCCGCTGAGCATGGTCGCCGGGATCGTCGCCATGCTGCACGTGCTGCGCAGGGACCTGCCCGCGCTCGACGCGCTGGGCCGCACGCGGGGGCCGGACGGCGCGGCGTCGGGGCACGAGCGCGGCCTGGTCGACGTGCTGGCCTCGGTGTTCGTGCCGTTCCTCGCGCTGTACGCGTCCTACGGCTTCCTGGCGGAGGACCGGGCGCGGTTCCTCAACACCGCGGCGTACCGGCAGTTCATGGAGAACGGGTTCTCGCTCACGGGGGACGGGGCCGACGGGTCGTTCGTCGACCTCGCGACCGGGTGGGGGCTCGTCGCCGTCGTGGTGGTCGCGGTCGTCCTGCGCTGGCTGCTGGGCCGGTGGGAGGGCCGCAGCCACGTGCGCGCCCTGGCGTTCGCTGGCGCGTACGTCGAGGCCTTCTGGCTGCTGGTCGTCGCGGCGTTCACCACCGAGCTGCTGGACGACGTGTGGGCGTGGGTCGAGAGCCGGCGCGCCGTCGCGGTCGTGCTCGACTGGTGGCTGACCGTGCTCGAGGCGCTCGGGCCCGTGGCCGGGCCGGTCGACGCGGTCGTCGACGGTGTCGTCGGCGTGCTGGGCAACCTGGACGACCTCGTCGTCATCCCGCTCGCGTGGCTGACCGTCGGCGCCGTCGTGTACGGGCACAGGCTCGCGGCGCCCCCGGCACCGACCCGACGCGTCGCGCCTGCCGTCTGGCAGCGCGTGCCGGCACCCGTGCGGCGCTGGACGAGCGAGGCGGCGGCGCCGGTGGTCGGCGACGTGAAGGGCCGGTTCACCGCGCTCGTCGACGGGCTGCGCCGGCTCGCGGTCGCGGGCCTGGGCCCGATGCTCGTCTTCGCGCTCGCCTTCCTCGTGGCCACGCGGGTCGAGGAGGGCATCCTCCTCGCCGCCCGCGAGCTCGGCGGCCCGCAGGACGTCGACACGTGGCTGGCCTTCGCGCCCATGGTGTCGGCCGTCGCGACCGCCGTGGGGCTGACGATGACGATCGCCCTGCTCGCGGCGGGCGTGGACCGCATCCTGGCTGGTCAGGCCGCCACTGTGGCGCCCGAGCCCGTCCCGGCCGAGCCTGCCCCGGCGGAGCCGGTCTGACGGGTCGCGCGGGCAGGTCGGGTCAGCCCGTCGCCCCGAGCACCACGTGGTCCGGCATCTGCCACCACAGCACGACGTCCGCCACCTGCACGTCCTGCGGCACGACGACGACCGGGGAGACCGACCACGTGCGGGGTCGCGGCGGGGCGTCGGGGTCGCCCAGCGCGCCGTCCAGGTCGTCGCCCAGCGACGGCCACGGCCCGGTGGCGTCCGCGGGCACGCACGGGGACGCGGGCTGGTACGCGCCCCAGCCGATCGCGACGTAGTCGTACCGCGTGCCGGCGGCGTCGCGGACCGCGAGCGAGCACGTGACGAGGGGGACGTCGGGGTCGGCCTCCAGCGTGAGGTCGACCTGCACCGCACGCGCGCCCGCCGGCAGCTCGAGGCCCTCGGGCAGGCGCGGCGCGTCGCGGACGTCGTCGAGCCGGAGCCGCACGTCGATCGGGCCCACGCCCTCGACGTCCTGGTGGAACCCGACGGTCGCCCCCGGCGCCGCCGTGGTCGGACGGCGCAGGTCCTGCTCCCACCACAGCGTGCGGACCCGGTCACCCGCCGCGACCGCCGTGAGCGCGAGCGCGACCGGCAGCGCGACGAGCGCCCACCGGTTGCGGCGCCACCACCCGGTGAGCGCGGGCGTGCCCGGGGCGGCCGGTGCGGTCGTCGCGGGGGCGGCGGTCACGGCTCCTCCGGTGGTGCGTCGGACGGCGGGCCCGCGAGCACGGGGTCCTCGGCGGCCGCCCACGCGTCGGCGTCGGCCTGCGTGAGCCCGAGGTCGATGTCGGCGACGTCGTCGCGGCGCTGGTCCTTCTGCTCGAGCCCCAGGCGCAGGTGCGCCCCGGCCACCGCCTCGGGCGGGACCTCGACGCGCAGGGTCGCGTACCGGGCGATGCCGGGCTGCGCCGTGCCGGGCAGGAACGAGGAGCGGCCGCTCGTGAAGACGGTGTACGTGCGGCCGTCGCCGCCCAGCAGCTCCGCGAAGCCGAGCGCACGCGGCTGCCCGAGGGCGTCGATCGTCACCGGCACCGTCAGCCAGACCCCCGTCGTCGCCAGGAGCGTGCCGTCGTCGGGGTCGAGGACCACGGCGCCCGTCGGCTCGCCGGCCGTCACCCGTGCGTACCGCAGCTCGACGGTCTCCCCGACGGCCGCGGTGCGCACGAACGGCGCCTGCACGCGCTCGTCGACGGGGAAGGCCGTCACGACGACGTGGCCCACGGCGAGGGCGGCCAGCACCGCCGCGCCCGCGCCGAGTGCTCGAGGCCGCGGCACGGCGGGGGAGCGGCGGGGCGGCGCGGGCGTCGCCGGGCCGCCGGCGACCGGGGTGTCCGCGATCGTGTCGGACGTGCTCATGCCTCGCCCTCCTGCTCCGCGTCGGACACGGCCTCACGCACGGCGAGCTCGCCGCGGACGGCCGGTGCGGGATCCCACCAGGCGAGCGTCGGGTCGAGGCTGCCGCGGCGCCACGTGTGCTGCTGCAGCAGGACGGACGCGGTCGTCGGGGGTGCGGCGGCCCCGTCCTGCTCGAACAGGAAGGCGGCCTCGTACGTCAGCCCCGGCTGCACCGGGCTGAGCGACGAGCCGTCCTCGAGCACCGCGACGGACGTCGCCCGCGTGGCGGCGCCTGCGGGACGTCCGACCAGGCCGTCGACGTCGGCGAGCACCAGCGCCTCCTGCAGCGTGGTACCCAGGAGGCCCGCGTCGCTCGTGTTGCGCACGGTCGCGACGACGCCCACCCACCGGTTGCCGTCGTCCGACAGGTACTGGCCGGGCAGGTCGGTGGTCCACACGACGCGGTGCACGGTCAGCTCGAACGGTGCGACGTCGACCGGCGTCCCGACGGTGAGCACCTCGGGGCCGTCCTGCGTCTGCTCCTCCAGGCCACCGAAGCCGGCCGTCGCCGCGAGCAGCACGAGGGCACCGCCCAGACCGATGCGCCGCAGCGGCTGGTCGAGCACGCGCCGAGCGACCTTGCTGCCGCTGCGCCGGGCACGTGCGCGCAGGTCGGGCGGGGCGGCGGGACCGGACACGCGCCCGAGTGTAGGGGCGGGCGACGGCGTGACGGTGGGCTGCGGCGGGTGAGGTCGTGGCACGTGGGGAGGGGGTGACGCACCGCGCTCCGGGTCAGGGAGCCGTCGGTGCTCCGTCGCCGCCGGGGCGTCCGCTCGCGACGGCGCGCACGAGGCCCGCGACCACGACGGACGCCGCCGCGTCGCGCTCCGAGCGGGGCAGGGAACGCAGCGGACCCAGCGCCGCGAGCGTCGCGTACCCGTGGACGCCGGACCAGCAGGTGAGTGCGGCGCCGTCGACGGACCCCGGGGCGAGCCGCCCCTCGGCGACGAGCCGCGCGAGGGCGTCGTGCAGCTGGTGGTACGGCGAGCGACCGGCGCCGCCGCCGGCCTCCGGTGCGTCGACCTCGGCCATGTCCTCCATCGCGAAGAGCCCGACGTCGAACAGCCCCGGTTCGTCGAGGGCGAACCGGATGTACCCCTCGCCGACGGCCGTCAGGGCGGCGGCGCCGTCGGCGGCGCCGGCGAGCCCCTCCTCGACGGTGCGTGCCATGCGGCCGAGCGCCACGCGCGCCACGGCGCGCAGCAGGGCGTCGCGGTCGGCGAAGTGGCGGTACGCGGCCCGCGGCGTGACGCCCGCGCGGCGGGTGACCTCGCGCAGCACGACGGCGGCTGCGCCCGTCTCGCGGGCGAGGTCCACGCCCGCGTCGATCAGCGCGGCCCGGAGGTCACCGTGGTGGTACGTACCTCTTGCGCTCGTCACACCCTGAAGTCTACGGTGTGGACATATCCGAAAGTCCACACCGTAGACATAGGGGGCCACGATGTCGTCACCGCTGGACCACGCCTTCACCGCACCGCTCGAGAAGGACGGCGCGTTCGACACCTCCCTCACGGTCCCCGACTCCCACCACGTGCTCGGCACGGGACGCGCGGTGAACGTCGCCGCGGGCGACGAGGTCGCGGTGCACCTGACGGCGCGGCGGGCCTGAGCGTGGCCGCCGACGTGCGCGCGCTGGACGTGCCCGGCGCCCGCCTCACCTACGAGGTCCGGGGCACCGGGCCGCTGCTCCTGCTCATGGGGTCGCCCATGGGTGCGGCGTACTTCGCCGACGTCGCCGATGCCCTCGCCGGCAGGCGCACCGTCGTCACCCACGACCCGCGCGGCATCGCCCGCAGCACCGTGGACGACCCGGCGCAGGACTCGACCCCCGAGCTGCGCGCCGCCGACGTCGCGGCCCTGCTCGACGCGCTCGGCGCCCCGGTGGCCGACGTCCTCGGGTCCAGTGGCGGTGCGGTGACCGCTCTCGCGCTCGCCCAGCAGCACCCCGGACGCGTCCGCACGCTCGTCGCGCACGAGCCGCCGCTGCTCGGCCTCCTGCCCGACGCGGCGACGCACCACGCCCGCACGGAGCTGGTCGTCCAGACGTTCCACGAGCACGGAGTCGCCGCGGCGTGGGGTGCCTTCGCCGGCGCGGCGGGCTGGGAGGACGACGCCGAGGGGCCGCCCGTGGTGGACGACGACGAGGGGTTCGCGCGGGACAGCGCGCGCTTCTTCGCCCACGAGCTGCGCGGCACGACCACGTGGCTGCCCGACGTCGCCGCGCTGCGCGCCGGCGCGCAGCGGGTCGTGGTGGGCGTCGGGGAGGAGTCGGCCGCGCTCGAGACGGCCGCCACCTCGGCCGCGCTCGCAGGGCTGCTCGGCGTGGACGTCACGCCCTTCCCCGGCGAGCACGGCGGGTTCATGGAGCAGCCGGCGGCGTTCGCGGAGCGGCTCGTCGCGGTCCTGGACGACTGAGGGCCGGGCGCCGACGGGACTGGTCGGTCGGTGTGGGTGCCGCACGCCATGATGGGGGCGTGAGCGACGTGACCCCCGCGACCCCCGAGCACGACGTCCCGGCCGAGGCCCGCCACCGCTGGACGGAGCTGGCCGAGCAGGTCCGGGCGGACCAGTTCGCGTACTACGTGCGCGATGCACCGACGTCGTCGGACGCGGAGTACGACGAGCGGATGCGTGCCCTCGAGCGTCTGGAGGAGGAGCACCCGGGCCTGCGGACGCCGGACTCGCCGACCCAACGCGTCGCCGGCACGTTCTCGACGGACTTCACGGCGGTCGAGCACGTGCAGCGCATGCTCTCGCTCGACAACGCGTTCTCGCGCGAGGACCTCGTCGCGTGGTCGGAGCGCGTGCACCGGGACCTGGAGACCACGGCCCGGCTGGACTACCTGTGCGAGCTGAAGATCGACGGCCTGGCCATCGCGCTGCTGTACGAGAAGGGACGCCTGGTGCGGGCGGCCACCCGCGGCGACGGCCGCACGGGTGAGGACGTCACGCTCAACGTCCGCACCATCCCGACCATCCCCGACGTCCTCGCCGGCGACCCCGCGACGCACCCCGACCTCATCGAGATCCGCGGCGAGGTGTTCCTGCCCGTCGAGGCGTTCCGTGCGCTCAACGAGGCGCAGGTCGCCGCCGGGAAGGCGCCGTTCGCCAACCCCCGCAACGCCGCAGCGGGCTCGCTGCGCCAGAAGGACCCCCGCGTGACGGCGACGCGGCCGCTGCGCATGTACGCGCACGGCATCGGCGCGCTGACGTGGGGGCAGGGGCGAGGCACCGGCATCGCGCGCCAGTCGCAGGTCTACGACCTGCTGGCCGGCTGGGGCGTGCCGACGTCGACGCACACGCGCGTCGTGGGGAGCCTGGACGAGGTCTGGGAGCGCGTCGCGTACTTCGGCGAGCACCGCCACGACGTGGAGCACGAGATCGACGGGATCGTCGTCAAGGTCGACGACATCGCGCTGCAGCGGCGCCTCGGTGCCACCAGCCGCGCCCCGCGCTGGGCGATCGCGTACAAGTACCCGCCGGAGGAGGTGAACACCCGCCTGCTGGCGATCGAGGTCGGCATCGGCCGGACCGGGCGCGCGACCCCGTTCGCCGTCATGGAGCCGGTGCTCGTCGCGGGCAGCACGGTGCGCCAGGCCACGCTGCACAACCAGGACGTGGTGCGGGCCAAGGGCGTGCGGGTCGGCGACATGGTCGTGCTGCGCAAGGCGGGCGACGTCATCCCCGAGATCGTGGGCCCCGCCCCGCAGGCCCCGGGCGACGACGTGCCGCGCGTGGAGTGGCACATGCCCGCCGACTGCCCCGAGTGCGGCACCCCCCTGCGGCCCATGCGCGAGGGCGACGTCGACCTGCGGTGCCCCAACGCGCAGGGCTGCCCGGCGCAGGTGCGCGGACGCCTCGAGCACATCGGCTCCCGCGGCGCGTTCGACATCGAGGTGCTCGGGGAGGTCACCGCCGCGGCGCTGACGCAGCCCGAGGTGCCCGAGACGCCCCCGGTGCCCAACGAGGCGTACCTCTTCGACCTGGTCGGGTACGGGCCGGACGCGACGCCGGACGAGGTCGACCGCGTGCGCACCGCGAGCCTGGCGCGGCTCGCCGAGGTCGAGGTCGTCGTCCGCGACGCCGAGACCGGGCTGCCCAAGGAGGACGAGGACGGCACGCTGCGCCGCCGCACGCCGTTCCGGCGCACGCTCAAGCACACGAGGGCGCAGCGCGCCGCCGCGGAGGCCGAGGGCCGCACGCTGCCCGACTGGGAGCCCTCGGAGGCGGCGCGCACGCTGCTGGACCAGCTCGACCTCGCGAAGACCAAGGAGCTGTGGCGCGCGATCGTCGCGCTGAGCATCCGCAACGTCGGGCCGACCGCCGCGCGGGCGCTCGCGCAGGAGTTCGGGTCGATGGCGGCGCTGCGGGAGGTCGTCGACCCGGACGCCGGCGCGGGTGCGGGTGCGGACGACGGCGCCCGGCAGGACGCCCTCGACCTCGAGGTCGCGAGCGGACCCGACGGCGACGGCGGGACCGTGCCGGACCCGCGGGCAGCCCGGCGGGCGGCCGCGGTCGAGCGGCTCGCGGGCGTCGAGGGCGTCGGGCCCACGATCGCGCAGTCGCTGCTGGACTGGTTCGCCGAGCCGTGGCACCGCGAGATCGTCGACCGCTGGGCCGCCGCGGGGGTGGTGATGGCGGACGCCGCCGACGACTCCGTGCCGCGCACCCTCGAGGGCGTGACCGTCGTGGTCACCGGCAGCCTCGACGGCTTCAGCCGCGACGGCGCCAAGGAGGCGATCCTGGTCCGTGGGGGCAAGGCCTCCGGCTCCGTGTCGAAGAAGACGGACTTCGTGGTGGTCGGCGAGAACGCCGGCTCCAAGGAGACCAAGGCGCGCGAGCTGGGGCTGCGGATCCTCGACGAGGCGGGGTTCGAGGCGCTGCTCGCGGGCGGTCCGGCGGCCGTGGCGCCGGCCGACGACGCGACGGGTCCGGGTGCGGAGGGCTCCGCGGACGGCGACGGCGCGTGAGCGCCCCCGGCGGCGCGCAGCCCGCGACGGCCGGGGGCCGTGTCGTCGGGCCGGCGGGCTCCGTGCGGGTGCGGCCGGCGACCGCGGCCGACGTGCCGCAGGTGGGCGACGTCACCGCGCGCGCGTACGTCACGGACGGGATCGTCGAAGCCGACCACTGGTACGCCGCGGAGCTGCGCGACGCCGTGCGGCGCGTGTCCGACGCCACCGTGCTGGTCGCCGCCGTCCCGGAGCCGGACGGGCCCGCGGGGACACCACCACCGGGTGCGCCCGGCGGTGGGGCCGCCGAGCGCGTGCTCGGCACCATCACCCTCGCGGTCCCGGGGTCCTCCTACGCGGAGATCGCGCGGGACGGGGAGGTCGAGCTGCGGATGCTCGCGGTGGACCCTGCCGCTCGCGGGGCCGGGGTCGCGGAGCGGCTGGTCCTGGCCGCGCTGTGCGAGGCGGTCGGCCGCGGCACGCGCGACGTCGTCCTCTCGACCCTCGAGAACATGCACGCCGCGCACCGGCTGTACGCGCGGCTCGGGTTCGTCGCGCGACCCGAGCGCGACTGGTCGGACGAGGTGCAGATGCGTGTCCTGACGTGGCGTGCGCCCGACGCCCCGGGCGCGCTCGTCGAGGCCGCGACCTGGCCCGCGCCCCGCGTCGTGGACGTCGAGGGCTGGCGCGTCGGCCTGTCCGGGGGCGTCACCCGCCGCGCGGGCTCGACGATCGCCCTCGGTGACGTCGCCGACCTGTCCGCCGTGGTCGACCACGTCGAGCGGCTGTACCAGGCCGACGGTGGGCCGGCCGTCTTCCGGGTGGGGGACCCGCAGAACCCGGCGGGCCTCGTGGCGGAGCTCGCAGCGCGCGGCTACGTCGAGGCGGCGGCCGCGGACGTGCTGGTGCGGGACCTGGCGGCCCCGGACACGACGTCGGGCTCCGGACCGGACGCCCCGGACCGGATCGCCGGCGTCCGCATCCGCGTGGCGGACGCACCGGACGACGCCTGGCTCGACCTGTGGCTGGCCGGCAAGGGCGGTGCGCGCGCGGCGTCCCACGCCATCGTCACCGGCGCGCCGGCGCTCTACCTGACGGCCACGGACGCGGACGGCGCCGATCTCGGCGTCATCCGCGCCGCGCAGGCCGAGGACTGGGTCGCGCTCTCGTGCCTGCAGGTCGTTCCCGCCGCGCGGCGACGAGGGCTCGGGCGGGCGCTGACGCAGGAGGCGCTGGCGGCTGCCGGCCGGGCCGGCGCGCGGCGCGCGTTCCTCCAGGTGGAGGTCGAGAACACGGCGGCGCACCGGCTCTACGCCACGCTCGGCTTCCGGCCCGCGCACCGGTACTCCTACCGCGAGCAGCCCGGGGCCGCGGCCGGTACGGGCTGCTGACCCGCCCCGGTCGCGGCCCGGCGTCCCCGTGCGGTCGGGCGTCCGCGTCGCCGGGCGCCCGCGTCGTTGCGCGACGGCGGCGCGCAGGACGCCGCCGGGCGGGCCGAACGGCGTCGGGACGCCGATACTGGACGCATGATCTCGACGGACAACGCCGTGGCCCTGGAGGCCGCCGGTCTGCAGTGGCACCCCCGGGCGGGCGACAGGTTCGTCCTGCGCGGTGCCGACATGGGCGGCGAGGTGTTCACCATCTCCGAGATGGTCGTCGAGGCGCACGAGTACTCCACGGGCACCGTCCTGGGCTTCAACGGGACGACGGAGTGGGCGCTGGACTCCGTCCGCCAGGAGGACGCGCTGTGGCTGCCGCGCGAGGACCAGCTGCGTGAGCTGCTGGGCGGCACGTTCCGCAGCCTCGCCCGGTCCACCGACGGGCGCTACCAGGTGCTCGTCGAGCTCGTCGGACAGCCCGAGCGGGTGTTCACGGCCGACGACGCCCCGGACGCCTACGCCGAGGCGCTGCTCGCGCTGGTCAGCGCGGCGACGTCGCGGGTCGGCTGACCGCCGGCCCCTCGGCGGGTCCGCCGGGTCGGCGTCGTCCGGTCGCGACGGGCGCGGCCCGCAGCGGACGCGCCCACGGCGGCCACCCGCCCGCGACTAGACTCACGGACCATGTCCACCCTCTCCCGCGACGAGGTCGCGCGCGTCGCCGCGCTGGCCCGGATCGACCTGACACCGGCCGAGCTCGACCGGCTGGCGGGCGAGCTCGACGTCATCGTCGAGTCCGTCGCCCGCGTGTCCGAGGTCGCCACCCCGGACGTCCCCGCGACGAGCCACCCGCTGCCGCTGACCAACGTGTTCCGTGCCGACGAGCCGGTCACGCCGCTCGACCGCGACGAGGTGCTCGCGCAGGCCCCCGCGGCCCGCGACGGCAAGTTCCTCGTCCCGCAGATCCTCGGGGAGGAGTGACGTGACCGACCTGACCCGGATGACCGCGGCGGAGCTGGCCGACCGGCTGACCGCGCGCGAGGTGACCAGCGTCGAGGTGACGCAGGCGCACCTCGACCGCATCGCCGCCGTGGAGCCCGCCGTCCACGCGTACCTGCACGTCGCGACCGACGAGGCGCTGGCCACCGCGGCCGACGTCGACGCCCGACGGGCTGCGGGCGAGGACCTGCACGCGCTCGCGGGCGTGCCGATCGCCGTCAAGGACGTCGTCGTGACGCGCGGCCTGCCCACCACGGCCGGTTCGCGCATCCTCGAGGGCTGGGTGCCCCCGTACGACGCGACCCTCGTCGAGCGGATCAAGGCCGCGGGCCTTCCGATCCTCGGCAAGACCAACATGGACGAGTTCGCCATGGGCTCGTCGACGGAGCACTCGGGCTACGGCACCACGCACAACCCGTGGGACCTCGAGCGGATCCCCGGCGGCTCCGGCGGCGGGTCCGCCGCGGCCGTCGCGGCCTACGAGGCACCGCTCGCGATCGGCACCGACACGGGCGGCTCGATCCGTCAGCCCGCTGCCGTCACCGGCACCGTCGGCGTCAAGCCGACCTACGGCAGCGTGTCGCGCTACGGCCTCATCGCCCTCGCCTCGAGCCTGGACCAGGCGGGCCCGTGCACGCGCACGGTCCTCGACTCGGCGCTGCTGCACGAGCTGATCGGCGGGCACGACCCGCGCGACTCGACGTCGCTGAGCGACCCGGCGACGGGGTACGTCGCGGCGGCCCGCGAGGGTGCGTCGGGCGACCTGACGGGCGTCAGGGTCGGCGTGGTGCGCGAGCTGCAGGGCGAGGGCTACCAGCCCGGCGTCCTGGCGCGGTTCGAGGAGTCGCTCGAGGCGCTGCGCGGCGCGGGCGCCGAGGTCGTCGAGGTCTCGTGCCCGTCGTTCGCGTACGCGCTCGCGGCGTACTACCTGATCCTGCCCGCGGAGGCGTCGAGCAACCTGGCGAAGTTCGACGGCATGCGCTTCGGCCTGCGCGTCGAGCCGAGCGATGGCCCGGTGACCGCCGAGCGCGTCATGGCCGCGACCCGTGGCCAGGGGTTCGGTGACGAGGTCAAGCGCCGCGTCATCCTCGGCACGTACGCCCTGAGCGCCGGCTACTACGACGCGTACTACGGGTCGGCGCAGAAGGTCCGCACGCTCATCCAGCGCGACTTCGCCGCGGCGTTCGAGGCGGCCGACGTGCTGGTCTCGCCCACGGCGCCGACGACGGCGTTCAAGCTGGGCGAGAAGCTGGACGACCCGCTGGCGATGTACCTCAACGACGTCGCGACGATCCCCGCGAACCTCGCGGGGATCCCGGGCATGTCGCTGCCGAACGGGCTGTCGGACGACGGCCTGCCCGTGGGCTTCCAGATCCTCGCGCCCGCGCGCGAGGACGCCCGCCTGTACCGCGTGGGAGCGGCGCTCGAGGCGCTGCTCGAGACGAGCTGGGAGGGCCCGCTGCTGGGCCGCGCCCCCGAGCTGGCCGGAGGGGCAGCCTGATGAGCACGACGACCGACGTCGACCTGGTCGACTACGACGACGCGGTGGCCCGGTTCGACCCGGTCATCGGCATCGAGGTGCACGTCGAGCTGGGTACGCGGACCAAGATGTTCGACGGCGCCGAGCAGTCGTTCGGCGAGGAGCCGAACACGCAGATCACGCCGACGAGCCTGGGCCTGCCGGGCGCGCTGCCCGTCGTCAACGGCACCGCGGTGGAGTACGCGATCCGCATCGGTCTGGCGCTGAACTGCTCGATCGCGCAGTCCTGCCGGTTCGCGCGGAAGAACTACTTCTACCCGGACGTGCCGAAGAACTTCCAGACCTCCCAGTACGACGAGCCGATCGCCTCCGAGGGCTTCGTCGACGTCGAGCTGGAGGACGGCACCACGTTCCGCGTCGAGATCGAGCGCGCGCACATGGAGGAGGACGCCGGCAAGAACACGCACGTCGGTGGCGCCACCGGGCGCATCCACGGCGCGGAGTACTCGCTGGTCGACTACAACCGCGCCGGTGTGCCGCTGGTGGAGATCGTCACGAAGCCGATCACCGGGGCGGGGGAGCGGGCACCGGAGGTCGCGCGCGCGTACGTCCAGACGCTGCGCGACATGTTCCGCGCGCTCGGTGTCTCCGAGGCCCGCATGGAGCGTGGCAACGTGCGCGCCGACGTGAACGTCTCGCTGCGCCCCACGCCGGCCGACGCCCTGGGGACCCGGACCGAGACCAAGAACGTCAACTCGTTCCGCTCGGTCGAGCGTGCCGTCCGCTACGAGATCAGTCGCCAGGCGGCGATCCTCGACGCCGGCGGCGTGATCGTCCAGGAGACCCGGCACTGGCACGAGGACACCGGCATCACCACCGCCGGGCGCGTGAAGTCGGACGCCGAGGACTACCGCTACTTCCCCGAGCCGGACCTCGTGCCGATCGTCCCGGACCGCGCCTGGATCGAGGAGATCCGTGCGGCCCTGCCCGAGCTGCCCGCCGCGCGCCGCCGCCGCCTGCAGGGTGAGTGGGGCTACGCCGACGCCGAGATGCGCGACGTCGTCAACGCCGGTGCGATCGAGCTCATCGAGGCCACGGTCGCGGCGGGCGCGAGCCCGGCCGCTGCCCGCAAGTGGTGGATGGGCGAGCTGGCCCGCACGGCCAAGCAGCAGGAGGTCGAGCTCGCGGACCTGCCGATCACGCCCGCCCAGATCGGTGCGCTCCAGCAGCTCGTCGACGCCGGTCGCATCAACGACAAGCTGGCGCGCCAGGTGCTCGAGGGCGTGCTGGCCGGTGAGGGCGATCCCGAGCAGGTCGTCGTCGCCCGAGGGCTCGAGGTCGTGTCGGATGACGGCCCCCTGCTCGAGGCGATCGACGCGGCCCTGGCCGCCCAGCCGGACATCGCGGAGAAGATCCGCGGGGGCAACCTCGGGCCGGTCGGCGCCATCATCGGCGCGGTCATGAAGGCGACGCGCGGGCAGGCGGACGCCGGTCGCGTGCGCGAGCTCGTGCTGGAGCGCGTCTCCGCCTGACGCAGGAGCCGACGCACCGGCGTGCGTCGTGTCGTGACGTCCCGGTCGTCCCGGTTCCGTACGATGCGACGCACGCCGGAGGGCAGTCGGTGGGGGTGCCCGGACCGGCGCCCGCCGGAGCGCGACGGAGGTAGCGATGCAGAAACCCACCCTGCAGGGCGAGATGATCGTGCTGCGTCCGATCGGCACGGACGACGCCGACGCGATGTGGGACATGCTCGACGACGCCGAGGGCAAGCGGCTCACGGGCACCACGCGCGGGTTCACGCGCGAGGAGGTCGACGCCTGGTGCGCGAGCCGCGAGGCCGCCGAGGGCCGGTACGACTTCGCCGTGACGGCGTTCGGTGACGACGAGTACCGCGGCGAGATCGTCCTGACGGACGTCGACCCCGACGTGCGGTGCGCCTCGCTCCGCCTGTCCATGCGCCCGCTCTACCGGGGTCGCGGCTACGGGACCGAGGCGATCGAGCTGGTCCTCGGCTTCGCGTTCGACGGGCTCGACCTGCACCGGGTGGAGCTCGAGGCGCTGAGCATCAACACCCGTGCGGTGTCCCTGTACGAGAACATCGGGTTCCGCCGCGAGGGACGTCGGCGCGACGCGTACCG
This sequence comes from Cellulomonas wangleii, assembly GCF_018388445.1. Classification (NCBI taxonomy): domain Bacteria; kingdom Bacillati; phylum Actinomycetota; class Actinomycetes; order Micrococcales; family Cellulomonadaceae; genus Cellulomonas; species Cellulomonas wangleii. Next base: position 1,275,352 of record NZ_CP074405.1, read on the forward strand.
CGACGGGGCCGGGTGGTGCGACGCGGTCGTCATGTCGATGCTCGAGGACGAGTACCGCGCCGGCCGGGTGGCCTCCTGACCGTGCTGACCGTCACCGTCCCCGACGACGACCTGCTGCACCGTCTCGCCGACCTGGCGGCGTCCCACCGGGACGACCTGCGCCTGGTCCGGTGGGACCTGTCCGGACCGCTGGACCCCGGCACCGCCGCCGACGTGGACCTCGTCGTGGTACCCCACTACTTCGTGCGGCCCGGCGGCTTCGACGTGCTGCGGGACCTGCCGCGCCTGCGGTACGTGCAGCTGCCCAGCGCCGGCTACGAGCACGCGCTGCGGCACCTGCCCCCGGGCGTCGTGCTGTGCAACGGCCGGGGCGTGCACGACGCCGGCACGGCCGAGCTGGCCGTGGGGCTCACCCTCGCCGTCCAGCGGGACCTGCCGCGTGCCGTGCGGGCGATGGACGAGGGCCGGTGGGACAACCCGTTCGGGCCCTCGCTGGCGGACCGCCGTGTGCTCGTCGTCGGGCAGGGATCGGTCGGGCGGGCGATCGTCGCCCGGTTCCGACCCTTCGAGGTGGAGCTGGTCCGCGTCGCGGCCACCGCCCGGGACGACGCCGACGGCCACGTGCACGGCGTCGACGAGCTGCCCGACCTCCTGCCCGACGCGGACGTCGTCGTGCTCGCCATCCCGTTGTCGCGCACGTCGTACCACCTGCTCGACGCCGCCGCGCTGGCGCGCATGAAGGACGGCGCCCTGCTGGTCAACGTCGCGCGCGGCAAGGTCGTCGACACCGACGCGCTGCTGGCCGAGCTGGGCGCCGGCCGCCTGCGGGCCGCCCTGGACGTCACCGACCCCGAGCCGCTGCCCCCGGACCACCCGCTGTGGCGGGCCCCGAACGTCCTGGTCACCGCGCACCAGGGCGGCAACACCGACGCGACCTTCCCGCGGGTCGCGCAGCTCGTGCGGCGGCAGGTCATGGCGCTGCTGGCGGGGGAGCCTCCGGTCAACGAGGTCGCGCGGACCTGACGCGCGGGTCGTCCGGCCGGGGTTCCCGGCTGAGGGGTGCGTCCGGCTGAGGGCGGCGTCCGGCCGGGACGGCCCGGGCCGAGGTGGACCCGGGGGTCAGGTGGGGCGGCGGGCGTGGTCCGCGAGTGCGACCTCCCGCTCGTGCGCGTGGTCGACCATCGGGTCGGGGTACCCCGGCGGCGGGCCGTCGGGCAGCCGCCACGGCTCGTGCACCGCCGCGCCGGGCACGCCGCGCAGCTCGGGCACCCAGCGGCGCACGTACGCGCCGTCCGGGTCGAAGCGTCGGCCCTGGGTCACCGGGTTGAAGATCCGGAAATAGGGGGCCGCGTCCCGCCCGGTGCCCGCGACCCACTGCCAGTTGAGCTGGTTCTGCGGCACGTCACCGTCGACCAGCCAGGCCATGAAGTGGTCGGCACCGCGCTGCCACGGGATGTGCAGGTCCTTGACCAGGAAGGACGCGACGACCATGCGGACCCGGTTGTGCATCCAGCCCTCCGCGCGCAGCTGCCGCATGCCCGCGTCGACGAGGGGGTAGCCCGTCCGGCCCTCGGTCCACGCGGTGAGGGCGTCGTCGGCGCCTGCCCCGGTCGCCCACGCGTCGTCGGGCACGGCCGGACGCAGCGAGCGTCGGGTCGCGTCGGGGGAGTGCCACAGCACGTCGGCGTGGAACTCCCGCCACGCGAGCTCCGAGCGGTACGTCGCGACCGACTCCGCCGCCCGCCCGGTCGCACCCGTGCCGGCGGCGGCCAGGTCGGCGAGCATCGTCCGCGGGTGGATCTCGCCGTGCTTGAGGTGGACCGACATGCGCGAGGTCACGTCGAGGTCGGGGCGGTCCCGGTCCACGTCGTACCCGTCGAGGTCGTCGCGCAGGAACGCGCGCCAGCGTGCGTGCGCGGCGTGCTCCCCGGCGTCCGGCAGCCGCACGTCGGTCGGTGGGGCGTCGGGGACGCCGTCGGAGGGGAGCGTCGCCCACGGCACGGAGCCCGGCCGGGGTGCCGGTGCGTGCCAGCCGTGGTCCAGCCAGGCCCGGCGGAACGGCGTGAAGACCTGGTAGGGCCCGTCCTGCCCCGTGCGCAGCCGGCCCGGCGCCACGGCGTACGGGGAGCCGGTGCGGACCAGTGCCGCGCCTCCCGCCGCGAGAGCGGCGGCCACCGCGTCGTCGCGGCGCCGGCCGTAGGGCTCGGTCGCGGCGCTGACGTGCACGGACGTCGCACCGACCTCGCGGGCCGCCTCCGGCACCACGTGGTCCGCCCGGCCGTGGCGCACCACGAGCCGCCCTCCGGTCGCCTCGTCCAGCGCGCGCAGCGACGCCGCCAGGTACGCCAGGCGCGGGGCGCCGGCGGAGTGCTGGAGCACCGGGTCGACGACGTAGAGCGCGACGACCTCGTCGTCGTCGGCGCGGGCCTGCGCGACCGCGGCGAGCAGGGCCGGGTGGTCGCCCAGCCGCAGGTCACGACGGAACCAGCAGATCGTCGGCACCCGCCAAGGTAACCCGGCCGCTCCCCGACGGCGCGGGCTGCCCGTCCCCGAGGTGCACGTGCGTGCGTGCGAGACGACCATGGCTGGATGAGCGAAGCCGCCGACGTCCCGGCCGTCGAGGTGGAGGTGACGGGACGCGCACCTCGGGAGCGGACCTTCTTCGGCCACCCCTTCGGGCTGTTCACGCTCTTCACCACCGAGCTGTGGGAGCGGTTCAGCTACTACGGCATGCGCGCGATCCTCTTCTACTTCCTCACCGACACGTTGGCGAACGACGGGCTCGGGCTCGACGACGCGACGGGTGCCGCCCTCGTGGCGGTGTACGGGTCGGCGGTCTACCTGGTCACCGTGGTGGGGGGGTGGGTGGCCGACCGGCTCATCGGAGCGCGCCGGTCGGTGCTGTGGGGCGGTGTCGTCATCGCCGCCGGGCACGTCAGCCTCGCGGTCCCCGCGCACTGGACCGCCTACCTGGGCATCGTCCTGGTCGCGCTCGGGACGGGCCTGCTCAAGCCGAACGTCTCCAGCATGGTGGGCGAGCTGTACCGGCGGGACGACCCGCGCCGGGACTCCGGCTTCTCGATCTTCTACATGGGCATCAACATCGGGTCGTTCACCGCACCGTTCATCGTGCAGATCGCCCGCGAGATCGGCGGGTACCACGCCGGGTTCTCCGTCGCCGCCGTCGGGATGGGGCTCGCGCTGGTCGCGTTCGTCCTGGGTCGACGCGCGCTGCACGGGGCCGGCGAGGTCGTGCCCAACCCGCTCACGCCGCAGGACCGGCCGCGCGTCGTGCGGATGGCGCTGCTCGTGGTCCTGGCGCTGCTCGCCGCCACGGCGCTGGCGTGGCTGGTCGTGCGGGCCGGTGGCCGCGACGTCGGTGCGCTGAACATCATCATCGACGCGCTGTCGTACCTGGCGTTCGCCGCCCCGGTCGTCATGTTCCTCGTGATGTTCCGCTCGCCCAAGGTGAACACCGCCGAGCGCTCGCGCCTCGGCGCGTACATCCCGCTGTTCGTGGCCGCCATGCTCTTCTGGATGATCTTCGAGCAGGCCTCGAACACCCTGTCGCAGTACGCCCGGGACCACACCGACCTCGACGTGGGCGGCGTGACCATCTCGCCGGTGCTGTACCAGTCGGTGAACCCGGCCTCGATCATCCTGCTGGCCCCGGTGTTCGCCTGGCTGTGGGTGAAGCTCGACGGGCGGCCCTCCACGGCCGTGAAGTTCGCGATCGGGCTGACGCTGGCCGCGCTGAGCTTCATCTTCCTGGCGGGCGCGTCGGCCGTGGCGGGCGACGGCCGCTCGCCGTGGTGGGTGCTCGTCGTCGTGTACGTCGTGCAGACCCTCGGGGAGCTGTGCCTGTCACCGGTGGGGCTGGCCGCGACGACCCTGCTGGCGCCCCGCGCGTTCCGCGGGCAGGCCATGGCGCTGTGGTTCCTGGCCCCCGCGGCAGGGCAGGCGATCACGGCGCAGCTCATCACCGCGACCGAGGGCATGAGCCGCACGGCGTTCTTCGGCGGGATCGGCGTCGTCGCCCTGGTCGTCGCCGGGGCGATGTTCGCGCTGTCGCCGTGGGTGACGCGCCGGATCCGCGAGGGTGCCGAGAGCGACGAGGACGTCGCGGCGCGGGCGTGACCGCCGTCGCCCCGCCGTGACGAGGGCCGTCCCCCGCGACGACCGGTCGCTCAGGCCCGGCGCGGCGGGGGCGCCGTGGAGGCGCGGGGCACCAACGACGTCGGCAGACGCCGGTGCGTCGTGCCGTCCGTGCCGGCGATGAGGTCCACGAGCAGGTGCAGCGCGGCGGCACCCATCGCCTGCAGCGGCTGCTCGACCGTGGTCAGCGGCGGGACGCTCAGGGCGGACTCGGGGACGTTGTCGAAGCCGATCACCGACAGCTCGGAGGGCACGCCGATCCCCAGCGAGCGGGCGACGTCGAGCACGCCGAGCGCGGACAGGTCGTTGGCGGCGAACACCGCGGTCGGGGGGTCCTCGCGGTCGAGCAGGACCCGGGCGGGCTCCTGCGCCGTCCCGCGGCGGTAGTCGCCCATGCCGACCAGCGACTCGTCGACCGGGACGCCCGCGTCGGCCATGGCGCGCCGGAAGCCCTTCTCGCGCAGCCGCGCGGAGTCGAGGTCGGGGCGTCCGCCGAGGAACGCGATGCGCCGGTGCCCGAGCTCCAGCAGGTGGCGCGTGGCGAGCACGGCGCCGGTGAGGTTGTCCGAGTCGACCGTCGGCAGGCCCGTCGGCCCGGTGTGCGGGTCGACCGCGACGACGGGGACGCCGGGACGGGCCTCGACGACCGTCGGGGTCACGATGATCGCGCCGTCGATGAGGGTGCCGGACAGGCGGGACAGGTACCGCCGCTCCCAGCCGACCTCGGCCGAGCCGCCACCGCCGCCGGAGTACGCCAGCAGCTCGTACCCGGTGGCTGCCACGGCGCTGCCGGCGCCCTTGAGGAGCTCCGCGGAGAAGGGCTCGAACTCGGCGACCAGGATGCCCAGCACGTTCGTCCGGTAGGACCGTAACGACCGTGCGCCGAGGCTCGCCTCGTAGCCGAGATCGGCGATGACCTCCTGCACACGCTCAAGTGTGCGCTGCGAAACGCCGTAGCGACCATTGACCACCTTGGAAACGGTCGCGACGGAGACCCCGGCTGTCCGGGCGACATCGGCCATCTTGACGCGGGGGAACGGGTCCACGTCGAGATCATAGGACATCGTGTCGATAACGTTATCGACATCGATTGACACCGCTCCTGGACCACTGTCAATGTTGCGCCCGTCCCGACCTGTCAGCGACGACGAGGAGATTCAAAGATGAAGAGGACTGCGGCACTGCGCGCGGTCGCGCTGGGCGCGGCGGTAGCGATGATCGCGACCGCGTGCGCCTCCGGCAGCGGCAGTAACGAGGAGACCGAGGGCGACGGCGACAACGTCACCCTCACGTGGTGGCACAACTCGAACACCGGCGCCGGCAAGGACTACTACGACACGCTGGCCGACCAGTTCGAGACGGACCACCCCGGTGTGACCGTCGAGGTCAGCGCCATGGCGCACGAGGACATGCTCACCAAGCTGGACGCGGCCTTCCAGACCGGCGACCAGCCCGACGTGTTCATGGAGCGCGGCGGCGGCGAGCTGAAGGCGCACGTCGAGGCGGGTCTGGTCAAGGACATCACCGAGCCGGCCGCCGAGACGATCGCAGCCATCGGCGGCTCCGTCGCCGGCTGGCAGGTCGAGGACAAGACGTACGCCCTGCCGTTCTCGCTGGGCGTCGTGGGCTTCTGGTACAACAAGGCGATCTTCGCCGACGCCGGCATCACCGAGGCGCCGACGACGATGGACGAGCTGTACGCCGCCATCGACACCCTCAAGGGCGCCGGCGTCGAGCCGATCTCGGTCGGAGCCGGCGACAAGTGGCCCGCCGCGCACTACTGGTACTACTTCGCGCTGCGGCAGTGCTCGCAGGAGGTCCTGGCGGACGCGACGCAGACGCTCGACTTCTCGGACGACTGCTGGGTCCGTGCCGGTGAGGACCTCGAGGCCCTCGTCGCCAAGGAGCCGTTCAACACCGGCTTCCTGGCCACGGTCGCGCAGACCGGCCCGGCCTCGGCCTCCGGCCTCCTCGCGACCGGCAAGGTCGCCATGGAGCTGGCCGGCCACTGGGAGCCCGGCGTCATGCAGGGCCTGACGGACGACGGTCTGGGCCTGGGCGAGAACACGGGCTGGTTCGCCTTCCCGGCGGTCGAGGGCGGCGACGGTGACCCCACCGCGCAGCTCGGCGGCGGCGACGCGTGGGCGTGCTCCAACGACGCCCCCGACATCTGCGTCGACTTCCTCGAGTTCATGCTCTCGAACGAGGTCCAGAAGGGCTTCGCCGAGTACGACATGGGTCTGCCCACGCTCCCGTCGGCCACGGCCTTCGTCTCGGCGCCCGAGCTGGCTCAGCTGCTCGCCGTCCGCAACGAGGCGCCGTACATCCAGCTGTACTTCGACACGGCGTTCGGTGAGAGCGTCGGTGGCGCGATGAACGACGCCATCGCCAACGTGTTCGGCAGCGTGGGTACGGCCAAGGACATCGTCGACGCGACCCAGGCCGCGGCCGAGAACGCCTGACGGACGTGGCAGGAGACCTGATCCCCCGTGGGGGACGCGCAACCAGGACTGCTGCCGCCACCGCTGTGAATCCGGGAGCCACCGACCAGGCCACGGCCTGGTCGGTGGCCTCCGGGCCGCGGGGGCGCGGAGCGTCGTCGAACGCATGGCGAAAGCGCCTCGAGATCACGTTCTTCGTGGCCCCGGCCCTCGTGCTTTTCGCTCTCTTCGTGGTCGTGCCTGTGCTGCAGGCCGGCCACTACTCGGTGTACAAGTGGAACGGCCTCGGGCCGCTCGAGAACTTCGTCGGCCTCCAGAACTACGTGCAGGCGCTCGGCGACCAGATCTTCCAGCGGGCCGTCCGCAACAACCTGACGATCGCCTTCCTGTCGATCGCCATCCAGCTGCCCATCGGCATCATGGTCGCGCTCCTGCTCAACCGCAGGTTCCGCGGTCAGACGGCGATGCGCGTCATCGTCTTCGTCCCCTACGTGCTGGCCGAGGTCGTGGCCGGTGTGGTCTGGGCGCTCATCCTGCAGCCGAACGGGCCGCTCGACGCGCTGCTCGACTCGGTGGGCCTCGGGGCGATCGGCCAGGTCTGGCTCGGTGACCCCAAGGTCGCGCTGTGGACCGTGATGGGCGTCCTGACCTGGAAGTACGCGGGTCTGGCGATCGTCCTGCTGCTCGCGGGCCTCCAGGGCGTCCCGGAGGAGCTGCACGAGGCCGCGCAGATCGACGGCGCGTCGTGGTGGCAGGTGCAGCGCAAGATCACGATCCCGCTGCTCGGTCCCACCATCCGCACGTGGATCTTCCTGTCGATGATCGGCTCGCTGCAGCTCTTCGACATGGTCTGGATCCTCACCAAGGGCGGCCCGGTCAACGCGACCGTCACGATGGCGACGTACCTCATCAACCAGGGCACGGACCGTCAGCAGTACGGCTACGCCTCGGCGGTGGCGATCCTGCTCTTCGCCATCTCGTTCATCCTGGCGATCCTCTACCAGACGTTCTTCCTGAACCGCGACGCCGGCGAGGACAAGCCGCGTCGGAAGAAGGTGGCCCGATGACCTCAACCCTCGCCCCGCCCACGCGGGCGTCACGCTCGGCACGGTCACGGACCGGGTCGCGGGTCGCGCGCCGCACGAGCCCGTGGGTCTACGTCGCCTCGGTCGCCATCGCCGCCGTGGTGCTCTCGCCCGTGCTGTACGCCGTCATCGGCGGCTTCCGGTCCAACGGGCAGCTCGCGGCCGACCCGACCGGTCTGCCGAACCCCTGGGTGTTCGCCAACTACATCGGCGTCATCACCTCCGGGAACTTCTGGACCTACGCGCTGAACTCGGTGATCATCGCCGTCATCACGACGGCGCTCGTGGTGGTCGCCGGCGTCATGGCTGCGTACCCGCTCGCGCGGTTCCGGTTCAAGGGCCGCCAGGCGCTGTTCAACGTGTTCGTGCTCGGTCTGCTGTTCCCGCTGACCGTGGCGATCATCCCGCTGTTCCTCATGGTGCGTGACCTGGGACTGACCAACACGTACTGGGGCGTGGCGCTGCCGCAGGCGGCGTTCGCGCTGCCGATGACGATCGTCATCCTGCGGCCGTTCCTCATGTCGCTGCCGAACGAGCTCGAGGAGGCGGCGATGCTCGACGGCGCGTCGCGCATCGGGTTCTTCTGGCGGATCCTGGTGCCGCTGTCCGGCCCCGGCATGGTGACGGTCGGCGTGCTGGCCTTCGTGGGCTCGTGGAACGGCTACCTGCTCCCGCTGCTGTTCCTCAACCGGCCCGAGCTCAAGACGCTGCCGCTCGGGGTGGCGGACTTCTCGACGCAGTACTCGGCCGACACGGCCGGCGTCCTGGCGTTCACGTCGCTCGCCATCATCCCGGCGCTGGTGTTCTTCCTGACGATGCAGAAGCGCATCGTCAGCGGTCTGCAGGGGGCCGTGAAGGGCTGAGCCCTTCCCCCTGACTTCCCACCCTGGTCGCTCGGGGCCCGGCCCGCACCGTGTGTGCGCCGGGCCCCGAGCGCCCCGTGCCCGCATCGTGGCGGTCGCGCACTCCCGAGGAGACAGTCCAGTGACGGAGCTCGAGTTGTCCGCAGGCCCGCGCGTGTCGGACCGGGTGCGTGACCTGCTGTCCCGCATGACGCTGGAGGAGAAGCTCGCCCAGATCGTCGGCTTCTGGGAGAAGAGCGAGGGCGAGGCGGTGGCCCCGCTCCAGGGTGAGTTCGAGGAGGAGCGCGGTCTCGACGACGTCACCCGGGACGGGCTGGGGCACCTGACCCGCGTCTACGGCACCCGCCCGGTCGACGCGGCCGAGCGGGCGCGCTGGCTGTGGGACAAGCAGCGCTGGTTCGTCACCGGTACCCGCCTGGGCATCCCCGCCCTCGTGCACGAGGAGTGCCTCACCGGCCTGTCGGCCTGGGGTGCGGCCACCTTCCCGACGCCCCTGGCCTGGGGCGCGTCGTTCGACCCGGACCTCGTGACCCGCATGGGCGAGCTCATCGGCGGCTCGATGCGGACCCTGGGCATCCACCAGGGCCTCGCGCCGGTCCTCGACGTGATCCGCGACCCGCGCTGGGGGCGGGTCGACGAGTGCATCGCCGAGGACCCGTACCTGGTCGGCACGCTGGGCACGTCGTACGTGCGGGGCCTGCAGTCGACGGGGGTGCACGCCACCCTCAAGCACTTCGTCGGGTACTCCGCGTCGCGGTCGGGGCGCAACTTCGCACCCGTGCACGCCGGGGCGCGCGAGCTCGCGGACGTGCTGCTGGTGCCCTTCGAGATGGCGGTGCGCGACGGCGGCGTGCGGTCGGTCATGTCGTCGTACAACGAGATCGACGGCGTCCCGGTCGCTGCGGACCCGTCCCTGCTCACCGGGCTGCTGCGGGACCGCTGGGGCTTCGACGGGACCGTCGTGGCCGACTACTTCGGTGTGGCGTTCCTGCAGCTGCTGCACCACACGGCCCGTGACCTGGGCGATGCGGCCGCGCAGGCCCTCACCGCCGGCGTGGACATCGAGCTGCCCACGGGCGACGCCTACCTCGGCCCGCTGGCCGCGGCCGTCCGGGCCGGCACGGTGGACGAGGCGCTCGTCGACCGGGCCGTGCTGCGCGCGCTCGCGCAGAAGGAGGAGCTCGGCCTGCTCGACGCGACCTTCGAGGACGCGCCCCCCACGGACGTGGACCTCGACTCGCCCGCGCACCGCGAGGTCGCGGCGCTGTTGGCCGAGCGCTCGCTCGTGCTGCTCAGCAACGACGGCACGCTGCCCCTGGCGCCCGAGGCGCGCGTGGCGGTCATCGGGCCGAACGCCGACCGTGTCGCCGCGCTGTTCGGCTGCTACTCGTTCCTCAACCACGTCCTCGCGCACCACCCCGGCACCCCGGTCGGCATCGAGACGCCGACGGTGCTCGAGGCGCTGCAGCGCGAGCACGGCGGTGAGGTCACGTTCACGCAGGGCTGTGCGGTGGACGACGACGACCGCTCGGGCCTCGACGCGGCGGCGGCTGCCGCGAGCGCCGCGGACGTGGCGGTGCTGGTCGTGGGCGACCACGCGGCCCTGTTCGGCCGCGGCACCGTGGGGGAGGGCTGCGACCGCGACGACCTCGAGCTGCCCGGCGTGCAGCGGGCGCTCGTGGAGGCCGTCCTGGCCACGGGCACGCCGGTGGTCCTCGTCATGCTCACGGGTCGGCCGTACGCGGTGGACTGGGCGCTGGCACGCTGCGCCGCGGCGGTCCAGGCGTTCTTCCCCGGTGAGGAGGGCGGCCCGGCGGTCGCCGGCGTCCTGACCGGGCGTGTCAACCCGTCCGGCAGGCTGCCGATCAGCATGCCGCGCTCGGCGGGCGCCCAGCCCTACAGCTACCTGCACCCGGCGCTGGGCGGCGACGGCGACGTCACCAACCTCAGCACCGTGCCGGCGCTGCCGTTCGGCCACGGGCTGTCGTACACGTCGTTCACGCGCACGAACCTGCGGGTCGCGGGTGGCGCCTCCACGAGCAGCGGCCTCACGGTCACCGTCACGGTCACCAACACCGGTGGGCGGGCGGGCGCCGACGTCGTGCAGGTGTACGGCCGGGACGTGGTCGCCAGCGTGACCCGGCCGGTCGCGCAGCTGCTCGGCTACCACCGCATCGAGCTGGCCGCCGGGCAGAGCGCGGAGGTCGAGCTCGCGGTGCCCGCCGCGCGGCTCGCGTTCACCGACCGCTCGGGCCGGCGCGTCGTGGAGCCCGGCGAGCTGCAGGTGTGGGTCGGTCCGTCGTGCGCGCAGCGGGAGGTCGAGACGACCGTCGAGCTGACGGGCGGGACGTACGCGGTGACGCCCGACGACCCGCGCTGGAGCGGCGTCACCGTCCTCTGAGGCGCCGGCCGGCAGCCCGCCGGACCTGCACGGACGGATCATCCAGCGGACGCGCGGCACGTCCGCGCGTCCGCCCGACGTACCGTGGTGCACGGCCACCGTGAGGTGGCCGTGACCCCGCCGAAGGAGACCCTCGCGATGAGCCGTCCGCTGCGCTCTCGTACCTCGACCCACGGTCGCAACATGGCCGGTGCCCGCGCCCTGTGGCGCGCGACGGGCATGGGCTCGGAGGACTTCGGCAAGCCGATCATCGCGATCGCGAACTCGTACACGCAGTTCGTCCCCGGGCACGTCCACCTCAAGGACATGGGCGACCTGGTCGCCTCGGCCATCCGCGAGGCGGGCGGCGTCTCCAAGGAGTTCAACACGATCGCCGTCGACGACGGCATCGCGATGGGCCACGGCGGCATGCTGTACTCGCTGCCCAGCCGCGACCTCATCGCCGACTCGGTCGAGTACATGGTCAACGCGCACTGCGCCGACGCCCTGGTCTGCATCTCCAACTGCGACAAGATCACGCCCGGCATGCTCAACGCCGCGCTGCGGCTGAACATCCCCGTGGTGTTCGTGTCCGGCGGGCCGATGGAGGCCGGCAAGGCGGTCGTCGCGGACGGCGTCGCCCGCACGCCGCTCAACCTCGTCAACGCGATCAACTACTCGGCCGACGACAACGTCTCGGACGCCGCGCTGGCCAGCGTGGAGGAGAACGCCTGCCCCACGTGCGGCTCGTGCTCCGGCATGTTCACGGCCAACTCGATGAACTGCCTCACCGAGGCGCTGGGCCTGTCGCTGCCGGGCAACGGCTCGACGCTGGCCACGCACACCGCGCGCCGTGAGCTGTTCCTCGAGGCGGGCCGCACGATCGTCGACCTCGCGCGCCGGTACTACGAGGACGCGGACGACACCGCAGCCCCGCGCTCGATCGCGACCAAGGCGGCGTTCACCAACGCGATGACGCTCGACGTGGCCATGGGCGGCTCGACCAACACGGTGCTGCACATCCTCGCCGCCGCGCAGGAGGCCGAGGTCGAGTTCACGCTGGACGAGATCGACGCCATCAGCCGGCGCGTGCCGTGCCTGTCGAAGGTCGCGCCCAACCACCCGGACTTCCACATGGAGGACGTCCACCGCGCCGGCGGCATCCCGGCGCTGCTGGGCGAGCTCGACCGCGGCGGGCTGCTCGACCACGACGTGACGAGCGTCCACACGCCCACGCTGCGCGCGTGGCTCGACGACTGGGACGTCCGCGGCGGCAAGGCCACCCAGCGGGCGAAGGACCTGTTCCTCGCGGCCCCCGGCGGCGTGCGGACCACGCAGGCGTTCTCGACGTCGAACGTGTGGGAGTCCCTCGACACCGACGCCGCGAACGGCTGCATCCGCGACGTCGCGCACGCCTACACGGTCGAGGGTGGCCTGGCGGTGCTCCGCGGCAACCTCGCCGAGGACGGCGCGATCCTCAAGACCGCCGGCATCGACCCCGATGTCTTCCACTTCGTCGGCCGGGCGCTGGTCTGCGAGTCGCAGGACGAGGCCGTCGACAAGATCCTGCGCAAGGAGGTCCAGCCGGGTCATGTCGTCGTCGTCCGCTACGAGGGCCCGGCGGGCGGTCCCGGCATGCAGGAGATGCTCTACCCGACGTCCTTCATCAAGGGCCGCGGCCTGGGCAAGGTGTGCGCGCTCATCACCGACGGCCGGTTCTCCGGCGGGTCGTCCGGCATCTCCGTGGGCCACATCAGCCCCGAGGCGGCCGCCGGCGGCACGATCGGCCTCATCGAGGACGGCGACGAGATCGAGATCGACGTCGAGACCCGGCTCATCCGCGTGAACGTCCCCGACGAGGTGCTCGCCGAGCGCCGCGCCAAGATGGAGGCGCGCGAGAACCCGTGGCAGCCCGTCGACCGGGACCGCTACGTCTCCCCGGCGCTGCAGGCATACGCCGCGATGGCGACGAGCGCCGACCGCGGGGCCGTGCGCGACGTCAGCCGGCTGCGGCGCCGCTGAGGCGTGCGCGCCGGCACGGCGCCCGTCACGGCCGGCGCCGGGCCTCGACCCGGGCGTCGACGAGACGGCCGAGTGCCGTGTAGTCGCTTCTCAGGTCGGCGTACGCCCCGGTCGCGTGCGTCGCGAGGAACAGCGCCTGTGCGTAGCGGATGATGCCCGCCCGGAAGCGGGTGTCGCCCGCGTCGAGGTGCGCAGCCACGTCCGGGTGCTCCTCCAGCGCCGCGTCCAGCAGCGCGGTGAGACGGTCGGGGTCCGGCACGTCCTGCAGGCGCTGGACGGCGGCCTCCGCGGCCTGCCCGAACGTCCAGTACTGGCTCCAGGGCGAGATCGCCTTGACGACCCGGGCGGGGGCGGGCGGCGACGGCCAGAGCTGCACGACGTACGCCTCGGCCGGCGGCTCGTCCCACCGTCCCTGGTGGAACTGCTCGCTGCCCGCCTGCCCGTCGCGGACGGCGTAGCGCGCACGCAGGTCGACGTCGGCCAGCACGGGCCCCTGGACCGCGCCCTCGCCCGCCCAGCCGGTGACCCGCACGGGCCCGCCGCCGCGCAGGGAGAGCTCGACGACCGCGTCCCACGCGGGGTCGACCACGGGCGGTCGGGCGTGCACCTCGAGCCGGAACGGCAGCTGCCCGTGCTGGCGGGGGACGAGGAGCGTCGCGCAGTCCTCGTCGGTCGTGGACGCGAGGCCGGTCTCGGCGTCCAGGTCGAGTGAGCCCGGAGGGTCGACGTGGAGCTCGACCTGCGAGAAGTCGGCGCTCACCAGGCCCTCGGCGACCTGGATGGGCCCGGTGCCGGGCGCCACCCGGACCGCGGGCGGGCGTCCGCCCGGGTCGTCGTTCGGCGGCATGCTCAGCACTCCTCCTGGGATCGTTCGTCGAGCACCCAGTGGCCCGGGCCCGGACGCAGGACCACGCGCCCGCAGCTGCTGCCCTCGGCGTAGACGACGTCGAGCACGGCGTGCTCGGGCGTCTGCTCGACCAGCTCGACGGTGGCCTCGGACGACTGGCCGACGGCCGCGTACAGGCCGGCGGTCATCTCGATGAGGCCCTCGCAGTCGGTGATCCCGGGGAACCCGGTGGCCGTGACCTCGTCGACCATGCGCTGGGCGAGCTCGGGCGTCATGTAGGCGCACGCCGTCGCGGCCGCCGGTTCGCGGCTCGCGGCGAGCCACGCGCGGAACGAGTCCTCCGGCCCCGACCCCACGGTGGTCGGCGGTGCCGGCGCGGCGACGGGCGGTGCGGCGCTCGCGCTCGCGCTCGGAGCGGGGGTGGGGGCGGACGGCGCCGTGCCGTCGGTGCCGGCTTCGGTACCGGCGCACGCGGTGAGGCCGACGGCCAGGACGAGCGCGACGGCGGCCGAGGACAGTCGGCGGCGACGGGCCGGGTGGGGGTGCAGGATCACGCCGGGCATCGTTCCACCGGCTGCGGGAGCCCGGGTACCCCCCACGCCGACGCCGATCGGGTGACGCCGTGGCAGCGGGCGCACACCGTGCCGCGGAACTAGGGTCACGCCATGACGAGCACCCACGGCGCGCCGGGTCCGGACATCGACATCAAGCCCCGCTCGCGGCAGGTCACCGACGGGCTGGAGGCGACCGCCGCGCGCGGCATGCTGCGGGCGGTCGGCATGGGTGACGACGACTGGGTCAAGCCGCAGATCGGCGTCGCGAGCTCGTGGAACGAGATCACGCCGTGCAACCTCTCGCTGGACCGGCTGGCGAAGGCGGTCAAGAGCGGGGTGCACGCCGCGGGCGGGTACCCGCTGGAGTTCGGGACCATCTCGGTGTCCGACGGCATCTCGATGGGCCACGAGGGCATGCACTACTCGCTGGTGAGCCGCGACATCATCGCCGACAGCGTCGAGACCGTGATGATGGCCGAGCGCCTCGACGGGTCGGTCCTGCTCGCAGGGTGCGACAAGTCGCTGCCGGGCATGCTCATGGCCGCCGCGCGCCTCGACCTCGCGAGCGTCTTCCTCTATGCCGGCTCGATCATGCCGGGCTGGGTGAAGCTGTCCGACGGCACCGAGAAGGACGTGACGATCATCGACGCGTTCGAGGCCGTCGGCGCGTGCGCCCGGGGGCTCATGAGCCGGGAGGACGTCGACCGCATCGAGCGCGCGATCTGCCCCGGTGAGGGCGCGTGCGGCGGGATGTACACCGCCAACACGATGGCGTCGGTCGCCGAGGCCATCGGGATGTCGGTCCCGGGGTCGGCCGCGCCGCCGTCGGCGGACCGCCGCCGCGACCAGTTCGCGCACCGCTCGGGGGAGGCGGTGGTCGAGCTGCTGCGGCGTGGCATCACGGCGCGGGACATCATGACGAAGGAGGCGTTCGAGAACGCCATCGCGGTGGTCATGGCCTTCGGCGGCTCGACCAACGCGGTGCTGCACCTGCTGGCGATCGCGCACGAGGCCGAGGTCGACCTCACGCTCGACGACTTCTCCCGCGTCGCGTCGCGCGTGCCGCACCTGGGCGACCTCAAGCCCTTCGGCCGGTACGTCATGAACGACGTCGACCGGGTCGGCGGCGTCCCCGTGATCATGAAGGCCCTGCTCGACGCCGGCCTGCTGCACGGCGACTGCCTCACGGTCACCGGCCGCACGGTCGCCGAGAACCTCGCCGAGATCGCCCCGCCGGACCCCGACGGCAAGATCCTGCGCGCGCTCGACGACCCGATCCACCGCACGGGCGGCATCACGATCCTGTCCGGCTCGCTCGCACCGGAGGGTGCGGTCGTGAAGTCCGCCGGCTTCGACTCCGACGTCTTCGAGGGCACCGCGCGCGTCTTCGAGCGGGAGCGCGCGGCCCTGGACGCGCTCGAGGACGGCACGATCCAGGCGGGTGACGTCGTCGTCATCCGCTACGAGGGGCCGAAGGGCGGGCCCGGGATGCGCGAGATGCTCGCGATCACCGGCGCCATCAAGGGCGCAGGGCTGGGCAAGGACGTGCTGCTCGTGACCGACGGGCGGTTCTCCGGCGGCACGACGGGGCTGTGCGTGGGGCACATCGCGCCCGAGGCCGTCGACGCCGGCCCGATCGCGCTCGTGCGCGACGGGGACCGCGTCCGCCTCGACGTCGCGCGCGCGACGCTCGACCTGCTGGTCGACGACGGGGAGCTCGCGGCCCGTCGCACGGGCTGGGACCCGCTCCCGCCGCGCTACACGCGCGGGGTGCTGGGGAAGTACCAGAAGCTGGTGGGCTCGGCGTCGCGCGGGGCCGTGCTGGGCTGAACCGGCGACCGTGAGCCCGACCTGCGCACAGCCGACCTCGACGGCCGGCACGACGTGGCCCCAGCAGCTCGTCGGAGCGGCGTCCAGGGGAGCCGTGCTCGGCCGACCGGCCACGCGACTGCGCGCCCGGGTCGCGCCGCTCGCGTTGCGGACCCGCCCGTGCGGGTGTTGCGTGTGGTCAACGGGACGCGACGACGGGTTCCCGAACCCGTCCGCGTCCGGTGCAGGTCCAGGTGCGCCGGGTCCTCGGCGCACCTGACGCCGACCGCAGGGGGCAGCCATGACCCGACGTGCGCGCGGCGGCGCGTGCCTCATCGCGTGCGCCGTGCTCGTCCCGCTCGTCGCGTGCTCGTCACCCGCGTCGGGCGGCGGGCGCGTCCAGCTGGACTTCTTCCAGTTCAAGTCCGAGGCGGTCGCGACGTTCGACGCGATCATCGCCGACTTCGAGGCGGAGCACCCCGACATCGACGTCGTGCAGAACAACGTGCCCGACGCCGAGACCGCGTTCCGCACCCGCCTGGTCCGCGAGGACGTCCCGGACGTCATCACGCTCAACGTCAACGGCGTGTTCGGCGAGTTCGCGGACGCCGGGGTGCTGTACGACTGGGCCGACGACCCCCTGCTGGAGGAGATCTCACCCGCCGTCGTGCGGATCGTGCAGGACCTGGGCCAGTCCTCGCCGGGTGCCGTGAACGCGCTGCCGTTCGCCAACAACTCCTCGGGCTTCGTCTACAACGCCGACCTCCTGGCGGCGCAGGGCGTCGAGGTCCCCACGACGTGGGCGGAGCTGCTGACCGCGATGGACGCCTTCGAGCAGGCGGGCACGACGCCCGTGTACGCGACGCTCAAGGACGGCTGGACCGCCCTGCCGGCGTTCAACCAGCTGGTCGCCAACACCGTCCCCGCCGACTTCTGGGAGCGGCTGGACGCGGGGGAGACGACGTTCGCGGAGGAGTGGCGCCCGGCCGCCGACCAGCTGGCGGAGCTGTTCGCGTTCGCCCAGCCCGACCGTTTCAGCCGCGACTACAACGCGGGCAACCAGGAGTTCGCCGCGGGCGGCGTCCCGTTCTACCTGCAGGGGTCGTTCGCGATCCCCGCGATCGTGTCGTTCGAGCCCGCCTTCGAGATCGGGTTCGGGAACCTGCCGACCACCGACGACGCCGCGACGCAGCTGCTGGTGTCGGGGGTGGACGTCGGCGTGACGATGGGTGCGCAGCCGCGTCACCCGGAGCAGTCGCGGCTGTTCGTCGAGTACCTCCTGCAGCCCGACGTCATGCGCCAGTACTCGCAGGACCAGTCGGCCATCACCCCGCTCGTCGACGCGACGACCGGTGACCCGACGCTCGAGCCCGTCCTGCCGTTCTTCGACGACGACCGGGTGACCGGCTACGTCGACCACCGCATCCCCGCGAGCATCCCGCTCGCGGCGATGCTCCAGCAGTACCTCATCGACGGGGACGCCGACGCGCTCCTCACCCAGCTCGACGAGGAGTGGGACCAGGTCGCCGCACGGCGCTCCTGACCCGGGACGAAGGAGTCCGCCATGGCCACCGCCGCCGCGCCGACCCCGGCGCACGTCGCCCCACCGCCTGAGCCGCCCGACGCACCCCGCCTGCGTCCGCCGTCGCGCGTGCCGCGCGCGTTCTGGTGGATGGTCCTGCCGGCCGTCGCGATCTTCTTCGTGTTCCACACGCTGCCGGTGCTGCAGGGGATCTTCTTCAGCTTCACCGACTACGCCGGGTACGGCACCTGGCAGTTCGTGGGGCTGCGCAACTACCTCAACCTGTTCGGCAACGACCGGATCGCGCACTCCTACCTGTTCACGTTCCAGTTCGCGATCGTCGCGACGGTCCTGACCAACGCGCTCGCCCTGACGATCGCGATGGGCCTCAACGCCCGCATCCGGCTGCAGACGACGCTGCGCGGCCTGTACTTCATCCCGAACGTGCTGGCCGTGCTGGTCGTCGGGTACGTCTTCAACTACCTGTTCTCCAACTCCCTGCCCGTGCTCGGGCAGGCGCTGGGCGTCGAGTGGCTGTCGACGTCGATCCTGGCGAACGAGGACCTCGCGTGGCTCGGCATCGTCGTCCTGGCGGTCTGGCAGGCGTGCGCGTTCAACATCATCCTGTACCTCGCCGGCCTGCAGACGATCCCGGGCGAGCTGTACGAGGCGGCGTCGCTCGACGGCGCGTCGACCTGGCGCAGGTTCCGGTCGATCACGTTCCCCCTGATCAGCGCGTTCTTCACGATCAACATGGTGCTGTCGCTGAAGAACTTCCTGCAGGTCTTCGACCACGTCATCGCACTGACCAACGGCGGGCCGGGCACGGCGACGGAGTCGATCTCCCTGGTGATCTACCGCGGCGGCTTCCAGGGCGGGGAGTACGCGTACCAGACGGCCAACGCCGTGGTGTACCTCGTCGTCATCATCGTGCTGTCGCTCGCGCAGCTGCGGTTCCTGCAGTCGAGGGAGGCGGAGTCCTGATGTCCGACACCGTGCTGCGGGGCAAGGTGACCGGGACGACGTCGCGCAGCGGGCGCCGCCTGCGCCGCCGCGACCTGGCGGAGGGGAAGGTCAGCTGGCCGCTGACGATCCTGCTCGTGCTCGGGTCGCTCACCGTCCTGGTCCCGTTGTACTTCACGGTCGTCACGGCGCTGAAGACACCGGCGCAGCTCGGCGGTGCCGGGTTCGGCGTCCCGGAGAGCTGGACGTGGTCGAACTTCGCGGACGCGTGGCGCCTGACCAACTTCCCGCAGGCGGCGGGCAACAGCCTGATGCTCACCGTCGGCGCGCTCGTCCTGACTCTGCTGACCAACTCGCTCGTGTCCTACGCGATCGCGCGGCAGATGGCTCACCACAAGGTCTTCAAGGGCCTGTACTTCTACTTCGTGTCGGCGCTGTTCGTGCCGTTCCCGATCATCATGCTGCCCGTGGTGAAGCTGACCGCGCAGCTCGGCCTGGACAACCAGATCGGCCTGGTCCTGCTGTACACGGTGTACGGGCTGGCGTTCAACATCTTCGTGTTCGTCGCCTACATCAAGTCCATCCCCCTCGAGCTCGAGGAGGCGGCGCGCATCGACGGGGCGTCGACGTGGGCCGTGTTCTGGCGGATCGTGTTCCCGCTGCTGGCGCCGATGAACGCGACGGTCGCGATCCTCACGGTCATCTGGGTGTGGAACGACTTCATGCTGCCCCTGGTGATCCTCAGCCAGCGCGACGACCTGACCCTGCCGCTGACGCAGTACGTCTTCCAGAGCCAGTTCAACACCAACTACACGGTCGCGTTCGCCTCCTACCTCATGCAGATGGCGCCGCTGCTGCTGGTCTACGTCGTGGCCCAGCGCTGGGTGATCTCGGGCGTCACCCGCGGCGCGATCAAGTGACGCGTCCGGCGACCTGCACCGCGGACCGGCGACGCGCGCGACGTGCGACCCATGGCTGGTCGTGCGACGGTCGAAGGCCCCGGACGAGGAGCAGCGCTCATGACCTTCACCGTCGACGACGCCCCCTGGTGGACCGGCGCCGTGGTCTACCAGATCTACCCGCGGTCCTTCCAGGACTCGGACGGCGACGGCATCGGCGACCTGCGCGGCGTGCTGCAGCGGGTGGACCACCTGGCCGACCTGGGTGTCGACGTCGTGTGGTTCTCGCCGCTCTACCGCAGCCCGCAGGACGACAACGGGTACGACATCAGCGACTACCAGGACGTCGACCCGCTGTTCGGGACCCTCGAGGACCTCGACGCGGTCGTCGAGGCGCTGCACGACCGCGGCATCAAGGTCGTCATGGACCTGGTCGTCAACCACACGAGCGACGAGCACCCGTGGTTCGTCGAGTCGCGCTCGTCCACCGACAACCCGAAGCGCGACTGGTACTGGTGGCGCCCGGCCCGCCCCGGCATGCAGCCGGGAACCCCTGGCGCCGAGCCGACCAACTGGGCGTCGTTCTTCTCGGGCCCCACCTGGGAGTACGACGAGGCGACCGGCGAGTACTACCTGCACCTGTTCAGCCGCAAGCAGCCGGACCTCAACTGGGAGAACCCGGAGGTCCGCCAGGCGGTCTACGCGATGATGCGCTGGTGGCTGGACCGCGGGGTCGACGGCTTCCGCATGGACGTCATCAACCTCATCTCCAAGGCCGTCGGCCCGGACGGGTCGCTGGCCGACGGGCCGGCCACGACCGGGGCGCTGGGTGACGGGTCGGGGCAGTACATGCACGGCCCGCGCCTGCACGAGTACCTGCAGGAGATGCACCACGAGGTCTTCGACGGCCGTCGCGCGGGCCTGCTGCTGGTGGGGGAGACGCCCGGCGCGACCGTCGAGGACGGTGCGCTGTTCACCGACCCCTCCCGCCGCGAGCTCGACATGGTGTTCACCTTCGAGCACGTCGGCCTCGACCACGGGCCCGGCGGCAAGTTCGACCCGCGGCCGCTCGACCTGCGCGACCTCAAGGCGGTGCTGGGGCGCTGGCAGGCGGGGCTCGCCGACGTCGGCTGGAACGCGCTGTACTGGGACAACCACGACCAGCCGCGGATCGTTTCCCGGTTCGGCGACGACGGCGAGTACCGCCGCGAGTCGGCGACGATGCTGGCCACGGTGCTGCACCTGCACCGCGGCACGCCGTACGTCTACCAGGGCGAGGAGCTCGGGATGACGAACGCGCACCTCAGGTCGTTCGACGCCTACCGGGACATCGAGTCGCTGCGGTACGTGCAGGAGACCCGGGCGCTGGGGCACACGAGCGACGACCGGCTGCTGGCCGGGCTGGCGGCGATGAGCCGCGACAACGCGCGCACACCGGTGCAGTGGGACGCGTCGCCGCAGGCCGGCTTCACGACCGGGGAGCCGTGGCTGCCGGTGAACCCCAACCACCGCAGCGTCAACGCCGAGGCCGAGCGGGCCGACCCGCGCTCGGTGTTCCACCACTACCGCCGGCTCATCGCGCTGCGGCACGACGACGCGACGGTCCGGCTCGGCGACTTCACGATGCTGCTGCCGGAGCACCCCCACGTCTACGCGTTCACGCGCGAGCTCGACGGGGACGCCCTGCTGGTCCTCGGGAACTTCTCGGGGGACGAGCAGCGGGTGGACGTCGACGCGACGTGGGACGGTGCCGAGGTGGTGATCGGGAACGTCGACGACCCGGCGGTGCCGCACGGCGGTCTCGTGCGGCTGGCGCCGTGGGAGGGCGTCGTGCTGCGGCGGGTCGCGGGTGCCGCCACGGGTGGCTGAGGCGGTCCGTCCACGGCCCAGGACGCCCTGGTGCGCACGGCACGTCTCGGGCACGCTGTCCCGATGGCCAAGGTCCACGAGCGGATCACCGAGCGCATGCGTGCGTGGCTCCTCGCGCAGCACGTGTTCTTCGTCGCGACCGCGCCGAGCGGCCCCGACGGGCACGTCAACGTGTCGCCCAAGGGCGTCGGCGGCACGTTCGCGGTGCTCGACGACCGTACGGTCGCGTACGTCGACCTCACCGCCTCGGGGTCGGAGACCATCGCGCACCTGCGGCAGAACGGCCGCATCACGCTGATGTTCTGTGCGTTCGAGGGACCGCCGGACATCGTGCGGCTGCACGGACGGGGCCGGTTCGTCACGCTGTACGACGAGGGCTTCGACGAGCTGTTGACGCGCTTCGAGGGCGGCCTGGACGAGTCCCGGGGCGTGCGCGCGGTCGTCGTCGTGGACGTCGACCGCGTCTCCGACTCGTGCGGGTACGGCGTGCCGTTCATGGACTACCGGGGCGAGCGCGACCTGCTGCCGCAGCACATGGCCCGCAAGGGCACCGACGGGCGCGCGGCGTACCGGCGGATGAAGAACCGCACGAGCATCGACGGCCTGCCGGGGTTCGACATGGACCCGGACCCGGACCCGGTCGTCTGACCGCCGGTCAGCGAGCCAGGCGCTCGACGACGGCTCCGAACACCCCTGGCAGGCGGCGCGCGGTGGGGACGAGCGCGCCCCGCAGCGGGGACGACGCCCACGCGACCAGCCCCGACGTGAGCACCCGGTAGTCCCGCGTGGCGGCCCACCAGGCGCGCTCGTACGCGGCCGGGTCGTCGAGCGTCGCGACGGCCGCCCGCGCCTGCGCGAAGCCCACGCGCAGCCCTTCGCCGGTGAGCGCGTCGACGTACCCCGACGCGTCGCCGACGAGCCGCACGGGTCCCGCGGTGCGGCGCGTGCTGCGCCGACGCAGGGGGCCGGCGCCCCGGACGGGCCCGGCCGGTGCGCCCTCGAGCCGCGCCGCGAGCTCGGGCAGCGACGCCAGCACGTCCGCCGGGTCGACGCCGCGTGGGCCGAGCAGTGCCACACCGACGAGGTCGGGGGCCACGGGGGTGACGTACGCCTCCGCGAGGGGCGCCCAGTGCACCTCGACGAGATCGCTCCACGGCGCCACCGCGTAGTGGCGACGCAGCCCGTACCGGCGGCGCCCGGGCCGCGCGTCGTCGGTCGCCTCCAGGCCCAGCCGCCGGCGCACGGTCGAGTGCAGCCCGTCGCACGCGAGCAGGTACCGGGCCGAGACACCGCCCGCGACGACACCGCCCGGGGTCGTGCGCACGTCGTCGGCCCGTGCCACGACGGTGACCGCTCCGAGGTCGGCGGCGCGTGCCCGCAGGGCGTCGTGCAGGGTCGTGCGCCGCACCCCGCGTCCCGTCCCGTGCCGGAAGCGGTGGTCCACGTGCCCCGCCGGGGAGCGGTAGCTGATGCCGACGATCGCGTGCCCCTGCGGGTCGACGTCCCATCCCTGCAGCAGGCTGAGCGCCCCGGGCATGAGGCCCTCGCCGCAGGCCTTGTCGACGGACCCCGTGCGCGGCTCCAGCACGACGACATCGAGTCCGCGCAGCCGCGCCTCGATCGCCGCGGCCAGGCCCACGGGCCCCCCGCCCACGACGAGGACGTCGGTGTCGGGCACGCGGTCAGGCGGTCGCGGTCTGCAGCGCGCGCTCCTCCGCCGGGATGCGGAAGCGCAGCAGGAGGACGGCGTTGAGCACCGTGAACACCAGGGCCGTGACCCACGCGGTGTGGACGAGCGGCAGCGCGATGCCCTCGACGACGACGGCCACGTAGTTCGGGTGCCGGAACCAGCGGTACGGGCCGCGGTTCACCAGGGACAGGCCCGGGACCACAATGACGCGGGTGTTCCAGCGCGGCCCCAGCGTCGCGATGCACCACCAGCGCAGCGCCTGGCTCGCGACGACGAGCGCGAGGGCCGGCCAGCCGAGCCACGGCAGGAACGGCCGGTCGGCGACGAGCACCTCGACCACGCACGCGACGAGCAGCGCCGTGTGCAGGGCGACCATCGCCGGGAAGTGGCCCAGGCCGCTCTCGACACCACCGCGCGCGAACGACCACGCGGCGTTGCGCCTGGAGACCACGAGCTCGAGGAGACGTTCCACGGCCGTCAGGCCGACGACCACGAAGTAGAGGGTGAGCACGGCGTCAGCCTTCCGTCGGGGACCAGCGCAGCAGGACCGACTCGAGCCCGACCCCGGGGCCGAACGCGAGGACCACACCCGGGGAGTCGGGCGGCGGGTCGGTGCGCAGGGTCCGGTCGAGGACGTCGAGCACCGAGGCCGACGACAGGTTGCCGACCGCGGCCAAGGACTCCCGGCTCGCACCGAGCGCGTCCGGGGGCAGGTCGAGCGCGCCCTCGACCGCGTCGAGGATGCGCGGGCCGCCGGCGTGGACCACCCAGCGCGTCACGTCCTGCGGATCGAGCCCGTGCCCGGCCAGGAGCGACTTGACGTCGCCGGCCACCTCGGACCGGACGACGTCCGGCAGCTCGGCGGACAGGACGATCCGGAAGCCGGACGCGCCGATCCGCCAGCCCAGGTCCCCCGACGTGCCCGGGTACAGCCGGCTGCGGGTGGCCTCGATCCGGGGGCCGTGGGAGGCCAGACCCGCCAGGTGCGCCGAGCCGACGAGGACGGCCGCCGCGGCGCCGTCCCCGAACAGGCCGCTGGCGACGAGCGCGGCGGGGTCGGAGTCGGCGTGCTGCAGCGTGAGCGAGCAGAGCTCCAGGCA
This sequence comes from Cellulomonas wangleii, assembly GCF_018388445.1. NCBI lineage: Bacteria > Bacillati > Actinomycetota > Actinomycetes > Micrococcales > Cellulomonadaceae > Cellulomonas > Cellulomonas wangleii. The sequence continues at coordinate 1,299,551 of NZ_CP074405.1, forward strand.
GACCAGCAGCGCCGTGTCGTGCGGGTGGCCGACGAGGTAGTCGTGCACCCGTGCCAGGCCCGCCGCGCCGCCGGCACACCCCAGCCCGAACGACGGAAGGCGCTTGACGTCGTCGCGCATGCCCAGCCGCCCGACCAGCGCGGCGTCGACGGACGGGGCGCCGATGCCCGTCACGGACGTCAGCAGGACGAAGTCGACGTCGGCGGCGTGCACGCCCGCGCGGGCGAGGGCCTCGCGCACCGCCCGCTCCGCCAGGTCGGTGCCGACCCGGAGGTAGAGGTCGTTGGCCTGGCCGAAGTCGCGGATGTCCGCGTACTCCTCCGGCGCCAGCGCCAGGTGCCGCGTCGCCACGCCGCTCGCCGCGTGCACGCGGCGCAGCAGTCGGGCGGCGCCCGCGTCCGAACCCGTGACCAGGGGGGCGACGACCTCGCTGATCGTCGCCTGGTCGTGGCCCGGGCCCGGCAGGGCGGAGGCGACGGCCAGGACACGCGACATGCCCGGAATCGTCCCACGCACTGCGCCGGACGGCGCGGTGAGGCTACCGTCGCACCCGTGGCCGACACCTCGACCGAGCCCGGCCACGCGTCGGGCCCGCCGCACGCGGGACGCCGTCTCGTCGCTCTGCTCCTCGCGTCGCACCTCGGCCCCACGGTCGTCGTCACGTCCCTGTGCACGGCGCTCGCGGTCGCCGTCGGGGCGCCTGCCGGCACGGTGCTGCTGGTGCTGGGCACTGTCCTGGCGGGGCAGCTGTCGATCGGCTGGTCGAACGACTGGCTCGACGCCGCGCGGGACCTCGCCGTGGGGCGCACGGACAAGCCGGTGGTGTCCGGCGGTGTGACCGCGGCGGGCCTGCGGACCGCCGCGCTCGTCGCCGTCGCGGCGAGCGTCGTGCTGTCGGTGCCCACGGGTGCCGCGCCCGTCGTCGCGCACCTCGTCGTCGTCGCGATGGGCTGGGCGTACAACCTGGGGCTGAAGTCGAGCGCCGTGTCGTGGCTGCCCTACGCGGTGGCCTTCGGCGCCCTGCCCACCTTCGTCGTGCTCGCGCTGCCCGGCGACGCGCGGCCGGCGGTCTGGCTGGTGGCGGTCGGAGCGCTGCTGGGGGTCGGTGCGCACCTGGCCAACGTCCTGCCGGACCTGGACGACGACGCCGCCACCGGTGTGCGGGGGCTGCCGCACCGGATGGGGCGCCGGGCGACCGCCGTCCTCGCGCCGGCGACGCTCGCGGTGGCCGTCGGCGTGGCGGTCGTCGACCCGCCCGGGCCGCCCCGCGGCGCGACCGTCGTCGTGGGCGTGCTCGCGGTGGCGGTGGCGTGCGCGGCGGGCGTGACCGCCGTGGTGCGGCCGCGCAGCCGCGCGCCGTTCCCGCTCGTCATGCTCGTCGCCGCGCTGTGCGTGGGCGCGCTCGTCACCACCGGGCTCGAGGGGGCCGTGGGCCACCCCTGATCGGGTGGCGTCGCCGCGCGGTCGGGGGACGGGGCCGTCGGCCGCGCCCGGTCCGCGTGTAGCGTGACCGCCGCGATCCCGGCGAAAGGTGCGTGCGTGAGGCGGAGTGTCGTACAGGGCGCGGGCCTGGGTGCCCTGCTGCTGCTCGTCGGGTGCACGGGCGGCACCCCGGCGGACGTGGGGGCCCCCGTCGTCGAGTTCACGGCGCCCCACAGCCACGGGTACGACGGCGAGGTGCGCGTCGCCGTGCACCCGCTGCACGTCGACGGCGACGCGATGGAGCTGCGGCTGACGCTGACGCCGCTGGGCGGGGACGAGGCGCGCGACCACGGGCCGATCCGCGTCGATCAGCTCGTCGACCGCACCCCCGTCCTGAGCGACGTCCGCACGCTCACGACGTACGAGGTGCTGGGGGCTTCGTCCGGGCCGCGACACACCGCGGTCCTGCAGGCGGAGACGGTCGTGGGCGAGCCGGTCGTCTACCAGGCGTGGTTCGCCGCGCCCGGCGACCAGGTGCAGACCCTGGACCTCGTCGTCGACCCGTCCTGGGGGTCGGTCGCGCGCGTGCCGGTGGTGCGACCGTGAGGCGCCGGCACCTGGTCGCGGCCCCGCTGTGCCTGCTGCTGGTCGCGGCAGCGCCGACACCGCCGGGGCCCATCAGCCTCGGCGACCTGCCCGCCGTCACGGCGAAGGTGCGCGAGAAGTCCGTGCGGGTCGGTGACCCGGAGAGGTTCCGCTTCTCCGTGGACGACTACAGCGGTCCCTACCTGCGCGTCACCCCTCTGGCGACGCGGGCGGAGGAGGACGGGGAGACGGTCCTGTCGCTCGCGACCGACCTCCTGTTCGCGGGCGACGACGCGTCGCTCTCCGACGCCGCGCGGGCGGAGATCGGCCGCCTGGTGTCCGACGTGCCCGACGGCGGCGAGGTCGCCGTCGAGGGGCACACCGACTCCGTCGGCACGCCGGAGCGCAACCAGGCGCTGTCGGAGAGCCGTGCCGCGGCCGTCGCCGACGCCGTGCGCACCGCGCGCCCCGACCTCGCACTGACGGTCGTCGGGTACGGCGAGGCGCGCCCCGAGGTCGAGGAGGGCGGCGACGACGCCCCCGAGCAGCGCGCGACCAACCGGCGCGTCGAGCTGCGGTACCGGTCGGTCGCCGGCGCCACGTCGACGCCCACGCCCGAGCCCGTGCACGCGGCGCCGCCGCGACCCGCGACGTCGCCCCACGTCCTGCCGCTGCCGACGGACGCCGTCACGAGCGACGAGGTCCGCTTCCCGGCCGTCACGGTCGCAGGTGCCGAGGTCGTCGTCGGCGTCGAGGAGCTGGTCGTGCGTGGTGCCGTCACGCAGCTGTCGCTCATCGTCCGGCTCGAGGGCGCCGAACGCCACGTCGAGGACATGCCTGACCTGCACGAGGCCCTCGACGAGGGCTCGCGGAGCCGCGGCGTCGCGTGGGACCCCGTCCTGGTCGACCGCGAGGGGCTGCTGCGGTACGGCGAGGTCCGCGTCCGGCGGCTCGCGGACCAGTGGGCGGGGGAGGGGCAGCAGGTCGGGACGCGGTTGTCCGCCCCGCGGCGGTTCACGATCACCTACCCGCGGCTGGTGGGCGATCCCTCCGAGGTGGACGTGCTGCTGGGCGACGGGCTGCCCGTCATCACCGGGGTCGACGTGGAGGTGGAGCGATGAGCCGCGGGGGCGGGATCGTGGGTCTCGTCGCCGCGCTGGTGCTCGTCGCCGGGTGCACCGGCGCCGAGCGCGCCGAGCCGGCCGCGCCGGTGGCGTTCGACGGGGAGGTCGTCACCGCGGACGACGGCGGCGGGGTCGCCGAGCTCACGGTGCCGGGGTCGGGCCGCTACCCGGGTCGCACGCGGATCGCCGTGCAGGCGCTCGTCGTCGACGGACCGGTGATGGAGCTGCGTGTCGCGTTCACGCCGCTCGGCGGCGCGGGCGCCGACCCGGACGAGCGGGTCCCGCTGGACGCCATGCTCGACCGCGAGCCGCTGGTCGGCGACGTCACGTCGCTGGTGCAGCACGAGGTGCTGGACGACTGGCACACGGACGTGGTGCGGGCCGAGACCGTGGAGGGCCGGCCCGTGCTGTACCAGGCGTGGTTCGCCGCGCCCGAGGTGCGCGTCGAGTCGCTCGACGTCGTCATGGCGCCCGAGGGTCCGACGTTCCGGGACGTGCCCGTCACCTACCGCTGACGGGGCTCAGTCCTGGACGTCGACGACGACCCGGACGGGGTCCTGCAGGACCGTGACGCGGAACGGCCGCAGCCCGTCGTCGACGCCGACGAACGACTGGGTCATGCCCTCGAAGGTCAGCGGGCGCACGACCTGCTCGATGTCGCCGTCGTCGGGGCGCACGTCGCCGGCGTGCTCCTGCGGGCCGCCGTCGACCGGGTAGGTGGTCCCGATCAGCCAGACCTGCAGGACCGCGTCCCCGTCGACCTGGCGGACCTCGCCGCTCGGGTCCTCGACGGCCTGGTCGACCCAGCCGACGCGGTAGCCGGGCGTGCCCTCGCCGCCCGTGAGCTCGTACACGACGCGGTCGTACCCGGGGTGCTCGCCGACGCGGACCTGCGTCACGACGTAGCCGGCGGCGTCTCCGTCCTGGGTCAGCTCCGTGCCGGGGGGCGCGAAGGCCGCCTCGGCGGGCACGGCGGGCTGGGCGGTCGGCGACGGCGCGGTGGTCGGCGCGGTGGTCGACGTGGGTGCCGGTGCGGTGCCGGCGCTCGGCGTGACCGTCACGGACGGCGGCGCCGCGGAGGGCGCGGGCTCGACGTCGCGGGCGCACGCGGTCAGCGTCACGAGCGTCGCGACGGCGGTGGCGACGACCAGGCGGCGGGCCGGTGCGGCCATGATTGCTCCTCGTCGTGGTGGGCCGTGGGTTGTCCTCACCGTAGGACGGGGCCGTGCGGCAACGCCCAGGAGCAGGTCAGGACACGCCGACGGCCGTCGTGCGTCCATGAAGCGGACACGTGAACCAGCATGTGAGACGGACGGAGAGGGATGTGACACGAGCGGGCGGCGGGCGTATGGTCGCCCGTGTGCAGACGATCCTCGTAGTACTTCCTGAGCGCGCCGGCTGACGCCACCCGCACAGGTCGCTCGTCGCGCGCGCTCGCCCCTCGTCCATCCCGGTGCCCGGGTCGAGGGGCTTTTTCGTGCCCGGCGTCCGCCCGGCGCGGTACCCGCACCGGACGACCCCACCCGCACTCGACCCGCAGGAGACGATGATGGTCCAGGGTCCGCACCCCGCACCCCCGCGCACAGCCGTGCGCCCCGTGCGCCCCGCCACGGAGGCCGTGCCCCGCGCCGCCGAGCCGGCGGCCGCCGCACCCCGGCAGGTCGGGCCCGAGCAGGTCACGGGGGCGCAGTCGATCGTCCGCTCGTTGGAGGAGGCGGGGGCCGAGGTCGTCTTCGGCATCCCCGGCGGCGCGATCCTGCCGACGTACGACCCGCTCATGGACTCCCGCCGCGTCCGGCACATCCTCGTGCGTCACGAGCAGGGCGGCGGGCACGCCGCGGCCGGCTACGCCTACGCGAGCGGCAAGGTCGGCGTGACCATGGCGACTTCGGGCCCGGGCGCGACCAACCTGGTCACCGCCATCGCGGACGCCAACATGGACTCCGTGCCGATGGTGGCGATCACCGGTCAGGTCGGTGCCTCGATGATCGGCACGGACGCGTTCCAGGAGGCCGACATCGTCGGCATCACGCTGCCGATCACCAAGCACAACTACCTCGTCACCGACCCCGACGACATCCCGCGCACGATCGCCGAGGCGTTCCACATCGCCTCGACCGGTCGCCCGGGCCCCGTGCTGGTCGACATCGCCAAGTCCGCGATGCAGGCGACGACGACCTTCTCGTGGCCGCAGGACATCTCGCTGCCCGGGTACCACCCGGTCACCAAGCCGCACGTCAAGCAGATCCGCGAGGCGGCCCGGCTGCTCGCGACCTCGCGCCGGCCCGTGCTCTACGTGGGCGGCGGCGTCGTCCGTGCGGGTGCGTCCGACCTGCTGCGTCGCCTGACCGACCTGTCGGGCGCCCCCGTCGTCACCACGCTCATGGCGCGCGGTGCGCTGCCCGACTCCCACCCGCAGCACCTGGGCATGCCCGGGATGCACGGCACCGTCGCGGCGGTCGCGGCGCTGCAGAAGGCCGACCTCGTGGTGGCCCTCGGTGCCCGCTTCGACGACCGGGTGACCGGCCTGCTGTCGTCGTTCGCGCCGAACGCCACGGTCGTCCACGCCGACATCGACCCGGCCGAGATCGGCAAGAACAAGCGCGCCGACGTCCCGATCGTCGGTGACCTGCGCGAGGTGATCGCCGACCTGCTGCCCGAGCTCGAGCGCGAGCAGGCCCAGCACGGGCGCCCCGACCTCGAGGCGTGGTGGCAGCAGCTGGACGCGTGGCGGGAGACCTTCCCCCTCGGGTTCGACGAGCCGTCCGACGGCCACCTGGCACCGCAGCACGTCATCTCGCGGATCGGCGAGATCTCGGGCCCCGAGTCGATCTTCGTCGCGGGCGTCGGGCAGCACCAGATGTGGGCGGCGCAGTTCATCAAGTACGAGCGCCCCGGCGCCTGGGTGAACTCCGGCGGTCTCGGCACGATGGGGTTCGCGGTGCCGGCCGCCATGGGCGCCAAGGTGGGCGACCCGTCGCGCACCGTGTGGGCGATCGACGGCGACGGCTGCTTCCAGATGACCAACCAGGAGCTGGCCACCTGCACGATCAACGAGATCCCGATCAAGGTCGCGGTGATCAACAACAGCTCGCTGGGCATGGTCCGCCAGTGGCAGACGCTGTTCTACGAGTCGCGCTACTCCAACACCGACCTGCACACGGGCCACGGCACGGTGCGCGTCCCGGACTTCGTCAAGCTCGCGGACGCCTACGGCGCCGTGGGCCTGCGGTGCGAGACGAAGGCGGACGTGGACGCGACCATCAAGCGCGCGATGGAGATCGACGACCGGCCCGTGGTCGTGGACTTCACGGTGTCGCGCGACGCGATGGTGTGGCCGATGGTGGCCGCCGGCGTCAGCAACGACGCCATCCAGTACGCGCGGGGCATCAGCCCCGCGTGGGACCGCGAGGACTGAGGAAGGAAGAAGAGCGATGACCCGCCACACCCTGTCCGTCCTCGTCGAGAACAAGCCCGGCGTGCTCACGCGCGTCGCAGGGCTGTTCGCCCGGCGGTCGTTCAACATCCACTCGCTCGCCGTGGGCCCCACCGAGCACACGGAGATCAGCCGCATCACGGTCGTCGTCGACGTCGACGCCCTCCCGCTGGAGCAGGTGACCAAGCAGCTGAACAAGCTCGTCAACGTCATCAAGATCGTCGAGCTCGAGGACGCCGCGTCCGTCCAGCGCGAGCTGCTGCTCGTCAAGGTCAAGGCCGACGTCACCCAGCGCACCGGCGTGCTCGAGGTCGTCCAGCTGTTCCGTGCGCACGTCGTCGACGTCGTGCCGGACTCGGTCGTGATCGAGGCGACCGGCAGCCCCGGCAAGCTCGACGCGCTGCTCGCCGCCCTGGAGCCGTTCGGCATCCGTGAGATCGTGCAGTCCGGCACCGTGGCCATCGGCCGCGGCTCCCGCTCGATCACCGACCGCGCGCTCGAGCGCGTGAGCCGCTCGGCCTGACGCCCCCCCGCTCGCACCACCCGCACGCTTCACCCCCCACACCGAGGAGAGTCCACCGTGGCTGAGCTGTTCTACGACGACGACGCCGACCTGTCGATCATCCAGTCCAAGAAGGTCGCCGTCATCGGCTACGGCAGCCAGGGGCACGCGCACGCCCTCAACCTGCGCGACTCCGGCGTCGACGTCACGGTGGGCCTGCGCGAGGGCTCGGCGTCGCGGGCGAAGGCCGAGAACGAGGGCCTGAAGGTCGCGTCGGTCGCCGAGGCCGTCGCCGGTGCCGACGTCGTCGTCATCCTGGCGCCGGACCAGGTCCAGCGCATCGTGTACCGCGACGAGATCGAGCCGAACCTCAAGGACGGCGCCGCGCTCGTCTTCGGCCACGGCTTCAACATCCGCTTCGGCTACATCAAGCCGTCCGCGGCTCACGACGTCCTGATGGTCGCCCCCAAGGGGCCGGGCCACCTGGTCCGCCGCGAGTACGTCGACGGGCGCGGCGTGCCGGTCATCGTCGCCGTCGAGCAGGACGCGTCCGGCTCGGCGTGGGACCTCGCGCTGTCGTACGCCAAGGCGATCGGCGGCCTGCGCGCCGCCGGCATCAAGACGACGTTCACCGAGGAGACCGAGACCGACCTGTTCGGTGAGCAGGCGGTCCTGTGCGGTGGCGTGTCGCAGCTCATCCAGTACGGCTTCGAGACGCTCACCGAGGCGGGCTACCAGCCCGAGGTCGCGTACTTCGAGGTGCTGCACGAGCTCAAGCTCATCGTCGACCTCATCTGGGAGGGCGGCATCACCAAGCAGCGCTGGTCGGTCTCCGACACGGCCGAGTACGGCGACTACGTCTCCGGTCCGCGGGTCATCACGCCCGAGGTGAAGGAGAACATGAAGGCCGTCCTCGCGGACATCCAGAACGGTGCCTTCGCCGAGCGCTTCATCGCGGACCAGGACGCCGGCGCCCCGGAGTTCCAGGCGCTGCGCGAGAAGGGCCAGAACCACCCGATCGAGCCGGTCGGCCGCGAGCTGCGCAAGCTGTTCGCGTGGGTCAAGCCCTCGGACTCCGACTACCAGGAGGGCTCGGCCGCGCGCTGACACCCCTCACGACCGCAGCGAGAGGTCGGTCCGGCCCTGTGCCGGACCGACCTCTCGCGCGTCTGGGTGCGGTGGGGCGGGACATGGGGGAGGATCGCCGCGCGGGTGCGGTGAGCGACGCCCGACGACGAGAGGCGGACGATGACCGAGCAGCAGCCCACGGCGCGTGCCGAGGCCGGCACGCAGGACACGCGGATCACGGACTTCTGGGACGCGGCGCGCGGTCACCTCGGCTGGGGCAGGCTCGACTCGGTCATGGGGGAGTCGGTGGACGGCGCCGTCGCACCGCCCGCGTGGTCGTTCGGCGACGACGCCCGCCTCGCGGACGAGCTGCTCGCGCAGGTGCTCGACGGCCGCAAGACCGCCACGTCGACCGCGCTGGCCGAGATGACCGCGTCCGGCGAGCCGCTGCCGCGCGTCGGCGACGTGTCGATCGTGCTGGACTCCGCGGGTGACCCGCGTGCGCTGCTGCGGACGACGGAGGTCGCGGTGGTGCCCTTCGACCAGGTGGACGCCGAGCACGCGGCAGCCGAGGGCGAGGACGACCTGTCGCTGGAGTCGTGGCGGCGGGAGCACGAGGTCTACTGGCGCCGTGTGCTGGGCGATGCGGGGTTCTCCCCGACGATGGACGTGGTGATCGAGCGGTTCGAGCTCGTCTACCCTCGGACCGGACCCACGCCGCCGGTCGACTGATCGCCACGTGAGACGCGCATCCCGAGGGATGGACGCGGCGCTAGGATGAGCGCATGACCGACACCACCTCGTCCTCCACCCTGAACCTGGCCGTCGTGGCCGGCGACGGCATCGGGACGGAGGTGGTCGAGCAGGGCCTTCTGGTGCTGGAGCAGGCGCTGCACGGCACCGGCACCACCGTGCGCACCACCGACTTCGACCTCGGCGCGCGCCGCTGGCACGCCACGGGCGAGACGCTGACCGACCAGGACCTCGCCGCCATCCGCACGCACGACGCGATCCTGCTCGGCGCGATCGGCGACCCGAGCGTGCCGTCCGGCGTCCTCGAGCGCGGCCTGCTGCTGACGCTGCGGTTCGCGCTCGACCACTACGTCAACCTGCGTCCGGGCAAGCTGTTCCCCGGCGTGACCAGCCCGCTGGCGAACCCCGGCGACGTCGACTTCGTCGTCGTCCGTGAGGGCACCGAGGGGCCGTACGTCGGCAACGGCGGTGCCATCCGCGTCGGCACGCCGCACGAGGTGGCGAACGAGGTCAGCGTGAACACGGCGTTCGGCGTGGAGCGGGTGGTGCGCGACGCGTTCGCGCGTGCCGCGGCCCGCCCGCGCAAGAAGCTCACGCTCGTGCACAAGCACAACGTCCTCGTGCACGCGGGGCACCTGTGGCGGCGCACGGTCGAGGCGGTCAACGCCGAGTTCCCCGACGTCACGGTCGACTACCTGCACGTCGACGCCGCCACGATCTTCCTGGTGACGGACCCCGCGCGGTTCGACGTCATCGTGACCGACAACCTGTTCGGCGACATCCTCACGGACCTCGCCGCGGCGATCACCGGCGGCATCGGCCTGGCCGCCTCCGCCAACATCAACCCCGACCGCACCGCACCGAGCATGTTCGAGCCCGTCCACGGCTCCGCGCCGGACATCGCGGGCCAGGGCAAGGCCGACCCGACGGCCACGGTGCTGTCCGTCGCGATGCTGCTGGACCACGTCGGCCAGGCCGACGCGGCCCGGCGGGTCGAGGCCGCCGTGGCCGCCGACCTCGCCGAGCGCGGTGCGAGCGAGCGAGTACGGTCGACGGCCGAGGTGGGCAAGGACCTCGCCGCCCGCGTCGCCGGCTGACGCCCCGGGGGGCCGGCCCTGCCCGCGCGTCCCGTGGTCCGCAGGCGACGCGTGCACCTGTCCTCCCGGCCGTCCGCACCGGTACCGTCGACGTCGACCCTGGTGAAAGGCCCCCTGATGAGCACCCTGACGACCCCTTCGTCCGAGACCTTCCAGCTCCACCGCACCGACGCGCCCGTCCCCGACGAGCAGCGCGCGGCCGCGCTCGCCTCGCCGCAGTTCGGCACGGTCTTCACCGACCACATGGCCCGCATCTCGTGGACCCACACCGACGGCTGGACCGGGCGGCGCGTGGAGAAGTACGGGCCGCTGCAGCTCGACCCCGCGACCGCGGTCCTGCACTACGGCCAGGAGATCTTCGAGGGCCTCAAGGCGTACGCCCACCCCGACGGAAGCGTCTGGTCCTTCCGGCCGGAGGCCAACGCGGCACGGTTCACGCGGTCGGCGCGGCGGCTCGCCCTGCCGGAGCTGCCCGAGGCGGACTTCCTCGGGGCGATCCGCGCCCTGGTCGAGGTGGACCGGGCCTGGGTGCCGACGGGGGAGGAGGCCAGCCTCTACCTGCGTCCCTTCATGTACGCCTCGGAGCCCTTCCTGGGTGTGCGGGCCTCGCTCGAGGCGGAGTTCCTCGTCATCGCCTCGCCCGTCGGCCCGTACTTCCCGGGCGGGGTGCAGCCGGTGGCGATCTGGGTGTCGCGTGAGTACCACCGCGCCGGTGCCGGCGGCACGGGCGCGGCCAAGTGCGGCGGCAACTACGCCGCCAGCCTGCTGCCCCAGCAGGAGGCGTACGCCAAGGGGTTCGAGCAGGTCTGCTTCCTCGACGACCGGACCGGCACCCAGCTCGAGGAGCTGGGCGGCATGAACGTCGTCGTGGTCCACGCGGACGGCTCCGTGGTGACCCCGGCGGTCTCCGGCACGATCCTCGAGGGCGTGACGCGCTCGTCGATCCTCACGCTGCTGCAGGAGGCGGGGCACGAGGTCGCGGAGCGGCCCGTGCTGCTCGACGAGCTGCGCCGCGGCCTGGCGGACGGCAGCGTCAGCGAGGTGTTCGCGTGCGGGACGGCGGCCGTCATGACGCCGATCGGGCGGCTCGCGAGCGACGACTTCGACCTCGTCGTGGGCGACGGCCAGGCCGGACCGGTGACCATGCGCATCCGTGAGCAGCTCACCGACATCCAGTACGGGCGCGCGGCGGACACGCACGGCTGGATGCGCCGCCTGGTCTGACGGACCCGGACCTCGCACGAGGGGTGCGCACCCTCCCGGGTGCGCACCCCTCGTCGTCCGCGGGCGCCGCGCGTCAGGCGGGGACCCGCCGCACGGTCCAGCCGAGCACGCCGTTGAGCAACGACCAGACGGCCACCCCGATCAGCAGGTTGACGATCCCGGAGGCCAGGGCGGACCCGACCTGGTCCGTCCACGTCAGAGGCAGGAGCGTCGCCACGACGGTCGCCAGCCCGACGATCCAGCCGAAGAACGCCCGCGGCCGCGGCGTGGTCAGCACGAGCAGCTGGAGCAGGGCGGCCGCGGCCACCGCGCTGAGCACGCCGCCGAGCACGTAGGCGCTCATGGCCGACCCGGTGCCGAAGGGGTCGCGGAAGACCAGGTCGATGCGCAGGATCTGCTCCAGCACGATCACGCCGACCACACCGACGAGCGCCGCGACCAGCGCCGTGGCGGCGGCGCCGGCCCAGAACCGACCCGTCTCCACCGTCAGGCGGGTCTCGACGCGCGCCGTGGCCCCGCCCGTCCCCGCCACGGGGACCCCGGCCGCCGGTACCGTGCCCGCGGGCACCGTGCCCGCGGGTACCGTGCCCGCGGGCGCCGTCCCCACGGGCACGGCGGCCGGGGCCACGCCGGGCGGCGGGGCGGCGGCCGCCGGGGGCACTGCCGGGTAGCGGCGGGTCGGCTCGTCCTGCGGCCGCTCCGGAGGGGGGATCGACATCGTCGGCTCCTGTCTCGCACGGGACGTCGGGACGCGCGGGCGCGTGACGTCCCGGCACACGCTAGCGATGCGCTGACCGTTCGGCACCGGAACGTCCCGGTTCGGCGTCCCCCTCGGGCCCGCGGACCACTCGTCCGCATGATGGACGGGGTGCCGCGCGCCACCCGGCTGTGCCACCATCACCCTGTGACCCGCTTCACGCTCATCATCGCCTAGCGCGTCGGCCCACCCGCCGACGCGCAGACCTCCCGTACCCCGGGGGGTCTTTTTGTTGGTCCGCACGTGCACGGGCACCACCCCCGCCCGCACGAGACGACGACCAGGCACCGGCACCACCCGCCGCCGGTCCGTCCCGCCGTCGCCCGCCCGCCCCGCACCGAGGAGCCCACGTGACCCAGTCCCCGGCACCCGCGCCGCAGCCGCCGGCCGCGCCCGCGACGTTCCACGTCTACGACACGACCCTGCGCGACGGGGCCCAGCAGGAGGGGATCAACCTCTCGGTCGCGGACAAGCTCGCGATCGCCCCGATGCTGGACGCGCTGGGGGTCGGGTTCATCGAGGGCGGCTGGCCGGGCGCCGTGCCCAAGGACACCGAGTTCTTCAAGCGCGCCGCCAAGGAGCTGGACCTGCGCAACGCCGAGCTCGCGGCGTTCGGCGCGACCCGCAAGGCGGGTGTCCGCGCCACCGACGACCCGCTGGTGCGCGCGCTCCTCGACTCCGAGGCGCCCGTCGTCACGCTCGTGGCCAAGAGCGACGTGCGGCACGTCGAGCGCGCGCTGCGCACCACGCCCGACGAGGGCCTGGCGATGATCCAGGACACCGTCAGGTTCCTGGCGCGCGAGGGCCGGCGGGTGTTCGTCGACGCCGAGCACTTCTTCGACGGCTTCCGGTACGACCCCGGCTTCTCCCGGCGCGCCGTGGTCGCGGCGTTCGAGGCGGGCGCCGAGGTCGTCGCCCTGTGCGACACGAACGGGGGCATGCTGCCCGACTGGGTGCGCGACGTCGTCGCCGACGTGCGCGCCGCGGTCGGGCCGCACGCGGTCCTCGGGATGCACGCGCACAACGACTCGGGCTGCGCGGTGGCCAACACCCTGGCCGCGGTCGACGCGGGGTGCGTGCACGTGCAGGGCACCGTCAACGGCTACGGCGAGCGCACGGGCAACGCGGACCTGCTGTCCGTGGTGGCCAACCTCGAGCTGAAGCTCGGCCGTCCGGTGCTCGCACGGGAGCCCGGGGGCCCCGGCGGGCTCGCCGAGCTCACGCGCATCGCGCACGCCATCAGCGAGATCACGAACATCTCGCCGTTCGCGCGGCAGCCGTACGTGGGTGCCAGCGCGTTCGCGCACAAGGCGGGGCTGCACGCGTCGGCCATCAAGGTCGACCCGGACCTGTACCAGCACACCGACCCCGAGCTCGTCGGCAACGACATGCGGATGCTCGTGTCCGACATGGCGGGTCGCGCGTCGATCGAGCTCAAGGGCCGGCAGCTCGGCATCGACCTCGCCGCGCACCCCGACGTCCTGTCGCGCGTCACGAACCGCGTGAAGGACGCCGAGGCCAACGGGTACACGTACGAGGCCGCCGACGCCTCCTTCGAGCTGCTGCTCGTCGAGGAGCTCGAGGGGGCGCGGCCCGCGTACTTCCGCGTCGAGTCGTGGCGCACCATCGTCGAGCGCAACGGCAGCCGCGGTGCGGCCGCGACCGCGGAGGCGACCGTCAAGCTGCACGCGGGCGGCGAGCGCGTCGTGCGCACGGGCGAGGGCAACGGCCCCGTGGACGCGCTCGACCACGCGCTGCGCCTCGCGCTGACGCGGGTGTACCCCGAGCTCGAGGACTTCGAGCTCATCGACTTCAAGGTCCGGATCCTCGACCAGATGCAGGGCACGGACGCGGTGACGCGCGTGCTCATCGAGAGCACCGACGGCCAGACGTCCTGGAGCACGGTGGGGGTGGGCCCCAACCTCATCGAGGCGTCGTGGGAGGCGCTCACCGACTCCGCGATCTGGGGTCTGCGCAACCGCGGTGTCGCCCCGCGCTGACACGTCGCCCACCAGCGGGTCGTCGCGCAGGGGGCGCGCGCACCGCCTAGCCTCGGGGATGGCATCGAGGCCCGAGCATCGAGAGGAGCCCCCGCGTGTCCGGCACCGCCCCCGAGTCGTCCGACGCCCCGAGGACGCCCTCGGACGCGCCGGGCGGGGGTGACGAGCCGGCGAGTCGGCCGGGACGCCGCACCGGCCGCTGGTGGTGGCTGGGCGTCGTCGCCGTCGTGGTGGTGATCGTGCTGGTCTGGCGCCCGTGGGTCTCCGACCCCCCGGCGGTCCCGATGGCGCCGTCGCCGACGGCGGTCACCACCCCCACGCCGGCCGCGAGCCCGTCGGCCGCGCCGACGGTGACCACGCCCGCGCCCGTGCCGGGTGCCGACGCCGTGTTCGACGAGACCACGGCGGCCAGCCTCCTGGCGACGTCCGCGGACCTGGAGAGCAAGGTCCCCGCGGCCGTGGACGGCGTCACGCGCCGGGTCGAGCCGGGCACGGTGCCGTGGGGCCTGCCCGAGGGGTCGCGCGTCGACCCGGAGTCGTGCACGACCGCCGTCACCGTGGTCGGGACGGCGCCGACGCACCACGACGCCACGGCGTGGGGCAACGAGGAGATGACGTTCGTCGAGGACGTCGTCGTGCTGCTCGACGCGGCCGCGGCACGGGCGTCGTTCCGTGCGCTCGTCACGGTGGTCGACGAGTGCCCGCGGTACGCGCTGCTCGACGCGGACGGCGGCCGCACCACGTGGACCGCCGAGCCGGCGCTCGAGGGGCAGGGCGTGTTCCCCGCGATCGTGCAGGAGATCACCGTGCGGACGGGTGAGGACGACGAGACCCGGCAGCAGACGACGGGCCACGTCCTGGTGGGCAACGCGATCGTCACGTGGACGGCGACCGCCCTGCGCGCCGAGGCGCGGGACGACGCGCAGGCCGCGCTCGGGACGCCCGCCGAGCTCAGCGCGATGGTCGAGCAGCGGGCGCTGTCCGCGGTCCGCGCACTGCCCTGAGCGCTCGGGAGCAGCCCGCGGGACGGGTCGGGCCCGTCCGCGCCTAGGGTGGACGCGTGCACGGTGAGTACAAGGTCCCCGGTGGCAAGCTCGTCGTCGTCGACCTGGACGTCGTCGACGGTCTGCTGCGGGACGTGAGCCTGTCGGGAGACTTCTTCCTCGAGCCGGACGAGGCGCTGGGGGTGATGTCCGCCGCGCTCGACGGGACGCCGCGGGACGCTCCGGTCGCCCAGCTCGTCCGCGTCGTCGACGACGCCCTGCGGCTGGCCGTCGACCAGGGCCGCATCGCCGGCCCCGTCGCGATGGTCGGCTTCGACACCCGCGCCGTCGCGCTCGCGGTGCGGCGCGCGCTCGGGCTGTCCACCGCGTGGTCGGACCACGAGTTCGCCCTGCTGCACCCCGGTCCGCTGCCCCCGGCGCTGCACACGGCCCTGGACCAGGTGCTCACGGAGGAGCTCGCGGCCGGGCGCCGTGGCCCGACCCTGCGGTTCTGGGAGTGGCAGGAGCCGGCCGTCGTCATCGGCTCGTTCCAGTCGCTGCGCAACGAGGTGGACTCCGAGGCGGCCGCGCGGCACGGCGTGACGGTGGTGCGGCGCATCTCCGGGGGCGGCGCGATGTTCATGGAGGCCGGCAACTGCATCACGTTCTCGCTGGTGGTGCCCGGGTCGTTGGTGGACGGGATGTCCTTCGAGGACTCCTACGCGTTCCTCAACGACTGGGTGCTGGGCGCGCTGGCGGACGTCGGCGTCGTCGCCACCACGAGCGGCCTGAACGACATCGCCTCACCCGCCGGCAAGATCGCCGGGTCGGCGCAGAAGCGCCTGGCGAGCGGCGCGGTGCTGCACCACGTGACGATGGCCTACGACATCGACGCGGACAAGATGCTCGAGGTGCTGCGGGTCGGTCGCGAGAAGCTGTCCGACAAGGGCACCCGGTCCGCCAACAAGCGCGTGGACCCGGTGCGCTCGCAGACCCGGCTGCCGCGCGAGCAGGTGATCGACGCCTTCATCGCGCACTTCCGGTCCCGGTACCGCACCGTCGACGACGAGCTGCGGCCCGACGAGCTGGCCCGGGCGCGCGAGCTCATGGTCACCAAGTTCTCCGACCCCGCGTGGACGGCCCGCGTGCCCTGACCCGGGTGCAGGCCCGTCGTCCGGTGCTGCTCACGCGCCCCACGTCAGGACGACGACGAGCGCCGCGGCGCCCAGCAGCACCAGTGCGGCGGCGCAGGCGGTGACGAGGCGTCCGCCGGGGTCGCGCCCGACGGACCGCGCCGCAGCCGTGGTCCGCGGGTGCGCGTCGTGCACGCCGGTGCGGCGGCGACGCGCCGCCCGCAGCAGCACCACCGCGAGCGCCGTCCCGGCCGCGGCGACGCCCCACGCCGCGACGCCCCACGCCTCGGAGAGCAGCCGTCCGGCCGCCACGGAGCCGGCCACCAGCCCGAGCGCGGTGCGCCGCCAGGCCAGCGCCGTGCGCTCGGCGGCGAGCGAGGAGGTCATGCCCGCAGCAGACCGACGAGCACGAGCACACCGGCCACGGCGACGCCCGCCACGAGCAGGCCGAAGCCCACGGGCGAGGGCAGCGGCTCGCCCCGGCGCATCGCCCGCTCCGTGCGGCACCACCCCCACCAGGCCACGCCGGGTGCCAGCGTGCCCAGGGCGATGAGCACGACGGCGGCCGCCAGCCGCAGGTGCGGCTCCACGGGCAGGTCGAGCGCCTCGAGCGCGACACCGCCGGCGAGCAGCGCCAGCCCCGTGCGCGCCCAGGCCAGGAACGTGCGCTCGTTGGCCAGCGAGAACCGGGCGTCGGGCTCGCTGCCCACGCCGTAGACCCACCGGGGGAACCGGTGGCCGGACGTCACGCGACAGTCCCGGCGGCCGGGCGCCGCGCCCCGAACACGGCGGTGCCGAGGCGCACGAGGGTGGATCCCTCCAGGACGGCGGCCTCGAGGTCCCCGCTCATGCCCATCGAGAGACCGTGCGCGTGGCCCGTGCCGGGGGCGCCGCCGGCCACCACCTCGTCGCGCACGGCCCGCAGCCGGGCGAACCCGTCGCGGACCACGCGCTCGTCGTCGCTGCGCGCGCCGATGGTCATGAAGCCGGCGAGCCGCAGGCCGGGCAGGGCGGCGACCCGCGCCGCCAGGTCCGGTGCGGCGTCCGGCGTGACGCCGTGCTTGGTGGCCTCACCCGACACGTTGACCTGGACCCACACCTCGAGCGGTTCCGGGCGGTCCCGGACGCGGTCGGACAGGCGGCGGGCGAGGACCTCGTCGGCCACCGACTCGACGGCCGACGCCCACCGCAGCGCCGCCGTCACCTTGTTCGACTGCAGCGGGCCGATGACGTGCCACGTGGGGGAGAGGTCCACCAGGGCCGGGGCCTTCGCCGTGAGCTCCTGCACACGGTTCTCGCCCAGCAGCACCGGCGGCGTCCCCGAGCCGGCGGCCCGCGCCGCCGCGTCGGCTGCCAGTGCCGCGCGGACCGTGGCGACGTCCATCGTCTTCGACGCCAGCAGCACCTGCACCGCACCCGGGGGGCGGCCGGCCGCGACGCACGCAGCGGCGACCCGGTCCTGCACCTGCGCCAGCCGGCGCGTGACGTCCTCGCTGCTCACGACCCCCGACGGTACCCGCCCGGCGGCGCCGGGGCGGAGCCGGCAGCCCCGCGGCGCCGGCCGCGCGGGCGAAACCCGCCGCCGCGCCCTCGCCCGTGTGGCGGACCCGACCCGGCCGGTCGCATGCTGACGGGGTGGAGGGGTGCACGGGAAGGCTGCTCGTCGCGACGCCCGGACTGCGCGACCGCAGCTTCCGGCGCAGCGTCGTGCTCGTGCTTGAGCACGCCGGGGAGGGCGCGCTGGGGGTGGTGCTCGACCACCCGCTGGAGGTCGACGCGACGTCGGTGCTGCCGCAGTGGCAGCCGCACCTGAGCGCGCCGAGCCGGCTGTTCCAGGGCGGCCCCGTGGCGCGGGACACCGCGCTGGCCCTGGCGGACGTCGCGGACGGCGAGACGCCGCCGGGCGTGCGGCACCTGGGCGACCGGCTCGCCGTGGTCGACCTGGACGCGCCGCCGGTGCTCGTCGTCGACGCCGTCCGGGCGCTGCGCGTCTTCATCGGGTACGCGGGCTGGTCCGCCGGGCAGCTCGACGAGGAGATCGAGGCGGGCGGTTGGTTCGTGGTCGACCACGTGCCGGGGGACGTCTTCACACCGGACCCCGGCGGGCTGTGGCGGCGGGTGCTGCGCCGTCAGCCGGGGGACCTCGCGCTGCTGTCCACCGCGCCGGACGACGCGTCGCTGAACTGAGGAACCAGGGTCCGGTCAGGGACCTTCCGGGTGCCGGGGTGGCCCCACGCCGTGGCACGGTAGGACCGTGAAGACCCTGCTGAACGTCATCTGGTTGGTGTTCGCCGGCGCCTGGCTCGCCCTGGGCTACGTGGCCGCCGGCATCGTGTGCTGCGTGCTGATCGTGACCATCCCGTTCGGCATCGCGTCGTTCCGCATCGCCAGCTACGTGCTGTGGCCGTTCGGGCGGACCGTCGTCGAGAAGCCGACCGCGGGGGCGTTGTCGACGATCGGGAACGTGATCTGGGTGCTCGTGGCCGGCATCTGGCTGGCCATCGGGCACGTGGCGACGGCGATCCCGCTGTTCGCCTCGATCATCGGCATCCCCATGGGCATCGCGAACCTCAAGCTGATCCCCGTGTCCCTGGTGCCGCTGGGCAAGCAGATCGTGCCGACGGACCGCGCGTTCGCGGCCTACGGGCGCTGACGGGGCTCAGCCGCGGGCGACGTCCGCGACGACCGCGTCGGTGAGCCGCACGAGGTCGTCGGGGGCCAGCTCGACGTCCAGCCCGCGCCGGCCGCCGGAGACCAGGACGGTGTCGAACAGCCAGACGGTCTCGTCGACGACGGTGCGCAGCCGGGTGCGCTGCCCGAGCGGCGAGATGCCGCCGACGACGTAGCCCGTCGCGCGCTCGGCGGCGTGCGGGTCGGCCATCACGGCCCGCTTGCCGCCGACGGCCGCGGCCAGGGCCTTGAGGTCGAGCCGGCCGGTCACGGGCACCACCGCGACGGTCAGCGCACCGTCCACCTCGGCGACCAGCGTCTTGAAGACCTGCTCGGGCGGCACGCCCAGCACGTGCGCGGCCTCCAGGCCGTAGCCGAGGTCGCTCGCCGGATCGTGCTCGTAGGCGTGCGCGGTGTGCGGCACGCCCGCCGCGGCGAGCGCGACGAGGGCGGGGGTCCCGGCGCCCGTGCGCGCGTCCTTCCTGGCCACCCGCCCAGGGTAGGCGTCAGAGCCGGACGCCCACGACGGCGCCCACGCCGTAGGTCACGGCCATCGCGAGGGACCCGCCGAGGACGTTCCGCAGGATCGAGCGCGTGTGCGAGGCGCCGGTGAACCGGGACGACGCCCACCCGGTCAGGA
Source organism: Cellulomonas wangleii (assembly GCF_018388445.1). Classification (NCBI taxonomy): domain Bacteria; kingdom Bacillati; phylum Actinomycetota; class Actinomycetes; order Micrococcales; family Cellulomonadaceae; genus Cellulomonas; species Cellulomonas wangleii. The sequence continues at coordinate 1,318,945 of NZ_CP074405.1, forward strand.
CCAGCGCCACGACGACCGACCCGAACGTCACCGGGACACGAGCGGCGACGGACCACGGCGCGAGGACCACGAGCAGCGGCACGAGCCCGCCGACGGTGAACGCGACGAGGGACGCGAGCGCCGCGTGCCACGGGTTCGTGAAGTCGTCGGGCTCACCGATCGGCCTCCCGGCGGACGCCGCGACGCGCTCCGCGTCCCGCTGGCTGCTCACCGACACGTACTCGCCGGAGGCCATCGACAGCGCGCCGGCGACGAGCGCCGCCCCGCCCGCCAGTGCGATGGTCTTCGTGGGCGCGGCCGCCCCGGCGACCCCGACGACGGTGGCGGCGACGGAGACGATCCCGTCGTTCGCGCCGAGCACGCCCGCCCGCAGCCAGTTGAGGCCCGCGGACGAGACGTGGGGCGAGGACGTGGCGCGCTGCCGGCCGCGGCGCTGAGCGCCGCGCCACATCACCAGCCCCGCGAGTCGGGTGGCCGTCGTCGACATGTCCCCACGGTGGCACGGGGATCCGGGGATGTCACCGCAGGACAGCCTGCCCTGACCCGGCCCTGATCCGCCCTGACCTGTGCCGACGGAGCACCGGACCGCCGACCGGTGCGTCTCAGAGCGGCCCGACGTCGAGGACGCGCAGGCGGACCTCGCCCGCCTCGTCGGACGCGGCGAGGTCGACGAGGGCGTCGATGCGCCAGTCGTGGTCGCCCGCCGGGTCGTCGAGGACCTGGCGGACGTGCCACGTGCCGGCGGCGGGTCCGTGCGCGTCCGCGGCGGTGCCCGGCGTCACCTGGAACAGGCCCGGCCCGCGGGCGGCCGGGCCCGTCCCGATCTCGTCGTGGTCGTCGAAGTAGGGCTCGATCGCGTCGGCCCAGCGGTCGGCGTCCCACGGCGCGCCCTCGGCGTCGACGTCACCGAGTGCGGCGAGCGCACCCCAGCGCTCGCGGGCGGCGAGCTCGACGCGCCGGAACAGCGCGCCGCGCACGAGCGCCCGGAACACCCGCGGGTCGGCGGTGACGGGCGGCGGCGGGGCGTCCTCGGAGTCCGCGTCGTCCGCCTCCAGCGCGGCGTCCGGGTCGGACAGCCGCTCCCACTCGTCGAGCAGGCTGGAGTCCGTGCGGCGCACCAGGTCCCCGAGCCACGCGATGAGCTCCTCGAGCTCCTCGGTGCGGCGGTCCTCCGGGACCGTGCGGCGCAACGCACGGTAGGCGTCGGCCAGGTAGCGCAGCAGCACGCCCTCGGTGCGGTCCAGCGAGTACAGCTGCACGTACTCGGCGAACGTCGCGGCGCGCTCGTGCATCTCGCGGACCACGGACTTGGGGGACAGCGTGAGGTCGGCGACCCACGGGTTGGTGCGCCGGTACGTCGCGAACGTGGCCTCCAGCAGCTCCGCCAGGGGGCGGGGGTACGTGACCCCCTCGAGCAGCGCCATCCGCTCGTCGTACTCCAGGCCCTCGGCCTTCATCGCCGCCACGGCCTCGCCGCGGGCCTTGTTCTCCTGCGCGGCGAGCACCTGGCGCGGGTCGTCCAGGGTGGCCTCGATGACGGAGACGACGTCGTGCGCGTAGCCCGGGTCCTGCGGGTCGAGCAGGTCCAGCGCGGCGTACGCGAACGGCGAGAGCGCCTGGTCGAGCGCGAAGGTCGCGGGCAGGTCCGCCACGAGCCGCACGGTGCGACGGCGTCCGCCGGGCGCCGCGGGGTCGTCGACCCACGGGCGCTCCACGACGCCCCCGGCGCGCAGCGACCGGTAGACGTCGACGGCGCGTCGCACGTGGCGTGACCGCGCGCCCGCCGGCTCGTGGTTGTCGGTGAGCAGGTGCGTCATGACGGCCACCGGGTCGCCACGGCCGTCGCGGCCGCGCTGCAGCACGTGCAGGACCATCGCGTGCGACACCTGGAAGCTCGACGTCAGCGGCTCGGGCGGGGCGTCGCGCAGCCGCTCGAACGTCTTGTCGGTCCAGTTCACGTGCCCGCTCGGCGCCTGCTTGCGGACGATCTTCTTCTGCTTCCGCGGGTCGTCCCCGGCCTTGGCCAGGGCCTTGCGGTTCTCGATGACGTGGTCGGGCGCCTGCACGACGACCTCGCCGACGGTGTCGAACCCGGCGCGCCCGGCGCGGCCGGCGATCTGGTGGAACTCGCGCGCCGTGAGGTGCCGCATCCGCACGCCGTCGTACTTCACCAGGCTCGTGAGCACGACCGTGCGGATGGGCACGTTGATGCCGACACCCAGGGTGTCGGTGCCGCACACGACGGGCAGCAGGCCCTTCTGCGTGAGGCGCTCGACGACGCGGCGGTACTTGGGCAGCATCCCCGCGTGGTGCACGCCGACGCCGTGGCGCAGCAGCCGCGACAGGGTCTTGCCGAACCCGGGGCCGAACCGGAAGCCGCCGAGCTCGGCGGCGATCGCGTCGCGCTGCTCGCGGCTCGCCAGGGGCGTCGACAGCAGCGACTGCGCCCGCTCGACGGCCTCCTTCTGCGTGAAGTGCACGACGTACACCGGGGAGCGCCGGGTGGTGACCAGCTCGTCGAGCAGCTCGTGCAGCGGCTCCACCGAGTACGCGAACGTCAGGGGCACGGGCCGCTCGGTGTTGGCGACGACGGCGACCTCGCGCCCGGTGCGCCGGGTGAGGTCCTCGACGAAGAACGAGACGTCGCCGAGCGTGGCGGACATCAGCAGGAACTGGGTGCGCGTCAGCTCCAGCAGCGGCACCTGCCACGCCCAGCCGCGCTGCGGGTCGGCGTAGTAGTGGAACTCGTCCATCACGACGAGGCCGACGTCGGCGTCCGGGCCGTCGCGCAGGGCCTGGTTGGCGAGGATCTCGGCCGTGCAGCACACGATGGGCGCGTCGGCGTTGATGGCGGAGTCGCCCGTGACCATGCCGACGTTGGCGGAGCCGAACACGTCGACGAGCGCGAAGAACTTCTCGCTGACCAGCGCCTTGATCGGCGCGGTGTAGTACGAGCGGCGGCCCTGGGCGAGCGCGACCGCGTGGGCGGCGACGCCCGCCAGGGACTTCCCGGAGCCGGTCGGCGTCGACAGGATGACGTGCGCGCCCGTCAGCAGCTCGAGCAGCGCCTCCTCCTGGTGCGGGTACAGGGTCAGGCCCTGGTCCGCGGCCCAGGCGGTGAACACCTCGTACAGCGCGTCGGGGTCGTGCGCGGCGTCACCGGTGGGCAGGCGGTCGGTCAGGGTGACGTCGGGGGAGGGCACCGGGCGATCCTCGCACGCCCGCCGGGCGCCGTGCCGTGCGTCAGGAGGCGTCCCACAGCAGCCGGTAGTACGCGATGCGGTCGTCGTCCGGCTCGACGCCGTAGGCCTCGTAGACCGTGGTGTCGTACCCGGGGCCGTAGTTCCAGCCGGTGCTCCACGCGGCGACCGCGAGGTCGGCCCAGCGGTCGGCGACGCCGAGGCGGCCCAGGTCGACGTGCGCGGCCCAGCGCCCGTCGTCGCCGATCAGGGTGTTCGGTGCGCAGGCGTCGGCGTGGCAGACGACGAGCCGGTCCACGGGTGGCACGTCCAGGAGCCGCGCGCGGGCCTCGTCGGCGCTCAGGTGACGGTGCTCCGGGGACCACCCGGCAGGGGTGTCGCCGGCGGCGAGGTGCTCCAGGGCGCGCTCGACGCGGGACCGTGCCGACCAGTCGAAGGGGCAGTCGCCCACGGGCAGGGCGTCGTGCAGGGCACGCAGGCCCTCGCCGATGGCCGCGGCGGCCTGCGCCGGGCGCGACGACCACGGGGGGACGACGGCGCTGCGGGCGTCGATCGCCGCGGTGACGAGCCAGGTGCCCGCGTCGTCGGCACCCAGGTCGAGGACCTCCGGGACGGGGGTGAGCTGCCGCGCCCACGTGAGGCGCAGGGCCTCGGCCGCGAGGTCCAGCTCCGGCACGCCGACGGGTGCCCACTTCACGTACCGGTCGTCACCGACGCGGAACGTCACGCCGCCGACGGCGTTGACCCACACCGCCTCGACGGGTGCGCCGCCGGCGATCCGCGTCACCGCGTCGGGGACGGGCACCTCCTCGCCGGGCAGGCCGCTGGGGATCTCGGGAGGGACGACCGGTCCGGTGGCGACGTCGGGCACCCGGCGATCCTGCCACGCTCCGGGACGCGCTCGGGGAGGGGCGTGATCTTCGTCGTCGGGGGACGTACGTCACGGTAACCTACGGTCACGTAAGTTACCGTGGCGTAGTGACGTCTCCCTCCGCGCCCGTTGACCTGCCTGCCGCCTGGCCGCAGGGTGTGCCCCGCGACATCGAGATCCCCGACGAGCCGCTCACGGCGACGCTCGACCGCGTCATGCGTGACCACCCGGACCGCGTCGCCGTCGACTTCCTGGGTCAGGCCACCACGTACCGCCAGCTCGGCGCCCAGGTCGACCGCGGCACCCGCGTCCTGCACGACCTCGGCGTACGCGCGGGGGACCGGGTCGCCCTCGTCATGCCCAACTGCACGTCGCACATCGTCGCCTTCTGGTCGGTCCTGCGCCTCGGCGCCGTCGTCGTGGAGCACAACCCCACCTACACGTCGGACGAGCTGGCGCACCAGCTGGCCGACTCCGGGGCCACCGTGGCGATCGTCTGGGAGCAGGCCGTGCCGCGGGTCCTCGAGGCCCAGGACCGCACGGAGCTGCGTCACGTCGTGGCCGTCGACCTCTCGGCCGACCTGCCGCGCACCGCGCGCTGGGCGCTGAAGCTGCCCGTCGCCAAGGCGCGCACCACGCGTGCGGCGATGCGCGGGCCCGTGCCCGCCGGCGTCCCGCACTGGCACCGCCTGGTCGCGGCCGCGGAGCCGCTGCGGCCGTCCGAGGCACCCGTGGCGTCGGACACCGCGCTGCTGCAGTACACCGGCGGCACCACCGGCACACCCAAGGCCGCCGTCCTCAGCCACCGCAACCTCGTCGCCAACGCGCTGCAGGGCCAGACCTGGACGCAGCACGAGCCCGGCACCGAGGTCGTCTACGGCGTCCTGCCGTTCTTCCACGCCTTCGGCCTGACGCTGTGCCTCACGTACGCCGTGCGGATCGCCGCGACCCTGGTCGTCCTGCCGTCGTTCGACCCGGCACGTGTGCTGGCGGCCCAGCGCCGCCGCCCGGGCACGTTCATCCCGGCCGTGCCCCCGATGCTCGACCGGCTGGCCGCGGCGGCCGAGGAGACCGGCGCCGACCTGACGTCCTTCCGGTACTCGATCAGCGGGGCGATGGCGCTGCCGCGCGCCACGGCCGAGCGCTGGGAGCGGGTCACCGGCGGCATCGTCTCCGAGGGCTACGGCATGACCGAGACCTCGCCCGTCGCGCTCGGCAACCCGTTGAGCCGCGACCGACGTCCGGGGTCCCTCGGTCTGCCGTTCCCGTCCACCCGCATCCGCGTGGTCGACCAGGAGGACCCGACGCGCGACGTCCCGCCGGGCGAGCAGGGTGAGCTGCTGATCTCCGGGCCGCAGGTGTTCCAGGGCTACTGGCAGCGCCCCGACGAGACGGCGCACCAGCTGCTCGAGGGCGGATGGCTGCGCACCGGTGACGTCGTGCGCGTCGACGACGACGGCATGGTCGTCCTCGTCGACCGCATGAAGGAGATGATCGTCACCGGCGGCTTCAAGGTGTACCCCTCCCAGGTCGAGGACCACCTGCGCGGCATGCCGGGCGTGCTCGACGTCGCGGTCGTCGGGGAGCCGGCGGGCGACATGGGTGAGCACGTGGTCGCGGCCGTCGTGCTCCACGAGGACGGCTCCGGCGCGGGCATCGACCTCGCGGCCGTCCGGGAGTGGTGCGAGACGCGCCTGGCGCGGTACGCCCTGCCGCGTCGCCTCGTCGTGCTCAAGGACCTGCCCCGCTCGCAGGTCGGCAAGGTGCTGCGCCGCGTGGTCCGCGAGCAGGTGACCGACAAGTCCTCCCGCGAGGGCTGAGCACCGCACCGCCGAGCGCCGCGCCGCCGCGCGGCGAAGTACCGTGTCCGCGTGAGCGAGACCGACGACCTGCCCCGCGTGGAGATGTGGACCGACGGCGCCTGCAAGGGCAACCCCGGCGTCGGGGGGTGGGGGGCCTGGATGCGGTTCGGCGACCAGGAGAAGGAGCTGTGGGGCGGCGAGGCCGCGACCACGAACAACCGCATGGAGCTCTCGGCCGTCATCGAGGGCCTGCGTGCGCTCAGGCGGCCGTGCCTGGTGACGCTGCACGTCGACTCGACGTACGTCATGAACGGGCTGACCAAGTGGCTGCCGGGGTGGAAGCGCAACGGCTGGCTCACCGGTGACAAGAAGCCCGTGAAGAACAAGGAGCTGTGGCAGGCCCTCGACACCGAGGTGCAGCGCCACCACGTCACGTGGGTCTGGGTGAAGGGCCACGCCGGGGACCCGGGCAACGAGCGCGCGGACGCGTTGGCCAACCGTGGCGTGGACGACGTGCGGGCGGGGGCGGCGGTCGGTCGCTGACCGGCCGCCGTCCTGCCCCGCCGCGGGGCCGGGTGGCTCCCGCGGGTCCCGTCACGGCCCGACGGGCGTCCAGCGGCAGTCGTCGGCGGCCGAACGCTCGACCGCGTCGAGCACGCGCTGCACCTGCAGGCCGTCCGCGAAGGTCGGCGCCGGGTGCGTGCCGGCGGCGATGCCCTCGACGAGGTCGACGACCTGGTGCGTGAACGCGTGCTCGTAGCCCAGGCCGTGGCCGGTGGGCCACCAGCTCCCCGTGTACGGGTGCTCGGGCTCGGTGACGTACACGCGCCGGAAGCCCTGCAGGCCCGCCGGGTCGTGCGCGTCGTACACGTGCAGGACGTTCATGTCCTCGAAGTCGAACGCGAGCGAGCCCTCGGTGCCGTTGATCTCGACGCGGATGGCGTTGCGCCGCCCCAGCGCGAACCGGGTCGCCTCGAACAGCGCGAGCCCGCCGCCGGACAGGCGTGAGGTGAACACCGCCGCGTCGTCGACCGTGACCGGACCGGTCGCGCCGCTCGCGTCCCCGACCCCCGACAGCCCGCCGAACTCCGCTGCGACCGGCCGCTCGGTGACGAACGTCGCGAGCTGCGCCGACACGCCCGTCAGGGTCTCGCCCGTGACGAACTGCACGAGGTCGATCACGTGGGCGCCGATGTCGCCGAGCGACCCCGACCCGGCCGTGGCCTTGTCGAGCCGCCACGACAGCGGCGTCGCGGGGTCGGACAGCCAGTCCTGCAGGTACAGTCCGCGCGCGTGCCGGACGGTGCCGATGCGTCCCTCGGCGACCAGCCGCCGGGCCAGCGCGATCGCGGGCACACGGCGGTAGGAGTACCCGACCATCGCGACCTGGCCGGGCGCGGCCGCGGCCGCGGCCACCATCGCCTCGGCCTCCGCGACCGAGTTGGCCAGCGGCTTCTCGCACAGCACGTGCTTGCCCGCCTCGAGCGCGGCGATCGCGATCTCCGCGTGCGTGTCGCCCGGCGTGCAGATGTCGACCAGGTCGACGTCGTCGCGGTCGAGCAGCGTGCGCCAGTCGGTCGTGGACGAGCGCCAGCCGAGCCGCTCGGCGGCCGCCGCGGTGCGCTGCGCGTCGCGCCCGGCGACGACCGCGAGGTCGTGTCGCAGCGGCAGGTCGAAGAACCGGGGCGCGGTCTGCCAGGCGTGCGAGTGGGCCAGGCCCATGAACGCGTGGCCGACCATGCCGACGCCGAGCCGGCCGGCGGTCACGAGGCAGCCCGGGCGCTGGGTGCGGGTGTGGTCATGTCGGGGCTCCCCGGGGTGGTCAGGTCCGCGAGCGGGACGAGGGACGGGATCACGCAGGTGCTGGCGACGGGCAGGCGGGTGCCGGTGTCGGCGGCACGCAGCACCGTCTGCATGGTGTCGAGCACGTGCAGCGCGACGTCCGCCGACGCGCGCGTGGTGCGCCGGTCGGTGCTGCGGGCGGCGTCCACCAGCCCGGCGCCCCGTCCCGCGTTCGTGTAGCCGGCCGACGGCGGCACCGTGCGCCACTGGTCGCCGCGCGCGTGCACCTGCACGTCGCCGTCGAACCGGTTGGGGTCGGGGACCAGCAGCGACCCCTGCTCGCCGTGCACCTCGATCGGGCGGGCGAGGGACGCCGGGGCGTCGAAGCTCATGACCAGCGTGGTCACGGCCCCCGACGCGTGCTCGACGAGCGCGGTCACGTGCGTCGCGACGTCCACGGGCACCTGCTCGCCGGCGCGGGGCCCCTGGCCGATGGTGCGGTGGGTGCGCGGCCGGGTCGCCACGCCCTGCACCGCGGTGACCGGGCCGAGCAGGTGCACGAGCGTCGTCAGGTAGTACGGGCCCATGTCGAGCAGCGGCCCGCCGCCGGGTGCGTAGTAGAAGTCCGGCTGCGGGTGCCACGCCTCGTGACCGCCGCAGGCCATGGTGGCCGTGGCGGCGACGGGCCGGCCGAGGGCGCCGGACTCGACCACGCGACGTGCCGTCTGCACCCCGGTGCCGAGCACGGTGTCGGGCGCCCCGCCCAGGGCGACGCCGGCCGCCGTGGCCGCGTCGAGGACGCGCTGCGCCTGCTCGACCGTCGCGCAGAACGGCTTCTCGTTGTAGACCGACCGCCCGTGCGAGATGGCCGCCAGCGCGACCTCCTCGTGCGCCGCGGGTGTCGTCAGGTCCAGGACCCACTCGACGTCGTCGTGCGCGAGCAGGTCCGGCAGGTCGAGCGCGCGGACGCCGTGGCGCTGCGCGGTCGTGTCCGCGCGGGCGCGGTCCAGGTCGGCGACGGCGACGATCTCGAGGTCCGGCGCGGTCGCGGCGGTCGTCAGGTAGGCGTTCGAGATGACGCCGCAGCCGACGACGCCGACCCTCAGCGGCTCGCCCACACCATGCTCCTCTCGATCATCGTGCGGACGCTGGGGTGCTCGAGCACGTCGACGCTGTGGCCGGGCGTGACGACGCAGATGCGGCCCGCGCCCCACTGCCGCGTCCAGACGGCCGGGCAGGTGATGGTGCGGTGCCAGGGGTGCCACGGCGGTGCGGGGTGCGTGGTGGTGGCCAGGACGTCGTTGAGGTCGTCCGTGAGCACCCAGTACTGCTCGGTGGTGAGCTCGAACGACTCGATCCCCGCGGTGACCGGGTGGTCGGCGGCGGCCGGGAGCATGTCGACCGTGTAGGGCAGGTAGTTGTCCGACTGGTCGCCGTGGCACTCGTCGGGGTGCTTGGACGGGTGCGTGGCGAACTGCCCGCCGATGAGCTGCAGGTAGTCGGAGCTGTTGCGGAACGAGTCGGCGATGCCGCCGTGCCAGCCGACCAGGCCGGTGCCGGCCGCGACGGCCCTGCGGAGCCCGGCCACGGCCTCGCCGGACGCCTCGCCCATCGTGTAGCACTGCACGATCAGGTCGACGTCGGCCATCGCGTCCTCGACGTACACCTCGGGGGTGTCGACGACGCGGACGGCGTGCCCCGTCGCCTCGAGGTGGGGGATGAACATGTCCGTCGCGGCGACGGGCGCGTGCCCGTCCCAGCCGCCCCGGACCACCAGAGCCTGCTTCACGTGGAGCCTTCCCATGGGGATCTCGCATCGGTGAGAGATCGATCTCTCAGGACGCTACCCCGTGCGGTCGCCCCTGGCCAGGGGGTCAGACGGACTCGCGCACCGTGAGCGTCGTGGGCAGCAGCACGTGCTGCGCGGGCGCGGTCGGGTCGTCCAGCGTGTCCAGCACCAGCTCGGCCGCGCGCTCACCGAGCTCGCGCAGCGGCTGGCGCACCGACGTCAGCGGCGGGTCGCACGTCTGCGCCACCACGGTGTCGTCGAACCCGACGACGGAGACGTCGTCCGGCACCCGGCGGCCCCCGGCCTCCAGCACGCGCAGCGCACCGAGCGCCATGAGGTCGGAGCCCGCGAACACGCCGTCCACGTGCGGGTCACGGCGCAGCACCGACGCCGCGGCCGACGCCCCCGACGACATGGAGAACGACCCGTGGACCACGGGCCCGGGTGCGACGCCCCATGCGGCCAGCTCGTCCCGGAACCCGCGGGTGCGGTCGTCGGCGGGGGCGTAGCCTCCGGGGCCGGCGATGGTGGCCAGCCGCCGCCGTCCGGCCTCCAGCAGCGCGCGTGCCGCGATCCGGCCGCCGCCGTAGTTGTCGCTGTCCACCGAGGTCAGGGCGTCGTCCATGGCGGCGGTGGGGCGGCCGACGAAGACGACGGGCACGGGCAGCGGGCCCAGCTCGGCGAAGAGGGGCTCCGACTCGCGCTGGAGCACGACGACCGCCGCGTCGACGTGCCCGCCCGCCAGGTACCGCAGCAGCGGGGCGCGGTCACGCCCGTCGTCGAGGAGCAGGACCGGCTGCACGGACCGCGCGAACAGCACGGCCGTGGCCCCCCGCAGGGGCGCGCCGACGAACGGCCCGCCCTGCCCCTCGAGCTCGCTGCTGGGAGCCACCACGGCCACCGAGCCGGTCGCGCCGCTGCGCAGGGCGCGGGCCGCGCTGTTGGTGCGGTAGTCGAGCGCGTCCGCCGCGTCCCGCACGCGCTGCGCGAGCACCGGGTCCACGCTCGACCGCCCGGCGAGCGCGCGCGACGCCGTGGCGCGCGAGACGCCGGCGGCGTGCGCCACGTCCAGCAGCGTCGGGCGGGCGTGCGTGCTCATGGGGGCATGCTGCCACGGGCGCGCGGCGTCGGGGGGCATGCGTGAAATCGATCTCCCGGACTCGTGCGTACCGGGGACGGGGTGCCAGGCTGTGGCCGTGAGCACCGTCGCCGCGTCGTCCCCCGTCCCGCCCCCGCCTGCGCCCGGTGCACCGTCGTCGGTGGCGCCGTCCGGCGGCACGCCGGCCGTCGTGCCGTTCCCGCTGACCGCCGTGCGGCTCACGGACGGGCCGTTCGCCGCGGCCCAGCGCACGGCCCTGCGCTACCTCGTCGGCCTGGATGCCGACCGCCTCCTGGCACCCTTCCGGCGGGAGGCCGGCCTGCCGACGCGAGCCGAGCCGTACGGCAGCTGGGAGTCCATCGGGCTCGACGGGCACATCGGCGGGCACGCCCTGTCCGCGGCGGCCCTGCAGTGGGCGGCGACGGGCGACGAGCGCGCGGCCGACCTGGCCCGGTCGCTCGTCGACGGGCTCGTCGCCTGCCAGGACGCGCTCGGCACCGGCTACGTCGGCGGCGTGCCCGGCGGCGTGGCGCTGTGGGAGTCGGTCGCGTCGGGTGGTGCGCAGGCCGGCACGTTCGACCTCGGGGGTGCGTGGGTGCCCTGGTACAACGTCCACAAGACGTACGCCGGGCTGATCGACGCGGCCCGGTACGGCCCGGTGGACGCCGCCGCCCGGGCGCGCGCCGCCGCCGTCCGGCTGGGGGACTGGGGCGTCGCGCTGTCCGACCGCCTCGACGACGCCGCGTTCGCGCGCATGCTGCGCACGGAGTTCGGCGGCATGTGCGAGGCGTACGGCGACCTGGCCGAGCTCACGGGCGACCCGCGGTACGCCGCGCTCGCGCGCCGGTTCGCCGACGCGTCGCTGCTGGCCCCCCTGCGCGAGGGCCGTGACGCGCTCGACGGCCTGCACGCCAACACGCAGGTCGCCAAGGTCGTCGGGTGGCCGGCGATCGGGGAGGCGGATGCCGCGGCGGCGTTCGTCCGGACCGTCCTGGCGCACCGCACGCTCGCGTTCGGCGGCAACTCGGTGGCGGAGCACTTCACGCCCGACGCCCGCGCCCACGTCACCCACCGCGAGGGTCCGGAGTCGTGCAACACGGCCAACATGCTCGAGGTCGAGCGGCGGCTCTACGCGCTGACGGGCGACGTCACGCTGCTGGACGCGGCCGAGCGCCAGCTCGTCAACCACGTCCTGTCCGCGCAGCACCCCGACGGCGGGTTCGTGTACTTCACCCCCGCACGGCCCGGGCACTACCGCGTCTACTCCACGCGCGACGCCTGCATGTGGTGCTGCGTGGGCACGGCGCTGGAGACGTACGCCCGGCTCGGGGAGCTCGCGTACGCGCGTGCCGGCGACGAGCTGCTGGTGAACCTGCCGGTGCCCTCGACGCTGGACTGGGCCGAGCGCGGTGTGCGCGTGCGGCTCGCCTCGGACTACCCCGCGGCGACGCCGACGACGGACGTGACGCTCACCGTGGACGTGGGCACGCCCACCGACCTCGCGCTGCACGTGCGCCGCCCGGGCTGGGCGGTCGAGGACGTCGTGCTGACGGTCGACGGCGAGCCCGTCGCGCCGGTGCGCGAGCGCGAGGGCTACGTCACCGTGCGCCGCACGTGGCACGGCGGTGAGCAGGTGACCTGGCGCCTGCTGGCCGGCCCGGCGGCCGAGCGCCTGCCCGGGGACGACGGCTGGGTCGCGCTGCGGTGGGGCCCGGTCGTGCTTGCCGTCCGCGGCGACGCTGATGACCTGGTGGGCCTGCGCGCCGACGACGCCCGCATGGGGCACGTCGCGCACGGCCCGCTCCGCCCGCTGGCCGCCGCGCCCCTGCTGGTCGGGTCGGACGAGGACCTGGCCGCGGCCCTGCGCCCGCGCGGGGACGGCACCTTCGTGCTGGACCGCGGGGCCGACGGGCCGGTGGTGCTCGAGCCGTTCCCCACCCTGCACGACGCCCGGTACACGATCTACCTGCCGGTCGTCCCCGACGTCGCCGACGTCCCCGCGCGGCGCACCGCGCTCGCCGCCCTCGACGACGAGCAGCTGGGCCTGGCGGCCCGCACGCTCGACGCGGTGGCGTGCGGGCAGCAGCAGCCGGAGACGGACCACGGGTTCCGCGGTGCCGACGCCTGGACCGGTGCGCGCGACGGCCGGCACTGGCGTGCGACGCGCGACCGGTTCGGCTACCGCCTGGCCGACCCGGGCGGGCGCGCCACCACCCTGAGGGTCACGTACCTGGCCGAGCCCGGCCGTGCCCGCGTGCTGTGGGGCGACGAGGAGGTGGGGGTGCTGGCGGTCGGCGCGCCGGGCGGGCTGCGCACGGTGGACCTGCCGGTCGTGCCGGGCGCGGGCGAGGTGAGCGTGGTCGCGGACCCCGTGGGCTCGCCGACGCCGCCCGTCGTCTCCCTGCACCTGCTCGCGGCACCGGCCTGAGCGGCGGGAAGTGCGGCATCATGCCTGCCATGGATGTCGTGTTCGTGCACGGAGCAGGCAGGGAAGGCGCCCACGCCTGGCCCCGGCAGGCGGCGGTCGCCGAGCCCGGCTGGCTGTTCCTGCCGCGGGAGGGGGCGGCCGACGACGCCGCCCGGGACGCCGGCCGTCTTCTCGGCCGGCTCCGTGGTCGCGGCGGTGGGCACGTCGTCGCCCACTCGTACGGTGCGAACGCCGCCGTGCTGGCCGCCCAGACCGAGCCCGCCCTGGTCCGGTCGCTCGCGCTCCTGGAGCCGGCGTGCTTCGACCTGGCGCGCGGCGCGCCGTCGGTCGAGGAGCACATCACGGCCATGACGCCCGTGTTCGCGGTCGCCGACGACCCGGCCGTGTCGGCGCACGAGTTCTCGCGGCGGTTCGCGGCGGGCACGGGGACGCCACCCCCTGACCTGCCCGACGAGGAGCTGGAGGCCCGCGTCGCCCGCCTGCGGGTGCTGCGACCACCCTGGGGCGTCGGCCTGCGGCAGGGCCTGCCGGTCAGGACGTTGGTCGTCACCGGTGGGTGGAGCCGCCTCTACGAGGAGACCGCGGCCGCGCTCGTCGCGCTCGGGGCGCAGCACCTCGTCCTCGACGGTGCGGGCCACCGCGTGCAGGACGACCCGCGGTCGTCCGCGGCCCTCCGGGAGCACTGGGCCGGCTGAGGACGGGGCACGCCGGGGACGACGGCAGCCGCCCGCTGCCGCTCACGGCCGCCGGTCCGGGTCAGCCCGCCGGCGTGAGGACGTCGGCGACCGACGCCAGGAGCCGGCGGCGCAGCACGTTCGCCCGCTCGGCGTGGTCCCGCTGGCGGCGCACGTACTCCGCCTTGCCCTCGGGCGTCTCGACGGCGACGGGCTCCAGCCCGTACGACGTCACGTCGTAGGGGCTGGCCTGCATGTCCGTGGTGCGGATCTCGCGGGCCAGCTCGAAGCAGTCGAGCAGCAGCTCACCGGGGACCAGCGGGCCGAGCTTGAGCGACCACTTGTACAGGTCTTTGGTGGCGCGCAGGGGCACGAGCGGCACTCCGGTGCAGTTGGACTACCGGCGATGCGGGTGTCCGAATTCGGCTCTAGCGTGCGCTGCCCTACAGGAGATAGGTTTCTTCCTATGGCACTTACTCCGATCAATCGTGCGCTTAACCAAATACCAAAGCGCGCAGAGAAGCGCGAGTCGGTGCATCTGCATGAGACCTTCGTCGATTCCGGTATCGCAGATGTCTTGGATGCGATCGACCACCAGGTCTTGAATGGTAGGCGCGGCACCGGTAAGACGCATGCGCTGACATATCTTGCTGCGCACCGCAGGGGCGAAGGTGATATTGCCGTCTACCTAGACTTGAGAACAATTGGTTCGCCAGATGGAATCCTGGGCGCAGGGCCGGCCACCGTAACCGAGCGCGCCGCCAATTTGCTGGTGGATTTACTCGGGCAGATGCGCGAGTCGCTGCTAAACGCGGTGATGGCCGATGATTCTATGCTCGACGATGAGCAACTGATAGAGAAGATGGATGAACTGCTGGCGGCCATGACGTCGGTGAGGGTCGCCGGTGAGATCCAAATCGACCGGGAGGACGAGTCGACGTCAGCACGGAAGCGGGGCGGGCATCTATCCGGGAAACTCGCACCCGCGCCGTCGCTTGAGGTCCGGGTGGAGGCGGCTGGAGAGACTGCGGAACGCACGGTGCTTCGCGAGACGAGGCGCGGATCAGAGCGCTTGGCGCTAAACTTTAGTGAACTGTCACAGGCATTGCGCGAACTCGGCACGGCCTTGGGGCGACGCAGAGTTTGGCTGTTGCTCGATGAATGGACCAGTGTGCCAAGGGATGTGCAGCCATACCTTGCGGCATTCCTAGTCAGGTGTGTACTGCCTCAGCAGCGATTTACTGTAAAGATTGCGGCGATCGAGCAACAGGCAAATTGGCGGCAGGAAGTAGATGGTCAGATGGTCGGCATTGAGCTTGGTGCCGATATGAGCGGTTCATTGACACTCGATGACTTCATGGTGTTCGAATCTAATGAGGACCGATCGCGATCGTTCTTCCTGGGTCTACTCTTCAAGCACCTTACGTCGCGCGGGGACGATGTGGTGCAGGTGGACGGCCTGAAAGACACCTCGGATGTCGTGCGCCTAGGGTTTACCGACACTAGGGCCTTTGACGAACTTGTGCGAGCCGCCGAGGGTGTACCGCGAGATGCGCTTCACATCGCCGCAGATGCAGCTCGGAAGGCGGGCGAGGCCAAGATCTCTGTGCCTTTGGTTCGCGAGGCGGCTCGAGCGTGGTACCAGTCGGACAAGGTGCGCCCTATTGAGAGCCGAGAAGAGTCAAAGAGTCTGCTGAACTGGATAATCGAGAAGGTGATTCGGCAGAAGCGCGCCCGGGCGTTCCTCGTAAGCGAGAGAGACTCCCGTGACCCACTACTACTCTCACTATTCGATGCACGCGTCCTTCATGTAGTTCGACGTGGATATTCGTCGCAGGATCACCCAGGTGAGCGGTACGAAGTCTGGGTAATCGATTACGGCGCGTACGTCGACTTGATTCAAACTAAGAACGCAATCCTCGGGGACCTACTCTTTGGCGAAAATGACGAGTTCGCCGAGTACTTTAAGCTCTCGCCCATTGAAGTCCCAAAGCAGGATCTTCGTGCAATCCGGAGGGCGATTCTGGATCTCAGTGAGTTCTACGCCAAGCGCGTTTGAATCAACCCTCCTTGTGTTGAGGTGTAGGCCAATGCGCGACGCGTCGCCGCATCGTGTTTGGCCGATCTGCGCCGATCTTTTCCGTTCGCTGTCTCCTGTGCGCCTAACTGCCTCGACTAATAGAGTCGTCGACGTCGAAAGTTGTGATATCACAGGCCGAGGCGCGTACGTCCGTTTTGTGACGGACTTCTGGAGCGAGTCTAGAGAAGTGAGTTAGTCTGCCTAATGCGTAGAGGGCGCATTCCAGCGAGGTCCTACTGGGAAGCGGAAGGGGTCCGATGTGATAGTCTTGCCCGTAGACAAATTTACCTTTACACGCATCTCTAGATAGCCTTCCGGGTCGATTAGCCCACTGCATTGAGTGTGGACCTGACAGAACCATTCGGCCTGCGCGCCATCTTCCAGTCGGCGATGCTCCATACTCGGGTGATCAGTCTTGACGCCTACTCGCAGGTCGATCGGCTCTGTAGAGTAGGTGGTCGAAAGAACCTGCCCGGGCTGCATGGCGGCGACGGGCTCAGGCATCGGTGGGCTCACGGTGACGGGTCGCCCATGGTTGATCACGGTGACCTTCAGTGAGAACGAGTTGGTGACAGACCCGTCAGGACCCGGGGCGGCGGTTGTGACGATGGCGGTGCCGATCCGGATTCGCCGCCGGTGTTGGCTCCAGAGCGCAAGCCCTGAGAGCAGCAGTGCAAGCAGTGCGAGAGCGTTCTCTCCAAGCCAGGTCATGGATGGATGATGCACAGAGATGACAGCCTGTGTCCCGTGGGCAGCCCACAGAGGGGTGAGGCGCTCACTTTGTCGGGCTGGGACTCGCCGATGTGGGGGCTGACCGAGCGGCAGCGCATTGCGCAGATAGGCGGGCCCGGAGGTCGTTGGACCGATCGGCGTAGTCGCGTTGGCGGCGGACATACTCGTGCTTGCCTTCGGCTGTCTCAATCTTGATCGGTTCCAGCCCGTAGGGAGACACGTCGTACGGCGAGGCCCGCATGTCGGTGTAGCGGATCTCGATCGCGAGCTCGAAGCAGTCAAGTAGTAGGTCACCCGGAACCAAGGGTCCCAACTTCAGGGCCCACTTGTAGCAGTCCATCGCCGCATGGAGGCAGCCGGGCTGCTCGTAGAGCATCTGCGTCTCGCGCGTGAGCGGAGGAGGCTCGGGCGCCTCCGAGGTGCCTGTAATCCCGTCCAGCAGGTCCATGTTGGCGTGCAGGCAGCCGGGCTGCTCCATCGCTGTCTGCGTCTCACGCGTCGGGACGAGCGTGTTGCGCCCGACGGCCTCGGGGGTGAAGAACCGGAACGCGTCGACGTGGGTGCACCGGATGCGGTGCCCCTCCACCACCGCGTCCGTCCCGGCCCCGCCGAGGCGCAGGGGCAGGGAGTGCCGGTGCTCGCCGTCGGGCTCGCGGTAGACCATCGCCCACTCGTGCAGGCCGAAGCACCCCGTCGCCGCGGGCCGGGACGCGGTGGCGTCCAGCAGGCCGGTGACGAACCGCACGGTGTCCCCCCGCGCGTCGAGGAATGCCGCCAGGTCGAGGCACACCGTGCCGTCGTCGTCGGTGCGGTACCAGCGCCAGGCGCCCTGGGGCGCGGGTCCGTCGGGCTCCGGTGCCAGCGCCACGCCTGCGCCGGGGTGCCACCGACGCAGCTGCCCGGGGGTGGCCGGGTAGTACTCGAACAGGAAGTCCTCGATCGCGTGCTTCTCGTGCCGGGAGCGCCGCGCGCGGTGGCCCGCGGTGAGCTCGTCGGCCCGCGCGGCGTGCGCGTCGGCGCGGGCACGCCACCGCGCCGCGTCGAGCACGGTGACGGTCGGGTGGGGTCGGGGGTCCACCGCCCCAGCGTAGGTCGCGTGCATTTGCCGTCGTCCGGGCCGCCCGGCAGGGTGTCGTCGTGCGCGAGTTGCTGCGGTCCCTGCCCGCCCTGTCCGGCACCGCACCGGCGTTCGACGCGGAAGCGGTTCCGGACGACCCGCTGGAGCTGTTCGTCGACTGGTTCACCACCGCCCTGAGCCGCGGCGTCCCGGAGCCGCACGCCGCGACGCTGTCCACCGCGGACGTCGCCGGGCAGCCCTCCGCGCGCGTCCTGGTCCTCAAGGACGTCGGACCCGAGGGGTTCGCGTTCGCCACCGACGCGCGCAGCGCCAAGGTCGAGGACCTCGAGGTGAACCCGCAGGCGGCGCTGACCTTCTGGTGGCAGCCCGTGGTGCGGCAGGTGCGCATCTCGGGTGCCGCGCGGTTCCTCGGCGAGGAGGCGTCGGCCGAGGACTACCTGGCGCGCTCGCCGCGCTCCCGCGCGGCCGCCGCGAGCGTGCGCCCGGGGCGCGAGCTGGCCTCGGTCACGGACCTGCGCGACGCGATGGCCCGCTCCCGCGCCCGCATCGACGAGGACCCCGGCTTCGTGCTCCCGACGTGGCAGGCGTGGCTCGTGGTGCCGGACGTCATCGAGTTCTGGCAGGGGAGCCTGGACCGCGCCCACGCCCGGGTCGTCTACCGCAGCTGCGAGGGTGGCTGGTCGCGCGGCCTGGTCTGGCCGTGACGTCGGGCGCCGGGGCCGGTACCGGGGCCGGGGCCGGGGCCGGTGCTAGGGTCGCCCGCATGACCACGGCACCGCGCACCGCGCTCGCTGCCGCGTGTCGTCGTTGTCGCTGTCGCTGAGCACCGCCTCGCCAGCCGGACCACTGGTCCCTCCCGACCGCCCCGCGGTCCACCGGACGCCCGATCGTCCACTCCTCGCCGGTCTCCCGGCCACTCCCGCAGCTCTCGCCCCGCCGTCACGGTCGGGGGCGCTGCACCCGTCCGAAAGGTCACTCATGTCCCGCCCCCTGCGCCGCCTGCTGGTCCTGCCCGTCGTCCTCGTCGTCGGGGTGCTGGCCGCCTGCTCGTCGGGGGAGCAGGCGGGTGAGGGCGGCCCGTCGTCCGGTGTCCTGCGCGTGGGCACCGAGGGCACGTACTCGCCGTTCAGCTTCCACGACGCGGACGGCGACCTGACCGGGTACGACGTCGAGGTGGTCACGGCGGTCGCCGAGGAGCTGGGTCTGGAGGTCGAGTTCTCCGAGACGACGTGGGACTCGATCTTCGCGGGTCTGGAGGCGGAGCGGTACGACGTCATCGCCAACCAGGTCACGGTCAACGACGAGCGCCGCGCCACGTACGACTTCAGCGAGCCGTACACCGTGTCGACGGGTGTCGCGGTGGTCGCGGCCGACAACGACGCGGTCACCTCGCTCGCCGACGTCTCGGGCCTGACGGCCGCGCAGTCCGCGACGTCCAACTGGTCGCAGATCGCGACGGACGCCGGTGCGAAGGTCGAGGCCGTCGAAGGGCTGACCCAGGCGGTCGCGCTGCTGCAGCAGGGACGCGTCGACGTGACGTTCAACGACGACCTGGCCGTGCTGGACTACCTGAAGCAGTCGGGCGACGAGTCGGTCAGGATCGCGTTCGAGACGGGGGACACCGTCGAGCAGGCGTTCGCGCTGCGCAAGGGCTCCGACCTCACCGCGCAGGTCGACGAGGCGCTCGCGACGCTCCGCGCGGACGGCACGCTCGCGCAGATCTCGGAGAAGTGGTTCGGCGAGGACGTCTCGCAGTGACCGCGTCGCGGCCGGTGAAGCCGGCGTGAACGGGGACACCTGGGACCTCGTCGTCTCGTCCATCGGGCCGCTGCTGTCCGGTGCGATCCGCGGGACGATCCCGCTGACGCTGATCTCGTTCGTCCTCGGGCTGGCGCTGGCGCTGGTCGTCGCGCTGGCGCGGCTGTCGCGGCGCCGGCTGGTGTCCGGGGTCGCCCGCGCCTACATCTCGCTGATCCGCGGCACGCCCCTGCTGGTGCAGCTGTTCATCATCTTCTACGCGCTGCCGTCGCTCGGCCTGGTCATCGACCCGTTCCCGTCGGCGGTCGTCGCGTTCTCGCTGAACGTGGGCGGCTACGCGGCCGAGACGATCCGTGCCGCGATCCTGTCCGTGCCGAAGGGGCAGTGGGAGGCGGCGGCGACCGTCGGGCTGGACCATCGGCTGACCCTGCAGCGCGTCGTCCTGCCGCAGGCGGTGCGCGTCGCGGTCCCGCCGCTGTCCAACACGTTCATCTCGCTGGTCAAGGACACGTCGCTGGCCTCGACGATCATGGTGACCGAGCTGCTGCGCAAGGCGCAGGAGATCGCGGCCCCGACGTACCAGTTCATGACGTTGTACTCGCTGGCCGCGGTGATCTACTGGCTCATCTGCCTGGTGCTGTCGACGGCGCAGTCCCGGCTGGAGCGCCGCCTCGACCGGTTCGTGGCGCACTGACGTGGGGGACGCGATGACGAGTGACGACCGCCCGCTGGTGGAGGTGCACGGGCTGACGAAGTCGTTCGGTGCGCTGCACGTGCTGCAGGGCATCGACCTGGGCGTCGGCCGCGGCAGCGTCACGGTGCTGCTCGGTCCCTCCGGCTCCGGCAAGACGACCTTCCTGCGGTGCCTCAACTCGCTCGAGGTCCCCGAGGTCGGCACGGTGCGGATCGACGACGTCGCCGTCGACTTCGCGCGTCGACCCTCCCGCGCGGAGCTGCGCCGGCTGCGCGCCATGTCCGGCATGGTGTTCCAGTCGCACGAGCTGTTCCCGCACCGCACGGCCCTGCAGAACGTGACCGAGGGGCCGCTGTACGCGCAGCGCCGGCCCGCGGCGCAGGTGACGGCCGAGGCGACGGCGCTGCTCGCGAAGGTCGGGCTCGCGGACAAGGCGGACGCCTACCCGCACGAGCTGTCCGGCGGCCAGCAGCAGCGCGTCGGGATCGCGCGGGCGCTCGCCCTGCGGCCCCGGCTGCTGCTGTTCGACGAGCCGACGTCGGCGCTCGACCCCGAGACCGTGGGGGAGGTGCTCACTGTCATGCGCGACCTGGCGGCCGAGGGCTGGACGATGGTCGTCGTCACGCACGAGATCCGGTTCGCGCGGCAGGTCGCCGACCACGTCGTCTTCATGGACGGCGGGGTCGTCGTCGAGGAGGGGCGACCCGACGACGTGCTGGTCGAGCCGCGCCAGGAGCGGACGCGGCGGTTCCTGCAGCGGATCCTCGACCCGCTCTGAGCCGACGGTGCCCCCGCTCCGAACCGCAGGTCGGGCCGGCGCCTCAGTCGGGCGAGGGCGCGGTCGTCGTCGGGGTCGGCGCTCCCGGGGCCGGGACGTCCGTCGGGGTGCGTCGCGGCGGGAGGGCGTCCGGGGTGACGTCGGCCGCGCGCACCGACACCACGTGCAGCAGCAGCTCCAGCGGCCCGCGGCCCAGCGTCGCCCGCCACAGCCAGCACAGCCCGACCGTGACGAGCAGGAACGCGACCCAGCCGGCGGTGGTCGCCTGCCACACGACCTCGTCGCCCAGCACCGCGATGGCCAGCAGCTGCCCGGTGTACGCGGTCAGGGCCAGCGCGCCCGTCGCCGACACCGGTGCCAGCGCCCGCGGCCACCGGACGCCGACGGCCAGGCACGCCGCGAGCACGAGCAGCGAGGTGCCGGTGTTGCCGGCGACCTCGAACAGGGTGGAGGAGTGCGGCTCGGCCGTGGTCAGCTCGGTGACGCGGCCCAGCAGCAGGCGTGCGGCCCAGGCGCCGCCGTGACCGAGCAGCACCAGCGCGGCACCCCACAGCGCCAGCGCGGCGTGCGTGCGGCCGGAGCGCAGGTCGCTGCGGCCCACCGCGAGCCCCACCAGCACGTACGCGATCCAGACCACCGCGGGGTAGTACTGCCCGACGAGCACGGTCACCAGGTCGAGCGGCCGCGCGTCGACCACCTCCACCCAGCCGGCCAGGCCCCGCCGCAGCGGGGGACCGACGAGGGCGACGAGCACGGCGGCGACCACCAGCGCCCACCGCGGCCACCGCAGCGCGACGACGCCCGCCGCGAAGAGCCCGGCGTACACCACGAGGATCACGACGACCGGCGTCTCGAGCAGGACCAGCGCGGTCCCCAGGACGACCAGCAGCACCGCGCGCACGAGGATGCGGAGCCGCGCCTGCACCAGCCGGGTGCCGTCGACCGGGTCGGCACCGCCCGACAGCAGGGCGAGGCCCACCCCCGCGAGGAGGACGAACAGTGCGGACGGGCGGCCGTCGGCGAGCTGCGCCCAGCCGCCGGGCGGCAGGGTGCGCCACGCGTCCCCGGGGCCGACGTGTGCCGTGACCATGCCGAGCACGGCGACCCCCCGCGCGGTGTCCACGCCCACGATGCGTCGCATCTGCGCATGCTAGACGTGCCGCGGCCGCGCGGCCGGGCAGGAGTTCTCAGGATGTGACCTCATCCGTCCCGGCTGTTGGTCGAATCGGTACGACCGCGCCTACAGTGCCGGTGTGACCACGCGGACCCAGGACGTCTACACGCACGGCCACCACGAGAGCGTGCTGCGCTCGCACCGGTGGCGCACGGCCGAGAACTCCGCCGGCTACCTGCTGCCCGCGCTCGCCCCCGGGCAGCGGCTGCTGGACGTGGGCTGCGGTCCGGGCACCGTGACGGTCGACCTCGCCGCGCGCGTGGCGCCGGGTGAGGTCGTGGGCGTCGACCGGTCGGCCGCCGTCCTCGCCGTGGCCACGGAGCACGCCGCCGAGAAGGGGGCGACGAACGCGCGCTTCCAGGTCGGTGACGCGTACGCGCTGGAGTTCGAGGACGACTCCTTCGACGTCGTGCACGCCCACCAGGTGCTGCAGCACCTCACCGACCCCGTCGCCGCGCTGCGCGAGATGAAGCGCGTGACGCGCCCGGGCGGGGTGGTCGCCGTCCGCGACGCCGACTACGCCGGCATGACCTGGTACCCCGCCCACCCCGGCCTCGACGAGTGGCAGGAGCTCTACCACGAGGTGACGGCGGCCAACGGCGCCGAGGCGGACGCCGGACGCCGTCTGCTGTCGTGGGTGCGCCAGGCCGGCTTCGACGCCGCGGGCATCGCGCCCGGCGCCGGCGTCTGGTGCTACGCCACCCCGGAGGACCGGACGTGGTGGGCGACGCTGTGGGCCGACCGCTGCGTGACCTCCGACTTCGCCGTCCAGGCGATGGACCACCGCCTCGCCGACGAGGTCGCCCTCGAGCTGCTGGCCGAGGCGTGGCGCGAGTGGGGCACGTCGCCCGACGGCTGGTTCATGGTGCCGCACGGCGAGGTGCTGGCCCGCGCCTGAGCGGGCACGGGCCGCGGGCCCGGAGCACCTAGGCTGGGCCCGTGCGCATCGCCAGGTTCACCAACGGTTCCGACCCCCGCTACGCGCTCGTCGAGGGCGAGCCCGGCCACGAGGAGCTCGTCGTCATCACGGGCGACCCCATCTACACGCCGGTGCAGCCGACGGGGGAGCGCGTCAAGCTCGACGACGACGGGGTGCGCCTGCTCGCTCCCGTCATCCCGCGCTCGAAGATCGTCGGCGTGGGACGCAACTACGCGGCGCACGCCGCGGAGCACGGCAACGACGTCCCCACGTCGCCGCTGCTGTTCCTCAAGCCCAACACGTCCGTGATCGGCCCGGACGACCCGATCGTGCTGCCGGACTGGACCGAGCACGTCGAGCACGAGGCCGAGCTGGCCGTCGTCATCGGCAAGGTCACCAAGGACGTCACGCCCGAGCGCGCCCTGCAGCACGTGTTCGGCTACACCGTGGCCAACGACGTGACGGCGCGCGACATCCAGCGGTCCGACGACCAGTGGACCCGCGCCAAGGGCTTCGACACGTCCTGCCCCCTGGGACCGTGGGTCGTGCCCGGCCTCGACGTCGACGACCTCGCGGTGACGGCTCGCGTCAACGGCGAGGCCCGGCAGGACGGCCGCACGTCGCAGATGGTCTTCGACGTGGCGTACCTCGTGTCGTACGTCTCCGAGGTCTTCACGCTGCTGCCCGGCGACGTCATCCTCACCGGCACGCCCGCCGGTGTGGGACGCATCGAGCACCGTGACGTCGTCGAGGTCGAGGTCGAGGAGATCGGCGTGCTGCGCAACCCGGTGCTGCGCCGCACCCCGTAGCCCCGGCGCGGCCCTCAGCCCTCGCCGCGCCCGCGGGACCGACCTAGCCTCGGTCTGAGGGGCGCGGACGGGGGCGGGCATGGACCTGCAGGTGGGGATCGACTGGCTCACGAACGCCCTGTACTCGTACTGGCTCGTCTACCTGCTCGTCGGCGTGGGCCTGTGGTTCTCCGTCCGCACCGGGTTCGTGCAGGTGAGGCTGTTCCCGGCCATGGTCCGCCAGCTGTTCGCGTCCCGGACGGGCTCCGCCGGTGGCATCTCGTCGTTCCAGGCCTTCGCCGTCGGCCTGGCGTCACGCGTCGGCACGGGCAACATCGCCGGTGTCGCGGTCGCGCTCACGCTCGGCGGGCCGGGCGCGGTGTTCTGGATGTGGGTCGTCGCCGCGGTCGGGATGGCCACGGCGCTCGTCGAGGCGACGCTCGCGCAGGTCTTCAAGGTGCGCCAGCCGGACGGCACCTACCGTGGGGGTCCGGCGTACTACATCCAGCGCGGGCTCGGGTCGTACCGGTGGGGTGCGGTGTTCGCCGTCCTGCTGGTGGTCACGTTCGGGTTCGCCTTCAACATGGTGCAGGCCAACACCATCGCCGACACGCTCGCCTCGAACCACCAGCTGCCCGCGCCGTGGACCGCCGTGGGCCTCATGATCGTCGCGGCACCCGTGCTCTTCGGTGGCGTGCGCCGCGTGGCACGCGTCGCCGAGGTGGTCGTCCCACTCATGGCGGGTACCTACCTGCTGCTGGCCGTGGTCATCGTCGCGCTCAACCTCCCGGCGCTGCCGGACGTGGTGCGGCAGATCCTCGAGGGCGCCTTCGGGCTGGACAGCGCGTTGGCCGGCACCGGCGGCGGGCTGCTCGCCGCGGTCCTCAACGGCACCAAGCGCGGCCTGTTCTCCAACGAGGCGGGCATGGGCTCGGTCCCCAACACCGCCGCGACGGCCACCGTGTCGCACCCCGTCAAGCAGGGCCTGGTGCAGTCGCTGGGAGTGTTCGTCGACACCATGCTGGTGTGCTCCGCGACGGCGTTCGTCGTGCTGTCGGCGGGCCCCGCGGTGTACGTCCCCGGCGAGACCGGCCCGAGCGCGGGTGCGGCGCTCACGTCCGACGCCGTCACCCACGAGCTCGGCGACTGGGCGGCGCTTCCCATGACCGTCCTGGTCTTCACGTTCGCCTTCAGCTCCGTG
Source organism: Cellulomonas wangleii (assembly GCF_018388445.1). Classification (NCBI taxonomy): domain Bacteria; kingdom Bacillati; phylum Actinomycetota; class Actinomycetes; order Micrococcales; family Cellulomonadaceae; genus Cellulomonas; species Cellulomonas wangleii. The sequence continues at coordinate 1,343,792 of NZ_CP074405.1, forward strand.
CTCGGCAACTACTCGTACGCGGAGACCAACCTCACGTACCTCGGCATCCACGGGCGGGCGCTGACGGCCCTGCGCACGCTGGTGCTCGCGGCGATCGGCATCGGCTCGTTGCTCGCGCTGACGACCGTGTGGGCGCTCGCCGACGTCGCCATGGCCCTCATGGCGACCGTCAACCTCGTCGCGATCGTGCTGCTGTCCGGCTGGGCCCTCGGTGCGCTGGCCGACTACCGCGCGTCCGTGCGTGGGGGGCGCGACGACCGGTTCGTGGGGCACGGCAACCCGCTGCTGCCCGGGGACGTGCCCGGGGCCGTGTGGGCGCCCGGCGCGAGTGACGGGCGACCGGCCGACGCCCACGCGGTGGGGTGAGCCTCCGAGGGCCCCGCGGGGCCGCGACGTGGTCCTGCGGCCGGACGTCCCGTCGCGGTGCCGGCCGGGCGCCGTCGGGGGCGGGGGCCTCGTCAGCGGGACGACGGTGCGGGTGTCGCAGCGCCGTCCGTCCCGAGGTCCTGCACCTCGGCGCGCAGCCGTCCCATGCGCGCGTCGAGCTCGGCCGCCGTCGCGGCGGCGTCCAGCAGCTCGTCGCGCAGGTGCGTCGGCAGCGCGTCGCGGTACTTGTACGACAGCTTGTGCTCGACGCTCGCCCAGAAGTCCATGGCGATCGTGCGGATCTGCACCTCGACGTACACGTGCTCGGTGCGGTCGGACAGGAACACCGGGATGCGCACGATGAGGTGCAGCGACCGGTACCCGTTGGGCTTGGGGTGCGCGATGTAGTCCTTGCGCTCGACGAGCTCGACGTCCGGCTGCGCCGAGAGCATGTCCGCGACCCAGTAGGCGTCGGACACGAAGCTGCAGGTGATGCGGATGCCCGCGATGTCACGGATGCGCTCGCGGACGGTCGGCAGGTCGCTCGCGCACCCGTAGCGCATCGTCTTGTCGAGGATCGAGTCCATGGACTTCAGTCGCGACGTGACGTGCTCGATCGGGTTGTGGTCGTGGGTCTGGCGGAACTCGGAGCGCAGGACGCGGATCTTGGTCAGCATCTCCTCGATGCCGAACTCGTAGACCATGCGGAACCGCGCCATGTCGCGCTGCGCGTCGCGCACCCTGGCGACGACGACACGCCCCGCGTCGACGTCCTCGGTGACCAGCGCCGCCGCCCGCCGACGCACCACCTCGGCGACGTCGTGCGCCGCGCCGCCCGGTGCGTCACCGTCCGGGACCGCCGCTGCTGCTGCGGGCTGGGCGTGACGAGGCGACGGGGGTGCTGCGGTCGAGCCGGGCATGCCTCCTCCAACGACCGGGAGGACGTCGGGGTTCCGGCTGCTCGGTACGCTGGACCCGATCCCACTCCTGCCAGCCCCGAGGTGCTCCGTGTCCGCCAGCAGCCCTGTGCGCGTCCGCTTCTGCCCGTCCCCGACGGGTACGCCCCATGTCGGTCTGATCCGCACCGCGCTGTTCAACTGGGCCTTCGCGCGCCACGTCGGCGGCACGTTCGTCTTCCGCATCGAGGACACCGACCCCGCGCGCGACTCGCAGGAGTCGTACCTGCAGCTGCTCGACGCGCTGCGCTGGCTCGGCCTGGACTGGGACGAGGGCGTCGAGGTCGGCGGCCCCCACGAGCCGTACCGGCAGTCGCAGCGCATGGACCTGTACCGCGACGTCGTCGCGCGCCTGGTCGCCGGCGGCTACGCCTACGAGTCCTTCTCGACGCCGGAGGAGGTCGAGGCGCGGCACCGTGCTGCCGGCCGGGACCCGAAGCTCGGGTACGACGGCTTCGACCGCGACCTGACCGACGAGCAGAAGGCCGCCTACCGCGCCGAGGGTCGCGAGGCCGTCCTGCGCATGCGGATGCCCGACGAGGACGTGACGTTCACCGACCTCGTGCGCGGTGAGATCACGTTCAAGGCCGGGTCCGTGCCGGACTACGTCATCGTGCGCGGCAACGGCCACCCCCTGTACACGCTGGTCAACCCGGTGGACGACGCCCTCATGGGCATCACCCACGTGCTGCGCGGCGAGGACCTGCTGTCGTCGACCCCGCGCCAGGTGGTGCTCTACCGCGCGCTGCTGGACCTGGGCGTCGCGACCGTCGTGCCGCAGTTCGGCCACATGCCGTACGTCATGGGCGAGGGCAACAAGAAGCTCTCGAAGCGCGACCCCGAGTCCAACCTGTTCCTGCACCGCGAGCGTGGCTTCGTCCCCGAGGGCCTGCTCAACTACCTCGCGCTGCTCGGATGGTCCATCGCGCCCGACCGGGACGTGTTCTCGATCGAGGAGATGGTCGCGGCGTTCGACATCGCCGACGTCAACCCGAACCCCGCCCGGTTCGACCTGAAGAAGGCCGAGGCGATCAACGGCGCGCACGTGCGCATGCTGGCGCCCGAGGACTTCCGGGACCGCCTCGTGCCGTACCTGCACCACGCGGGCCTGGTGCCGGCGGACTCCTACGCGGACCTCTCGGCCGAGCACCGCGCATTGCTCGACGCGGGCGCGCCGCTGGTGCAGGAGCGCATGACGCTGCTGGGCGAGGCCGTGGGCATGCTCGGCTTCCTGTTCGTCGCCGACGACGCCCTCGAGGTCGCGGAGGACGCGCGCACCGCGCTGCGCCCCGAGTCGGCCGACGTGCTGGACCGTGCCGCGCAGGTGCTCGGCGAGATCCCCGCCGAGGGCTTCACGACCGACGCCACGCAGACGGCGCTCGCGGCCGCGCTCGTGTCCCCGGCGGAGGAGGGCGGCCTGGGCATCAAGCCGCGGTTCGCGTACACGCCGCTGCGCGTGGCGCTGACCGGGCGGCGCGTCTCGCCGCCGCTGTTCGAGTCGATGGAGATCCTCGGCAAGGACGCGACGCTGGCGCGGGTCGCCGCCCTGCGCGCGACCCTGTGAGAGCCGTCGACGGCGTCCTGTTCGACATCGACGACACGCTCGTCGAGACGCGCGCGGCGTTCCGTGTCGCGCTCGCCACGGTGCTGGCGCGGTACGCGCCGGGCGTCGACGTCGACAGGGCGCTGGCACTGTGGCGCGCCGACGCCGGGCAGCACTACCGCGCCTACACGCGGGGCGAGCTGACGTTCCACGAGCAGCGCCGGACGCGCGCGAACGAGCTGCACGCCACGCTCGGCGGGCCGGCGCTCGACGAGGCGGGCTACCGGGACTGGTCCGCGCTGTTCGACGAGGCGTTCGCGTCCGCCTGGTCCGCGCACGCCGACGCGGACCCCGTGCTGGCGCGGCTGCTCGACGCGGGCATCCGCATCGGCGCGCTGAGCAACGCCCGCCAGGACCTGCAGACCACCAAGCTCGCCCGCGCGGGCCTGGGGGAGCGGCTCGAGGTGCTGGTCGGGGTCGACACCCTGGGATTCGGCAAGCCGGACCCGCGCGTCTTCCTCGAGGCGTGCCGCCGCCTGGGCACCGCGCCCGCGCGCACGGCGTACGTCGGCGACGAGCTGGACGTGGACGCGGTCGCGTCCCGCCAGGCCGGGCTGGTCGGCGTGTGGCTGGACCGGCCCGGGCCGCGACGCGTGCCCGTCACCGAGGCCGAGGTCACGCAGGCCGAGGTGATCGTCATCCGCTCGCTCGACGAGCTGCCCGCGGCGCTGGGAGTCTGACCCGCCGTCAGAGCCGGCGGGCCGTGTACACGCGCGTGACGTAGGGGACGGCGATCCGGTCGCGACCGGCCGTCGCGGGGTGGGTCGCGACGAGCTCGCGCACCCGCCCCAGCAGGGCCGCACGCTCGTCGGGGGGCAGGACCAGCGCGTAGGAGCGGGTGCCGGCCAGCCGCACCAGGTCCTCGGGCGCCACGACGTGGTCCCACCGCACGTCGGTGCGCAGGACGTCCGTGAACGCGGGGCCGGGCGTCGGGTACGTGCCGCGTGCCAGCTGCGGCCCGGCGGCCTCGTGCAGCAGCGCGCCGTACGCGCCCACCCACGGCACGTCCTCGTCGCGGTCGTTCCAGACGATGCCGAGCGTCCCGCCCGGGCGCAGCACGCGGGAGACCTCGGCGGCGGCCGCCGGCTCGTCGAACCAGTGCCAGGCCTGCGCGACCGTGACGGCGTCGACGGACGCGTCGGGCAGCGGGACCGACTCCGCGGTGCCGTCGTGCACCTCGACCTGCGGCAGCCGGGCCACGAGCTCGCGGCGCATGCCGTCGGCCGGCTCGACGGCGACGACGTGCAGGCCACGCGCGACGAGCGCGGCGGTCAGCTTGCCCGTGCCGGCGGCCAGGTCCAGGACGTCGTGCGCGTCCGGGGGGACCAGCAGGTCGACGGCCGCGTCGGGGTAGCCGGGGCGCACCGCGGCGTACTCGTCGGCGTTCTGCGTGAACGCCGCGGCGTGCTCGGCATGACGGTCTGGGTCCACGGTCATCTCCGGGCGGACGTGCTGGTCAGACGGACAGGATGTCGAGCACCTCGTCGTGCAGGCGCCCGTTGGTGACCACGGCGCTGCCGCCGTGCGGGCCGTCGACGCCCGCGAGCGACGTGAAGCGCCCACCGGCCTCGGTGACGACGGGCACGAGGGCCGCCATGTCGTACAGCTCGAGCTCGGGCTCCGCCGCGACGTCCACGGCGCCCTCGGCGACGAGCACGTACGACCAGAAGTCGCCGTAGGCCCGCGTGCGCCACACCCGGCGCTGCAGGTCCATGAACTGGTCGAACCGGCCGTGCTGCTCCCACTCGGCCAGGTCGGAGTACGACAGCGACGCGTCCTCGAGGCGCTCGACGCCCGAGACCCGCAGCCGCGTCGCGGCCGAGAGCGACCGGCCCGTCCACGCGCCGGTGCCCTTGGCGGCCCACCAGCGCCGGCCGAGGGCGGGGGCGGACACGACGCCGAGCACGACCTCGTCACCGTCCATCAGCGCCAGGAGGGTGGCCCACACGGGCACGCCGCGGACGAAGTTCTTGGTGCCGTCGATCGGGTCCACGACCCAGCGGCGCGGGCCGTGCCCGGTGTCGGAGCGCTCCTCGCCGTGCACGGCGTCGCGCGGACGGGCCCGGGACAGCTGCGAGCGCACCAGGTCCTCGGCCGCGCGGTCCGCGTCGGACACGGGCGTGAGGTCCGGCTTGGTCTCGACCTGCAGGTCCTGGGCCTTGAACCGCGACATCGTCAGCGAGTCGACCTGGTCGGCGACCACGTGCGCCAGCCGGAGGTCGTCGTCGTAGGCCATCAGGGCTCCTCGTCACACGTGCGGGTGTCGCGCGCGGTCCCCGCCACGCCGTCGTCGGCGGGCGGCCCGCGCCGTCAACCTACCGAACGTGACGCCCGGTCACGGGACGCGCGCGCCGTCACCCTCCGGCTCGGGGTCCTCGACACCCAGACGGCTCACCAGCAGCCGGCGGAACGAGTCGAGCCGCGCGGCGCGTGCCGCGCGGGTGACGTCGTCGGGTGCGTCCGCCACCCAGTCGTCGAGCGTGCAGTCCGGCGAGCCGGCCAGGTGCGTGCAACCGCGCGGGCACTCCCGCGCGACGTCGTCGAGGTCGGGGAACGCACCGAGCAGGTGCGCGGGGTCGACGTGCGCGAGCCCGAAGGACCGGACGCCCGGCGTGTCGATGACCCACGTCGGGGCTCCCGTGCCCGGCACCTCGAGCGCGACCGCCGACGTCGACGTGTGCCGCCCGCGGCCCGTGACGTCGTTGACCACGCCGACGGCGCGGTGCGCGTCGGGCACGAGCGCGTTGACGAGCGTGGACTTGCCGACGCCCGAGTGCCCGACCAGGACCGACACCTCACCGGACAGGATCCGGCGCAGCTCGTCCAGCCCCTCGATGGTCCGCTCGCCCGTCACCGGGTCCACGCCGCTGCGCGTCACCACGACGTCCACGCCGATCGGCGCGTACATGGCCGTCAGCTCCGCCGGGTCCGCGAGGTCCGCCTTCGTCAGGGCGAGGAGCACCTCCATGCCCGCGTCGTACGCCGCGGCCACGCAGCGGTCGATCATGCGGGTGCGCGGCTCCGGGTCGGCCAGCGCGGTGACGACGACCAGCCGGTCGGCGTTGGCGACGATCACGCGCTCCACGGGGTCGGTGTCGTCGGCGGTGCGGCGCAGCACCGTGCGGCGCTCGCCGATCCGCACGATGCGCGCCAACGAGCCCTCGGCGCCGGACGTGTCCCCGACGACGTCGACCCGGTCGCCCGGGACGACGCGGTCGCGCCCCAGCTCACGGGCCTTCATGGCCAGGATCCGGGTCTCGTCCGGCCCGCCGGGGTCGACCAGCACCGTGTACCGCCCTCGGTCGACGGCGACGACCATCGCCGTGCGGGCGTCGGCGTGCTCGGGGCGCTGCTTGGTGCGGGGCCGCGAGCCTCGACCGGGACGGATCCGCACGTCCCGCTCGTCGTAGCGCCGCGTGGGCATCAGGCCGTCGGCCCGGCCGTCAGGCCGTCGCGCACGACGCGCCCGCCGTGCGCCGACGCGGCCAGCATCCCGCTCCACAGGTCGACGAACCCGGGCAGGGTCTTCGCGGTGGTGGCGACGTCCTCGACCTCCACGCCGCGCACCCGCAGGCCGACGAGGGCACCGGCGGTGGCCATGCGGTGGTCGGCGTACGTGCGCCACACCCCGCCGTGCAGCGGGCGGGGGGTGATGACCAGGCCGTCGGAGGTCTGCTCCGCCTGACCGCCGAGGCGCGTGATCTCCGCGGCGAGTGCCGCGAGCCGGTCGGACTCGTGGCCGCGCAGGTGCGCGATGCCGCGCAGGCGGGTGGGGGAGTCGCCGAGGGCGGCCAGCGCCGCGATCGTGGGGGCGAGCTCGCCCGCGGCGCGCAGGTCCAGGTCGACTCCGTGCACGGCTCCGGTGCCGCTGACCGTGAGCACGTCGCCGTCGAGCGACGTCGATGCGCCCATGCGCGTGAGGATGCCCGGCAGCAGCCCGCCGGGCTGCGTGGTGCGCGCAGGCCAGCCGGGCACGCTCACGGAGCCGCCGGCCACCATCGCGGCGCACAGGAAGGGTGCGGCGTTGGACAGGTCAGGCTCGACCTGGACGTCACGGCCGGCGACGGGACCCGCCTCGACGTGCCAGATGTCCGGCCGGGAGTCGTCCACCACGACGCCGGCGGCGCGCAGCACGGCCACGGTCATCTCGATGTGGGGCAGGCTCGGCAGCGTCGGCCCGGTGTGCCGGACGGTGAGCCCCTGGTCGAACCGGGCGGCGGCGAGCAGCAGACCGGACACGAACTGGCTGGAGCCCGAGGCGTCGACGTCGACGTGCCCGCCGCGCACGGCACCGCGGCCGTGCACGGTGAACGGCAGGCGGCCGGGCTCGCCCTCCTCGTCCACGCGCACGTCGAGCGCGCGCAGTGCCTGCAGCAGGGGGCCCATGGGCCGCGCGAGGGCCTCGGGATCACCCGTGAAGCGGACCGGGCCGTCGGCGAGCGCCGCGACGGCGGGCAGGAACCGCATCACCGTGCCGGCCAGCCCGCAGTCGATCGTCACGTGCCCGCGCAACGGCGCCGGGGTCACCTGCACGGCGTCCCCACCCAGGTCCACCTGCACGCCGAGGGCCTCGAGCGCGCCGGCCATGAGCCGGGTGTCGCGGGAGACGAGCAGCGAGCGCAGCGTGCTCGGGCCGCCCGCGAGGGCCGCCAGGACGAGGTAGCGGTTGCTCAGCGACTTGGAGCCCGGCACCGCGACCGTCGCGTCGAGCGCCCCGTCGGCGACGGGGGCGGTCCACAGGTCGGCGTGCTGTCTCGTCATACGGCCAGGCTAGCGGCGTCGCCGGACGGTCACGTCAGCCGTCCACGTGCTTCGCGGCCTCGGCGGCGCGGGCCGCCTTCACGGCGGCGCGGTCCACCATGGCGTGCTGCACGCGCCACGAGACCCCCGGTCGACCCTCGAGGTCCACGCCCGCGAGGACGGCGCCGCCCGTGAACGACAGAGCCCGCACCAGGCGCTCCGTGCGCGCCTTCTTCTCGGCGGGCGTCAGCGCGCCCCGGCGTGACAGGGGCAGGTTGACGAGCACCAGCGGCACCGTGAGGCCGGCCAGCGCGAGCGCGGCCGTGCGCGGTGCGCGGCCCACCGCGAGCATCGTGCCCGCGACGAGCATCGCGGCACCGTGCGCCTGCGCGAGCATGGCGAGCTGCTTGTCGCTGACGTCGCCGTCCAGCGCCTTGCCGACCGGGGCGGGTGCCGAGGCACGGGCGGTGCCCGGCACGCGGCTCCGCAGCCCGTCGAGGCCGTCGCGCATCACCTGCGCGTGGCCGGCGGGTTGGCGCAGCGCGTCGAGCCCTTGGCTGACGAACCACGACGCGAACAGGGGGCGGGCGATGCGACGCAGCAGCACGGGTTCCTCCAGGAAGACGTCACCGCGGGTGGACGGTGCGTCCCACGCTAGTGTCGTCCGCCCTCGACGGCGCGCCCACCGCCGGGAATGCGTGCAGGTGTCCGCCGTGTTGGAGCGGTCATGAGCTGTGCCCTCGCGAGCCCTCCGGCGCCCCCGGCCGCACCCGTGCCTGTCGACGTCACCGGCGCGGCGACCGTCGTGCACCCGCTGCGGCCCGGACCGGCGTACGGCGTCGCCCCCTGGGGCGTGCCCCCGCGCGGGGGTGGTGGTGCCCGCGGCGCACTAGGCTCGGTGGTGATGAGCGAGCACCCCGAGGGAGTCGACGACGGCGAGGGCACGACCCGTGCCCCTGCGGGTGAGGACGACGCCGCCCGCAGCGAGCGGTTCGAGGCCGAGGCGCTGGTCTACCTCGACCAGCTGTACGGCGCGGCGCTGCGGATGACGCGCAACCCCGCCGACGCCGAGGACCTGGTGCAGGAGGCGTTCACCAAGGCGTTCGCCGCCTTCCACCAGTACCGCCCGGGCACGAACCTCAAGGCGTGGCTGTACCGGATCCTCACCAACACGTACATCAACACGTACCGCAAGAAGCAGCGCGAGCCGCAGCAGTCCCGGTCGGAGGAGATCGAGGACTGGCAGCTGGCGCGGGCGGAGTCGCACACGTCGCGCGGGCTGCGCTCGGCCGAGGCCGAGGCGCTGGACCACCTGCCGGACTCCGACGTCAAGGACGCCCTGCAGCAGATCCCCGAGGACTTCCGCATCGCGGTGTACCTCGCGGACGTCGAGGGCTTCGCCTACAAGGAGATCGCCGAGATCATGGGCACACCGATCGGGACGGTGATGTCCCGCCTGCACCGGGGTCGTGCCCAGCTGCGCGAGCTGCTGGCCGACTACGCCCGCGGCCGCGGCCTGGCGGGGGCGGCGCCGAGCACGCCGGACGGTGCCCGGTGAGCGCGCGTGAGGACGAGCCCGTCGTGGCCGACACGTCGGCCGGCCCGCCCGTGACCGACGCCTGCGGCTGCGACGAGGCGGTCGAGCGGCTGTGGGAGTACGTCGACTCCGAGCTGGGTGCGCTGGACCACGACCGCGTCGAGGCGCACCTGCACGAGTGCAGGGACTGCCTCGAGGAGGAGCAGATCGAGCTCGTCATGAAGCAGCTCGTGCGGCGCTGCTGCCAGGAGGAGGCCCCGGCGACGCTGCGCCTGCGGATCCGCGAGCAGCTCACGGTCCTGCGGCTGCGTCCCGCGACTGACACCGAGGTCTGAGACCCCACGACACGGCGACGGGCCCGGAGCGGTTGCTCCGGGCCCGTCGCGACGTCACGGCGTCGAACGCTCAGGCGTTGGGACGCTTGCCGTGGTTGGCGGCGTTCCCCTTGCGGGAGCGACGCTTGCGGCCACGCTTGCTCATCGTGGTTCTCCTCGGGTCGCGGCGCGCGCGCACGACGCACGCACGCAGGGATGTCGTCCCATGGTCCCACACCCGCGGGGTGGTGCGCGCCGCCGTGCGGGTGCTCAAGTGCGGGGGCAGCGCGCCCGATATCCCAGACGTGAGCCAGCAGCCGCAGTCCGTGATCCCGTTCCTCCACGCCCTGGCCAGCACGGGCGGCTCCGACCTGCACTGCAAGGTCGGGTCGTCGCCCCGCGTGCGGGTGGACGGGCGGCTGCGCAAGCTGCAGGCGCCGGAGCTGCGCCCCGCGGACACCGAGCGGATGCTCGAGGAGGTCCTGCCCGACGACCTCGTGGAGATCTTCCGCGAGACGAAGGAGGCGGACTTCGCGTACTCGCTGTCGGGCGTCGGCCGGTTCCGCGTCAACGCGTACCAGGCGCGCGGGACCTTCGGGATGGTGTTCCGCCGCGTCGCCGTCGGGGCGCAGTCGCTGGGGGAGCTGGGCCTGCCGGAGGTCGTCGGCGAGCTCGCGCTGGAACCCCGCGGTCTGGTCCTGGTGACCGGACCCACCGGATCGGGCAAGACGACGACCCTGGCCTCGATGGTCGACCTCATCAACTCGTACCGTGAGGTCAACATCGTGACGATCGAGGACCCGATCGAGATCCTGCACGCGGACAAGAAGGCGATCGTCTCCCAGCGCGAGGTGCGCCAGGACACCGCGGACTTCACCGTGGCACTGCGCGCCGCGATGCGTCAGGACCCGGACGTCATCCTGGTCGGCGAGATGCGTGACACCGAGACCGTGCGCGCGGCGCTGTCCGCGGCCGAGACCGGCCACCTCGTGCTCTCGACGCTGCACACCATCGACGCCGCCGAGACCATCAACCGCATCGTGGACTTCTTCCCGCCCCACGAGCAGAAGCAGGTCCGCATCGCGCTGGCGCAGGCGCTGCGCGGCATCGTGTCGCAGCGCCTGGTGCGCAAGGCGGACGGCAGCGGCCGGCAGGCGGCCATCGAGGTCATGATCAACACCGGCCGCACGGCCGAGGCCATCATCGAGCCCCAGGAGAACCCCCCGCTGAACGACCTCATCAAGGAGGGGGACTTCTACAAGATGCAGACGTTCGACCAGCACCTGTTCACGCTGGTCCGCGACGCGGTGGTGACCTTCGAGGAGGCGCTGGCCGTCGCGTCCAACCCGCACGACCTCACGGTGGAGCTGCGCGGCGCGGGCATCGTCGTGTAGCTCCACCGCACCGCAGCACGACGACGGCCGACGACCTCGTGGAGGTCGTCGGCCGTCGTCGTCCGCACGGTTGTGCGGTGCGCGATCGCGATATAACGTGTCCGCACAACACGACATATCGCGATGGAGGCATCATGTCGACGGAGTCCTGGGTCGTCGCCGGCCCGCAGGTGATCGAGATCGAGGACCTGCGCGCGCTGCGCGTCGGGCTGGTGGGTGGTCGCGTCGACGTCGTCGCGCACGACGACCCGGAGCAGCGCGGGGCCCGCCTGGAGGTGCACGAGGTCGACGGCCGTCCGCTCGAGGTGACGCTGTCCGACGGGGAGCTGCGCGTCGGCTACAGCTTCACGCTCGGCGGGTGGGAGGGCTTCGTCGAGCGGTTCCGCAACTTCCAGGACAAGGACCGCGCCGACGTCCACATCGCGGTCCCGAGCGACGTGCTGGCCAAGGTCGGCACGGTGAGCGCGGACGAGCTCGTCGCCGGCCTGCGGCAGGACGTCTCGGTCTCGACCGTCTCCGGCTCCGTCGTCGTGGACGACGTGCACGGACGGCTGTCGACCACCAGCGTCTCGGGGGAGACGGTCGTGCGCCGCCACCAGGGCGACGTGCGCTTCAACACCGTGTCGGGCGAGTTCGCAGCCTCCGGCGAGCTGACGCTCGTGCAGGGCAACTCGGTGTCGGGGGCGGTCTCGCTCGACGTCGGTCCCGGCACGTCCTCGCTCACGGTCACCACCGTCGCCGGCGACCTCACGGTCCGTGTGCCGGAGGGTGCCGGGCTGAGCGTGCGGGCCCAGTCGGTCTCCGGACGGCTCGTCGTCGACGGGCAGGAGCACAAGGGCACCGGTCCCGGGCGCCGGACCGTCGACCTGGACTCCGGCGACGGCGGCACCTACCTCTCCGCGACCACGGTGACGGGGCACGTGACGGTGCTGCGCGCGCCCGTTGATGACGCCGTCGTCGACGCGGTGCCGGGCGACGCGGTGCCGGGTGACGCAGCCGACAGGAGCGCCTGATGGTCCAGGTGTTCGCGCACGGCCGGCTGCGGCTGTACCTGCTGTCCTTGCTCGAGGACGGGCCGCGGCACGGCTACGAGCTCATGACCGCGTTGAGCGACCGGTTCGGCGGGACCTACCGCCCCAGCGCCGGGACGGTGTACCCGCGGCTCGCGCGGCTGGAGGAGGAGGGGCTGGTCCGGCGCGCCGACGAGGGGCGCAAGGCGACCTACACGCTCACCGAGGCCGGGCGGGCCGAGCTCGACGCCCGTCGCGGCGACCTGGCGCACCTGGAGGCCGAGATCTCCGAGACGGTCCGGGCGCAGGCGTCCCAGGTGCGGGACGACGTGCAGGCGGCGATGCGCGGCCTGCGGGCCGATCTCGCCTCGGCCGCCCAGCGCGCCCGCGACGCGGCACGCCCCTCCCCGGGCGAGCCGGACCCGCAGCGCACGGCCTCGCACCGGCGACGTGTCGAGGCCGAGGCGATCGTCCGGCGCTTCGGCGACGAGGTCCGCACCGACCTGCGCCGGGCCGACGCCGCGTCGGGCGTCGACGAGCTGACGGTCGAGACCCTGCGGACGGTGCTCGACACGGCGCTGCGCACGATGCGGTCCACGCTGCGCTGAGCGCCCGAGGGCCCGGGTCGCTCAGGAGGGCGCGCTGGGGTGGGTGGCGCGCAGCAGCGCGCGACGGCGACGCGCCAGGCCCGTCCAGGCGCGCGCGCCACCCGCCACGGCCGCGCCGACGGCGGCCCACACGAGGATCGCGACCCCGCCGCCCCACGCCGCCAGGATGGCGCCTCCCAGCAGGCCGCCGGCGACCGCGAACGCGATCACGTGCCGGCGCTCGGACGTCTCGTGCCGCATGAGGTGCGCGGTCAGCAGGCCGCCGGGCCACCCGAGGACGGCCAGGGCCACGAGGTGCAGCCCGTACATGAGGACGACGACCATCACGGCGGCCTGGGCGTCGACGGCCGCGTCGGAGGAGCGGGAGGCCATCGCCAGCAGCACGGCGAGCATGACGGCGGCCATGACCAGCAGGACGGCAGCGGCGCGCAGGCACACCTCGAGCACGGCACGAGGGCCGACGACGCGGGCCGCTCCCGACGGTGCGGGGGCGGTGTGCTGCGGGACGGCAGGTGCCGGGTCCGGCGTGGGGTCAGGCGCCGTCATCCGGCAGGCCCAGCCACGTGTGCCAGCCGGTGTGCAGGACGAGCCAGGCCATGAGCCCGTAGCCGGCCTGACCGGGCAGGTGCTGCGGCGAGGTGGCCATGTCCGCGAGCCACTGGTCGTGCGTCGCCAGGGGCGAGTACATGTCCACGTACGGGACGCGGCGCCGCGAGGCGACGTCCCCGAGCGCGGCGGAGAGCTCCGCCAGGCGGTCGCTCTCGTGCGCGGGGCCCGGCGGCGGGCCGATCACGAACGCCGGGATCCGGCGCTGGTCGGCGACGTCGAGGATGTTGGCCAGGTTCAGGCGGCTGCGTGCCAGCGAGAGTCCGGCGGCGATGTCGGCGCGCCCGAGCGCGACCACGAGCCGGTTGTCGGCGTGGGGCGACAGTCGTCGCGAGACCTCGGCGTCCCAGCGGGCACCCAGCTCGGTGCTGGTCTCGCCCGGGACGGCCAGGGTCAGCACGGTCAACGGGTCGGGCGTGCTGGTGCGCGCCGTGACGCGTCCCACCCAGCCCAGTCCCTTGGGGTCGCCCGCGCCGGCCACCAGCTCGTCCCCGACCACGGCGAGACGCAGCGGCAGCTCACCCACGCCCATCACTCCTGCCTGTGCCCGCGGCGCCGGGCGGTCCGGTGCGCGATGGGCGACAGTCTCTCAGGCCGGGGGCGCGTGGTCGCACCGATCGACGGGCGGGTCGCGTCCGTGTCGGTCGCGGTGGCGCGGTCGCGGGGCGCGACGGGTCACCGGAGGAAGATCTGCGTCACGGGCTGGTGCACCTCGTGCGGGTGCGAGCGGGGTGGCTCGTGGTCGCCCAGTCCGTCGTGCCGGACGACGTGGACGAGCCACGCGACCCACGCGGCGGCGGTGAGGGCGATGACGACGATCCAGAGAATGTCCATGGCAGAAAGTCTGTGTACGCCCAGATTGCGCCACGAGTGGCGGAACTGACGGTGAGGGTTGAAATCCTGCCAACCCCGTGGGACCGTGGACGGGTGCTCCGGACCGTCGCCGTGCTCGCCCTGCCCAACGCCGCCGCCTTCGAGCTCGGCACCGCGTGCGAGGTCTTCGGGATCGACCGCTCCGACACCGGTGGTCCCAGGTTCGACTTCCGTGTCTGCGGGCCCACGCCCGGTGTCGCGATGCCGACCAAGGGCGGCTTCGCGATCGTCGTCGACCACGGTGTGGAGGCGATGCGCGACGCCGACCTCGTCGTGGTGCCCGCCTACGGCATGCCGCAGGGGACCGTCCCCGCCGAGGTGCTGCAGGGGATGCGTGACGCCCACGAGCGCGGGGCGTGGATCCTGAGCATCTGCAGCGGTGCGTTCGCGCTGGGTGAGGCCGGGCTGCTCGACGGGCGACGCTGCACGACCCACTGGATGCACGCGGCCGCCCTCGCGCAGCGCTTCCCGTCGGCCACGGTGGACCCCGACGTGCTCTACGTCGAGGACGGGCGGGTCATCACCGGCGCCGGGACCGCCGCCGGCATCGACGCCTGCCTGCACCTGGTGCGTCGCGAGCTCGGGGCGGCGGCGGCCACGAGCATCGCGCGGCGGATGGTGGTGCCCCCGCAGCGCGACGGCGGCCAGGCGCAGTACGTCGACACCCCGCTGCCCCCGCAGGCCGACACCCTCGCCCCGCTGCTGGCGTGGATGCTCGAGCACCTCGACGACGACCTGGGCGTGCCCGTGCTCGCTGCCCGCGCACTGATGTCGGAGCGCACGTTCGCGCGCCGGTTCCGCTCCGAGACCGGCTCGACGCCCGCCGCCTGGGTGGCGCGGCAGCGGGTCGCCCGTGCCCAGGAGCTGCTGGAGCGCACCGCCGCACCCGTCGAGGAGATCGCTCGACGCTGCGGGTTCGGCACCGCCGCGCTGCTGCGCCACCACTTCGCCCGCACGCTCGGCACCACACCGCTGGCGTACCGGCGCCGGTTCAGCTGCGACCCCGCCGACCAGGCCTCGTAGGCGCTCCGGGAACGACGACGGGCCGGCGCCCCGCAGGGGTCGCCGGCCCGTCGGCCGTGCTCAGCGCTGGAAGGCCGCCTCGATCAGGGCCTTCTGCTCGGCCGCGTGCTTCTTGGCCGA